>CAMVDU010000014.1 GCA_947166345.1 uncultured Prevotellaceae bacterium
TAAAGATTAGTGAAGAAAAATGGGCAAAACTGCCTAAGATAGAAGATCGACTTGACGAGAAGTACGGTCCAGTAGGTTCGCCAGAACGTAAGGAGTTTCAGGCTAAGGCAGAGGCATGGTACTATGCTGAAATTCTGCGTGACGAGCGCAAGCGTCAGAAACTGACTCAGCAGCAGTTAGGTGAGCGCATCGGCAAAAAGCGCGAGTATATATCTTCGCTTGAGCAGGGACAGACTGACATGCAACTCTCTACGTTCATGCTCATTGCCAATGCCCTTGGGCTGAGGTTCTCGTTGGTTGTTGGGTAGAAAAATCCAGGGTCATCGATTCTTCAGGCAAACTATTAGGAAACAGTTCGTTTTGAAATAGTATAATTTAAAAGGAAACCATATGATAAGAATAGGAAGAGTACGAAGTGAGAATCGTGGGAGGAATCAAAAACTGAAGTCCCTATGATTCCTGTATTTTTGTAGCGTCAACATCGAGGGCGCTTCAAATCGGCACTCTTGATTGACAAACTGAAACTGAAAACTGTGAACAATTGTATTGTAGAATACAAACAAAGACCTGTCCTATGATTCTGAGAAGATATTTGTTTTTAATAATTTCGTTCATATACGTTGTTTGTTCTGATGCGCAAATACGACCATCACAAAATTATGTGGTCATTACTTTTGAGCAAGTTGTTAAAAAGGTGACGCAAGACTACCATTGGATAGTCCCAATTGACTCTTTGGACGTTATCAACACGCTGCCTGCCAAAATCCCACTATACCCGCTATATCTTGAAGATTCTTCTGAGGACAATCTTCATCGATGTGTAAAAGGTAATATGATGTATTATTTAGATAATTATTCTGCATCAAGCGATAACTATGATAAATTTGTACAGGATGTTTTAGATATCGTAAAGAAACATAGAAGGCTCTTGCAGACAATTGATATTGGCTGGAAGAATAGATCTGACAAACGACTCTATGTTGAAGATTTGAAAGAAAAGAGAAGAAAGATATCAATATTCTGCACACCATTGTCTGGGACGTTTGCAAATTGTCCAATTTGTGAAGACCTGGGTTTAGGCGGTGAATTTTTTAGTTGTGTCTTCTTGCCTGTAAAAGATATCTCATATTTCCCTGATTTTTGGGATACTAATCATCCAGAGCTGCTATCTAGGACTAATTTTATGTATATGGACTATTCATCATATATTATGTATAGTGGTAGAATTTCAGATGACATTAGCAAACCAGTATTGGGAAAATAATCAAAAATCATAGGGTTTTTGATTCTTCAGGCAAACTATTAGGAAACAGTTCGTTTTGAACATAGTGATTGTTGGAGACGGTTCTGAATGATCACTTTTAAGAGAAAACATTTGGTGTATAGGGAAAAATTGTGTACTTTTGTAGCCGTTATAATACTTAAAGAGACATCATTATGGTATCAGTAGCATTCAAGAACCGCACACGCGACGAGATTATCGCTGCATTCCATGAGTCCATCCGCAAGAAGCAAGAGTGGATTAAGCAGTCAGACGAAGAGTTCAAGAGAATCCGCGAAGAACGCAAGAGGTTGGCAGTATGAACCCGTGAATCACAGTTACTATGATTCTTGATTCATATTCATTGTAGAGTAGGATGTAAGAATGCAAAATAAGTAGTTATGACCGTATACTGGACAAGTATTGAGTACGAATACGAATTCAAAGACAATTTGAAAGGGGGTTTTGTGTATGCTTTTATTAAAGCAAAAGATGCCATATCCGCATATGAAACAATAAAAGAGAATCTCCTATCTATGAATTTAATCCCCATCTCATGGGATTTTATCTGTCCATTCGATGTCAATACGAAATGGGAATCTGAAGAAGAAACACTTCATTACAAAGGATTGTATGAAAAAGCTTTAAGTCATAAACGATGCGTTTATGATGATTTTTATGCATATGTCAAATAGATTATGGTGACTCCTGAAGATCGTTGGGGTTCTGAATGATCACTTTTAAGAGAAAACATTTGGCTATTTCAGAATAATTGTGTACTTTTGTAGCATCAACGTTGAGGGCGCTTCAAATCGGCACTCTTGATTGACAAATCAAAACTCAAAGCAATATTTGAACCATATTGTAGGATGTCTTATAATTTCTAAAATCTTGTAAACAAATAATCTTTTTTGTGTTTTATTTGCAAGATATTAAAAATTATATTACCTTTGCACTCAAAAATAAGAACGATATGTGGACAGAACTAAGTGACCCTGCTATCCTTCAGAAAATGGGACGCAGAATACGTGACTATCGCATAAGGATGGAAATGACCCAAAGCGAGCTGGCTGAAAAGTCGGGCTTAAGTATGGGAACAATCGTTAGAGTGGAACAAGGTAATCCAATATCCACCTTATTACTTATAAGCATCCTAAGAACTATGGGACTGCTCGAAAATCTGGAAGTTCTGCTGCCAGAACTCAGCATCAGTCCGCTGCAAATGCGAAAGATGCAAGGTAAAAAGGTCCAGAGAATTAGACATAAAAAAGAAGAATAAACGGCGATGGAAGAGTTGATTGTTGACATCAAACTATGGGGGCAAATGGTAGGCTCGCTGGTATGGGACAAAGCAATGGGTTTGGCCGTGTTTGAATATGACAATAGCTTTAGGCGTAATGGTATAGAACCAGCTCCGCTCACAATGCCATTGTCTCTTGGAAATCGCCCATTCTCCTTTCCTACCAATCGAACTGACTGCTTTAAAGGATTACCTGGATTAATAGCCGATGCACTACCCGATAAATTTGGAAATCAGATTATTACAGAGTGGTTTGCTCGACAGGGATTACCTATTGGTGAGATAACCCCATTAGAACGATTGTGCTATGTAGGACAGCGAGCTATGGGAGCCTTGGAGTTTGAGCCAAGCAAGGCCTCTGACATTCTAAACGAGTCGACAGAGATTTATATTGATGAGTTAACGCGGTTGGCTGAGGACATATTTACAAAGCGAGAAGCTTTTCAGGAACGCATGTTCCAGCAAGACAAGACTATACTCGATATTCTACGTGTTGGTACATCGGCTGGTGGCGCTAAACCAAAAGCTATCATAGCCTATAACGAACAGACAAATGAAGTGCGCTCAGGACAGGTGAAAGCTCCTGATGGCTTTGGCTATTGGTTGCTTAAGTTTGATGGTGTTACCTATTCAGAGCATGGTTCAATCATGGAAAATCCCCAAGGGATTGGAAATGTTGAGTATGCTTATTATCAAATGGCTAAGGCTTGCGGTATAAACATGACAGAATGCAAATTGCTGACAGAAGGTGACAATCATCATTTTATGACTCGCCGCTTTGATCGTACCAACGATGGCGAAAAGATTCACATGCAGACGGTTGCTGGTTTGGCCCATCTCGACAGAGATCAACGCCATTCGTATGAAGAGATTTTCGGCATTATCCGCAAGATGAATCTTAATATGGATGCCACGTTGCAACTATATCGCAGAATGGTATTTAATGTTGTGGCCAGGAATAACGATGACCATACCAAGAACTTCTCGTTCTTGATGAATCGCCAAGGTAAATGGGAGTTGGCTCCAGCCTATGACCTGTGCTACTCATATAAACCAGGCGGAAGATGGGTTGGACAACATCAGTTGTCGCTTAATGGTAAGCAGGACGAATTTACACGTCAAGACCTGCTTACTGTTGGCGAAAAGATTGGAATCCGTCGTAGTTCTGAGATTGTCGACGAGGTGATTGATGCAGTCAGCCATTGGCGCACTATCGCTCAAGACTGCGGTGTAAAAGAGAGTCATATTACAGAGATAGAAAAGAATCTATTGTTCTTGGTATAATATCTGTAAAGGAATTGGCAAAGGCAAGTTGAACGGTAGGAAATATTATTTCACGTAAAATGGGCAAGATGAAGAAAGAGGAACTGGAAGGGAAACGGATAGCTGTGCTGCTGTCAGGCGGCGTGGATAGCGCCGTAGTAGTGCACGAGCTGGCTCAGATGGGTCAGCACCCTGACTGTTTCTATATCAAGATAGGCTCTGAGGAGGAAGAGGAGGACTGGGACTGCTCGATGGAGGAGGACCTGGAGATGGCTACGGCTGTGGCGAGGAAGTATGGCTGCAAGCTGGAGGTGGTGGACTGTCACAGGGAGTACTGGGACCAGGTGACGAAGTACACGATGGAGAAGGTGAAGGCGGGACTGACGCCCAATCCTGACGTGATGTGCAATCGCCTGATAAAGTTTGGCGCCTTCCACGAGAAGCGGGGCCACGACTACGACCTCATTGCCACAGGGCATTATGCGCAAACGGAGGAAGAGGAATTGTCAATTGTCAATTCTCCATTGTCAATTCGCAAATGGCTCTGCACCAGTCCTGACCCTGTGAAGGACCAGACCGACTTTCTGGCACAGATCTACGACTGGCAGCTGGAGAAGGCCATCTTCCCCATAGGTCACTATATGAAGGACGAGGTGCGCCAGATAGCAGAACGCGAGCACCTGGTGAACGCCCGTCGCAAGGACTCGCAGGGCATCTGCTTCCTGGGGAAGATTGACTATACGGAATATGTGAGACGGTTCCTGGGCGAACTGCCTGGCGACGTGGTAGAACTAGAAACAGGACGGCGCATAGGTGAGCATAAGGGCCACTGGTTCTATACCATAGGCCAGCGCAAGGGCTTGGGCTTTGGCGGAGGCCCGTGGTTCATCGTGAAGAAAGACATCGAGGCTAATGTGCTGTACGTCAGTCACGGCTACGACCCTGAGACGGCCTACAAGCAGACGTTCCCCATCCACGGTTTCCACAGTATCAACGGCGTGATGCCTGGCGAGAGCATTACCTTCAAGATTCGTCACACCCCAGAGTACATTCCTGCCACGCTGGAAAAAACGGGCGAGGGAGCCTTCATAGTCCACTCGTCGAAACCCATTCACGGGGTGGCACCAGGACAGTTCTGCGTGGTCTATGATGAACAGCATCACCGTTGCTATGGGTCGGCAGAGATCACTCTGTAGGATGCTTTTTCACCTTATTATTGGCTTATTTGGGATGTAAACCATAAAAAATATGCAAAATATTTGCAGGTCTCGCAGAAAATGCGTACCTTTGCACCGTTCAGTGGAATGAGGGGCTTTCCGAAGCTCCTCATTTCTTTATAAATAACGTTGTTGAATGATAAAGAAAGAAGCATTAGAAACATTGGTAGGAGAGTGGCTCGCTAAGGGCGACTATTTCCTTGTTGACATTCAGATGTGTGATGACGATCGTATCGTTATCGAGATTGACCATGCTGACGGCGTGTGGATTGAAGACTGCGCCGAGCTGAGCCGTTTCCTTCAGGAGAAGCTGGGCGACGAGCTGGGCGACTACGAGCTGGAGGTGGGCAGTGCCGGCCTGGGACAGCCTTTCAAGGTGGCCCAGCAGTATGTGAACCACGTAGGCGACGAGGTAGAGGTTATTGCAGCTGACGGTAAGAAGATCGTAGGCGTGCTGAAGCAGGTTGACGGCAATCAGTTCACCGTGACCACCCAGGAGAAGCAGGTGCCCGAGGGCAAGAAGCGTCCTGTGAAGGTGGATGTGGACAAGACCTTTTCTATGGATGAGGTGAAGTCGACAAAATATGTGCTGAATTTTAAATAAAACAAAGATAAATGGCTACAAAGAAACAGATGGCAGGTCCCAGCATGTTTGAGACCTTCCAGGAATTTAAGGAGACGAAGAATATCGACCGTACCACGCTGGTGAGTGTGCTCGAGGAGAGCTTCCGCAACGTGTTGGCCAAGATGTTTGGCTCGGACGAGAACTTCGACGTGATTGTGAACCCTGACAAGGGTGACTTCGAGATTCACCGTAACCGTGTTGTTGTGGAAGACGGCGAGGTAGAGGATGAGAACAAGCAGATAGCCCTGAGCGAGGCCCAGAAGATTGAGCCCGACTACGAGGTGGGCGAAGAGGTGTCTGAGGAAGTAGACTTCACCAAGTTTGGCCGTCGTGCCATTCTGAACCTGCGTCAGACGCTGGCATCGAAGATCCTCGAACTGGACCACGACGCCCTGTATCAGAAGTACAAGGACAAGGTGGGCACCGTCGTCACTGGCGAGGTGTACCAGATTTGGAAGCGCGAGGTGCTGCTGATGGACGACGAGGGCAACGAGCTGCACCTGATGAAGGGCGACCAGATACCTTCTGACAACTACCGCAAGGGCGAGACCATCCGTGCCGTGGTGCGCGACGTAACCAACGAGAACAACAACCCCCGCATCATGCTCTCTCGTACCAGTCCCGAGTTCCTGAAGCGTCTGCTGGAGGCCGAGGTGCCCGAGATTGCTGATGGCCTGATTGCCATCCGCAAGGTGGCCCGCATGCCAGGCGAACGTGCCAAGGTGGCAGTGGAGAGCTTCGACGATCGCATCGATCCCGTAGGTGCTTGTGTAGGTGTGAAAGGTTCACGTGTGCATGGCATCGTCCGTGAGCTCTGCAATGAGAACATCGACGTCATCAACTACACCTCTAACATCCAGATCTTCATTCAGCGTGCCCTGAGCCCTGCTCAGGTTACCAGCATCAAGCTCGATCCTGAGAACCACAAGGCCGAGGTCTATCTGCAGCCTGAGGAAGTGAGTCTGGCCATCGGTAAGGGTGGTATGAACATCAAGTTGGCTTCGATGCTGACAGAATACACTATCGACGTGTTCCGTGTGGTCAATGGTGCCGAGGACGACGAGGATATCTATCTCGACGAGTTTGCCGACGAGGTGGACCAGTGGGTCATCGACGCTGTCAAGGCCATTGGCTACGACACCGCCAAGGAGGTGCTCAATGCTCCGCGCGAACTGCTCATCGAGAAGGCCGACCTGGAGGAGGAGACCGTCGATCACTTGCTGGAGGTACTCCGCTCCGAGTTTGAGTAATGCTCAATTATCCATTATCAATCATCAATTATCAATCAGAATAGATGGGAGTAAGATTAAATAAAGTATTAACAGAACTGAATATAGGACTTCAGACGGCAGTCGATTTCCTGAAGAAGAAAAGCAGTCTGGGCGAGATTCGCGACGATGCCACACCAAACACCAAGATCTCTGACGAACAGTATGAGGCACTGGTCGAGGCATTCAGTGGCGACAAGGCCGTGAAGAAACAGGCTGGCTTGCTCTTCCCCAAGAAACCCAAGGAGAAGGAGGCAAAGAAAGAGACCCCCGTCGAGGCACCTGTAGCAGAGACTCAGCCCCAGCGTCAGACGTTCAAGCCTCTGGGCAAGATCGATCTTGGCACCGTTGGCAAGTCGCGTCCCTCTGCAGCTGCTGAGGCTCCTGTTGAGAAGAAGGCCGAGAAGAAGGTGGAGGAAGAGCCCAAGGTTGAACCCAAGGCTGAGCCTGTGGTGGAGACACCTGTGGAGGAACAGCCCGTGGTGGAAACCGTCGAGGAAATCCCCGTCGTCGAAGAAACCGTGAAAGAAGCTCCCGTTGTCAACGAACCTGAGGAGGAAGTTGCTGAGGTGGCAGAGCCCGAGGATTTTGACGACGAAGAGGAAGACGACGATGCCGAGACCCCCGCTGAGAGCCAGTCAGCCGCTCCTGCCATCTTCACGCTGAAGAGCGAGGAGAAACTGGCACCCAAGGTGAACGTGCTGGGTAAGATCGACCTTTCGACGCTGAACCAGAGTACTCGTCCCAAGAAGAAGACGAAGGAGGAGAAGCGTAAGCAGCGCGAGGAGAAAGCTGCCCAGCAGCAGGTGGCCAATGGCGAGAAACGCAAGCGTGAGCGCATCCGCACTGGCAAGGTCGATATTGAGGAGGCTGCCCGTCAGCAACAACAGCAGCAGGCCCAACAGGGTGGCGGCAAGAAAAAGAACAAGGGTGGCAACCAGAACTTCACCGACCAGGCTCAGCAGCAGGGTGGCAAGAACAAGAAGAAGAACAAGCAGATCTTCAAGCCGCTGGAGGCTAACGAGGAGGATGTGGCACGTCAGGTGAAAGAGACGCTGGCCCGTCTCACGTCGAAGACCACGCAGAACAAGAAAGGCGCCAAGTACCGTAAGGAGAAGCGCGATGCCGTTGCCGAGCGTATGAACGAGGAGATGGCAGCCGAGGCAGCACAGAGCACGGTGCTGAAGCTCACCGAGTTTGTAACTGTCTCTGAGTTGGCTACCATGATGAACGTCCCTGTGGTCAAGGTCATCGGCACTTGCATGTCTATCGGTATCATGGTGTCTATCAACCAGCGCCTCGATGCTGAGACCATCAATATCGTTGCTGAGGAGTTCGGCTTCACCACTGAGTATGTCAGCGCCGAGGTGCAGAATGCTATCCAGGTGGAAGAGGACGACGAGAACGACTTGCTGCCGCGTGCACCAATCGTGACTGTCATGGGTCACGTGGACCACGGTAAGACATCGCTGCTCGACTATATCCGCAAGACCAACGTTATCGCTGGTGAGGCTGGTGGTATCACCCAGCACATCGGTGCCTACAACGTAACCCTTGGCGATGGTCGTCAGATTACGTTCCTCGACACCCCTGGTCACGAGGCTTTCACCGCCATGCGTGCCCGTGGTGCCCAGGTTACCGATATCGCTATCATCATCGTTGCTGCCGACGACAGCGTGATGCCTACCACCAAGGAGGCTATCGCCCATGCACAGGCAGCCAACGTACCTATGGTCTTCGCTATCAATAAGATAGACAAGCCAGGCGCCAACCCCGACAAGATTCGTGAGGACCTGGCCAACATGAACCTGCTCGTAGAAGAGTGGGGCGGTAAGTACCAGTGTCAGGAGATCTCCGCCAAGAAAGGTGTCGGCGTTGAGGAACTGCTTGAGAAGGTGCTGCTCGAAGCCGAGATGCTCGACCTCAAGGCCAACCCCAACCGCAAGGCTACGGGTTCTATCATCGAATCCAGTCTCGACAAGGGTCGCGGCTACGTCTCCACGGTGCTCGTATCCAACGGTACCCTGAAGATTGGCGACATCGTGCTAGCAGGTACCAGTCATGGTAAGATCAAGGCGATGTTCAACGAGCGTAACGAGCGTATCACAGAGGCCCGTCCGGCACAGCCTGCCATTATTCTGGGTCTGAATGGTGCACCTACTGCTGGTGATGCCTTCAACGTGATGGACAGCGAGCAGGAAGCACGCGATATTGCCAACAAGCGCGAGCAGCTGGCACGCGAGCAGGGACTGCGTACGCAGAAGACCATCGGTCTTGACGATATCTCCCACCGCATTGCTCTGGGCGAGTTCCACGAGCTCAATATTGTGGTCAAGGGCGATACCGACGGTTCTATCGAGGCCCTCAGCGACTCGTTCATCAAGCTCTCTACAGAGAAGGTGCAGGTCAACGTCATCAACAAGGCTGTGGGTCAGATCTCAGAGAACGATGTCATGCTTGCCTCGGCATCCAGTGCCGTCATCGTCGGCTTCCAGGTGCGTCCCTCATCGGATGCCCGCAAGCTGGCTGAGCGCGAGGGCGTCGAGATCAACACCTACTCTGTCATCTACGATGCCATCGATGATATCCGTGCCACGATGGAGGGTATGCTCGATAAGGTTGTCAAGGAGCAGGTTACTGGTCAGGTTGAGGTGCGCGAGGTCTACAAGATTTCGAAGGTGGGTACTGTTGCCGGCGCAATGGTTGTCGAAGGCAAGGTGCACCGCTCGGACAAGGCCCGTCTGGTGCGCGATGGTATCGTCATCCATACAGGTGCCATCAATGCCCTGAAGCGTTACAAGGACGACGTCAAGGAGGTTGCCACCAACTTCGAGTGCGGTATCTCGCTGGTCAACTTCAACGACATCCAGCAGGGTGATATCATCGAGACCTTCATGGAGGTTGAGGTGCAGCAGAAGCTGTAGTCCTGACTGTTGTCAGTTATATAACAAATAATAAAGAAGGATGTGCCAAACACATCCTTCTTATTTTTTATCTATGGTCAGAGGCTGTCCCTATACACTTTTTGGGGAGGCCTGCTCAAGACAATGCCTTACCAGAAGTCAGGATCGAAGTCGTAGGAGTTGTTGGGGACTGGCGTTTCCGGATATTCCGGAGCTTCCGGATCATCCGGATTCTCCGGATTTTCCGAATCCTCTACGTCCTCATCGTCCTCGTTGATGATCTCCGTGGGTATCTGCAGCAGTTCCTCGTTGCTGATCTGCAGGGGCAGGAAGGTGCGCTCGTAGAACTCGTCGTAGTCACGATAGCTGAAGCGCTTGCCGATGAGCGGCAGGTTGACGTCGCTGATGACCAGACTGCGACACTGTGTCAGGATGTCTGCCATCGCATCGTAGGCATACAGTTGTCGAGCATATTGCAGGGCTTCATCGAAATTGAGGAAACCGCTGATCGTCAGTTGGTTGATACCATCTTGTCGTTCTATGTTGAGATCGAAGTTGCGTACGAGGAAGTTTGAGAAATTGAACTTCGCCAATTCGTAGAGCAGCTGGTTCTCACCCGACACCAGGCGTCCGTCAACGAGTCGGTCGGAGAGGGAGTCGGGCTGATAGACGAGGATGAAGCGGAAGGGGATGTTGCGCTCGGCTGACAGCGTATCAACATTTGTAGTATCGGCAGCGAGGGTGATGTCGCGTCGCGACCATATGTCGTTGAGGTCGAAGTTGCCACCATGCAACTGTCGTCCTTCCTGTACGCCCTTGATAATCATGCCAGCCATCTCGCTGACCTCGCTCTGCGGGTATTTCTCTACGACGGTCTTCAGCTGATCCACGCATCCTGTGGCATCGCCCTGGTTCAGCAGACTGAGACCATTGATGAAGATGAACTTGGCACGGTGGTCGCCCAGTGGGAAACGCTCCTCCGAGATGCGGGCGTTGGCGCTGATAATGTCGTGCCTGTCCTGCTTGAAGGCATCGTAGGTGGCGGCATAGATAGAGTCTTCTATATGTACACCAAAGCGTGCGTTCTCGGCAAAGAGGGGGTCGCTGAGCAGGATGGTCCACTCGCTCTCAGGGAAGTCGGCCTGCAGGTGCGTCAGACAGTTTTGTGCTGTCTGGTTGTCGCCCATGCGTGAGTAGAGCAGGAACAGATGATACCATGCCTGGTCGGTCTGTGGGAAGTCGGGATAGTGGGAGGTAAGTCTCACCAGCTGCTTCTCTGCCAGTGGAAGGTTCTCAAGCTTGTCCTTGAAGATGACGCCCGAGTGGTACAGGCCGTCCATGATAATCTGGTTGCTGGCCTCCACCTGTTCTTCTGTGAAGGGTATCTGTGCCAGGTAGTATTCACGGTTGTGGGGATCGTTGGCCAGCGAGTCGGCGGCGGCCTGGGCCTCGCTCTCAGCATTGGTGAGGGTATCGGCAGGGTTTTCCGCATTCTCTGGAATATCCGGATTATCCGGGTTATCCGGATTCTCCGGATCTTCCGGAATATTGGGCGTGAGGTTCACCACCGTGCGGTTGACGCGTTGCCAGTCGTCTGTATTCTCGCGCTTACCCCATTGCTTCTGGAACGTCTGCTTACCCTGGTTCACGGCCATCTGGTTGTAGAAGTACCACTTGCCGTCGCTGGTCTTGTTGGCGGTGGTTGTCTGCGTCCGTTGGTTGTTGCGTTGGTTGTTGATGCGGTTGCCTGTGGCTCCCTGTCGTTGCAGGGCCTGCTCCACCTCGGCTTCACGGGCTTTGTCGCGTTCCTCTTTTTCTTTTTTCTTCAGGGCCTCAATGACGCGGTCGATGGCAGCCAGACGATCCTTCTCAGACATCTTGGCCAACGCCTGCAGCGAGTCTTGCAGATAGACGGCATCGGTATGGGGCACCAGCTCGTCGAGCACCTTCGAGCGCTGTGACAGCTCCTCGTAGTCGTCGCGGTCCTTGTCCAGCAGACCAATGGCCTCGCCATAACAGCGCTGTGCGTCGTTGTATTTCTCGCGTTCCCAATAGAGTCCGCCCAGCTTCAGCAGCAGCACACCTTTCTCTATGCCGTTGCGTGTCGATTTCTCGTTGCCTTCCTCGTAAGCCGCAATAGCCTTCAGTGTGTCGCGCTGGATGAGGTATATGTTGCCGATGGCGTAATAGACCTGGTCCAGATAGTCCTTGTTATTGTCGGAACGAGCCATGCGCTTCAAACGGGCAATCATCTTCTTACCGTTGCCCTTGGCCATCACCTCTGTCTGGGCGATGCGTGCGTTGAACTCCATCTCGTAGGGTGGACTCTGGCGGATCACCTTCTGGTAGGCTTTGTAGGCCTCGGCAGGATGTCCCAGTGCCGTTTCCATCTGTCCCATGATGAACCACTCGCGTGCCTTCTGCGTCTTGCGGTGCTCGTGCTTGATTACCTTCCTGAGGTAGGGGATGGCCTGTTCGTACTGTCCCTGATGGATATAGTAGTTGGCATAGGCCTGGTTCCAGTCGTTTTGTGCGCGATAGTGGATGGAGTCGCGACTGGTGTTGCGCATCACATCCTCGGCATCGTATATCCAGTCCAGCTCTGTGTAACAGTTGGCCAGCCAGGCACGGGCCAGTCCGTTGATGGCGGGCTGCGTCTGATACAGACGGTTCATATAGCTGAAGGTGGCGGCAGCCTCGTCGAACTCACCCTTCTGGAATTGCGCCTTACCCATGAGCAGCCACGCCTTCCACAGGAAAGGGTTGTACTCGCGCCGGCTCAGCCACTCGCGGTCCTTGTCGGTCTTACGTCGGCTCTTCTTCCATTCGGGTTTGGCCTTGATGCTGTGTTGCTTGATGGTCTTCTCCATCTTCTCCACGGTGCGGTCGAAGTTACCACTGCCTATCTGCCGACTCTTCTTGTCAGTAACGGTGTAGAGGGGCAGCATCTCGGTGAAGTTGTCCTTGTGGCCTTTCTCCTTTTCCAACGCTCCGTCGATATAGGCCAGTGAGCCGTTGTAGTAAGTGTTGTATTTTGCGGTGAACGACTGCCAGAAGCGGTTCTTGGCGTTGTTCTTGTGCATAGAACAGCCTGTCATCATCCCAGCGATGATGGCGATGAGAAAGAGGCTATGTATTTTTCTGTGCATCTAACAATAAAACTCCTAATTTCCTGATTTATTGTCTTTCTGCTGCTTTTTCTCTGCTATTAAGCATCCAATCTTGCACGAGCCGTCGGCCACGCTGCTGCATGTGCTACAGTCTTTTGCCTCCACCACAGGTGCATCGGTTCCCCCTTTGGTGAACATCGACGCCAGTGCCGCAATGATGCCGAGCACCACCAGCGAACCAATACATATCAGTGCAAATGTCATCTCAATTCACAGTTCTCAGTTTTCAATTTGAAAGCCAGCGGCTTTCAGATCTTCCCAGTAGTGCGGATATGACTTGGTGACTACCTGTGGGTTGTTGATGCAGATAGGCATCTTGAGCGACAGCGGCGCGAAGGCCAGCGCCATGCGGTGGTCGTCGTAGGTATCGATGGATACATCTTCCATCTGCCATTTTCCATCTTCCATCTCCCCATCCCATATCAGTTCGCTGTCGTTGACGGCATGCAGGCGGAAGCCCATCTTTGCCGTTTCGTTGATGAGTGCTGTGATACGGTCGGTCTCCTTGAATTTCAGCGTCTGCAGGCCTGTGAAGTGGAAGGGTATGCCCAGTCCGCAGCAGGTTGCTACGATGGTCTGTGCCAGGTCGGGTGCATTGGTGAAGTCATATTTCAGTCGCGGGATGCGGTGTCCGTTCTTGCGTAGCGTCACCCTTGTGGGCTTGCCAGACTCTCTTGACAGGAAGCTGGTTCTGACGCCCATCAGACTGAAGATGTAGCGTACGCTGGAGTCGCCCTGCTTCGAACCGTCCATCAGTCCCTCCAGTGTCACCTCGGCCTCTCTGTCGCTGCTCAGCGCCACCATCTCGTACCAGTAGGATGCTGCGCTCCAGTCGTTCTCTATATAATAAGGTCTAGGGGTGTAGGGCTTGGGAGCCACCTTGATGGTATCTATCGATGTCCATTCGGCCTCTGCTCCAAACTCACGCATGGTCCACAGCGTCAGGTCTATGTAGGGGCGCGAGATGATGTCGCCATGCAGGTGCAGCGTCAAACCCTTCTCCAGGATGGGTCCCACCATCAGCAGGGCCGATATGAATTGCGAGCTGACGTTGCCCGCAATCTCCAGATAGCCGCCCTGCAGCCGTTGGCCCGTGATGCGTAGGGGAGGGAAGCCCTCCTCTTCTTCGTAGTCTATGTGGGCCCCCAACTGACGCAGTGCGTCCACCAGAATCTTGATGGGACGATGCTTCATGCGCTCTGTGCCTGTCAGCACATGCGTACCATGCTCTGTGGTGGCCAGGAAAGCCGTCATGAAGCGCATGGCCGTACCTGCCGCCTTGATGTTGATCACCTCAGGCATCTTTTGCAGCGCCTCCAGTATCACTTCTGTATCGTCACAGTCGCTTAGGTTCTCGGGTAATATCTCTCCTCCTGTCAGCGCACAGATGATGAGTGCACGGTTGGAGATGCTCTTTGAGGCCGGCAGTTTCACGGTCGTCCTCAGCTGTTTTGTTCCAGTTATGGTGTTTTTTGTCATATCATCGGCAAAGATACAACAAAAAAAGCAAGGCGACAAGAAAAAAAGAAAAATATTTCTAAAAAAATTTGGCAGTTTCATAAAATCTCCGTACCTTTGCAGCCGCAATTGCAGAAATGCAGGTGCAAAGGATCGGGATTTAGCGCAGTTGGTAGCGCACACGTCTGGGGGGCGCGAGGTCGCTGGTTCGAGTCCAGTAATCCCGACCAACAAGAAGAAGGAACTGAGAAATCAGTTCCTTCTTTCTTTTTTGTTTGTTCAAGATGTCAGCGCCTGTCTGTCAAGAATCTCTGATGTTCACTGTTTACCATCCTGGCGGCAGCACGATGTTCTCCACGTCGTGAGCCTTTTCGAACAGCGGAGAGATCTCGTCATCGGTGAAGCCAGCGATGCCGCAACCTATGCGGGTGACGAGGAAGGTGAGGGTGGGGTGCTCCTTGGCAAACGCGATGAACTCATCAACATAGGGCTTGATGGTCTCTACGCCGCCCTGCATCGTGGGTATGGCATAGCTCTGCCCTTGCAGTCCCACGCCCTGTCCCATGATAGCTCCAAACTTGCGGTAGGCGATGTAGGCCGCGCCTCCGCCATGCATACCACGAAGATTACTGCCAAACACGAAGATCTCGTTTGGCTGGAGTGATGTAATAAACTCCGGTGTTGTTTTTTTCTGATTCATATAGTCGATAGTTGCTTTTTCCACTCTGAAGAAATCCGTTGAAGGAGCGGTACCACAAGGTGCTGGTGCAGCCATTTCTGCATCTGCATATACCACAGCATGCTTGTCCATCACCTCTGGCATGTCCAAGTCCATGTCGAAATTCTTGCGGAAATAAGGCACGATGATGTCATCCTTCAGTTTCTTATACCGTTGCGAGACCGCTGCTGGCGTAATGCCTATCTCCTCGGCAACCTCTTTTCCTTTGAAACCACGTTTCAGTATCATGAGGATGATAATTCTGTCCTTGCGTTCCATCGGCACATGGTCGCAGACATCCTCCACCATGCGGTTGAACTGCAGGCGCAGGTTGTCGCTGGTCATGTCGAACGACATCAGATAGTCCTCAAAGGTGATGCTGCCATATTCCTTCTTGTACCACTTCAGCGCATCGAGTACCACAAAGCGGAAGCCGTTGATGAGCCACGTCTTCAGGCTCACCTCAGGCGAATGGTCCTCCAGTGGTTTCCAGTCGTGTTCCATCAGGTAAATGGCATACTGGTGAGCCAGCGACATAAAGTCCAGATTCTGCTTGCCCCTTAGCTGGTACCGTTGGTCGAAGATGTTATAGCCTATCTGACAATACCCGTAGAAATAGTCACGGATAATGTCGCTGTCGCCTTGGCGAAAACCCTTCAGAATCTCCTTGTCAGATAGCCGTCTGTAGTACATATTTTCAGTTTTACGCTGCGAAGATACGAAATATTTTTCATTCTTGCTTAATTTTTTCCTGAATTCTTCTTTAAAGAGATAAAAGACGTCTTAAATATTGAGTATTCACCATTCAAAAAATTATGATTATGAAAACGACAGAAGTAAAAGCAATGAGAGTTCACAACCTGATTGTTGTTGACGAGAGCGGTTCCATGGAGTGCATCCGCAAGCAAGCCTTCACCGGTATGAACGAAACCCTGCAGACTGTCCGCATGATGCAGAAGAAGTATCCCAACCAGCTGCAGTACGTCACGCTGCTCACCTTTGACAGCGAGCACACCAAACTGCACTATGACAACACCCCTGCTGACAAGACTGCGGATATCGCCTGGAAAGCCTACAATCCCTGTGCTGCCACCCCCCTTTACGATGCTATTGGCAAGGGCGTGTCGAAAGTAAACGCACAGGTAGAGGATGGAGACCACGTCCTTGTCACCATCATCACCGACGGCTACGAGAACAGCTCTAACGAATGGACGCTGAAAATGGTTCGTACCCTCATCGAGAAGCTGAAGAAGCAGAACTGGACCTTCACGCTCATTGGTACCGACAACCTCGATGTCGAGGAGATGGCCCATTCCTTTGCCATCGATGAGCATCTCGAATTCCAGCAGGACGACGAAGGCACCAAGGCCATGTTTGCACGCGAACGCCGCAGTCGTGAACGCTACAACTGCTGCGTCGCTGAGGCTACACCCATGCCTACTGGAAAGTTCTTCGATGAGGATTGAGAGTCCTGATAATGAAGAAGAGAGGATGTACCTATGTTCATGCCATACAACAAAACGGTGGAACGCGAAAGTTGCTTTATCAATAATTAAGATATTTCTTGTATTTCGCGGCCATGGTGGCGTTGTCTAAAAAAGTGTAGCAAGAATAAAGCAAGTAGCCCCATTGAGAGGACTCGTCAGGGAATTCGCTTTCAGCTTTTTTCAGAAATGGTAGTGCGGTTTGGTACCATTGGCGGGCTGCTGCTTTATCGGAAACTTTCTGCGTAGCACATTTCATAGCAGACGTAGCAGCTCCCATCACTAACTCGATATGTCGTGGGCATTTGGCATCAGCTTCTACAAAAGCCTTATGTGCATTTTCAAATTGATTACTGTTGAAGAATGACACCGCCTTAAAATAGAAAGGGTACCATGCTTCGTCACTAGCCTCAGCTGTTCCGTTATTAATTCTTCCTATGACAATGTCGGCATCACGAATGACTGCAGCGTAATCATGACTAAGCAACAGTTCCTGTAGCCAATTGATACTTGGAATCAGGCGTTCAGGAAAGTTATTGAACCCATATTCCAGATAATGTTTTAATGAATCCTGATCTCCTCGCTCCTTGTATAATATCTGAAGCTGCTCGCAAGCCAACGGACCATACTGCGACGTTAGTGCCTCTTTCAGAGATAACTCAATTTTCGCTTTATCACCGCCAATGGCTTCTAATGCCGTGGCATAAACATAATACGCATCCTTGGGAGCGGTGAGGTTCAACTTAGAGAACTGAGGCGATGCGACAGCTCGAAAATACTCATCCAACAATTTCACAGTAACAGCCGGCTCAGAATACACAAACTGCGTAGCGCCGACATGGAGATTGGGCACTACACTCTGTGCTATAGACAACACAGACATCACATTGTTCTGCTGGTCTTTTTTGTCGTTGGCCAGACGGAGATATGACTCTGCAGCTTTCACTATCTCCATCTCGTTTAGGAAGAAAGCTTTCACGTCTTTGAACTGATTCCCATTGGCTTGGTATTCACTCACCATCTGCGTACGGATTCCTACCTTGTTTTGAACAATTTCGAAAGCGGCCTTGGGGTTGCTGGTTTGTTGTGCAGAGGTCTCCAGTCCTGCCCACATGAAGAGCAAAAAAGAGAATAATAAGATGCGTTGTTTTTTCATTGTATTTATAATTAAATGATGAATAGTTAGATGGATTGGGGGATAGTCCCACGATCCCTACACCCTCCTACTTCTTGTACTTGACTGCCATTTTACTGAAAGTGGTGATATACTTTTCTGTGGAAGAGATAAAGAGGTCAAACATCTCCTGCCATTGATTTCCTTGTAAATAGCTGAGGTCCTTTGACTGACTAATACGACAGGTTACTTTATCGTCGAGCCGTTCCCATTTCATAGGTCCCAATTCTGCTTCTATTGCATCTTTGTGACTAAAGAAGAAGTCGTATATCCGTTTATTCGTCTCACGCGAACCTGCATTGATATAGATTTCCGTACGACATACCACTCTACCAATAATGATATTTACCGATGTGCCACCAATGCCAACACCACCTTTGCCCATCCACATATCGGAATTGGGTGTTGATGCAGCATAAGGGCCGTTCTTCTGCTTGTTGTATTCTACAAAGTGTTGCCAGAACTCCAGTCGTCCGTTCTCATTACGTTTCTTATTCTCTGCCTTCTGCGACTCCACCTTCTTTTTCTCAGCAATCTTGATGGTGTACTCCTCAGCCTCCTTGATGGGGATTATCTGGTCGAACTCAACCATCACCTTGCCATTATACATATAGGGCGAAACCTTGATACAGCAAATGTCGATACCGAAATTCCGGAGCCAAAGAACCGATGATGTCACCTCCTTACGGAAATTGGCTGCCACGAAGATGATACGTTGAGAGCTTTCTGGATTCAGCTCGATATCCTCCATATCCTCTTTGTCGTAGAACGATAGTATTTTCTCTTTGGCTTCTTCTTCCGTACCGTTGAGATACTTGGCAAAGATAGAGACAATCTCGTCCTGCGAAATGCTGGAGCAGTAAGAGGCATACTTGATGGCCTGCCACGTTACATCGCGTCCTGAGTCGTCAAGTTTGTTCTCTATCACCACCAACTTTCCACCTTCGTCCAAAGCCAACAAATCAAGTCGTTCGTGGGTGTCGCTAAAGCCGTCAAACTCCTTTTGAATGACGAGCAATTTCTCACCCAGCACTTCAGGATTCTTGGCTATCCACTCCTGCAAGTGCTGACGTTCCTTCAACTTCTGATCCTTAAATGTTGTCTCCTTAACATTTATCAGTTGATTACTATCTTTGTCAAGTATATACATATTAAATCTTATTTGTTTCCTTATATCTTGTTAGATGTCTCTCGATCACCTTTTCAGTTGCACTCTAATTATTAGATGATGACCTGTCCCTGTTGTCTTTGCTGTCTTCTATGCTGCGCCACCATAATGCTGGCTGACATAATTGTAGACAGCATCGCGATATTGTGTGATGTTTTCCTCACTATAACTCTCTGGAAGTTCCTGCCAAAGGATGTCACGAATCGTGATGATGATTGCAGCTTTTGTCTCTTGTTTGTCAAACGGATGATCCATAGTTGCCAAGAGTGCCTTTATCTTCTCAAGCAGTTCTTTGGCTACAGTCTTCAACTTTTTGATATCGTCTTTTGAAAGGTTGTCTTTCATTAATACATC
The DNA here is from genome assembly GCA_947166345.1 of uncultured Prevotellaceae bacterium. Classification (GTDB taxonomy): domain Bacteria; phylum Bacteroidota; class Bacteroidia; order Bacteroidales; family Bacteroidaceae; genus Prevotella. Next base: position 19,364 of record CAMVDU010000014.1, read on the forward strand.
GTACATTGACAGCTGCTCGTCATTCTCAAAACCTTCTCGGACATAACGCTTTTCTTCTTCTGTCAGTTCATTCGACAGCTTCATCAGTTCTTCGAAAGTCTTCTCGATAGTAGCCCTGTTCTGCTCATTGTTGTAATCATGGATAATCTGCTGATACTTCTCGTAGAAGTTAATGCGCGATGGATTTTGTGCCATCATCTGGGCGATACGTTCTTGCAAGAGCTCTTGAATATCTTTCAATACCAAATTCTTTTCGCGACTCTTGGCAAATTCGCTACGTAGCAGCTCAAAGTTGATGCCACTGATGTCAAAACGACGATTTGGTCCATCATCTGCAGACATTGTTGCCTCTATCTCCAAATGATCGTTCACTATCTGATTGATAGCCACACTCAAATCTGTGATATCAGCATGCTGGCGTTTCTTCTGCAACTCCTTGTAGATAGCCTCGATGGCATCCTTCTGTTGTTTCATCTCCTGCGTGATGTCCTCACGATCGAGATACTTCCAAAGCTTCAGCAGCGTAGTGGCGTAAGTGCAGTAGGTCTTGCGTATCTCTGCCGTCTCGCACATCGCATTAGCAGCCTCCTTCAACAGGAACAACTTCATAAAGTTCTCAGCATGTATCAGTCTGTCCAATTCAAAATCATGTTCCTTCAAGAATGCTGTAGCTGCAGCAATGGTTTTAAGAACCTCTCCGATAAGTTTTTTCTTATCTACAGTTGGATCATTACCACCATTGCCACCTTCTGGATTAGCCGTATAGTCTGCCAGTGCCTGACGCAAGGCTTTCACAATGCCGATATAGTCGATGATTAAACCATTCGTCTTTCCTTCAGCCACACGATTAGCACGCGCTATGGTTTGCATCAGTGTATGCGCTTTCATGGGCTTGTCGATGTAGAGGCACGAGAGCGTCTTCACGTCGAAACCTGTCAACCACATAGCGCAGACAAAAACAACGCGCAACTTGGAGTCCGCATCCTTGAACTGTTTGTCCAATTCCTCTTTCTCCATTCGCTCACGATGGGGTTTGATGTCCAAATCCCATTTCTGGAAAGTCTGTATCTCGTTCTGTTCCTGCGATACCACCACAGCCATATCTGTCTCCTTCATCCACGCCAACTTGCGCTCCATTTCCTGCACTTCCTGTTGTGAGTCACATTTCTCTATGGCTTGCTCCAATAGCTTGATTTCCTTCTGCCAGTACTCTTGCACATAGTTGTACATACGGACACATGTCACCTTATTATAACTGACGAACATGGCCTTGCCAGAAGTCCACAAGTCGCTATAGTGACGAACAAAGTCCTGAGCCACCAAACGCAAGCGCTTCTTAGCTGTCAACAAATGCACTTCCTTGGCAAACTCGCGTTCCAGTTTGGCCAGTTGCGAGGCATCCAGGTCACCTGCCTGTTCCAATGCTGCGGCAATCTCTTCATTGATCTCCGGATTCTTCAGGTCTTGCAGTTTCTCTCCACGATTCTCATAATAGAGTGGGACAGTGGCCTTATCCTCTACAGCCCGTTTGAAGTCATAGATACTGACATAGCCACCAAATGTACGGGCTGTGATGTTGTCGTTCGACAGCAAGGGTGTACCAGTGAAGCCGATACGGTGGGCTGTTGGCAGAATATGCATCAGGTTGTCTGCAAAGATACCGTTCTGCGTACGATGTGCCTCGTCGCTCATCACTATGATGTCATGGTCAGGATAGATAGGCTCTGCATTGGCATCATTGAACTTCTGAATCAGCGAGAAGATGAACGAAGGATTGCCTTTCAGTTTCGCTTTCAAGTCCTCGCCACTGCTGGCAATGAACTTCTTGGCTTTCACATTGCCCAGCAGTCCACAGTTCTCAAAGGTGTCGCTAATCTGCTTGTTCAGCTCATCGCGATCTGTCAGCACTAAGAATGTGGGTGAACCTTCAAACTTGCGGCGTATCTTCTGTGCCAAGAACAACATCGAATAGCTCTTACCGCTTCCTTGTGTATGCCAGAATACGCCCAGCTTACCATTCAGGTACTGACGGTTGCGATACATCTCCACAGCTTGGTTCACTCCCAAATACTGGTGGTTGCGTGCTAATATCTTGGCCGTTCTTCCTCCGCTATGGTCATATAAGATAAAGTTCTCAAGCAGGTCGAGGAAATTTTCCTTCTTGCATATACCTCGTAACATGGTGGGCAGTTCTATGCTGCCTGCCTCTTGCTCCGTCAGTCGTTTCCACTCATGGAAGAACTCCCACTTCGAATCAATGGTGCCCACTCTTGCCTCCAGACCGTTACTGAACATAATGAAGGCATTATGGTAGAACAACTGGGGTATGGTATCGAGATAGTCACGATAGTTCTTGTTGAAGGCATCCACCACCTCCACATCGTGGTTCTTCAGTTCCATAAACAGCAGGGGGATACCATTCACGAAGCCCACGATGTCTGCTCTGCGACGATACAGGGCACCATGCACCTGCAACTCTCTCACACAAAGGAACTCGTTCTTATCTGGTGAGGCGAAGTCTATCACCTTGACGCGTACCTCTTCCGTTTCGCCATTAGGCTTAACACGGGTTACAGGTATACCATCACGAATCAGCTGATACTTCTGTTCGTTGATCTGCATCAGCGTCTGCGAGCTCATGTGCTCCGTCATACGCTCCATGCACTCCTGCAGCTGCTTATCTGTCAACCAAGGATTCAGTCGCTTCAGGGCTTGGCCTAGATGGCGCGTCAGCAGCACCTCGTGGTAATTCGTGCGACCTAACGTGCCATTCACGCCCAGTGTCTCTTGGTCAAAAGCATAGACGCTTTTCCAGCCCAGTTCCTTTTCCAGAAACTCGGCTGTACTCCGTTGTATCAGTTGGTCTTCGCTATAGTCCTTTGCCATAATCGTCAGATGTTTACTTTCCAATATCCAGTCTTGTTGCTGCCCACACGAACTATCAGGCCTGCCTCTCTGAGTGTGGCAATATGCTTGCGAACCATGCGACTACTGATGCCTAAAGCAACACCTATTTCTTCTGCGGTGGCAGCATTAGTAGCATTCAATTGCATGAATACATCCCATGTCGTATCTGTAATATCTGGAAATTTGTTTCTAAGTTTATCAGGAACCTTATTAGGAAATTTATTAGGAACTTTATCCTGTAGTTTATCCTGCAACGGCTCCCCTTGATGCGCTTTCAGCGTTTTGTAAATCTCATTCAACATAAAGTCAATGAATGGCCCAGACTGTCCTGCGTTAGTGCTGGCTGTGATGGCATCATAGTATTGTTGCTGATTACTATAAACCATGTTTTCCACAGGCAAATGTTCAAACAATGGATGTAGCTTGCCTAAGATGAGTGACTGCCATAGACGCCCTGTTCTGCCATTGCCGTCTACGAACGGATGGATAAACTCAAATTCAAAGTGGAACACACAGCTGCGAATCAGCAGATGGTCCTTCGAGTGCTTCAGCCAATCAAAGAGGTCCCCCATCAGTATAGGCACACAATCGGCAGGAGGTGCTAAATGTACTAATCCTTTCTCGCCAAACACGCCCACACCCCCACGTCGATAATGACCAGGATTGTCCACCAATGCCTGCATCATCACGCCGTGGGCTTTCAGAAGGTCTTTCTCTTTGAAAGCATCAAGCGAAGGATACATCTCGTAGGTCTTGATGGCATTCTTCACCTCCTGTATCTCCTTGATAGGTGCCACCACCGTCTTACCATCAATGATGTCGCGCACCTGGTTTTCACTCAGTGTGTTTCCTTCAATGGCCAGCGAGGAGTGGATGGTCTTAATACGATTTATTTTACGTAGTCGCAATCCGTCTTCTTGTTCCAAGCGGATAGCATAGCGTTCTATCTGAGCAGAAATCTCTGCTATCAGATTGATAGCCTCGGCACTAATTATAAATGGTGGTATATACATATTTCGTTCTATTTTATCGTTACGTTATACTGCTATCTCACCACTCATCAGCTTGGGAAGCAAGCGGTCGCGAGCCTCGGTGAGGAGGCGGATTTGGGATTGGAGAGCAATAATACCTAATATATAGTTTAAAACTATTCTTTCAAAATCATCCAACCATTTCTTCTCAGGAATAAGAATCTTCATTTCACCAATTCTTATTGGACTCACATTTTGTTGAGCAGCTCCATTCGCCAAATTATTGACCTCAATAAACATATCCCTGCTTCTAAATAGACAATATGTATATGCTTTATATGAAGATTTGAGTTTTGCAACTCGTTGGTTCAGTAAATAATTTTTCCCATTAACAATGCAAACCCTGCCAACATTGCCAGTAAGTGAAAGCAGGATATCACCATCTTCAAGGATACAGTGTTTGGGCATCTTTTCCGGAATAGATGCTATTTTACTAACATTTTCTCCGTCAAATGCGCCATCCTTTACATTTTTGATTGTCACGATTTTGTATATGCCATCTTCCATAAATGCAGAACTCTTGAAGGCATAACCACTTTGCAATTCTATAATTGTTTTAACAGGCTTCTTCTCCCACCCCTCTGGCACACCATCGATGATCTTGGTGTCTTCGTGGCCGGGGAAGTGGAGGTCAACGAACCATTCCTTATAGAGTCGCTGCGCTGCTTCCTCCAATAGCTTTATCTGCTTCTGATAGTTCTCTATCAAAGAGTCGTAGCGAGAGAGGATATCTGCTATATGAATTTGATTGGCGAGTGACGGCAACTCAACTTTCATATTCCTCAGTGAAGTTAGGTTTATCGTTCGTTGTGCTGCACCTATCGCCACACTATCAGCTTGCATATAAAAATCTCTTGATAGCATAACATAATACAGAAATCTAGAATCGACAACTTCACTATTTGGACGCAATATTGCTATATGACGCTGAAAGACAAATTTTCTGTCGTCTTTAATAAGAACAGGTTTCCCAAACGAACCTACTACCGAATAGATTATATCGTTTTGTTTTGCTTTCCGGATAGAATCCAGCTTGTTGTAATAATCTATAGGTACAAACAAAGTATTTTCAAAATCAATATGATTGGTAGCATCAATATTCGATATGGTAATAAAAGGAATACCACTATCTGCCTTTGGTGGCGGCAAATGGTCTCCATCCGATATGCTCAGACAACAATCTTTCAACTTCCACTCACTCATGCCTCGTCCTCCTTTCTATATTCCTCAATCCATTCACGCAGTTTTTGCTGAAGCAGGGCTTTGTCAGGCAAGCAGAGTGCATATTGCTGTGCATAGATATTGGTGTCTTTGGGCAACGTGAGTTCAACGAGAGCATCATTCTTGCGTTCGCAGAGGAGAATGCCGATAGTTGGTTTCTCAAAATCCTCTTTGACGAAGCGGTCATAGTAGTTGACGTACATCTGCATCTGACCAAGATCCTGATGGGTGAGGTCATCCATCTTTAAGTCAACGAGGACGTAGCATTGAAGTAGTCGGTTGTATAGCACAAGGTCAACATAGAAATGTCGTTCCTCAAAAGTGAACCGCTTCTGCCTCGCCTCAAATAGGAATCCTTTGCCCATTTCGAGGAGGAAATCTTGCAAGCGACTGATAATGGCACTTTCAAGGTCACTCTCGCTATAGGATGCGTCCGATTTCAACCCAATGAACTCCAACACCACGGGGTCTTTGAGGATGTCTGACGGTTTTTCAACCACTTGTCCTTCCGTAGCCAGTCGCATCACTTCGTCTTTATCACGACTAAGCGCCAGACGTTCATAGAGACCGCTGCCTATCTGACGTTGCAGTTGGCGTTTGCTCCATTGCAGTTTGAATGCTTCTATCTCATAGAAACTGCGAGCCTCAGAGTCCTTGACATGAGTCAATATCTGATAGTGTGACCATGGCAAAGTAAATCTTTGATTTAGTGACCACTGGTTACGATTTCCCGTTGTTTCCAAATTCCGAACCGCTGGCTCGGATTTTTCAATTGGCACATCAGATTTCCGAACCACTGGTTCGGATTTTGCGTAGATATTATAGAAATTCCTTGCATTTTCAAGAGTATCAACCGACCAGCCTTTGCCTAATCGCTCAGTAAGTCGTTCAGAAACACGTTTCAATACTCCTTTACCATATTCAGCACGCACCTTACCACCTTGTTCATCTTCAACGATATAGCGTCCAATCTCATAGTATGTATATACCTGCGCAGTATTAGCAACAGAAGCTACCTTCTGACGTGCCTCCGTCACTAATACCTCTATTTTTTCAGCCAGTTGTGTGGCTCTTGTTTCGATAGTTGCAACCTCGTTTGCCATAACTTATTTCTTGTTTAAGTTATTCCATTCTTTCATGATCTCACTCATTCCTCATCCTCCTTTTTTTCTTCAATCACTTCCGCGCCATCCTCCTGCTCGTAGTAGTAGGAATAGTCGATCCCCTTCATAAAGATTTCGCGATCGTCAATGCGGTCGGTCATAGCCTGTCTCAACAGTTCACGGATTCTGGTGCTATCCGTAGTATGTGTTGCTATCATCGCATCAAGGTAATCCCGTTTGTTGATCTTACTCCAATCCACACACATCTTCAGGCGCTTCTTGAAAATCATATCAAGCCAAATGCGTGTAGAGCGTCCGTTGCCCTCCATGAAGGGGTGTGCCGCGTTCATCTCTACATATTTATCAACAATCTCATCGAAGGTTGTCTCCGGCATCTGCTCTACGCTCTGGAGAAACGAGTGAAGGTGCTCTGCCAAACAGAACAGCGTATTTCCCTTTGAGATGGTCTTAGTACGTATCTTGCCTGCAAAATCATACAATCCTCCGAAAAGATATGCGTGAATTTGCTGCAGAGCTTTCACCTTGCCCACATCCTTGTCGGCCACGATGTTGCTTTCCCATAGCGTATAGGCTTTTTTCCGACTTTGCCCATCGATAGTATTCTCACTATACTTAAACCAATCGAGGAAGTCGGCTGTGTTCTTGGCAGGCAAGGTCTTTACCACTGCCTCTATATCTTCTTGGGCAAAGCAGTCAGTAGCATATTTCTTGCCATCTGCTGAAGTTAGCTTCAGTTGTATACATTTTGAATACAACTGGCTGTGTTCTTCCTTTTGCCTGTTCTTGACAGTACCCCAATACACTCGCGGACGTGGGCTTTCCGTAATGGCTGCCACTATATCCACGATGGAGAACCACCATTTGGAATTCTCCTCATCCCAAATAGCTCTGACCTCATGGTCTTTATAGAATCTGAATGATATCTTGCTCATTTCAGCTCCTCCCATGCTTTTTGTATCTCGTCCATCAGTACGTTGGCCTCCTTGTTCAGTTGCGCCAATCCTGTATGAATCTCGTTCATGCGCTCATGGAAATCGACACCATCATCCGCTTGTTCTGCAACACCAACATAGACCCCAGGTGTCAGCGAGTAGTTCTTCTCTGCTATTTCATGAATGGTGGCTATCTTGCAAAGACCCAAGACATCCTGATATTGGCCATCCTCGCCAAACTTCGATACGAGCCATTCGCACTGACGGGCAGTTTCAAGCGTTTCTTCGATGTCTGCAATGAGCGCATTCTGCTCAGCCTCGATGCGCTTCTTATCTTTACGAGGAGCATCGGCAATGAGTTGCTTGGCTTCTGCCTTTTGCTTTTGAAGAGCATCTTCTATAGTGGCTACAGTCTTTCCGTTCAGTGCTTTATCGTAATCTGCAATCAGAGCTTGGTACTTCTCCTTTTCTCCACGATAGAGATGCACGATGGCCTGCAGGTTACGCAGTTGCCATTCTGTCCACTCATTCAGCGTGCGGTCAACAACGGTAAAGTAGTTGCGGGCATCGATGAAGAGCACCTTATCGCGGATGTTTGCGTTCTTATTGCGGTCGAAGAACCACAACGAACAGGGAAGCGAGAGCGTATAGAAGAAGTTGTTGCCCACGCTCACCATAACATCCACATCGCCTGTATTGACAAGCTTCTCTCGAATGTCACGGTCTTTGTTAGCGCTGTCTGTTGCAGAGCTGGCCATCACGAAGCCTGCACGTCCATGATCGTTCAGATAGGCATAGAAATAACTAATCCATAGATAGTTGGCGTTGCCTATTTCCTTGGTCTTGGCATTCACGCCTGGCAAGCCAAAGGGCAGGCGTCCTGCAGCAGAAGCAGACTCGGCTTTTACCTTATCCACATTAAAGGGAGGATTGGCCATCACATAGTCGCACTTGCCAGCGAGGTTATGGGCGTCGTGATAGAAAGAGTTGGCTTCATCACCTGAGATAATCTTACCATTCAGCCCATGCACAGCCATATTCATCAAACAGAGCTGGGCGTTATACTCCACCTTCTCCTGTCCGAAGAATGTCATGTTGGTGTTGGCATTCATGCCAGCTGCATTCACAAAATCACCTGTCTGCACGAACATACCGCCACTACCACAAGCAGGATCGAGCATCACACCCTGTTTGGGTTCCAGTACATTCACCAGCATTTTTACCAACGACTTAGGCGTGAAGAAGACGCCATCATCACTGGCTACAGCCTTGGCGAATTTGGAGAGGAAGTATTCGTAGATACGTCCAATCACATCACCACCAACTTCGTCAATGGTCTTGTTATTGAAGATACGCAAGAGTTCACGAAGCAAGTCGTCAGCAAAACTGGTATAGGTCTTGGGGAGTACGCCTGTCAATTGCTCGCTTTGGTCTTCCACCAACTGCATGGCATTATTGACAGCCTCACCAAGAGAGTTAATGTCGTGTCCATCCTTGCTCTTCAATCCAGCAGAAACGATATTGTCTGGCAGATTCACCAGATAGTCAAATTGTGCTTCTTTGGGGAGATAGAGGGCACTCTTGGCTGCAAAGTCGCTGGGTTCCACAGGCATCACTCTGCCTCCACGCATGGGGCGACTCTGCAGAATCTCCGCCTCTACCATCTTATATCTACTGTAGGCATATCGCAGAAACAGCAGGGCCAATACTGGCATACAATACTGGCTACTGGTCAACTTACTTCCCTGACGTAGCAAGTCTGCCGATTCCCATAATTCTGCTTCAAGTTTACGTATATTGATCATATTCTGTTTTTAGTTCTTTCGCACAAAGGGTCTGACCCTTTGTGTCGTAATCCATATTCTTTTAGGTTATACTTGAATGCCGGGCGCAGCCCGTGCTCGCATCCTTTAGGATGCAAAGTTAGCAATTATTTTGCAGAAAAAGAAAAAAACGGGAAAAAAATTGCCTTTGGCGAATTATCTCGCGACTCAGCAATAAAAATGCAAGCATTCATTGCATTCGCTGCTCGAAAATTTGGAAGTTTAAGAAAAATTCCCTATCTCTGAGATAAATCTCTAAGATACTTTCGCTCGACATAAAAAATAAAAACGAATTTATTTTGTTATGTTCTCACTTATTCGTATCTTTGCAGCGTGAAATGTTAAATACGTCAGAATAATGGAAATGAAGAAGGTTACATACGAAGAGGCTCTTGCACGTTTTAAGCGTTCGCTGGAAATCAAGCGGAATGCCGAAAAACGCATGGCAGAAGAGTGGAAAGCAATGGGACTAACTGGAACTATTGTATCGCTATGATAGAACTCTCTCTTGAGAAGATTAATACCCAATCGCCATATGAGGTGTCTTATGCCCCAAATGGCGATTTTGTTTTTGCCACCAATCTGGGTATCCACTATCTTATTTCTTTTGAAAATGAAGCACCGTTGGGAGGTTGTGACACTTTTCAGTTTGTCATACAGAAACTTGACCATCAGCGTTCGCCACATGATGCAAAGGTTGAACAGGCCATCCTTGCCATACTCAACGTGTTTTTTGAAGAGCATCTTGACGTATTGCTCTATATGTGTGACGATAGTGACGGGCGTGAGGCCAATCGCAATCGTCTGTTCCTTGCCTGGTTCAAAAAGCATGCTGCACCTGATCGTTTCACCATTCGTGCTGCAAGTGCTATTGTTGAGGGCAAGGGCTTCTATGCCGCTATTATTGTAGAAAACAGAAATCCCCTGCTCGAAACCATCATTGCCGATTTCGAGAGTACTGCCGAAGCATTGACTGCAGGCAAGCCTTAATTGGATTCTATCACACGGGGACTGTCCCCCTGTGAGGTGCGCGCGCGTGAGAATTTTGTGAAATTTGCTACCACGCTACCACAGGGCGTCTGAAATGCCCTGTACATGGGCAAATGTGGTGCGGTGGTAGATACTGGAAAGGTGGTAGTAATGCCACCACTTTGGCATGTTTTACACAAGAAATTGGGTAAAAACGAGGCTTTTTCGTGTTTCGTGGTCCAAAAAGTGCGTCACTTTCTGGGAGAGAATGACGCAGTTTCTTCGAGAAAGTGACGCACTTTCTCAGGGCAAGTGACGCAGAAGGTGGGGAAGTGCGTCTCCTTGCATCGCGCCGAGACGCTCCTTGGTGAACAAGGGGTAAGACGGTGGTGACCACGGAGACGCTTCTTGCAGTGCAAGGAGACGCTCCTTGGTGGGGCCTGCTCAAAGCGCATAGCCCTGTGGATGCTTGTGGTTTTTGGGGGAGGGGTGCTCTTAATGCGAGATGAGGTTCATGAACTCCTGGCGTGTTTTTGCCGAGGAGAAGGCGCCGCTGAACTCGCTGGTGGTGGTGATGCTGTTCTGCTTCTCCACACCACGCATCTGCATGCACATGTGCTTGGCTTCGACGACAACCATGACGCCGAGGGGATGGAGGGTCTCGTCAATGCACTCGCGAATCTGCTTGGTCAGGCGCTCCTGCACCTGCAGGCGGTGGCTGAAGATGTCAACCACACGGGCAATCTTGGAGAGACCGGTGATGTAGCCGTTGGGGATATAGGCCACGTGGACCTTGCCGTACATGGGCAGCATGTGGTGCTCGCAGAGTGAGAAGAAATCGATGTCCTTGACAATGACCATGTGGTTGTAGTCTTCCTTGAAGAGGGCGTCGGTGAGCACCTTGTGGGCATCCTGATCGTAGCCGCGGGTGAGCACCTGCATGGCTTTGGCCACGCGTTCGGGGGTCTTCAGCAGTCCTTCGCGCTGGGGGTCTTCGCCCAGCAGTTCGATGATTCTCTTATAGTGTGAGGCCAGCTCGTCGAGGCCTTCTCTGTAGTCGGGTGTCAGGTCCATGATTTCAATTCACAATTTTAATTTTCTTGCGGCACTTTGATGATGATTTTGCCTCTGACGATGGTGGCAGCGTCGAATCCCATCTTGCGCAGAGCGTCGCGCATGTGGCGTGCATCCTCGATGTCACGGTAGTTGCCCACGCGACAGGTCCAGTCGGGTGCAAAGAACTCCACATAGACGTCTTCGTCAGGATAGGCGTTTCTGATCTTGCTGCCTGCTGCCTCGGCCTGCTGACGGTCGTTGCCCGTGTTGCCGCTGCGGAACACCTGCACGCGATAGCCAGTGGTCTTGTAGCGCTTGTAGGCGATGCCGCTGACGCTGTCGGTATCCTGCGTGGTGTTGCCTTCGTTGGTAACGCCCGACTGTTGTATGGGTTTGACAGGCGTCTGTGTGACGTGCTGCGTCTTGGTGGTAGCCGCAGGCTTGTCGGGGTGTTTATGCAGGGTTGGTGGGTTGTTCACCAACTGGTCGATGAGGGTGTCGTGATAGATGATCACCGTACCCTCGCCCGTCATGCTTTGCTGTACACGCTCAGTAAAGGTCTGGGCAGAAGAAGGTAAAAAAGTAAAAAGGTAAAAAGGTAAGACCATGAATACCTTTTTGACAATATGCTGATATTGTTTTGTTTTCATAAGCATGTTCCTTTTAATTCCTTTAAACCTTTTTACTTTTTGAACTTTTTGAACTTTATTTAAAGGCGTCGATGATGCCCTTGAAGTCGGCACACTTCAGCGAAGCGCCACCAATGAGGCCACCGTCGATGTCGGGCTTAGCAAACAGCTCAGGAGCGTTGCTGGCCTTGCAAGAACCGCCATAGAGGATGGTGGTGTCGTCAGCCACAGTCTTGCCATACTTCTCTGCGATGATGGAGCGGATGTAAGCGTGGATCTCCTCAGCCTGCTCAGCGGTAGCGGTCAGACCAGTACCGATGGCCCAGATGGGCTCGTAGGCGATGACGATCTTGCGGAAGTCCTCCTCAGCGAGGTTGAACACAGAACCCTCGAGTTCGGCCTTCACCACCTCGTTCTGCTTGCCTGCCTCGCGCTCTTCCTTGCTCTCGCCGATGCAGAAGATGACCTTCAGACCGTTCTTCTGTGCCAGCAGCACCTTCTCCTTCAGGATCTCGGGAGTCTCGTGGTAGTACTCGCGACGCTCAGAGTGACCCAGGATGACGTACTGAGCACCTGTGCTCTTCACCATCTCGGCAGAAACCTCACCCGTGAAGGCACCCTTCTCCTTGTCGGCGCAGTTCTCGGCACCCAGACCGATGATGTCCTGATCGAGGAACTGGGCAATGCTTGCCAGGTGGATGAAAGGTGTGCAGATGACTACACCACAGTTGGGCTTCTCAGCCTTCAAAGTCTCGTTCAGCTCTTTTGCCAGAGCGATACCGTCCTGGAGGTTCATATTCATCTTCCAGTTGCCGGCTACAATCTTCTTTCTCATTGTTTTGTTGTTTTGTTTGATTGGGTTAAATATTCTATTTTTTCTTCTTATCCAACGGGTCCACATCCATGTGCGGTCGGCGATGGTGAGTAGCGCCAGGGGCAGTACGAACCACAGTAGGATTCGCAGGATCTTGCCTGGCACGGAGTCCTGGGGCATCTGTCCCAGCTCTGATTTCTCCAGTGGTGCTGCCAGCTGTGTGTCGTCAGGCAGACGGTTGTGGCTCCACTTGCGGATGACGGTGCCGTCCTTGATGAGCACCAGACCAGGATTGCTCCTGATGACGGTCTTCAGCGCAATCTCGTCACAGATGCAGAAGGCGTATTCTGCTCCCGTCCTGTCGCGCCACTGCTCGATGGCTTTGTCGCCGCTGGCTGTCATACCGTAGAAACGGTAGTGGTACTCCTGACAGAACTCGTATATCTGGTTGATGCGGTCCAGGTTCGAGTCGTCGGCCTGCTCCAGATGGGGTGACACCAGCAGGAAGGTATAGCCCTTGTCGCTCAACACGTCGGCTGTCACGTCTTCGCCAGTCTCTGCCATCACCATCGTGAAGTCGTGGATGGGGGCAGCCTTGCCCTCGCTCACCTGCACCGTCCTGGTGTCGATGCACTGCCACGTGCTGTCTTCCCAGATGCGCAGGTATTCGGCCTCGCTCATCTCCTGTTGTCGGCCGTCCTTCACCATGATGTAGGTGGTCTCAAACTTGGGCGCTTCCTTCTCAACCATGCCCTCCCTGATGTTGGCTCCCACGTGGTAGGGGCGGAAGTCGAACTGTGGCAGGTCGTAGAGACTCCACACGGAGATGGCCAGGATGAACAGCGCCGAGTAGTTGATGACAATCCACTGGTTGCTCTCACTCACAAAGCGAAACATCTCTTTCGGCCAGCGTGCCACGATAATGGCAGCGGCCAGCAGCACTATGTTCTTCCAGAACGTCTGCCAGTTGGTCAGTACGATGGCGTCGCCAAAGCAACCGCAGTCCGTCACGGGGTTGGCCAGTGCCAGCCAGAGGGTCAGCGGCGTCATCACCGCCATGATCAGCACCATGCAGCGCGAGGTGAATCGCCTGCGGATGGAGAACAGCATGAAGATTCCCAGACAGAACTCCAGTGCCGACCATCCTACTGATGCTATGAGTATGGCCATATCGGGCAGCACGCCGCCCAGGTGCATGGCCGTGAGGTAATCGCCAATCTTGTACTGCGTGCCCAATGGGTCGACGGCCTTCACGAATCCCGATAGGATGAACACGACGGCCAGCAGCAGACGACAGCAGTTAACGGCGATCTTTTTCAAGCTTTCAATTTAATCAGTCCAAAGACCGAGTAGTTGATGATGTCCATATAGTTGGCGTCGATGCCTTCAGAGACAAGCGTCGCGCCGCTGAGGTTCTCAATCTCCTTGATACGCTCAATCTTGGTCAGGATGAGGTCGGTATAGGAGCTTACACGCATGCCGCGCCACGCCTCGTCATAGTCGTGGTTCTTCTTCTTCATCAGCTCCAAAGCCTCCTGAGCGTAATGGTCATAGAGCCGCATGGCCTCGTCGTTGTCGATATCGACTGTATCGGCAAAGCCTTTCTCCAGCTGTATCAGACCCACGATGCCGTAGTTGATCAGCGCCACGAACTCAGGACGAATGCCTTCACCCACCAGCGATTCCTTCTTGATTTCAAGCGAACGGATGCGCTTGGCCTTGATGAAAAGCTGGTCGGTGAGCGATGCCGGACGCAGGATGCGCCACGAGGCACGATAGTCGTGTAACTTCTTCTGGAACAGCGCCCTGCACTCGGCGATGGCAGCCTCGAACTGACCGTTTGTTTTCTCGAATCTATCCATATCAGGGTGCAAAGGTACTATTTTTAGTTGAGAGTTGAGAGTTGAGAGTTGAGAGTTTTTGCTGCGCTTTGTGTTTTTTAACACAATCAATAGTCTGCTCGACCTTTGATTGCTCACATGCGAGAACTATCAATCCTCTGTCTTCAACTGTCTTTTCAGGTACTTCACCTGACCTTCAGCCGCAGTCTTCCTGCTCTGCAGGTCGGCCAACTGAAGGCGTATTTCGTTCAGACGGACCACCTCTGGGGCATCCTCAGCCAGCTTCGTGGCGTTTTCTATCACGTAGGCAGCCTGTTCAGCTTCCTCCTTTGCCAGCTGTTCGTAGGCTTGCGTCAGACTGTCTGCCAGTGTCACGGCCTGTTCCAGTTTCTGTTCGGCTACGTCGCGTGCTGTTACTATGGAGTCCTTCTGCTGGGTCTCCGTCTTTGGTGCCTGTCCGCTGCATGCAGCCATCAGCAGCACCATACCTATTATCACTATCTGTTTCATATCAAGGTGCAAAGGTACAAAAAAAGATTGAAACATAAAATGATTTGAGCTTACAGGGCTACTTTCCGCCAGAAACGGTAGGTGATGTCCTCGAACTCGCCGTTCTCAGTCTGACGGTAAAGGCGCTGGTTGGTAGTGGGACTCTTCAGGGGGCCTAGATGACGGATGTAGGGACCTATCTTGATGTAGTCGAAGTCGGTCTTGCGGACCTCCGAGGGAATGCGCAGACGACCGCTGTACCACGCCACCTTGTACTGTGGATAGGTCTCGTGGATGTACTGGGCCAGCTGGTTGACACGCTTGGGGTCGGCATCGCCTCCCATGAAGGCGAAGCAGGTGACATCGGTACCGAGGCGCTCCACAAAATCGTCGAGCGCCTCGGTTGTTAAGGGAATACCGATGTCTTCCCAAAGATAATGGCTGTGACAGCCTGGGCACCGACAAGGGCAGTTGCTGATGTTGATGGCCAGCGTGACCTCGTCGGGGATTTCCTGAAAAACAACCCCTGTATTAACGTATTTTAGCATTTCAATTCAAAGTTTTCAATTCTCAATTGGTATATCATGCATGAGCGTAATATCTCCTTGCAGCCTCTTCCTGGCGTGGCTGCGAGAAGTTGCTAACGCGCTTCAGATAACCGATGATACGCGTCATGTAGTCCACGTTCTTGGAGTGGCAGACGGGACACTCGTGCAGATAGCGCTTGTCAATGTGTCCGCACTCGTTGCACACGGTGTTGGGGATGTTGAAAGTGAAGTAGTTGCATCCCTCCTTGGCGGCTACCTCCAGCAGCTTCAGGTACTGCTCCTTCGACAGATGCTCCTCAAGGTTCATGTGGAGGGCCGAACCACCTGTGAGGTGCTCAATGTAAGGTGCGCCGTGGAGCTTGAACTTGTCGATGACTGAGAGCGAGTCGTCCTCAACCACGTAGAAATAGGAGTTGTAGCAGTCGCGAGGTACGAAGTAGCCGTCCTCACGGTCCCACTTGGCGTGCTTCACACCAACATTCTCGGCAGGAATCATCTCGCAGTTGAACATCAGCTCCTTGGTGCGATACTGGCGGTTGTACTTCTCGATGAGTCCGAGGATGCCCTGTACGAAGGCCTTGTACTCATCGTTGGGTGTAATCTTCAGTCCCATGAACTCGGCAGCCTCTACCAGTCCGTTGATACCGATGGTGAGATACTGGCGGTTGATGTTGATGTAGCCGGCATCGAACAGCGGCAGCATGCCGTGGGCCTGCAGCTCCTTGAGGTTCTCGTTGTAGGCTGTCTGTACCTTGTGGCAGAGGTCGATGATGGTGCCCAGATACTCCAGATAGTCCATGTTGTTGTTCACGGCATACTGGATGCAGCGGTTCAGGTTGATGGTGAGCACCGACTTGGAGCCTGTGCTGACACCACCAGCTCCCAGCGTGTAGCTGAAGCCGTTGTCTGTGATCTCGTTGCGCAGACGGCAGCAGCTCGACAGCGAGTCGGCATTGTCGCTCATATAGGTGAAGAAGGAGTGGCCCTCGCTGTACATCTCGGCTGTAAACTCGCCCCATTCCTTGTCGCGACACTCGCCGTTCTCATCAACCAGCAGCGCCATCGTCTCTACGGGGAAGGTGAGCAGGGTCTTCGTGCGCTCTTTGTTGAACCACTTCATGAAGCGCTTCTGCAGCCAGGAGAGACCGTCCCAGTCGGGCTGTGAGCCATCGGGGAAGTAGAATTCGCCGAAGATGCTCTGGAAATAGTACTTATCGTAGTAGGCCACGTTCCAGAACACTGCCTGATAGTTGCGTGCACCCGTAGGCTGGTTCAGGGTATAGACAATCTGCTCGAAGTAGTCGGTGATGATCTTGTCGATGGTGCGCTTCTTGAGTGAGAGGTCTGCCTGCTGGTCAGGATGCTGCCAGTAGTCCTTGCCGTATTCCTTTCCGATGAAGTAGTTCATGTACATGAGGAACTCGGGAGTGGCGCAGGCACCAGAAAGCATAGAGCTGACCATGAACACCATGTTGACGAAACCACCGGCAAACGACTTAAGGTTGGTGGGAGCTGTGGAGTTGCCACCGATAGCTGTGGTGCCGCCAATGAGCCAGGGGTACATCGTGATGGAGGCGCAGTAGTTGGCCAGCGAGGTCTCGTCGTTCTTATATATAAAGTGGTGTGTCAGCTTGTCAATATACTCGTCGGCCAGTTGCTTGCCGTACATCTTCTTGATACGGTCGGTCAGCAGACGACGGTTCAGGCGAATGAAGTTTGATTTGGGCAGCTCACCAATGAGGGTTGCAATATTTTTGTGCTCCACATTGGCATTGGCGTCATATTTTGAACCAGTGGCTGCGTTGACCGATTCCATGTATTCGGAAAGGAACATCATCTTCTCCAGCGTCTCGCGATCCTCGGTGTGCTCCTGGCGGTAGAGGATGAAAGACTTTGCCACCTTGTAGAAGCCTTCGCGCATCAGGGCTTCCTCTACCTGGTTCTGAATATCCTCCACTTTGATGTCGTCATGAATATCCAAGTGGCTGATAATCTTAGAGATAGTGCTTAGGTCAGCAGGTTCTTCCACACTGTCGAACGCCTTGGTAATGGCGTTCATGATCTTGTCGAGCGAGAAGCGATCTTTGGAACCATCTCGCTTCGTGATGGTAAAGTTTTTGATTTCCATTGTTATGTTTTGTTATCTTGTTTTATTTAGTCTTGGTTGTCAAGAAGTTATCCGTTTTGGACAACTTTTTAATTTCGCGTTTCCGAAAAGTTTTCCATTTCGTAAAACCAAAATCGAG
Source organism: uncultured Prevotellaceae bacterium (assembly GCA_947166345.1). GTDB lineage: Bacteria > Bacteroidota > Bacteroidia > Bacteroidales > Bacteroidaceae > Prevotella. The sequence goes on from CAMVDU010000014.1 coordinate 36,994, forward strand.
TGCAAAGGTATAAAAAAATAACGATACGGCAAACCTTTTCTTGGAAAATTTTTCTCAAAAAACTCAAAAACTTTTCTCGGTATTGAAGATGAAAGATTTTTTTTCTTCAATTGTTTGCAGGTTTCGCAAAAGTTTGCTATCTTTGCAGGCACCAATGACAGTATTCGCACGAAGGGGCTGACCCTTGTGCGTAGAGAAATGTATAAAGATTACTATGATTGAACTAAGAAATGAACAGTTGGTGATTCGTGTCGCCGAGAAGGGAGCCGAGCTCCAGAGTGTGAAAAACGGAGAGGGTAGGGAGTATATGTGGCAGGCTGGCGAGAAGTGGCCCAGGCATTCGCCCATCTTGTTCCCCATCGTCTGCAGCGTGAATAACGACACCTATGTGGTTGACGGCAACACCTATCATCTGCCGCGTCACGGTTTTGCACGCGACATGGACTTCACCCTCATCAGCCAGACAGAAACAAAGGTGACGCTGGCTCTGCATGAGTCGGAAGAGACGCTGAAGGTGTATCCTTTCCGCTTCAACCTTGCTGTGACCTACCGTCTGGAGGACAACAAGATACATGTCATCTGGCATGTAGAGAACACGGACAACCAGGAGATTCACTTCCAGATAGGCGGTCATCCTGCCTTCAACGTTCCTGGCGGCAAACTGGATGGTATCATCAAACTTGATAATGACCAGCCGATGGACTCGCTGAAGAGCTATATCGATGGTAGTCACGATATGGTGGAAGTGCCGTTGGAGGCCGACGGAGGTGTCATGAAACTCAACGACAACTTTTTCCGTAACGACTCGGTGAAGATTCACAAGTGTCAGACGCATCGTGCCATGCTGATGGATATCAATGGTGAGCCTGCCGTGACGGTAGAGTACAAGGCGCCAGTCTGTGCCTTTTGGAGTCCTTACGGCAAGGACGCTCCCTTCGTCTGCATCGAACCGTGGTATGGCTTAGGTGATCCCAGAGACTTCAAGGGTGAGTTCAAGGACAAGCCCCTGATGAACCACCTGCTGCCTGGTGCCTCGTTCATGGGCAAATATACCATTATCTTTTAACGCGCGTGTCGCTATTATAAAAACAGCAAACCGAATATGAAGAAACTTCTTTTTTCTATTGCGATGATGGCAGCAATGACTACCGCATCGGCTCAGAAAATGCTGGTGCTCTACTATTCAGAAACAGGCGTTACTAAGGCTGTGGCCGAGGAACTGCAAAAGCAGACAGGTGCCGATATGGAAGCTGTAGAAGCTGTGGAACCCTATACGGGTATCTTCCAAGAGACCATAGAGCGTGGTCAGCGCGAGATGCAGAGCGGAGAGATGCCTGCCCTGAAGCCGCTGACGAAGAAGGTGGCCGACTACGATATCGTGTTTCTGGGCTATCCTATCTGGTTTGGTACCTATGCCAATCCCATCGCCACACTGGTTAAGAATGAGGACTTCGCAGGAAAGAAGATTGTTCCCTTCTGTACCTTCGGTAGCGGAGGTCTGAACACTTCGAGCGATGCACTGAAGAAGGCATTGCCCAAGGCTCAGATCATGGAGGGTTATGGTGTGCGTACTGCCCGTGTGAAGGCTGCTGCCCGTGAACTTGACCGTTTCCTGAAGGAGCAGGGCTACAAGAAAGGCAACGTAGAACCGTTACCCTCATACTCAGCCCAGCAGCCTGTGACCGATGAAGAGCGTGCTCTCTTCGATGCCGCCTGCTCCAGCTATCAGTTCCCGTTGGGCACACCCCAGACCGTTGGCAGGCGCACCACCCCTGACGGTACTGACTATCAGTTCACAGTGAAGGGCCGTGGTTTCAATGGCGAGGAGTCTACCTCTACTATCTATGTGACCGTAGGCAATGCCGAAGGCGACAAGCCTGAGTTTACGCAGGTAGTGAGATGAAAGAGGAACAAACAAACATGAACAGACGACTATTCCTGCGGAAACTGGGAATAGGCGCAGGATCAGCATTGGCCATGATGGCAATGGATCCGCTGAATGTGTTGGCAGGTAGCAGGCTGACCATTGGTAACGACCAACCAAAAGCCGACGACGTGAAGAACCAGATGACCTACAGGGTGCAGCATGGGTCGGGTGAGAAGATATCGTTGCTGGGCTTCGGCATGATGCGATTGCCCAACGATCAGGAGGAGGTGAACGGGCTTGTTGACTATGCCATAGCGCACGGCGTGAACTACTACGACACCGCTCCGATGTATATGGGCGGACAGTCAGAGGTGCTGATGGGCAATGCCCTGTGTCGTCACCCCAGAGAGAAATACTATGTGGCCACGAAGATGTCGAACCAGAACAGACGTCTATGGAACTTTGACGACTCAAAGCGCATGTACGAGGAGTCGATGGAGCGTCTGAAGGTGGACTATATAGACTACTACCTGTTGCACAGTATCGGCGGCGGCATGGACTCGCTGAAAGGGCGCTTCCTGGATAACGGTATCCTCGACTTCCTGCTGAAAGAACGTGAGGAAGGGCGTATCAAGCATCTGGGATTCTCGTACCACGGCGATGTGCGCGACTTTGACTGGCTGCTGGACCGTCAGGAGGAGTACCACTGGGACTTTGTACAGATACAGATGAACTTCCTGGACTGGCGGCACGCCTCGTTGAGACAGGGACGCCGACATGATGCCGATGCAGAATACCTGTATGAGAAATGTGAGAGAGTAGGGGTGCAGTGTGTGGTGATGGAACCGCTGCGAGGCGGTGCCTTCGGAAATATGGCACAGGAACTGACAAACCAGCTGAAAGCTGTACGTCCTGACGACAGTACCGCACGCTGGGCATTCCGCTGGGTGGGCTCATATACGAACATCCTGACGGTGCTGAGTGGTATGAACCGCATGGACCATCTGGAAGATAATGTGGCTACCTTCTCGCCACTGGATCCTTGTACGGAGCAGGAAAACAAGTTGCTGGCAGAGATTGCCGACCAGATGGCTGGCTTCCCCACCATCCCCTGTACCACCTGTGCCTATTGTATGCCCTGTCCGTTTGGTGTGGATATCCCTGCCAACTTCGCCTACTACAATGAGGCGGTCAACGAGCATCTGCTGCCGCTACCCGACAAACAGGCTGCCGACTATATGGAGCGTAAACTGAAGTTTGCCGAAGGCCTGAAGAAGGCGCTACCCGATGCCGAGAAGTGGGCCAGCCAGTGTACTGATTGCGAAGCCTGTCTGCCGAAGTGTCCGCAGCAGATACGAATACCCAACCAGATGGCTCGTATTGTGGAAACGTTGAGAAAAAGATAAAAATAAATTTGTTTTTTCGCTCGCTTTGCACTACCTTTGACTGCGTCGAAGGTACTCTCGCTCGGAAAAATCCAAATAAATTTGGTTTTTCGCTCGCTTATTCGTACCTTTGCACCCCGAAACGAAAAACGAGCGATGAAACTGTATTCCGACGAAGAATTAGCACAGATACTTGACCAGGAAATATTCCACCAGATAAGTACCGTAGCCGACAGGCTGGGGGTGGAATGTTACGTGGTGGGTGGCTTTGTGCGCGACATCTTCTTGGAACGCCCCTCGAACGATATAGACGTGGTGGTAGTAGGCAGTGGTATCGCCGTAGCCAAGGAGCTGAAAACGCAGCTTGGTCGTAAGGCTCATCTCTCCGTATTCAAGAACTTCGGTACGGCACAGGTGAAGATCAATAAAAGTCCAGAATGTAGTCTGGAGGTTGAGTTCGTGGGAGCACGCAAGGAAAGCTACAGTCATGACTCGCGCAAGCCCATTGTAGAGAATGGTACATTGGAGGATGACCAGAACCGTCGCGACTTCACCATCAATGCGATGGCCATCTGCCTAAACAAAGAACGCTTTGGCGAGCTGGTGGACCCCTTCAACGGGCTGGCCGACCTGGAGGATGGTATCATTGCCACACCCCTGGATCCGGAGGTAACCTTCAGCGACGACCCGTTGCGCATGATGCGTTGTATCCGTTTTGCCACCCAACTGAACTTCCAGATCGAGGACGAGACCTTCGAGGCACTGGAGCGTATGGCCTCGCGTATAAAAATTGTCAGCGGCGAACGTATAGAGGTAGAGCTGAACAAGATTATGATGTCGGCACATCCCAGCAAAGGCTTTGTGGATCTGCAGCGCTCAGGTCTTCTGAATATTATTCTGCCCGAGGTGGCTGCTCTTGATATTGTGGAGCAAAAGAACGGTCGTGCCCATAAGAATAACTTCTATCATACCCTCGAGGTGCTGGAGAACGTTGCTTCAGTTCATAGTTCAGAGTTCATAGTTCATAATATAAACCCAGCCGGTGAATCGGCGCAGCCCAACTATGAACTTAGAACTATGAACTATGAACTATATTTACGCTGGGCTGCCCTGCTTCATGACATCGGCAAGACAAAGACCAAGCGATGGGATCCTGCCATTGGATGGACTTTCCATAATCATAACTTCGTGGGAGCGAAGATGGTGGGTGAGATATTCCGTAGGCTGAAACTTCCCATGGGTACGGAGATGAAATATGTGCAGAAACTGGTTGACCTGCACATGCGTCCGCAGGTAATTGCTGACAGCGAGGTGACTGATTCAGCCGTGCGTCGTCTGCTGAACGATGCCGGCGATGATATTGATGACCTGATGACGCTCTGCGAGGCCGATATCACGTCGAAGAACGAGGTGAAGAAGAAAATCTTCCTTGAGAACTTCCGTATGGTACGTGAAAAACTGGCCGACCTGAAGGAGAAAGACTACAAACGACTGTTGCAACCCTGCATTGACGGCAATGAGATTATGGAGCTATTTAATCTGAAACCCAGTCGAGAGGTGGGCGTGCTGAAGCAGACGCTGAAGGATGCTGTTCTTGACAATAAGGTAGAGAATGAGCGTGAGCCTCTGATGCAACTGCTGATGCAGAAAGCCCGTGAGATGGGGTTACAGTAGCGGGGAGAACAGACGTGTTAACGACTCGCCCAAACGAGTCAGAATGGTCATATTCTGGAATTTCGGATTCTTAGTAAGTGTGATGGACTGTGTCTCGTCGGCAAGGAACATCTGGCGGAAATTCTGAGCCAGTGCCTTGTCGTAGAAGAAGGTGTTGGCTTCAAAGTTGTTCTCAAACGAACGGAAGTCAACATTGGTTGATCCGCATGTGCACACGGAATCGTCGCAGACCATGAGTTTGGAATGAAGGAATCCTGCTTGATAGAAAGATACCTTGATGCCTGCTTTCGATGCCTCGCGCAGATAGCTGCGACTAGCCCATTCCGTGAAACGGGCATCGCTCTTGGCTGGTACCAGGATGCGCACATCGACACCCGACTGTGCTGCCATCTGCAAGGCAGCATGGATGCCCATCGTAGGAAGGAAGTAGGGCGTCTCAATATAGATGTATTTCTTGGCAGCCATGATGATGCGCATGTAACCCTGCATAATCTCTGGATAGCTAGCCGTAGGTGCACTGGTGACGGTCTGTAGAACCCCTCCTGATTTTCCTGAATGGAACGAGGATCGGGTAGATGCAGATTCCGTAGTGTAATTCTCTTCTTCTGAAAGGGTAGTGGAAGGATAGTATGTCTTTTCGCTGAGCAGGGTGCGATCGACAAAATACCAGTCAATAAGAAAGGCGCGTTGCAGGGAATAAACGCCACGCCCTTCAACACGTACCATCGTGTCGCGCCAAGGTTGCTTACCCGTCCCTTTTACATAGCGTAGGGCGATATTCATGCCACCAATATAGCCCACACGTCCGTCTATGACCATAATCTTGCGATGGTTGCGGTAGTTGGCCTTGCTGGTGAAACGTGGGAAACGCACAGGCATGAACGGCTCCACTTCGATACCCTCAATACGCATGCGTTCGAAGAAGGCATCCTTGACGTTCCAGCAACCCACATCGTCATAAACAATGCGTACCTCCACCCCCTGACGTCGTTTGGCAATGAGGGCATCGCTGACTAGTCTTCCCAGAGCGTCGTCTTTAAAGATGTAGATATCGATGTGAATATGACTCTCTGCTGCGGCAATATCGCGTAGTAGTTGAGGGAAAAACTGGTAGCCATTGACCAATACTTCCACCTTATTATTATTAAAAGGCAGCGAGAAACTTTGGTTCACAAAGAGGTCGATGACGGGCTTGTGCTTCTCTGGCAACGACAGGTCTCGCTGCTCTACGAACTCCAGCATCGACCGTTTGGTGAGCTGGTCCATGGAGCGTCGGCTGATGTAGCGTTCCTTGCGACGGTTCACACCAAAGAAAAGGTAGGCCACGACACCTGCTATGGGAAGGAAATAGATGACGAGTGCCCATGCGATGGTCTTTGCTGGCTGACGGTTGTCAAGGACGACGTGGATAATAGCGCCGATGACAATGATTCGCCATAACCAATAGATGATGCCCAGTACACTCATTTTGATGTTTCAGGTTTCAGGTTTCAAGTTTTAATCTTACTATCACTCTATGTCTATGAGTTTATGCGTTTGCAAAGACAGTCGCCACTGGGGGTGTGTCTTGATGTATTCTACGCAGGCATGGGTGATGGCTTTGTTCTTCGCAGCATCGCCTGTATCACAGGGTTGCAGGTACAAGTGAATGACGGATGGTGGAAGGGAGAAAGAGGATAATCTTTCTGCTGTATGCTCGTCGAACACAATTTTGATTTCGTCAGGCATTCTCATGCCACTTTCCACTTTCCACTTTCCATCTTCTTTCGGCGATACTGTCAGCCAGTCGAGGTTCTGTGGGGCTGGACGTGTGCCGTTGCTCTCCATCGCCACTTCGTAGCCGTGATGGTGGAGCAGGTCCACGAAGGTCTCGTCAACCTGTAGGGTAGGCTCGCCGCCTGTCAGAACAACAAAACGAGTGTCATAGGGCAGGATGGTAGCGAGTATGTCCTTGTCAGTCATCTCCTGATATGAGTCAAACTCCGTATCGCAGAACGGACAGCGCAGGTTGCATCCGGCAAAGCGGATGAACACTGCTGCACGGCCTGTATTGTGGCCTTCACCCTGCAGTGAATAGAAGATGTTGTTGACGCGGAAAGTCCTCATGGCGCATTAAAACCTCAAACCTTAATTCTCAAATCTCAAACCTCAGATCTCATAGATGGCAATGTTGCCTTCACTCTCCTGTACATGTGCTTTATAGCAAGTGTCAATCTGCTCCACACACCAGCGGGCGATGTTCTCAGCCGTTGGATTGAACGGCAGCACGTCGTTCAGGTTCTGGTGATCCAGACGGTTTTTGATTTTTCGTTTGATTTCTGTGAAGTCGACCACCATCCCGTTATTGTTCAGCTCCTCGGCCTTACAGTAAAGGGTGATGATCCAATTGTGTCCGTGCAGCTGTGTGCACTTGCTTTCGTAGTCGAGCACCAAGTGGTGGCTGGCCGACACTTCAATTTTCTTTTGAATGTAATACATGATTTATATTTCGTTTTAGACAATGAGATCGCTGCCCAGCCGTCGGGCCAGAGCGTCGCGAATCTCCTTGGTATCCATATATTCTTGTAATAGTTTCTTTGTCTGTTCCATATTGCTCCCTAACAGGTGCAACTGTTGCTGAATGGTCTTCAGCCGTTTCTCCATAATGTCGAGCCGATAGTCCATCACCAGATGGAGGATGCGTTGGCGCAGACGGGCTGTCTTTTCCTGCTGTTGCTTATCCTTGTCCTCATCCTCCTTGTCGAACTTGAAACGACCTCCCAGCTGATGACGGTCTATGGCCAGACGCGTAGCCAACTGGCTGATCTGTAAGTCTGGATGGCTGCAAAAGTAGGTTTCGGCTTTAAAAGCCTCATCGTTCTGGCGTGCGACGGCCTCAGCAAGTATCTGATTGTAGATGGGTTGCGAGAAGAGAAGCTCGTCCTGTGACAGGTCGTAGTTGATATATTGTGACACAGAGAGACTGATCTTGGTGCCGTTGTCGGTCTCTACATCCTCAAAGATGATTTCTTCACCATGACGTATGATCTCGCGTAGCAGCAGCAACTCAATTTGCGAGGCTGCTCCGATGGTGGCCGACGTTGGTTTCGGCGTTGGGGAGACAGCCGTACCTTCGTTCTTCCTCTCTTCTCTTTCCCTCTCCTTTTCTTTTTCCTCAATGCCTGCACGGATGTATTTATTCATCTCGGCAATGAGCGTCTGTTCCTTGATACCTATGCGTCGTGACAGGTCGCTGATATAGGTGGAACGGAGTATCTGGTCAGGAATTACGGCAATACTCTTCACGATGCCGGCAATGCCCTCGGAACGTTTCACGGGGTCGCTGATGTTTTCAACAGTCAGTCGGGTCTTGAACGTGATAAAATCCGTCTGGTTCTCCTCGATATAGCGTTTCAGCTCTTCCGTAGAATGCTTGCGTGCGAACGAGTCAGGATCGTCGCCATCGGGCAGCAGCAACACCTTGATGTTCATGCCCTCCTGCAGCAGCATGTCGGTACCACGCATGGCAGCATGGATGCCCGCCTCATCGCCGTCGTAGAGTAGGGTGATGTTTGAGGTGAAACGGTGCAGGATATGTATCTGGTGTATGGAGAGTGCTGTGCCGCTGTTGGCTACCACGTTCTCTATGCCTGCCTGATGCATGGCGATGACGTCGGTATAGCCTTCCACCATAAACACGCGGTCTTCCTTCACGATGGCTTTCTTCGCCTGATAAATGCCGTAGAGCTCACGCTCCTTGTGGTAAATGTCGGAGTCGGGTGAGTTGACATATTTTTGTGCCACACCCTTGGTGCGTGAGTCGAGCACACGTCCGCCAAAGGCCACCACCTTGCCACTAACGTTGAACCAGGGGAAGATGGCACGACCACTATAACGGTCAATCAACTGTCCTTTATCTTCCTCTGTATTGTCTTTGTCTCCTTCTATCTTTCTCTCGTAGCAAAGACCTGTCTTCAACAGGAACTCTGGCTGATAACCTTTCTTGATGGCAGCCTTCGACAGCGCATCGCGTTTCTGTGGCGCATAGCCCAACTGGAACTTCTCGATGATGTCGTCGCGTATGCCGCGGCTGCGGAAGTATTGTTTGCCAATAGCCACGCCATCGGGGTCGGTCTTCAGAATGTCGTGGAACCAGTCCTTGGCCCACTCGTTAACAATGAACATCGACTCGCGCTCGCTTTGTGCCGTACGTTCCTCGTCAGTCAGTTCCTTCTCAACAATCTCAATGTTGTATTTCTTCGCCAGCCAGCGCAGGGCTTCGGGATAGGTTATCTGCTCGTGTTCCATTAGGAATCCGGCTGGCGTACCACCCTTACCGCATACAAAGCAATGACAGATGTTCTTGGCAGGAGATACCATAAAAGAAGGATTGCGGTCGTCGTGGAATGGGCACAAGCCCTTATAGTTCACGCCCGCTTTCTTCAGCGTCACGAACTCACCTACGACGTCAACAATCTTTGCTGCATCGATAATTCTGTCAACGGTTGCCCTGTCAATCATAAAATTCAGACGCAAAGGTACAACAATTTCTTCAATTACCAACAAATCGGTGATGTTTTTTTTGGTGGTTTGTGAAATAAGTCGTATCTTTGCAATCGAAAGGTATAAATAAACCATGTATATTGCCGTATCAGGAAACATTGGAAGCGGAAAATCGACGCTGACACAGATGCTTGCCCGTCACTACGGGTGGGAGGCACGTTTCGAGGCCGTTAGCGACAATCCCTATCTGGAGGACTACTACCGTGACATTCAACGATGGTCGTTCAATCTGGAGGTGTTCTTCCTGAAAGAGCGCTTCCGCGACCTGCTGGCCATAGCACAGGCTGATCACACCATCATTCAGGACCGTTCCATCTTTGAGGGCGTCTATGTGTTCATGGAGAACAACCGTGATATGGGCAACCTCAGCGACCGTGATTATGCGACCTACATGGAGCTGTTCGAACAGATGATGTCGGTTGTCAGTTATCCCGACCTCATGATCTACCTGCGTGCCTCTGTGCCCCATCTGGTGGGCAATATCCAGAAACGCGGACGCGACTATGAGCAGACCATGCAGTTGGAATACCTCGAGAACCTGAATCGCCGTTACGAGGACTTTATATACAAAATGTATCGTGGGCGCGTGATGGTCATCGAGAAAGATTCGCTCGACTTTCAGCATAATCCCAAGGACTTCGCTAAGATTGTCGATCGCATCGACCAGACCCTCTTCGGACTCTTTGAATTGTAATTTGTAAATCGTCAAATTGAAATAGAATCATGCATATCGCAGTAGCAGGAAACATTGGTAGTGGCAAGACCACCCTGACCAAGATGCTGGCCCACCGTTACGGATGGACCCCAAGATTTGAACCAGTAGATAACAATCCCTACCTGGCCGACTTCTATGCCGACATGAAACGGTGGTCGTTCAATCTGCAGGTCTATTTCCTTAACAAACGCTTCAAGGAAGTGGTTGAGATTTCCAAGTCGCAAGAAACGATCATTCAGGACCGCACCATCTTTGAGGATGCCTGTATCTTTGCTCCCAACCTTCATGGACAGGGCATGATGAGTGATCGCGACTTTGCCAACTACAAAGACCTGTTCGACCTGATGATGTCGCTGGTAAAGTTGCCTGATTTGATGATTTACATCCGCTCGTCTATTCCTACGCTAGTAGCACAAATCCAGAAGCGTGGTCGTGAGTATGAGCAGACCATGCGCCTTGATTATTTGGAAGGCCTCAGCCGTCGTTACGAAGAGTGGATAGATACCTATAAGGGACAGCTCATCGTCATCGATGGCGACCATTGTAAGTTTGGCGACAATCCTGAGCACTTCAAGCAGGTCACCGATATGATCGATGCTAAGCTCTACGGTCTGTTCCCCATGGAGTAGGACCATCGCTCATCTTCCACACGAAACAAACAATCCTTTTCTCATAAAACCACTAATGAAAACAAAAACTATTCTTACTTTCTTTGTGCTCGCATGGCTTGCGACGACATCTGTAAGTGCCCAATACAAGTATGCATGGCAAAATCCTGATCTGCCTCGTGCAGAGCGTGTAGAGAGCCTGTTGGGAATGCTGACACCTGAAGAGAAGGTGGGTCTGATGATGAACAAGAGTGTTAGCATCGACCGTCTGGGTATTCCGTCGTATAACTGGTGGAGTGAGGCTTGTCACGGTGTGCGTCAGGGTGGCTATACCGTCTATCCTCAGCCCATTGGTCTGGCTGCTGCCTTCAGCGAACAGCTGGTATATGATGTCTTCTCGCAGGTATCTGACGAGGCCCGTGCCAACTGGAACCGTACTGACCACAACGACCCCAAGCTGTTCAACGTGCCACAGGGTGTGACCTACTACCCAGGCAATCCGGAGCTGACCTTCTGGTGTCCTAACGTCAATATCTTCCGTGACCCTCGTTGGGGACGTGGACAGGAGACATGTGGCGAGGATCCTTATCTGAATGCTGTGTTGGGAGTACAGACCGTATTGGGTATGCAGGGCAACAACGACAAGTATTTCAAGACCCATGCCTGTGCCAAGCACTATGCCGTACACAGTGGTCCGGAGCCCCTGCGCCATTCCATGAATGTAGAACCTACCAACCGTGACCTGTGGGAGACCTATCTGCCTGCCTTCAAGGCACTGGTCAAGAAAGCCAATGTTCGCGAGGTGATGTGTGCCTATCAGCGTTTTGAGGGCAAGCCCTGTTGTACCAGCGACCGTCTGCTCATCGACATCCTGCGCAACAAGTGGGGTTACGATGCCATCGTGCTTACTGACTGTGACGCCATCAACAATTTCTATAATAAAGGCCAGCACGAGACGCATAAAGACCCGTTGAGTGCCTCTGTCGATGCTGTGCTCAACGGTACCGACCTGGAGTGTGGCAAGGTGTTTATGTCGCTGGCTGAAGGTCTGAAGAAGGGCCTTATCAAGGAGAGTGACCTCGACAAGCACCTGCGTTATACGCTGATGGGACGTTTCGAACTGGGTATGTTCGATCCTGCTGAGATGTTGCCATGGGCTACGATTCCAGCATCCAACATCAGTAGTGAGGAGCACGACCAGTTGGCTACACAAGCTGCCCGTGAGTCGATGGTACTGTTGGAAAACAAAGGTGGGGTGCTGCCTCTGTCGAAGAGCATCAAGACGCTGGCTGTCATCGGTCCTAATGCAGACGATATTGAGTTGCTAAATGGTAACTATGGCGGCACACCGACAGATAACCACAAGCACTCGCTCCTGGAGGGTATTAAGAATGCGGTACCTGGTGCGAAGATTATCTATCAGAAGGCTTGTGAGCTGAACGACGAATACTCAACTATCCATCACCTTCAGGACTTCAACGGAGGCAAGGGTGTGCTGGTAGAGTTCTGGAATAGCGAGACATCGCCTTTCGAGGGCGAGACACCTGCTCCTGTCAAGAGTGGCTACTATAACGAACTGAACTTCTCCACCTTTGGTGCCTGGGGCTTTGCCGAGGGCGTCAGCAACGACAATATCTGCGTGCGTATTAGCGGTAAATATACCGCTACGTTTACTGGTGAGATGAAGTACACGCTGATGAGCGACAACGGTTATGTGTTGAAGGTCAACGGCGAGGTGGTAGAAGAAAACAAGGGCGGTGGCCAGCGTGGTTTCGGCTTCGGACGCCGTGGTGGTGTTGAGTATAAGTCATTCAACGTAGAGCAGGGCAAGGACTATGATGTGGTCATCGAATACCGTCGTGGCAAAGGTCAGTTCGCCATGCTGCGTGGTGACATCTGCGAGCGCAAGCTGGTTGATTTTGCTAATCTTGCCAACGAGGTGAAGGATGCCGATGCTATCATCATTATTGGCGGTATCTCTGCCCGTATGGAAGGCGAGGGCGGTGACAAGCAGACCATCGAACTACCGAAGGTACAGCAGATGCTCGTCAAGGCGATGCACCAGACCGGACGTCCCGTCATCTTCGTCAACTGCTCTGGCTCAGCCATCGCTTTCGGCAGCGTAGAGGGACAGTATGATGCTTTGCTGCAGGCGTGGTATCCTGGTCAGGGTGGTGCCAAGGCTTTGGCCGAGGTGCTGTTTGGCGAATACAACCCTGGCGGCAAGCTGCCCGTCACCTTCTATCGTTCCAACAACGACCTGCCCGACTTCCTGGACTACTCCATGAAGAACCGCACCTACCGTTACTTTACGGGTGTGCCTCAGTATGCTTTCGGTTATGGTCTCAGCTATACCACGTTCAGCGTTGGTAAGGGTAAGATGACTGCCAAGTCTGCTAAGATGGGTAAGTCCAACAAAGCCTATACCGTACTGGCTATTCCCGTTACCAATACCGGCAAGTGCGAGGGCACCGAGACCGTTCAGGTTTATGTGAAACGTCTAGGCGATGCTGGTGCTCCCATCAAGGCGCTGAAGGGTTTCCAGAAACTTACGCTGAAGCCTGGTGAGACCAAGAAGGCTGTGATAGCTCTCGATGCTGAAGCCTTTGAGTACTACGACGAAATGATTGACGAGCTGGCTGTGAAGCCTGGTAAATACCAGATTCTCTACGGCACTTCATCGCTCGATAGCGATTTGCAGTCGTTCGATTTCACCGTGAAATGATTTCTCTTTTATTAATCCAATATGTTTAACCCATAAAACCTAAACAACAATGAAAAAGTATGTATGTGATGTCTGCGGTTATGAGTATGATCCCGCAGTTGGCGATCCTGACAATGGTATAGCTCCAGGCACAGCCTTTGAAGACCTGCCCGATGACTGGGCTTGCCCTATCTGTGCTGTAGGTAAGGACCAGTTTAGTGAGGCTTGAACAGAAACCTCTATTGTATGATTTCAATTGAGGAAGTATTGCGAATAGCGATTGATGCGCATGAAGGTCAGAAAGATCTTGATGGTAAGCCAGTCATCCTGCATCCGTTGGCTGTGGGGTTGGCTGGCAAGAACCGACAGGAGATGATTGCAGGAATCCTTCACGACGTGGTGGAGGATACTGCATATACGTTCGACGACTTGTTGGCAAAAGGTGTTGAGACGGAGGTGATAGATGCTTTGCGCCTGCTGACCCACGAGAAGGGAACCGACTATTATGACTACGTGCAACGCGTCATCGACTCGGGCAATCCGATAGCCTTGGCCGTCAAGAAGAATGACTTGACGCATAACCTTGCCCGTGGTCGTGCTGGTGGACACTGGAAACAGGTTCAAAAACACGAGAAAGCCCTGGAGATGATAGAAAAAAGAAACCCCGCTACGACCTAAGTCTTCGCGGGGTTCATAATGAAAGGAGGAGTGGTACCTCCAGGAATCGAACCGGGGACACACGGATTTTCAGTCCGATGCTCTACCAACTGAGCTAAGGCACCATCATGTGTTCGTTGCAATCCTTTCGTTTGCGGGTGCAAAGGTACAACAAAAAAAATAATTGACCAAACATTTAGCCAATTATTTTGCAGTTTTTAAGAATTTTCCCTTATACAGTAGCTAATTCCTCACCTTTCGCTCTTCACTTCTCACTTATCAAGGGGTTCCACCCCTGTGCTTTCAGCTCAAACTCTTGGTTGTCGCGTGTGACGAGTTGTAATCCGAACTTCTCCTCGGTGATGTGTCCGATGAGGTGTACATCCTCGATGGCCTTCACTTTCTCAAGATCGCCAATGGGTACGGTGAATAGCAGTTCGTAGTCCTCGCCGCCGTTGAGAGCACAGGTTGTGACGTTCATGTTCAGTTCCTCGGCCATCACAGCTGTCTGGTAGTCGATGGGCAACTCCTTCTCGTAGATGCGGCAGCCCACATGCGACTGACGGCAGATGTGGTGCAGTTCGCTGGAGAGTCCGTCGCTCACATCCATCATCGCCGTTGGACGGATGCCAGCCTCGCGCAGACGCTGGATGATGTCACCACGGGCCTCGGTCTGCAACTGACGTTGTAGCAGGTACTCCTTGCCGGCGAAGTCGGGCGTTGCTATCGTAGAGAGTTGGGCGTTGAGTGTTGAGAACTTTTCCTGATTACCCTCTTTCTTTGCCTCTGCCATCTTCTTTTGCAACTCGTTCACCTGCGTGTAATAGACGCTCTTCTCGCGCTCCAACAACTGGAGTCCCATGTAGGCAGCACCAAGGTCGCCTGAGACGC
The DNA here is from genome assembly GCA_947166345.1 of uncultured Prevotellaceae bacterium. Lineage (GTDB taxonomy): Bacteria > Bacteroidota > Bacteroidia > Bacteroidales > Bacteroidaceae > Prevotella. Next base: position 52,037 of record CAMVDU010000014.1, read on the forward strand.
AGATGAGGTCGGTATTCTTGGCGCCGTTGCGATAGACGATGTCGTCCTTGCGGGCCTCGCCGATACAAGTGATGCTGATGGCCAGTCCGGTGTAGCTGGAGGTGGTGTCGCCCCCCACGATATCGACGTTCCATTTCTCACAGGCCAGTCGCAGACCGCTGTAGAACTGTTCCATGTCTTCGACTGTGAAACGCTTGCTCAGCGCCAGCGAGACAGTCATCTGTCGTGGTGTGCCGTTCATAGCAAAGATATCGCTGATGTTGACCATCGCCGACTTGTAGCCCAGATGCTGCAGGTCGATATAGGTCAGATCGAAATGGACACCCTCCATGAGCAGGTCGGTGGTGATGAGCACTTGCGTGTCGGGGTAGGAGAGTACGGCGCAGTCGTCGCCCACGCCGTACTTTGTTGATTCGTTTTTGTTTTCTAAGTCTTTGGTCAGTCGGTCGATAAGACCAAACTCGCCGATTTTTGCTATTTCCATTTATTACTTTTTGATGGGTCCTATGAGACCTATAGGCCCTATGGGACTATTGGGTAGATTAGCATCGCTTGATCATCTCGCGCATCAGTTCGGTCATGACGGGCTGTGCCTTGTTGGCTGCCTCCTGCACCTCCTCGTGGCTTACCTCAACGGGGATGTCGAAGCCACCAAGGTCGGTAACGATGCTCACGCCAAAGACGCGGATGCCACAATGGTTGGCTACGATGACCTCAGGAACGGTTGACATACCTACCGTGTCGCCACCCAGCGTGCGGTACATGCGGTATTCGGCAGGTGTCTCGAAGGTGGGACCCTGTGTGCCCAGATAGACGCCATACTGCAGACGAATGTTCTTCTCGCGTGCAATCTTGCTGGCCAGTTTGATGAGCTGCAGGTCGTAGGCTTCGTGCATATCGGGGAAGCGAGGACCTGTGGGGAAGTTCTTGCCGCGCAGCGGGTGCTCAGGGAAGAAATTGATATGGTCTGTAATGACCATGATGTCGCCAATCTTGAAGCCAGGATTCATGCCGCCAGCAGCATTCGATACAAAGAGCGTCTTGATGCCCAGCTCGTACATGACGCGTACGGGGAAGGTTACCTCTTTCATGGAGTAGCCCTCGTAGTAGTGGAAGCGGCCCTGCATGGCCATGATGTCCACGCCGCCCAGTTTGCCGAAGATGAGCTTGCCGCTATGACCTTCGACGGTAGATACAGGGAAGTTGGGAATCTCAGAATATGGAAACTCCAGGGCATCGGTAATCTCTGAAGCCAGCTGTCCCAAACCGGTGCCTAAGACGATGGCTGTGGTGGGGCTGGTTGTCATCCTAGCTTTCAGCCAGGCTGCTGTTTCTTGAATTTTTGCGTACATAGCTGATAATGTTTTGGTTAAACAGATTTTGTTCGTTAGGTCGAATGAAGTTTATTTTTATTGGTAATGCAAAGATGTGCTGACGAACGTCGCCACTCAGTCCTTCCAGCTGACGAAGACGTGCCGCATCCTTCTCTGTGGTGATGATGCATCGGGGCGAGGGTAGGGCGGCGAAAGTGCTGTTGATGTGTTCTGCATCCTTGCTGCTGAAGTCGTGGTGGTCAGGGAAGTTCAGTTGTGACAGTTGCAACATTTGTGGTTGCAGGTACTCAGCCAAGGGCTTGGGCGATGCGATGCCTGTCAGCAGAAGGACGTTGTGGTCCTTGAGTGCTGACGTTTTGCAGTCTGTGTCGTTGGTCTCCTTGAACACGGCTGTGGGCTCTCCATAGTCGAGTGTGGTGAAGAACAGCTGCTGACAGGGCAGTAGGTCCATGGACTTGACGATGACACGATAGTCTATGGGCTCCATCGTCTGAGGGCACTTCGTGATGATGACGATGTCGGCGCGCCTCTTTCCCTGCATGGGCTCGCGTAGACGACCGGCAGGCAACAGCCCGTCGTTGGTTATCAGACGGTGGTAGTCAACCAACAGGATGTTGATGCCTGGTTTGACGTGACGGTGCTGGAAGGCATCGTCGAGCAGGACCACATCGAGTTGGCTGTCCCCGTTCATGAGTTGCTCGATGCCGTTCACACGATTGGCATCGACGGCAACGGTAATGTCAGGAAACTTCTGTTTCATCTGGTACGGCTCGTCACCAACGTCGTGGGCTGTTGAACGGCTGTCTGCCTTGAGGAACCCACTCGTCTTGCGCTTATAGCCGCGACTGAGTACGGCGACGTGGAAGTCGTCCTGCAGTAGTCGGATGAGGTACTCCACATGGGGCGTTTTGCCTGTGCCGCCAACCGTGATGTTACCCACCGAGATGACTGGAAGGTTGAAGGCACGACTCTTCAGAATTCCTGTGTCGAAACAGTAATTCCGTAGTCTGACGCCGAGACCATACAGCCAGCTAAGCGGTAACAGACACTTGTTGATGTTGCAATCGCCCATGGATTGGAGAAGTTACTTGATTCTCAACGAGTAGGTGAGGCGGGCCTGCATACGGTTGCGCAACTGATCCAGACGCAACTCCATGATAGGCTCGTAGAGGTCGCCCAGAATCATACGCAGCTGGTTGTTGGTCAGGTAGTTGTTGGGCTTCTCGTCGTCGTCGAAGAGTCTGTCTGTCCAGCTCTTCTTCTCAGGATAAGCCACCGTGTGGTACTCCTTGATCTTTGCCAGCGCTACGGCCTTCTTCACGGCGTCGTCAAGCGATCCCAGCTGGTCAACGAGCTTGATGTCCTTGGCATCGGTAGCCAGCCACACGCGACCCTGTGCTATCTCGTTCACCTGGTCCTTGGTCATGCCTCTGCCATCGGCCACGATGCCCAGGAAGTTCTCATAGCCATGATCGATATAGGTCTGCAGGTGACGCATCACGTCGCTGTTTTCCTCTGCAAAGACGAGGTCGTTGGCATAGTCGGTATAGGTATTGGTCTGCGTACCATCCCAGGTGATGCCCAGCTTCTCGGAAATCAGTCCGTTGACGTTGGGAATCAGTCCGAAGATGCCGATAGAGCCTGTCACGGTGGTGGGCTCGGCAAAGATATAGTTGGCACCACAGCTGATCATGTAGCCACCCGAGGCTGCCACTCCACCCATGGAGATGACCACGGGCTTCTTGGTCTTCAGCTGCTTGATGGCGTGCCAAATCTGCTGACTGGCCATAGCGCTACCGCCAGGAGAGTTGACGCGGATGACGACGGCCTTCACGTCCTCGTTTCTGGCCAGAGCGTTGAGGTCGTCAACGGTCTTCTTGCCCACGATGGCATGACCGCTGGTCAGACCGCTTATCGGTTCGTCGATGATCTCGCCGTAGGCATAGTAGATGGCCACCTCGTCGCCCTTCTCCTTGGCTTTCTTGCCGTTGACCTTCAGACGACCCATCTCTTCCAGCGACAGCTGGTTCAGCTCGTCCTTGTCGCCGAGACCCAGTTTTTTGCGCACCACCTTCTGCACCTCGTCAGGGTACATCAGCTTGTCCACCAGGCGTGCCTGCACATAGTCCTGAGCATTGGCAAAGAGCATGATGCTGTCGTTAGCCAACTGGTTGAGGGCCTCCGGGGTCGTCTTGCGGCTGTTGGCTATCGAGCCCAGCCAGTTCTCCCAGATGCCGTTGTAGAGGGTTGCACGTTGCAGACTGTCCTCTGCACTCATGTCGGTACGGGTGACGCTCTCCACGTAGCTCTTGTATTTACCCACGCGGGTAGCCTGGTACTTGATGCCCAGTTTGTCGTAGAGTCCCTTCAGGTAGTAGCCCTTGCCACCCAGTCCCTTGAAGTCGATCATGCCTGTCTCGTTCAGATACACCTCGTTGGCTGCCGAGCACACATAGTAGGCACCCTGCTCATATTGGTCGGCATAGGCCACAATCCACTTGCCGCTCTTGCGGAAGTCGGTCAGGGCGTCGCGAATTTGCTGGGCAGAGCCAGGCGCATCAAATTCCACTATGCCGCTCTCGATATAGATACCCTTAATGTTCTTGTCCTCCTTGGCTTTCTTGATGGCGCTCAGAATGTCGTCGAGTCCAAGCTCGTCAATAGCTGAGAGTCCCAGAATAGAAGCCAGCGGACTGGCATCCTCGGCACGTTCGGTTACCGAACCTTCCAGTTTCAGGACAAATACCGTGTTCTCCTTGGCCGTGACAGACTTGTTGCCACTTGCCAGGATGCCCATGATGACGATGGCAAAGATAATGACTCCGATAATGGTCAACGCTACAATGCCAGTCATCGTAGCCAGCATGTACTTGAAAAACTGTTTCATACTGTTATAATAATGTATATTCCTTTTTTAATAAATAATCCGTGCAAAAGTACTAAAAAAAAACGATACGACATACAAATTCGTCAATTTTTTTGCTGTTTCGTTTTTTTCTTCGTATCTTTGCCCCAAAATAAAAAGCATGCTATTTGTAATGAAGAAACGACTGTTGTTCGCTATTAGCTGTTGGCTATTGGCTATTGGCAGCTTTGCCCAGACGGGGTTTGCAGAAAAGCCCAAGTTGGTGGTTGGTATCGTGGTTGACCAGATGCGCTGGGACTATCTGGACCGTTACTACGACCGTTTTTCGGAGGGAGGCTTCCGTCGTCTCATCGACCAGGGCTTCTCGTGCAACAACTGTCTCATTAACTATCTGCCTACGGTAACGGCTATTGGCCACACATCGGTCTATACGGGCTCTACGCCTGCCTATCATGGCATCTGCGGCAACAATTTCTATATCGACGGCAAGAATGTGTCCAGCTGTCAGGACGACAGCGTGCTTCCTGTGGGCAGCAATAGCGACAGAGGCAACCGTTCGCCCCGCAACCTGCTGGCAACGACCATTGGCGACCAGTTGCGCCTGCATACCGACTTCCGTTCCAAGGTCGTCGGCGTGTCGTACAAAGACCGTGCCGCCATTCTCCCTGCCGGCCACTCGGCCAATGGTGCCTATTGGTTGGATACCAAGGCGCTGTGTTTCATCACCAGCACCTATTACATGAACGAGCTGCCTGCATGGGTGAACCAGTTCAACCAGAGCCTGAAAAAGAACAAGGAGGTGCAGCAGGCAGGTGAGAATATCGGCTACACGCCGCTCTGTGGAACCATCACCACCGATATGGCTATTGCCGCGCTGAAGGGCGAACAGCTGGGTCGTGGCGAGACGACCGATATGCTCTGCGTCAGCTACAGCCAGACCGACGTCATAGGCCACGAGTGGGGCACGCGTGGAGAGCGTGCCGATGCTGCCTATCTGACCCTTGACCGTGATCTGGAACGCCTCTTCATGACCCTCGATAAAGAAGTGGGCGAGGGCTGTTGGATGGCGTTCCTCACGGCCGATCACGGAGCCACCCACAACTGGCATTTCCTGAACGATAACAAGTTGCCTGGCGGTCCGCTGATGATGGCCGACATCAAACAGCAGGCCAACGACTATATTGCCAGTCGGCTGGGAGCCACCAAGCCTGTTGTGGCCGATGTGATGAATTTCCGTTTCTTCCTCGATCATCAGGCCGTGAAAGAACAGCAACTTGACCTTGACGAGGTGAAGGCTACGCTGGTCAGCTTCCTGAAGGAGGTGCCCCATCTCATCACGGCTGTCGATTATGAGAAGGCACGCCTCTCGGCCCTGCCGTCGCTGTTGCTCGACCGTGTGCTCATGGGCTATATGCCTGGTCGTTCGGGCGATGTGGTTGCCATTCCCGATCCCCACTATTACGACTGGTGGGCAACGGCTCCCTCAACGCATACCACGCACGGCGAGTGGAACCCTTATGATGCCCATATCCCCTGCCTGTTCCTCGGCTGGAAGATTGCTCATGGTGCCACCTCGCGCGAGGTCCACATTACTGATATTGCCCCCACCGTCTGCCAACTGCTGCACATCCAGCAGCCCAGCGCCTGCGTGGGTGAGGCCATCGTAGAAATCACGAAATAACCCTAAACTCCTAAACTCCTAAACTCCATTATGAAAAAAACAGTATTATCCTTAGTCTTGGTACTCTTTGCAGCCCTTAGTGCCTGTTCGCAGAGTGCCGACGATCTTTACGAGCAGGGCAAGGCCCTCTACGACCAGAAGAGTTATGACAAAGCCTTCCCGTTGCTGAAGAAGGCAGCCGACCAGGGCCACAAGAAAGCCCAGTACCGCATAGGACGCTGCTATGCGAAGGGTTATGGTGTGACGGAAAACAACGATGTGGCTTTCCAATGGTATCAGAAGTCGGCCAATCAGGGCTTTGCCAAAGCCCAGTATCGTGTGGGCAAGGCCTATATGAAGGGCAAGGGTGTGAAGACCGACCGTCAGGCCGCCCGCCAATGGCTCATGAAGGCCGTGAAAAATGAAAAGGGTGGCGACAAGGTCCTTGAGAAGCTGCGTGAGGACAAGCGCTCAGGCGACAAGGATGCCAAGGAAATCCTCAAGCTGTTGGGGATGAAATGATTTTTTGCAAGCAAAGCTTGCTTTTGGAGTTATCGCTTCGCTTAGAAGTTATCGGGAGTTAACAGGCTTTCAGCCTGTGAAGTTAACGGACAATAGTTTTGCTGCAGAAGGGTTGCAGACAGAGTATTGTCCGCTAACTCCCATTAACTCCCGCGGTCGCAGACCGCTAACTCCCATTAACTCCCTATTTTAGAACCTGAAATCCAGTTCCACATCCACGAAGTTGTAGTTGTGCTTGTCGGGGTTGGCTATGGTGCGGTCGTTCACGCGCGCATATTCCACGTTCAGCTGCAGGCTCTTGGTGAAGTAGTAGTTGGCACCCACCTCGTACATCGTCTTGGCACGGCTCCACTCCTTGTTGTCGCGATAGGTCTGGTAGCGGGCCTTGGCGTGCAACTTGCTCTTGATCACAGGCACGATGCCGAAGACATACCAACCGTCGGCCTTGTTGCCCAGGTCAAGGTTGGAACCCAAACCCTGACTGTGGATATACTCAGCACGGAAGGTGTACTCGTCCTTGTCGTATTCGGCAGAGAGGGCATAGCGGTTCTTCTTGGCGCTGTAGATGGTCGTCGTCTTCTTTTCCACCTGATCGGTAAGGGCGTTATACTCTGTGTAGGTAGAAGCCATCTCGCCACGTGTACCTGTCCATCCGAAGGCACCCACGCGCACACCCTGAATGGGCATCACCCACAGGCCGCCGATAAAGTCCTTGCGGTTGTCCTTGTCCTTTGCGTTGATACCCTCACCATTATACACACCTATCTGGTAGTGCAGCAGACGGCGTCCGTCGGCGTTGGGGAACAGGTCACCCTGTACCTGCAGACCGATGTCGCGTCCGCCACTCGACTTCTCACCAGTACGGTCGCCAAAGCCCGAGAGGGCGTTGATGACGTTGGCATACGAATACCAACCCTGCGTGATGGGGTGGGTGGGGTTCTCAAAGGTGAAAGCCCTCTTGAACTGACCAGCCTTCACTTTGAACTCAGGCAGCTTGCGCCACTCAGCATAAAGGTCCACCAACTGCACGGTAGGCTCGCCAGGACCCTTCACGTTTGTGCCCTGAATCTGGGCGCGCCAGTCGAAGTCGCCAATCTTTCCGTCAAGGATGAAACGGGCCAGACGCAGGTTGAATGTGTTGCTCTTGCCGCCCTCCTTATCCTGAGCCTGATACTGCAGCATGCCGTAGCCGCTGAACTTAAAGTTGTCGTACCACTTCTTGGGCTGTTCCTGTGCATTACTTGTCAATGCGATGGCCATCAAGGCCACAGTCAATAATCTCTTCATTTTCTTCTGTCATTAAGTTTCTGCCTGCAAAGGTAAGAAAAGTTGAGTGAAAAACAAAGGGAAAAACTCCATTTTTTCTTTCCTCTCATTTTACACATTTTTGCAGCGGGCGTCTCGGCAGGGTACCAAGGAGCGTCTCGGAGCATCGCAAGGAGCGTCTCCGTGCCGACCACCGTCTTACCCCTTGTTCACCAAGGAGACGCTCGGCGCCCTCCACCGAGACGCTCCTTGCTC
>CAMVDU010000015.1 GCA_947166345.1 uncultured Prevotellaceae bacterium
TATGCCTTAAGAGCGAGGCTATGAACCTGGCTGTTATCATGGAGCTTCCATTGGTAGTTCTCGACGTACAGCGTGGTGGTCCTTCTACTGGTCTGCCAACCAAGAGCGAGCAGACCGACCTGCTGCAGGCTCTGTTCGGACGTAACGGTGAGAGCCCAATGCCAGTAATGGCTGCTACCAGTCCTGCCGACTGCTTCGACGCTGCTTATCAGGCTGCTAAGATTGCTCTCGAGCACATGACTCCTGTTGTACTGCTCACCGATGCATATATCGCTAATGGTTCTGGTGCATTCAAGCTGCCAGAGATGGCTAAGCTCGATGCTATCAATCCTCCATACGTTCCTGAGGAACTGAAGGGTAAGTGGACTCCATACATGCGTGCCGAGAACGGTACACGCTACTGGGCTGTTCCTGGTCGCGAGGGATTCACTCACATCCTCGGCGGACTTGAGAAGGACTCTGAGACAGGTGCTATCTCTACCAACCCAGAGAACCACGACCTGATGACTCGTCTGCGCCAGCAGAAGATCGACAACATCCAGGTGCCCAACCTCGAAGTTGACGGCGACGTACAGGATGCCGACCTGCTGATTGTAGGCTTCGGTTCTACTTACGGCCACCTGCACTCAGCTATGGACGAGCTCCGTGCTAAGGGTTACAAGGTAGCTCAGGCTCAGTTCAAGTATCTGAACCCACTGCCAAAGAACACTGCCGATGTACTGAAGAAGTACAAGAAGGTGGTTGTAGCCGAGCAGAACATGGGTCAGCTCGCTGCTTACCTCCGCATGAAGGTCGACGGCTTCGTTCCTTATCAGTTCAATCAGGTAAAGGGTCAGCCTTTCGTAGTAGAAGAGTTAGTGAACGCATTCGAGGACATTTTAAAGTAACCGCTTTAGCGCTTTTACAAAGCGTAGCGACTAAAAGAAGTAAACTATTATGAGTTATACAGCACAAGATTTTAAGAAAGGCCAGCCTCGTTGGTGCCCTGGTTGCGGCGACCACTTCTTCCTGGCTTCACTCCATAAGGCTATGGCCGAGATTGGCGTAGCTCCCGAGAACGTAGCAGTTATCTCTGGTATCGGTTGTTCCAGCCGTCTGCCCCACTACATGGCTACCTACGGCATGAACACCATCCACGGACGTGCTGCTGCCATCGCTACTGGCGCAAAGGTGGCTAACCCCAACCTGACCGTATGGCAGGTATCGGGTGATGGCGATGGACTGGCTATCGGTGGTAACCATTTTATCCACGCCAACCGTCGTAACATCGACCTCAACATGATCCTGCTCAACAACCGTATCTACGGTCTTACCAAGGGTCAGTACTCACCTACCTCACCTCGTGGCTTCGTATCTAAGTCGAGCCCTTACGGCACTGTTGAGGATCCATTCCGCCCAGCTGAGCTCTGCTTTGGTGCACGCGGACACTTCTTCGCACGCTGCGTGGCTACCGATGCTAAGGGAACAGTAGAGGTACTGAAGGCTGCTTACGAGCACAAAGGTGCCAGCGTAACTGAGGTTCTGCAGAACTGTGTGATCTTCAACGACCACTGCCACGATGTGGTTTACAACAACGAGGGCCGTAAGAAGAACGCCATCTACGTAAAGCACGGCGAGAAGCTGGTATTCGGCGAGAACAATGAGTTCGGACTGGTACAGCAGGGCTTCGGACTGAAGGTGGTTGAGATCGGTAAGGATGGCTACACCATCGACGATGTACTGGTTCACGATGCTCACTGCGAGGACAACACCCTGCAGCTGAAGCTGGCCATGATGACTCCCGAGGATGGATTCCCCATCGCACTGGGTGTTATCCGCGATGTAGAGGCTCCTACCTACAACGATGCTGTTCACGCACAGCTTGCTGAGGTTAGCGCTCAGAAGAAGTACCACAACTTCGAGGAGCTGCTCGAAACTAATGATATTTGGGAAGTTCGCGAGTAAGTGAGAACAAAGCGAATTTATTCGCTCTGTCGAACGTGAGCGAACTCGAAACGAAGTTTCAAGTTAAGTAAATCCTATCCACGATACTTGGTATAAAAAGCAATTCTGCCGTCAGTAATACTGGCGGCAGAACTGTTTTTCAAGATAACAAGCGTTTTGAGAAATAGCGAACGGGATACCAAACGCTGAGGAAGCCCACCACCAGGACGGTGACAAAGATAAGGATGATGTCGAGGGGATGAACGCTGATAGGGTAGGCATCGAGAATGAAAGACCCTTCTGAACGCCCCAGTGAAACCAGTCCAAACTGTTGTTGCAACCAACACAGCAGCAGTCCCAAAAGAATGCCCAGTACGGCACCAATAGCCGAGATCAGACGACCCTCGAACAGGAAGATACGCGTTATCTGACGGTCACTGGCGCCAAGGTTGCGCAAGGTCACCACATCGTTACGTTTGTCAATAATCAGCATCGACAGCGAACCGATGATGTTGAAACAGGCCACCACGAGGATGAACGTGAGGAAGACATAGGCAAAGAACTTCTCGATGTTCATGATGTGGAAGGTATCTTCCTGCTGTTCGTAGCGGTCTTTCACATCGTACTTAGAGCCTACTATCTCCTTGATTTTTGACTTTGTCTTCTCGAAATTACAATCGTTGGTCAGTCGTAGTTCAAGCGATGATATCCTGCCCTCCTGGTGGAACACGCGACGTGCAAAGCTGATATTTGTCAGGATATAGTTACGATCGTACTTTGACTGTTTGACCCAGAACACAGCTCCAGGCTCGCGCACAGAATAAAGTGCCTCTTTTACCCTCATCGAGTCGGTATCGTCCCCGATATCATATTGTCCCTCACGTCGGGGGGCATAGATATAAACAGGGTCTTTATGGTAAAGACCTGTAGCCAGTACCTGGTCGGCCAGTTGATAGCCCAGAATGCCATAGTCAATATCTGGGCCCTGCAGTTCAAGACGCGTGCCAGCAGGAAAGAGCAGGGAGTCAATGTTATGAACCAAGAGTGGGAACTTGTCTTGCTCAACACCTTTGACGGTGACCATAGCCTGACGGTCGTTATAGATGGCCAAAGCCTGATCTTCCACACATTCCATAGCCACCTCAACCTCTTTCAACTGTTTCACCTTTATCAGCAGAGGATCATCGGCAGGTGCCGTCTTACCTTCAACAGGAGTTATCTTCAGCTGGGGGTCAAAATTAGTAAAGAGACCTCCTACAAAGTCGCTGAAGCCATTGAAAGCGCTCAACGCCACCACCATAGCCATCGTAGCTACAGCCACACCCAATACGGAAATGGCACTAATCACGTTGATGACATTGGTGCTCTTCTTTGAGAAGAGATAACGACGGGCTATGTAGAACGGGAAGTTCATTTCTTGAGCAGTTCGTCGATGCGGTCAATATAGTCGAGGGAGTCGTCGATGAAGAATCGCAGCTCTGGCACGATACGCAACTGATGACGTACGCGCTGACCCAGGGCAAAGCGCACCTGCTGACTGTTCCTTTCAATATTCTGTAGCAATTTCTGTCCCCTCTCCGACGGGAAGATACTCAGGTAGGCTGTACAGATACTGAGGTCGGGTGATATCTTGGCACGTGTCACCGATACCATGACACCATGCATGCCGCGTGTCTGCTCCTGAAAGATGATGCTCAGTTCTTTCTGTAGCAGTCTGGCAATCTTGTTTTGTCTTGTTTCTTGCATATATTTACGTTATTTTGGGTGCAAAGGTAATAAATAATTCTTAATTCTTAATTCTTAATACTTAATTTTTCGTACCTTTGCACCCAGAAACAATGGTACGATGAAAGAATTCCTGAATGTTCTGAGGCGTTTTGTGCCTCCATATAAGAAATATCTGGTGCTGTCGGTGATCTTTAATATCCTCTCGGCAGTCTTGAATATTTTCTCTTTTGCAGCACTTATTCCCATCCTGCAGATATTGTTCCAGACAGGCGATGCAGAGGCTGCAACGAGTCTGATGGCGTGGGACTGGGGTAATCTGCAGACGGTGTTGATGAACAACCTGAACTATCTGGTTAACGGTCTGATAGCCTCCTATGGTCAACTGACGGCATTGTTACTCATAGGCGTATTTCTTGCTGTTACCACAGCACTGAGAACGGGTGCTCATTTCTTGGCTTCAGCCTTTATCATTCCTGTCCGCACGGGTGTGGTTCGTGATATTCGCAACCAGCTTTATCAAAAGATCAACTCATTGTCGCTTGGCTTTTTTAGTGAAGAGCGTAAGGGTGACATCATTGCCCGAATGAGTGGTGATGTACAGGAGGTGGAGTCATCTATCATGGCAAGTCTTGACATGATGTTCAAGAATCCTATTCTTATCATCGTCTATTTCGCTACGTTGTCGTTTATCTCGTGGGAACTGACAATCTTCACTATTGTCTTTGTACCTATTTTTGGTTGGTTCATGGGTTTCGTAGGACGTAAGCTGAAACAGCGTAGTTTGAAAGCACAGGGACTGTGGAGCGATACGATGAGTCAGGTGGAAGAGACGCTGAGTGGCCTGCGCATCATCAAGGCATTCTGTGCTGAGGAGAAGATGAACAATCGTTTCGACCGTGTGAATACGGCTTACCGTAATGACATCATGAAGGTGAATATCCGTCAGACGATGGCCCATCCCATGTCAGAGTTCCTAGGCACGGTGATGATCATTGTCGTCATGTGGTTTGGAGGTTCGCTGGTGCTCAGTGGTCACTCCATCACAGGACCAACATTCATCTATTATCTGGTCATACTTTATAGTATCATCCAACCTCTGAAAGATTTCTCGAAAGCCGGCTACAACATTCCAAAGGGCCTGGCTTCAATGGAACGTATCGACAAGATCCTGATGGCAGAGAATAATATCCGTGAAGTGGCACAGCCACAGCATATCTCTTCGTTCGAACATCAGATAGAGTTCCGTAATGTCTCTTTCCGATATGGCGACGGTCCCTGGGTGTTGAAGAATATCAACCTCATTATTCCTAAGGGAAAGACGATAGCATTGGTAGGGCAGAGCGGTGGTGGCAAATCGACGCTGGTGGATCTGATACCACGTTATTACGATGTGCAGGAAGGTGAGGTGCTCATTGATGGTATTAACGTGAAGGAACTGGGTATTCACGATCTGCGTCAGCTCATTGGTAATGTCAATCAGGAGGCTATCCTCTTCAACGATTCCTTCAGGAATAACATCTCGTTTGGTGTCGATGATGCTACAGACGAACAGATTGCCGAGGCAGCCAAGATTGCTAATGCTTACGATTTCATCACGGAGAGTGAGCAGGGCTTTGATACGAATATTGGTGACCGAGGTGGACGATTGTCAGGTGGTCAGCGCCAGCGTGTCAGCATAGCCCGTGCCATTCTCAAGAATCCTCCTATCTTAATTCTCGATGAGGCGACATCAGCACTCGATACGGAGAGCGAGCGTCTGGTACAGCAGGCCTTGGAACGTCTGATGAAGACACGTACCACAGTGGCTATCGCCCACCGTTTGTCAACCATCAAGACTGCCGATGAGATTTACGTGATTCACGAGGGACAAATCGTGGAGAGCGGTACTCACGAGGAACTCCTTCAGAAAGAAGGCTACTACAAGAAACTCAACGACATGCAGAGTCTCTGATCCTGCCATCATCACAGGAAGAAACAATTAGCTTTGAAGGTAATAGATACTCTCGGGTCCCATGTTGAATAGGAGGTCGAGAATGCTGAGGTTGGGCAGGAAGCCATGTTTCTGCTCAAACACTTGGTAGTATCGGCGTGGGATGAAGTCAGCATCAGCAACAGGATGCTTGGGGTCGATAGCTGTTCTGAAATCGTTGAGAGTTGAGTGCTGAGAATCGATATGTTGATAGTCAGAGGTATATCCCACCTGAGGATGAATGTCAAGCAGTTCGCACATCTTCTGACGGATGGCTTCATTGAAATCTAAGAGGAAGTCCCATCTCTTTTCAAAGAAAGGCCAAAGATCATCGGCATAGTATTCGAAGAACGGAGAGTCACCGTAGGCTGACTGCAGGGCTTGCCAATGAAGATGACGCCAGTTGCCGTGATCACTAACCCGTACATCCTTGATAGCATGACTGTCACCCGTTGAAACGGGAACCGTCAGTACCTGTATGCCTTGAGTAGTAGCTATCAAGCAGCGGTTTCGGAAGGTCTGCTTCTGAAATGTTTCATGCTGTTCAATCAGAACTTGGTCGTAACGGTATAGCTTCTGATACCACTGAACAGGTCCAAAATAAGTTGTTGAGAGAAGTGCCGTGTTCATAGGTGTATCATCCATCGATTACGCCATCCCTTGAAGAGCGATTGTGCAGGATTGTGACTATAGACGATACGACACACACGTCCGATAATGAGCTTCTCGGATACCAAACCCAGCTGTCGTGAGTCTACGGCGTTTGAAGGACCTATTGCCTCCATCCAGTAATAGTCGGTATCGGCACAGTCTTTCACTCCTGGTATCAGGATAGTCTTACCGTTGTGGTTGACGGTGTCACCAGGAACACCCTTGCATCTGCAAATAAGTATCTGCGAATGGTCTTTGTCGCGTGGGTCTTCGAAAGCTACGATGTCACCCTTCTTCACCTGTTGACGACAGATTCGGCTGTAGCCAAACAGACTGTTGTTGCCCCCTATGCGCAGTCCGTAACTCCAACGATTCACCAGCACACGGTCGCCAGAGACAAACAGCGGCGTTAGTCCCTGTCCGTCAACCGTGTAGAGGGTGAATGCCAAGGCCCTGAAGACAAGCATCAGCACGAATGCTGTCAACAGGGTGAGCACGAACTTGATTGATTTCTTTCTTCGCATAGGCTTAACTCAGACTCCTTGCCCTTTCAACAGGGGCTTCTGTAAGGAGTTATTTGATGTTGTCTACAAACCTGAATAGACGGCCCCAGCGAATGCCAGAGAACCACGAACGGTCAGGATCGCTGGACCACCAGATGAAGATAGGCTTACCCACGATATGATCTTCAGGAACAAAACCCCAGTAGCGCGAGTCGGCCGAGTTGTGACGGTTGTCACCCATCATCCAGTAGTAGTCCAACTTGAAGGTATATTTCGTTGTGGCCTTGTCGTTGATGTATATCTGTCCGTTCTTGATCTCCAGTTTATTACCCTCATAGGCACGGATTGGACGTTCGTAGACAGCATAGTTGTCGAGTGTCAGGTCAATGGTGGCTCCCTTCTTCGGAATCCAGACAGGACCGTAGTTGTCGCGTGTCCAATGTTTATTGCCGTTATGCGGATAAATTTTGATCCAGTCACTCTCAGGTGCCGTAGTGTTCAGGGTGATGCTGGTAGTCAGTCCGCTACGTTCCAATGCCACCTTGGCTTTCTGTGTAAGAGGCATTGCCGCCACCTCACCACGCATGTGTACGCCATCATCTGAACGGTTGGAACCGTCGGGATAGCCCAGATCCTCGCAGGTGATGCCGTTCTCTTTCATGAAATCATCAGAGAGGAAGGCGCCTTCTTTGAATACGACTCTGTATGAATACTGTACCAAATTGGGATCTTTGTTGGGCTTGCCGTTGAGATGGATGATTCGGTCCTTGATCTCGAGTGTTTGTCCGGGCAGACCTACGCAGCGTTTGACGTAGTTTTCACGACGGTCTGTGGGACGGGTTGAGATGTTGCCATACTCCATCTTATGATTATCAATCACATTGCGGCCGGCAGCATAGATCTTACTGAAAAACTTCAGTTGCTCCTCCTTTGGTTGGCTGTCCAACCATTTGTTGAGACTGTCGGGTAGAGCTTTGGCATCTCGATAGGCATTTAAGCCCAGATCATAGCACAGGTCGTAGTAGTAAACCTGATATTGCTCATTGGTGCAGATGGTATCGCCAGCGGGATAGTTGAACACCACGATATCATTGAGCTCCACGTTGCCGAAGCCTTTCACGCGACGGTAGTCCCAATGAGGCCAAGGAATATACGACTGAATGCCGAGGATGGGTAGCGTGTGCTGTGTCAACGGCATGGTGAGTGGGGTCTGCGGGATGCGAGGACCATAGCTCAGCTTCGACACAAACAGATAGTCACCTCTCAGCAGCGACTTCTCCAACGATGACGAGGGAATGACGTAGTTCTGGAAGAAGAACTGGTTGATGAAATAGACAGCCACCAATGCAAACACGATAGCATCGACCCACGACATGACGGTGCGTACAGGTCCTTCACGGTCTTTCCACCATTGCCATTTGATCTTTTTGGTGATATAGGCATCATAGATGAACGGCACTACCAACAGTCCCAGCCAGCTGCCCACCCATAACAGGAAGAGCAGATAGAGGAATGTGACAATACCAAACTTTATCCACTGTCGTTTCATGTTCAGTGGTTTCTTTTCCTTCTTTTTCATCTTTCCTTCTTTAACTTCCCTAACTTCTTAGAACTGAAACATATCGCTGATAGTCAGCAGTCCGTGATGTCCTTGAGTGTATTCTGCTGCCAGCACCGCACCCAGGGCAAAACCTTTGCGCGAGTGGGCATCGTGACTGATCGTGATAAGGTCGGCATCAGAGTCATAGCGGATGGTATGGATACCAGGAACCTCACCTCTGCGGATATGGTCCACACGCAGCATCTTCGGGTCGGTAGTGTCCTCTGCCCACGCCTCCTTACGGTCGATGTTCTCTACAATCTCTTCTGCCAAAGTGATGGCGGTGCCAGAGGGATGGTCGAGCTTATGAACGTGATGGGTCTCTTCCATCTCTACATCGTACTGTGGGAACTGGTTCATGATCTTAGCCAGATAACGGTTGACAGCCGAGAAGATTGCCACACCAATAGAGAAGTTGCTGGCCCAGAACAGTGTCTTACCTTCCTCTGTGCAGGCACGCTTCACATCGTCACCGTGTTCTTTCATCCAGCCTGTTGATCCTGATACCACCTTCACGCCCTTTGCCCAGGCTTTCAGATAGTTGCCGTAGGCGGCCTGTGGTGCCGTGAACTCAATAGCGACATCGGCTGAAGCAAATGCTTCTGATTCGAAATCCTGCTGGTTATCAATATCAATGATACTCACAATCTCATGACCGCGGCTGCGGGCTATCTCTTCAATCATTTTACCCATCTTGCCGTAGCCTATTAAAGCTATTTTCATCTTAATACGTATTAAAAACGCGGCAAAGTTACAAAAAAGCAACCGAAAAACCAAATATAAGCAGTTTTCTTTTGCTTTTCACTCACTTATTCACAGCTTTTTAGTAACTTTGTGCCCACAAAACGAAAAACAACAGAAGACTTATGGAAGAAATTGAAATCAGACAAGAACTGCCAGAGAACGCGTTTCGGGAGTTGAAAGCAGGTGAAGAATACGAACCGCTGATGTCACCGAAGGGACAGTACCCCGAGGTTAACGGATGGTCTGTGACGTGGGGCATCCTGATGGCTATGCTGTTCTCTGCAGCAGCTGCCTATCTGGGCCTGAAGGTCGGACAGGTGTTCGAGGCCGCTATCCCCATCGCTATCATTGCTGTAGGCGTATCAACAGCCTCCAAGCGTTCTAAGGCTTTGGGTGAGAACGTGATTATTCAGTCGATAGGTGCCTGTTCGGGTGCTGTGGTTGCAGGTGCCATCTTTACCTTGCCAGCCATCTACATTCTCCAGGCTAAGTATGGTGCAGAGATGTCGGCCTCGTTTGTACAGGTCTTCATGGCATCGGCATTGGGTGGCATCCTTGGCATCCTTTTCCTGATACCTTTCCGCAAATACTTCGTCAAGGATATGCACGGCAAGTATCCCTTCCCTGAGGCTACAGCCACCACACAGGTGCTGGTAAGTGGTGCCAAGGGTGGCGATCAGGCCAAACCGTTATTGCTCTCTGGCCTCATCGGTGGTGTCTATGATTTTATCGCTACGACCTTCGGATGGTGGAACGAGACGGTGACCAGTCGTATGATTGGCTGGGGAGAGACGGTAGCTGAAAAGGCTAAGCTCGTTTTCAAACTCAACACATCGGCAGCTGTTCTGGGATTGGGCTATATCATCGGCCTGAAATATGCCATGTTTATCTGTTTGGGTTCTGTGGCAGTTTGGTGGCTCATCGTTCCTCTGCTGTCATTGTTGTTCCATGATCAGGTGTTGGCTGTGGGAGGTGCCGAAGTAGCGCTGACAGTTGGTCAGATGGATGCCGAGACCATCTTCAAGACTTACGCCCGTTCGATAGGTATTGGTGGTATTGCTATGGCTGGTATTATTGGTATCGTAAAGTCATGGGGCATCATCAAGAGTGCCGTGTCGCTGGCAGGCAAAGAGCTGCGAGGAAGTGCCGGTGGCACAGCCGAACAGGTTCGTACACAGCGTGATCTGTCGTTCCGTTTCATCGCTATCGCAGCCATCGTGGCTTTGGCTGTGACATTCATCTTCTTCTGGTTGGGTGTGATGCACAACCTCTGGTTTGCTGTCGTTGCCATTCTCCTGGTGACATTTATTGCCTTCCTCTTTACCACCGTTGCCGCTAATGCTATTGCCATCGTGGGTAGCAACCCCGTATCGGGTATGACGCTGATGACGCTGATTCTTGCCTCAGTCGTCCTTTCTGCTATCGGGTTGAAGGGTACTGGCGGTATGGTGGCAGCCCTGATTATGGGTGGTGTGGTTTGTACGGCTCTCTCAATGGCAGGTGCTTTCATTACTGATCTGAAGATTGGTTACTGGCTGGGTACTACCCCACGAAAACAAGAGACTTGGAAGTTTGTGGGTACGCTGGTATCGGCAGCCACCGTGGGTGGTGTCATCATGCTGCTCAACGAGGCTTATGGCTTCACTTCCGGTCAACTGTCTGCACCTCAGGCCAATGCGATGGCAGCTGTCATCGACCCCGTGATGAACGGTCAGGGAGCACCTTGGCTGCTTTATGGTATTGGTGCCTTGCTGGCACTCATCATCAATTTCTGTAAGATGCCTGCTCTGGCTGTTGCCCTGGGTATGTTCATTCCCTTGGAACTCAACCTGCCGTTGCTTGTGGGTGGTGCCATCAGCTGGTATGTGACGACCCGTACTAAAGACACAGTTGTGAATAGTGCCCGTGGCGAGAAGGGTACCCTCATTGCCAGCGGTTTCATTGCAGGTGGTGCGCTGATGGGTGTGGTGAGTGCTTTGATGCGCTTCGGTGGTCTGAACTTTGTCAGCGATGAATGGAGTCAGAACCATCTGTCAGAGTTGGCTACTCTTGTGGCCTATATCCTGCTTATCTGTTACTTCATCAAGGCAACGAACGTCAAGAAGGCTTAATCAACAGGTCGCCGAATGACCCTTCATCCGCTACATACCGATCTGCCGCGTCCGGCAACACTTAACAACCCCTTCTGTTACGAGCCAGACCCCCTGTGTCTGCTCGCAGTAGAAGAGGTGAAAGCGTATGTGGCTGCGCAATCCGACTGGCACGATGAGGTGCAGGCTGGCAAGATGTTTGGAGTGCTGGTATGTGAAGATGCTGATGGACAGCTGGGGTTCCTTGCGGCTTATAGCGGACAGATACAGGGACGAGAGGACCATCCTTGGTTTGTGCCGGCTGTCTTCGACTACCTGCAAGCCGATGGCTATTTCAAACAGGAAGAGGCACGCATATCAGCTATCAACAGTCGTGTTACGATGCTCGAAAGTGCCAATGACTATGTGTCGGCACAAGACCGTTTTTCGCATCTGCAAGCTGAGGCTGAAAGTGAGATAAGTGCTTATAAGACGATGATGCAAGCAGCTAAGACGAGGCGCGATGCTCTTCGCACAGAAGGTCAGCTTGATGCATTGATTCGTGAGAGTCAGTTTCAGAAGGCTGAGCTACGTCGGCTGAAACGACACTGGCAGGAACGATTGGCATCTGCCGAGGCAGAAGTAAAGACCTATGCAGACGAGATTGCACGCTTACGACAGGAGCGCAAACAGCGTTCTGATGCCTTGCAGCGTTGGCTCTTCGACCATTTCGAGATGCTCCGGGGCCAAGCGGGTGAGCGTCGCTCGCTGACAGCCATCTTTGCCCCAACCGCCCAACAAGTGCCGCCTTCGGGTTCTGGTGAATGTTGTGCGCCCAAGCTGTTGCAGTATGCTTTCCTTCATCACCTTCGTCCGCTCTGTATGGCTGAGTTCTGGCAGGGTCGTTCGCCCCGCATGGAGGTGCGTCATCATGACCACTATTATCCTGCCTGTCAAGGGAAATGCAAACCAATTCTTGAATGGATGATAGGAGCAGGAGATGGGGCTAATGGGTCTTATGGGACCCATAGGCCTTATAGGTCTCAGAGACCCCATAAGCCCCATACCATCCTTTATGCTGATGCTGTGCTTCTGGTCATCGACAAACCTGCGGGTATGCTGTCTGTGCCAGGCAAGAGTGATGAGCCTTCAGTAGAGACTATGCTGCGCCAGCAGTACCCAAGCGTCAGGATGGTGCATCGTCTGGATATGGACACCTCGGGACTGATGGTTGTTGCCCTCACCGACGAGGCCTACCATCATTTGCAACGTCAGTTTGACCAGCATACTATATATAAAAGGTATATAGCCCTACTCGATGGGGAGGTTCATGGGAAAGGGACCATCAACCTGCCTTTGAGACCCGACTTGACCGATCGCCCCCGACAGCTTGTGGATCATCAATACGGCAAGACGGCTGTTACCGACTATGAGGTACTTGATGTCAGTAATTGCATCACCCGTATTTCCCTCATTCCCCATACTGGTCGCACCCATCAGTTACGCATGCATTGTGCCCATGAAGAAGGTCTTGGTACCCCTATCAAGGGCGATCTTCTCTATGGTCGACGGGCCGACCGTCTGTACCTGCATGCAGAGGTGCTCAGTTTTAATCATCCTGTCAGCGGCGAGCGTCTCACGTTTACCTCGACAGTTCCTTTCTAACAGAACAAAAACAAAAGAACAATGAAAATAGGATCGATTGATTTGGGCGAGCGCCCTGTGTTCTTGGCACCGATGGAGGATGTCACCGACATTGGCTTCCGTCTGTTGTGCAAGCGCTTTGGTGCCGCTATGGTCTATACCGAGTTTGTGTCGGCAGAAGCCTTGATACGCGATGTGAAGTCCACCCAGCAGAAACTCATCATCAGCGATGTGGAGCGTCCTGTGGGCATCCAGATCTATGGTCGTGATGTGGATGCGATGGTTGAGGCTGCCAAGATTGTGGAACAGGCAGGCCCTGACCTTATCGACTTGAACTTTGGTTGTCCTGTGAAGAAGGTGGCTGGCAAAGGTGCTGGTGCCGGCATGTTGCAGAACATCCCCAAGATGCTGGAGATTACGCGTAAGGTGGTGGATGCTGTGAAACTACCTGTTACGGTGAAGACCCGTTTGGGATGGAATCACGAGCAGTTGATTATCACCGAGTTGGCTGAGCAGTTACAAGACTGTGGCATTCAGGCGTTAACCATCCACGGACGCACCCGTGCTCAGATGTACACTGGCGAGGCTGACTGGACGCTGATAGGTGAGGTGAAGCGTAATCCGCACATCCATATCCCCATCATTGGCAATGGCGATATCAAGTCGCTTGCCGATGCCGACCGCGCCTTCGATGAGTATGGTGTCGATGCTGTGATGATAGGTCGTGCCACCTTTGGTTGTCCCTGGCTGTTCAGTCGTCGTGAGCTGACACTCGACGAGAAGATAGATGTGTTGGAAGAACAGTTACGTATCAATGTGGAGCGTATTGACGAGTATCGTGGCATCCTCCACACCCGTCGTCATCTGGCGGCAACGCCTGTCTTCAAGGCTATTCCCAACTTCCGTCAGACGCGTATAGCCATGTTGCGAGCCGAGAAGATGGACGAGCTTCTTGCCATTCTCGAAGACACGAGAACGCTTCTCCGAAACGCCCTTTGACACCCTATTTGATGATTGAGGTCATCTCGTTGCGTACACCCTGATAGCTGCGCAGATAGGCTTTGGCAGTACCAAAGCTGAGGTTCATGTCGAGGCGTACGGGCAGGTGGTTCTTGTCATCAGTCACATAGAAGCGTATCAGCTCGTGCTTCTTGTTCTTTTTCTTGTCCCGTTCGTAGAACGAGAACACCAGACAGCGGAACTTCTCTTTCTTGTTGCCCTCCATTGTAAACGTGTCGGTACCCCTGTACAACAGCCATGAGTCGGTCATCTTCTTACCGTCCATGATAGGCATGGGCAGAATGTCGCCTTTCTTCATCGTTGAGGCATCGAAGTTGCGTGCCTTCATGAAGATGCTCATCATGTCGTAGATACACTCGTTGAAATCTTGCTCGTCGTCTGTGCGCTTGCCTTTGTGGTTAACACGGTGTATCTTCACATGGGTCTTTCCGTTGGGATACGAGTACCACAGCTGGTCAACATAGTAGCGTTTACCCTCTTTGGCTCCCTTACGGTAATAGAGGGGAGCCAGGTCCGACAGACCGCAGTACGACAGCAACGTGTCGCGCATGGTGAAGATACCATCGAGTTTGCTGTTGCCTCCTGTGGTCAGCGTGGTACGGTAGGCGGGTTTGCCATCATAGGTGGACATCACTGTTGACATGTTGCCTATGCCCACCTTGACCCACACCAGCTTCCAGTGGAAGTAGAGATCGTAGGTCAGGAACTCGCCTGAGCGGAATGCTGTATTCTCTATGCCGCAATTGCTTTGTGCCCTTACAGCCATTAGGCTGCAACAGAACATTATCATCAATAGAATTCGTTTCATGTCATTCAAAACTAAGGTTTATAATAACTATTAACCCCTAACCAATAACCCCTAACCTCTAACCAATCACTACAACCCCTGGACATATTCCTTGCCCAGTTTCTTGGCACGTTCCAAGTTGCGGTTCTTCAGTTGTTTCTGCTTGTCGGGCTTCTGTTTGGTGATGGCCAGTGGCTTTTGTCTGTAACGAGGTACTGATGTCAGATCCCAGGTGCGGTTCACGTCCCATTTGGCCTTGCATTCCACAACCTCAGGGTTGTAATAAACGGGTTCGGCCTGCAGGTCCTCATCGTAGATGCCCGTGTCCCATTGTCCGTTGCCGTTCAGATCGACGATGGCTCTTATGTAGTATTTGCCTGGCTTCAGGTAGAAGAAGTCGGCCATCATGTCTTCACCCACAAGTTCCTGTCTCACCACCTTGTCTGAGTTGTCCATCAGTTGTACAATGATCTGTGCCAACGAGTCGTTGGCTGTCACAGGGCTGTTGCTGATGGTGACGTAGAGGATGCTGTACTCGTCTTCCGACTTCACCTTGATCTTCTGTTCGATGGCGTTCGACACGTTTCCATAGATATTCTGGAAGGCTGCCGAATCAACCTGCAGCAAATACTCATCGCCTGCTTTCCATGATGCCGACAACTCGTAGAGGCGGACGTTGGTCTGTCGGAATTCCAGCGGCACATCATACCACACCGAGTCAATCATGGTCTGCAGGTGGATGGCTGCTGTGTCGCAAAAGACGAGCGGCTCAGGCATCTCGAAGATGATGTTGCGGTTGGGGTCTATCTGTCCCGATACGCTCAGCTTTGGCTGTAGGGCCTTGGCAGGCATGATGGTATCGTAGGGCTCTTCGCGCTTTCGTTTGCGTTCCTGTTCCTTCTCCCATTTCTCGCGTTCTTTCTGCAGATCTTTCATACGACGGGCATAGGGTACTTTCGACAGTACCTCGAGGGTGTCGGTCTGTGCCACCAGAATGCCTGTAGAGTCGGTCATCTCGTAGCGTACCTGCATGCGCAGCGTGTCCAGATTGACTAATGTAGTATCGCGCAACCAGTAATAGACGGTGTCGCGATGGAGGGATGGCTCGATGACAAAAGCATCGGTTTCATCGAAGTTAAGACCTTGAATCTCAGGCAGCGAGTCATGTCCATAACTGAAGAAGAGTCCGAACTTCTCAGGCGTCTGCCTTTCGTTCTTCAGGAAATAACGGTCTGTCTGCGGCTCCTGGAAGCAGAGCAGCGTCACATCGTCGGGCAGGAAGTGGGTGTAGTCTATGCGCAGGATGTTGCTGATATGCAGCGAGTCGCGCCAGATGGTATCCTGTCGCACGTCAGGTTTCCACGAGGGTTTGATGCTGTCGTGCAAGAAACCTATCATCTCGCTCTTCTGTCCGAAGACGAAGTCGCCATCGGCATCCTGCAGGGCATAGACGCGATAGGCGCCTGGTGCCACCCCCTTGATGGTAAACTGTCCGCTGCCGTTGGTTCGCGACACGCGCATCATGGGCTGGGTGTGGAAGAGCGAGTCCTCGAAGTCTTCATAGAGTCCCACCAGCATTCCCTTGATGGGCTCCAGGTTCTCTGCGTTCAGACAGTAGCCGCTCACCTCGAGGGTGTCGATATTTGTGCCTGTAGAGAAGCTGTAGGTATAGTTGCCCATGGGGTTGCCCTCGTTGTTATCGACGATGGCGTCGCTGAAGTCGATGGTATAGGTGGTGTTGGGCTTGAGCGAGTCTTTCAGGTTGACCACGATACGTCGTCCAGCAGCCTTGATGTCGGCCTGTTCTATCTGTGGTGGCGAGATGATTACCTTCTCCTGAGCATTCTCAATCTTGATGTATTCGTCAAAGTTGATGACCACCTGTTTGGCATCCACCCCCACTGCTTTGTCGCTGGGTGATGCGTCCACCACCTTGGGTGGTGTGTCGTCGTACCAGCCACCGTCTGGGTTGCCCATGCGAGCGCAGGATACGAACAAAGATGAGAGATGAAAGATGAGAGAGAAGACAATAATTATGCCTCCCCATGCCTTCCAGTCTTTTCTGTTGCAAAATCTAATCATATCTCTCATCTATTATCTTTCATTTTTCATTTAACAGCAGAAGCTGATCAATATGCTCGCGACTATTGCTCAGTCGTGGCACTTTGTGCTGTCCGCCCAACTTGCCCTTGGCCTTCAGCCAGTCGTTGAACAGGTCCTTGCGGGCAGGGATAATCTCCAGCTGCTGCAGGGTGATGTCCTTGTAGCGCTTGGCCTCGTAGTCGCTGTTGATCTCCTGCAGTTTCTTGTCCAGCAGGACGGCAAACTGTGCCAGATCGTTTGGTGCCTTGGAGAACTCGATGAGCCACTGGTGACGGCATTTCGCGTTGGCATCCATGAACACGGGGGCAGCCGTATATTCCAGCACCTGGGCGCCCGTCTGCTCGCAGGCATAGGCCAGTCCCTTCTCGGCATTGTCAACGATGAGCTCCTCGCCAAAGGCGTTGATGAAGTGCTTGGTGCGACCTGAGATGATGATCTTGTAGGGATTGGTCGAGGTGAACTGCACCGTGTCGCCAATCATATAGCGCCACAGACCGCACGATGTCGAGATAATCATGGCGTAGTTCTTGCCCTTCTCCACGCCCCAGATGGGAACGATAGTGTGCTCAGCGGTTTGACCGCTGAGATCCATAAACTCGTAGAACACGTCATAATCGAGCATCAGCAGCATCGACTTGTCGCTGGGGTCGTTCTGCAAACCAAAGAAGCCCTCGCTGGCGTTATAGGTTTCCATATAGTGCATCTTCGGACTGGTGATGAGCTGCTGGTATTGCTCACGATAGGGCGTGAAGGCCACACCACCGTGGAAGAACACCTCCAGGTTGGGCCACACCTCCTCCAGATGCGTCTTGCCCGACAGCTCCATCACGCGGTTCAGCACAGAGAGCATCCACGAGGGCACGCCGCTCAGGTTGGTCACGTTTTTATTGATGGCTTCGCGTGCTATGCGGTCGCGCTTCTCCTCAAAGTCGGCAAGCAGGGCTGTTTCTTTCTTGGGCACGCGTACCAGGTTCACTATCGGGTTGATGTTCTCAATCAGGATGGCGCTCAGGTCGCCCACCAGTGAGCCAGGCAGGTTGTAGTTGGGAGCATGACTGCCACCCAGTATCAGACCCTTGCCGTCAAACATGCGGCTTTGGGGGTTGTTCCTCAGGTACATTGCCACAGCGTCGGCACCACCTTTATAGTGCAGGTGCTTCAAGCCCTCTGGCGACACGGGTATGAACTTCGACTTGTCGTTGGTGGTGCCGCTCGACTTGGCGTACCACTTCACGCGACCAGGCCACAGCACGTCGCTCTCGCCCTGACGCATGCGGTCTATGTCGTTCTTCAGCTCTTCGTAGGTGTTTACGGGTATGTTGCGCACGAAGTCCTCGTACGAGCGGATGGTCTCAAAGATATGCTTACGGCCATATTCTGTGCTTTTGGCCCTTTCTATGAGTCGTGCCAGCACCTCGCGCTGCATCTGCTCGCCCTGCGTATCGTAGCGGTCCAGCTCCTTCCAGCGTGACTTGAAAAAGTTTCTTGCTATTCCTGTCAGACTAACCATTTCTATTTCACTATTTGACTATTTACAATTTACATATTCTGTTACCCAGCACGCAAAACATGCCGTTTGAGGTACAAAGGTACTGCAAAACTTTGTAACACAAGCAGGTTTCACGTTTTTTAGCATCGCTTTCATAATTCTTAGCTTATGTCCAATGTGCACAAAACGGTCACAGGTCACGGCTGTGACCATGTGACCGTTTCCTCTAAGGGAACAGCATTCTCTTTGTATGTGGCACTTCAAGACTTGTCGATGGCCAGATACGATTTCAATGCTTCGATGTATGTCTCGAACGCCTGCCGTCCTTGGTCTGTGATGCGACAGATGGTGCAGGGACGCTTGCCCTTGAAGGTCTTCTCCACTTCAATGTAGCCTGCCGCAGAAAGCTTATCGACCTGCACGCTCAGATTGCCCGCTGTGGCTCCCGTCTGCTCCTTGATGTAGGGGAACTCGGCTTCGTCGGCACTAATGAGCAGCGACATCACGGCCAGTCGCAACTCGGCGTGCAGCAGTGGGTCTAATGGCTGGAACATAGTTGTGCCCTCCTTACTTTTGATTTTGTAAATGAATCAACGCTCCAGGAACGATGAGGCCGATAACTGCTACGGCAGCCATCACATACAGTTGTTCGTGGCCAGGGAAATGCAGGGCACCGAAGAAGCCGCCCAAGCCCGCAATGAAGCCGCAAATCTGAATGATACGGTTGCGGATAAGCAGTCCCGTGATGGTTGTTCCCATTCCGAAACACAGGGAGATGACGCTCGTAATACAACCGAAAGCATACACTTTTGGCAAGATCAGTTCCAAGGGCAGGATGCCGCTGCCTATGAAGCCGAACATGATGCCGAGGCCTCCGCAGAACATACCGAATGTAGCCCAGACATAGCCGATGGCCTTGCCTACAAATGTCGTTGGAACGGTTTCTTTCTTCTTGTCAATGATTCGGTTGCCTACATAGCCCACCAGCCACATGACGGCCCACAAGGCATTCCAGGCAGGTCCGCCGTGATTGGCCCACAGATAGGCAATAATTAATGAGAATACTACAACGCACGCGCCCCACCATATCATTGGCACAGCCGAATTGCGGGTTATCGTGCGCTGGCTGCGCTCAATCGATTCTCGAATAATTTCCAGACTGCGCTCGGCAGTCAGATTCATGTTCTCTTCCATTGTTGTTTACGTTTTGATGATTAAAAGAAATGTTGTTTAACTCTCTTTTGTGCCCCATCCTTCCTCCTGCAGAAAGGTCGGACAAGGCACGATTCATCCGGATTGCGGTGCAAAGATAAATAAGTTTATAATATAAACCAAATTATAGAGTAGAAAAGTTGCATGGAAGCGTAATATTTAACATTTGTAAACACAAAACACATAAAATAGGACCTCTTTTGTTGATAGACTTTTCATCTCTCGCCCCAGCCGAAAAATACACTTTTCGAGCAACGAGCGTCTCTCGACCCCACCAAGGAGCGTCTCGAAGCATCGCAAGGAGACGCTCCGTACTAACTATGGTGATACCCCTTGCTCACCAAGGTGACGCTCGGCGCCCTCCACCGAGACGCTCCTTGCTCGAAAAGCGTTTTTTTTTGCTCGAAGCATCTGCGTCATTTGCTCTGAGAATCTGCGTCACTCTCTTGGAGAGAATGACGCACTTTTTTTGATGCACTTTTGCAATTTTGCCCAAGACTTAACATTGATTTTTGCTATCTTATTGATATTTAAGTAATTAGTGTCAGAAATAGGGCTTCAACACCTAACATAAGAGTTAACATAGACCTAACATAGACCTAACATGGAAGTCGAGTTTTCATTTTTCATCTTTCATCTTTCATGTTACCTCTATGTTAGGTCTATGTTAGGTGTTACGTTAGGTCTTTGGACCCCTAAAATCGCTGGAAATCCCCATAAACAGGTACTTTTCCCCTTTTCAATGTTATGTCTTGGCAAAAATAAGTGCATGATGGTATTGATACACCTTCTGTTTATCTAAGCACATCTACATTCCATAAAAATACAACGAAAAAACAAAAAAATGACAAAAACATTTGGTTTGTAACTAAATAATAGTTACATTTGCAGGCGGAAAGTTGAAGTATTAACATGGGAACGAAAGAAAAACTCAGAGAAAGATTCCTGAAAATGCCCTCGGACTTTACGTTCGACGAGATGCAACGACTGTTGGAGGGCTATGGTTACGAGCGTAGTAACAAGGGCAGAACATCTGGATCGAGGTTGATATTCAAGAATGGCGACAAGCGCCCCATCATGTTGCACAAACCTCATCCTGGCAACATTATGAAAGAGTATGCCATGAAGCAGGTTTTGGACGATTTACGTGAAGCAGGATTAATTAAACAAAAATAGGAGGACCACAATATGAATACAATGACGTACAAAGGCTATATCGGCTCGGTGAACTACAGCGATAAGGACCAGGTGTTCTTTGGTAAGATTGAGGGCATCAACGGTCTGGTGAACTTCGAGGGTGAGAGTGTCAAGGAACTGACCAACGCCTTTCATGAGGCTGTTGATGACTATCTGGCCTATTGCCAAGATGAAGGCATTGAGCCTGACAAGAGCTATACTGGCGTTTTGAACGTGCGCCTCACTCCCACCATTCACCGCCAGATAGCTATGCTTGCACTACAAGCTGGCATTTCCATCAACGCCTACATCAAGGACGCATTGGAAGAAAAGGTAGAAGAAACTGTAGCTGTCTAGTCAGCGATCGCTGGGGATGCGGTTCTGAATGATCACTTTAAAGAGAAAACATTTGGCGGATGCAGAATAATTGTGTACTTTTGTAGCGTTATTAGTTTGCTAATTCAGATTTTTTTCTTATTTTTGCACCGTCTGGCTAAAAACCATATTGTCTAACCTTTCAAACAGTAAAGAAAATGAAGAAACTATTTTTAATGTCTGTGATGGCCCTGTTCTGCCTGATGACAGCCAATGCACAAAAGACCGAAGTGCCTCAGACGAACCAGAAAGTAGAAACTATTGTGGAACAGATGCCTGAGTATCCTGGCGGCAAGCCTGCCCTCATATCGTATATTCAGAATAATATAAAGTACCCTCAGGATGCTGCAAAGCAAGGGGTGCATGGAAGAGTGGTACTGAAGTTCGTGGTAGAAACCGATGGAAGCATTTCTGACATCGAGGTAATCAAAAGTGTTTTCCCATCACTTGACGCTGAAGGCCTTCGTTTGGTTAAGTCCATGCCGAAGTGGACTCCTGGCAAACAAGATGGCAAGCCGGTAAGAGTCCGGTATATACTTCCCATCTCGTTCAACCTGCAATGAAGTATCGTTACGGTGTTTACCAATGGTGCGAGCGAGCAGCGTGACCTGATACTACAATACAAAGTAAAATATCCCAAGAACCGACGCCTTAATATCGAGTGATCAACTGAAGATGATGGTCTTGTTTTTGTAGGTCAGAATCTTGCGCTCAATGTGCTTGGAGACGGCACGTGAGAGGACAATCTTCTCCAGGTCCTTGCCCTTGAGGGCCAGACTCTCAGGGGTGTCCTTGTGGGTGATGCGGGCTACGTCCTGTTCGATGATGGGACCTGCATCGAGCTCCTGTGTGACATAGTGGCTGGTGGCTCCGATAATCTTCACACCACGCTGGTAGGCCTGATGATAGGGCTTGGCACCCACAAAGGCAGGCAGGAACGAGTGGTGGATGTTGATGATGTGGTGGGGATATTCGGCAATCATCTCGTCAGAGATAATCTGCATGTAGCGGGCAAGGACGATGAACGAGATGTCTTCCTTCTTCAACAGTTCCATCTCGGCCTTCTCGACTTCGGCCTTGTTGGAGTGGTCCTTGTTGATGCTCCACACGTAGTAGGGGATGCCAAACTGCTCGGCCACATAGCGCAGATCCTCGTGGTTACTGACGATGCAGGGGATATCGACCTCAAATTCACCTGCCTTCCAGCGGGCCAGCAGGTCGTAGAGACAGTGGCTCATCTTGGAAACGAAGATAGCCATACGGGGACGCTTGTCGCTATAGTAGAGCGAGAACTTCATCTGATAGCGCTGGGCATAGAGCGTGGTGATATAGTCGTAGATCTTGTCGCGAGGAATGAGGAAGCCGTCCAGCTCCCACTCAATGCGCATGAAGAACATGCCTTCAATCTTATCTACGTACTGATCGAGGTACACAATGTTACCCTTGTTGTCTGTGATGAATTTCGTTACCTCTGTGATGATGCCCTGTTGGTCGGGGCAATGCAATAGCAGTATGGCTGTTTGCTTCATAATCCTGAATGGTTATTGTTTTGGTGTGCAAAGGTACGAAAAAGTACGGAAAACACACCTTTTTCATTAAAAAAAACACCAGAAACGAATTTTCTTTCCAAAAAGTTGCGTTGTTTCGTGAATAATTTGTAACTTTGCACCCGCTAAACGAAAAGATAGGGGCGTAGCCCAGTTGGTTTAGAGCGCTGCAGTCACATTGCAGAGGTCCCCGGTTCGAGCCCGGGCGTCCCTACCAGAGAAAATGGCCTTTCTACAAAAGAAAGGTCTTTTTTTTGTCTTTTATTTGTTTTTTCGCTCGCTTATTTGTACCTTTGTAGCCTGAATAAAAACCTTTGACTATGGACAAGATGACCATTGACTTCATACTGCGCATCCTCGTAGCTGCCCTGTTGGGCGGTATGGTAGGACTGGAGCGCGAATACCGAGACAAGGCGGCAGGCTTCCGCACCCATTTCCTGGTGGCGCTGGGTTCGGCGCTGTTCATGATTATCTCGGCCTACGGTTTCAGTAGCGCGCTGGTCAGCACAGAGCACCGTCTTGATGTGTCGCGCGTGGCGGCACAGGTGGTCAGCGGCATAGGCTTCATTGGAGCAGGTACCATTATCTTCCAGAAGAACGCCGTGCGTGGCCTTACCACTGCTGCCAGCATCTGGGTGACGGCAGCCATCGGTCTGGCCTGTGGTGCAGGCATGTATATCCTGGCTGCTGCCGCAACGTTGTTTGTGCTGCTGGGTCTGGAGGCTTTCAACTTCTTCCTGCGTCGTTTTGACCATCATCGCAATGAGAAGTTGCCTACTACTATTATAATAATGTGTATGCTGATGGCACCGCTCGGCATGCTGGCCCAGGGCTCCAACGACTACAGAAACTACTACAGGGCAGCTGACGGGAAGAGTGGGGCAGAGCTGAAGACGGCCCTTTATCAGATTATCAAGAATCCTGATGTGGTGGATTACGATTCCCTGTGGCACGCCTACCAGTTCTCGGATGCACGACAGATGGGCGACAGTCTCATCATCTGGGACATGTATTCCAGTATCTCGCGCTATTCTATCTATAGCAAACTGCATGGTAATGGTGGCGAGGGTATCAAGGGTTTTCAGCGCGAGCACTCTATGCCCAAGAGCTGGTTTAATCCCAAGGATCGCAACAGCAGCGGCTCGCTGACCTATAAGGATGTGAAGCCGATGTACTCGGATATCGTCCACGTGATTCCTACCGATGGAACCGTCAATAATAAACGTTCGAACAATGCCTACGGCGAGATTACCGACTCAGCGAAAGTTGAGTGGCAGTCGGCAGAAGGCTTTAGCAAACAGAGCAAGAAAGGCGGTTGTGGTACGTCTGGCTGGAAAGAGTATCTGGGCAGCGATGCCTCGAAGAAACGTGTGTTTGAACCCAATGACGAATACAAGGGCGACTTGGCGCGTATCTATTTCTATATGGCGACGTGTTATGAGGATAGCGTGGGCACATGGACCAGTGATATGTTTGATGCCGAGAGCGACGACGGCTACCAGCCCTTTGCCAAGTGGGCTTTCGACATGCTGATGCGATGGTCGGCTACTGATCCCGTCAGCCAAAAGGAGATAGATCGCAACGAGGCATGTTACCAGTTGCAGGGCAACCGTAACCCGTTCATCGACTATCCAGGCTTGGAAAACTATATATGGGGCGAGAATCTTGAAGTGCCTTTTGAGAGTGGTGCAGAACAACAGGCTGAGGAGCCCGTTGCCACCGACTGCGAGATAGCCCTGAACAGCACCACCTTCGATGTTGACTGGACGGAAACCGGCTTCATGCGCAACTACTATGAGCGTCCACCATTGGTATATCGTCAGGACGGCATCGACGTGACGTTTGCCTACGGCATCGAGGGCAGCAGGATGTATTGCTCTACTGAGCAGATACGCCTTTACAACAAGAATGTGCTCACCTTCAAGGCTCACAAGAATACGATGACCAGCATTGAGTTCACGGTGCCCGAGAAGGCCGACGACAAGGAGTTTATTCCGTCTGTGGGAGAAATGGACGGCTACACGTGGACAGGCAATGCTGACGAGGTGCAGTTCACTTCGACTTATACCAGCAGTTGGCCAGAAGCCAATGCCAACAAGCATATCCAGATAGCAAGTGTGAAGATTACGGTGGCCGAACTCACAGGCATCAGTCAGAAGCCTACTATCAGTATGTCCTCTGATGCCATCTATACGCTTTCAGGCGTCCGCGTGGATAGCGACAACCTGCGTCCAGGCATCTATATCAAGAATGGAAAGAAAATCATGATTAAATAAGCATAGACTATGAACAAGTCAAACCTCTTTATAACGCTCTTGCTGACGTTGTTTGCCGTCAGCACGTGGGCACAAGGTCCCAATAACTCAGGCACCTACTATCAGGCTGCCGATGGAAAGAAGGGTAAAGCGCTGAAAACAGCTTTCTTCAATATTATCAAGAACCCGGACGTGGTCAGCTATAGTGGATTGTATGATGCCTATGTGAAAACCGATACAAGACCCAACGGCTATGTACGTGACTGGTATTCGGACAGCACCAGATACCGGCACAAAATAGACAACAAGGGTAATTACAGCAAAGAGGGCGATATGTACAACCGTGAGCACTCCATACCGCAAAGTTGGTTCAGTGAGGCCAGTCCCATGAAGTCGGATATTGTGCATGTGTTGCCTACAGACGGTTATGTGAACAATCGTCGTAGCAATTATCCCTTTGGCGAAGTTGGTAACGTGACCTACCAGTCATATCACGGCTATAGCAAGTTGGGCTCATCAAAGACTTCTGGCTATTCGGGTACGGTATTTGAACCCAACGATGAAATCAAGGGTGATATTGCCCGTATCTATTTCTATATGGTAACCTGTTATGAGGACCGCATTACGAACTGGACGTCAGGAACGGCATCGGATGTTATATCATCCGACAAATACCAGGGTCTGAAGACTTGGTGCATGGATATGATGATGCGCTGGTCTAAGAACGACCCAGTAGATTCCGTTGAGATAGCCCGTAACAATGCGGTGCAGGAGGTGCAGGGCAACCGCAACCCCTTTGTTGACTATCCTGGATTGGAAAACTATGTATGGGGTGACAAAGTGGATGTGGCTTTCAGTTATGATAGCTATGGTAGTGAAGGTGGGGACTCCATCGATGTTGACCATGTGGAGGAACCTGTATTCTCGCCTATGGCTGGTACCTATAAGAACGCTGTCACCGTCACGCTGTCTTGCAGCACACGAGGTGCCGATATCTACTACACCCTCGATGGAACGGAACCTTCTATCAGCGCCACACTCTATACGTCCAGCGGTATTTATCTGACGGATACCACGACGGTGAAGGCTGTTGCCTATCTGGATGGTATGTATAGTACGACAGCAACTGCGACCTATTCTATTGAAAAGGATGACGATGTTCAGCCTGTTGAAGGCGAGATAGCCCTGAACAACGAGTTCTTCGGCGTCAGCTGGACAGGCGCAAGGCCCAGCAATGCGGAGACATCCATCTCTGGTACGAAGAACGGCATCACCATTACTTATTCTTTAGGTTCAAGTTCCAATATGTACTGCAACAACGCACAGATTCGCATGTATGGTGGCAACGAACTGAAGATAGAGTCGTCCAGTGGCGGAATGTCCTCTCTGGAGTTTGTGACCATTGACAGCTCTAAGAAGCTATTGCTCCTGGATGGCGGTGGCGAGGTGAATGGTTACACCTGGACAGGTTATGCAAACAGCGTTACTTTCGGTTCTGAAGCCAACCATATTAAGATGAGTGCCGTTAAGGTGACTTTGGCAGAGACTGAAGGTATCAGCGAAACGAGGACGGTGAATATACTTCCTGTATACTATGACTTGCAGGGCCGACGTGTGAAGAATCCTACAAAGGGGCTGTATATCTTGAACGGCCGTAAAGTGATTTTGAGATAATGAACGATAAAACCCGCGATTTCATTGAGAAGAATCTCGATGTTGACGTCAGACAATTGGCTCTCAAAGGCTGTCGAGATAAAGACATAGACCTGACTGAGGCGCTACGCCAGATTGCGGGACGACAGACAGCCCGTCGGAAGTTGCCCTCATGGGCTGCTATCGACGGGATTCTCTATCCTCCTCATCTCAATATGGAGCAATGCTCCAGCGAACAGACTGCTCGTTATAAAGCAGTTCTTTGCCGGCGTTTGCTGACAGTTCTAGATGATGCCGAATCCTCGCGCCCTCAGAAGACTTTCCTTCTCGACCTTACTGGTGGTTTTGGCGTTGACTTTGTTTTTATGAGTGAGGCCTTCGATGAGGCTACCTACGTGGAGCGTGATGCTCAGTTATTCTCCATTTCATCGGCAAATTTCGAGACATTAGGTATCAAGGTACAAAGGATGAATGCTGATGGTATTGAGGTGCTTCACCAAACGGAGCATGCTACTGTCATCTTCCTGGATCCTGCACGTCGCGACGATCATGGGGCTCGTACCTATGGTATCAGCGACTGTACCCCCAACGTCTTAGAGATAGAAGATGAATTGTTAGAGAAATCGGATTATCTTATTATCAAGCTCTCTCCAATGCTCGACTGGCGCAAGGCAGTTATTGATCTTGGTGAGCGCTTTGTTCGTGAAGTGCATATCGTGGCTGTTAATAATGAGTGTAAGGAACTGCTTGTTGTTCTTTCTCGCATAGGCGAAGGCCTGAGTCTCTTCTGTGTTAACGACAAACAGACTTTCCTCCTCTCTGGTGACCCTGTGAATTCTGGTGACTCTGTGAACTCTGTGAGTTCCGATTACACCGGCCTTTATCTCTATGAACCCAATGCTGCTATCATGAAGGCTGGTTGTTTTCAGCAGGTGGCAAAACGGTATGATATCATTCCTCTTGCCCCTAACAGTCATCTTTTTGTTTCAGAAACACTCGTGACTGATTTTCCAGGTCGCATCTTCCAGATACAAGCCATTTCATCGATGAATAAAAGAGAGTTGAAGGCGTCTTTGGGAAATATCCGTCAGGCCAATATCACGACTCGTAACTTTCCGCTTAGTGTGGCAGAGCTGCGCAAGCGTCTGCATCTAACTGACGGCGGTTCTACCTATATCTTTGCCACCACGCTGGCATCAGGTGCCCATGTTCTTCTTATTGCACACGCACCCAGCGTATCTCATGCAGACTGCCATCGCGCCGAATAACGGTAAAGACATATTCGCGTCCACGAAGGAAATTCCAGTTGGTAAATTCGGTAAAATTGCTAACAGCACGTCCGTCGATGGCTATTATCGTATCCCCTGAACGGAAACCGCATTCGTAGGGTTGACTACCCACCCTGACAATTCCCGCTACAGGACGGTTGTTCTCTGAAACGAATGCAATCTCCATCGAGACATTGTTCACACTACAGTGGCTGCTATGGTTATATGGCTCAAAACGCACACGACGACGTTTGGGATTAAACACCACAGCACCATAGTCGAGTAGGGCAGCCCCTAAATGAGAACCTCCTTGAGTGGTGATGACACTTACATCGGAAAAGAGGAAATCGCCCCATTTCATCGCATCCAACGTTAGGAAAAGAACCTTTCCCTCTGGCTCGGAACCATAGCTGCCTATGGCGTGCCGTCCTGTGGCTTGCTCTTCTACCGTTACGCCCATCATGGCTGTTGCGCCGTGCATGCCTTTCTCAAAACTCTCTCTATTGATAGAATAGAACTGTCTGCTGCCAGTATCAAACAACGTAGGCTCTCGGAACCTACCAAAGGGATTGATTTCCACATAGGGCACATGATAGTTCAACTTATAGCGCGTTTCGAAGCCCTCTTCATGGTCAAAGTAATTCTTGCGGTCGGAGAGAATTAGTAAGCGGTTCTGTACGTCAATCTTTGCGTTCAGACCCTTTGCAATGATATCAAAACCGATGATTCCATCGATGTCTTTTCTCTTGACATACCGCTTTTGGACGGTAGCCTGACAGCCTGTAAACGTAACGGTTCCCAATGTCAATGGGGGCAACTTAACCATCTCTACCGTATCACGTCGTCCAATTGCATCAACGGCAATGATATGACCAGCTGGCTGACATCCCATGATAGGTTTATCCTGATACACAACCGCCTGTCCCGAACCTGTGTCAAACAGGAAACGGTAGCTCTTGCCTTCTATGCTGACGGGTACATAAACCTGTCCGCCAGTCCATTCTATAGCGATGGAATCGACAAAATTGCTTGCTGACACCTCAAAGTCAAGACTATAGTGCGACAGCTGGGCGCTACACGAAAGCGCCACCAGCGTCAACCATGAAGTGAGCAATCCTTTTGTCATATGTTTGTGATAATGTTAAAAAAAAGCAAGGTGCATAGAATTCTTAATGCTTCATGCTTCATTCTTAATTATAATTCGTACCTTTGCATCCGCTATAATGATGCCCTGATAGTTAAATGGATATAACAAGGCTCTCCTAAAGCTTAGTTCCGAGTTCGATTCTCGGTCGGGGTACTCAGAAGAATGAGGTGGTGAAAGATTTCGTCACCTTATTTTATTATAGCAGGTCGAGACAACGTTCGATGAAGATGCCGCAGAGACGGTCTTCCACATGACGGTTGCGGTCAATCATCTGACTCACTACGTTCATTGCTTGGCGTGTGCTGTCTGAGAGTGACTCACCTTTCATGAAATGTCCGATGAGAACTGCTGCGAAGATGTCGCCTGTACCATGAAACTGACCAGGAATCACTTCATAGTCGTGGAAGAAATAGCTGCCATCGGTATGGTCATAGCCGCATACCTGGGGCTTGCCCTCAATCACACAGCTGGTGATAAGTGCAGAACGGGCACCGATAGCTGTCAGTTGCCCAAGAATCTCGCAGGCTTCGTCCTTGCTGATACCCCAAGCCTTATAGACTCTGTCGGTCAGGAAACAGGCTTCGGTATAGTTGGGAATAGTGAGATGAGCCACGCTGACCATCTCGCGCATCAGTTCTATCTGTTGACGACCGATACCATGGTAGAGGGAACCCTCGTCGCCCATCACAGGATCGACAAAGACGGTACATCCTTTTTCTGACTGTTCACGACAGAAACGTGCTACCAGCCGGGCTTGCACCTCGTTGAACATCAGTCCTGTGCAGATGGCATCGAAGTGGAAGCCTAAACGTTGCCATACAGGTATGGTCTGACGCATATATTCTGTCGTATCCAACTGTGCATAGTCGCCATAGTTCAGCGTGTTGGATACCAGCATCGTGGGCAGGTTGAAGGCAGGCAAGCCCATGTATGACAGGATGGGTAGCATACCTGCCATACCTACTTTGCCATAGCCGGCAATATCGTTGATGAGAAGAACTTGTTTCATGATCTTACACAGCGAAGATTCTTTTCTAATTGACTGGTGCTGCTGGCACCAACGAGTACGGAGGTGACGCCGCGTTGCTCAAGGATCCAGCGTAGGGCGTGCTCTGCCAAAGTCATTCCCTTGGATAGTGCTTCTGCGTTCCATTGCTGAAGATTGGCAAGCAGTTCATCGGTGAGCATGCTTTCCTTCAAGAACTTCCCTTTCGACATGCGCGAGTCATTGGGGATACCCTGCAGGTAGCGATCAGTGAGTAGTCCTTGAGCCAGTGGCGAGAACGAAATGAAACCTACGCCATTGTCGGCACAGAAGTCCAAAATGCCCGATTCCATCGGTTCACGGTCCAGCATATTCAAACGTCCTTGGTAGATGAGCAGGGGTACATCACGTTGCTTCAAGTAGTTGTAAGCAAAGCGAATGGCCTCCAGAGGCCAGCGCGAGATACCCACATAAAGTGCCTTTCCTGCCCGTACGATATCAACTAGTGCCTGAAGCGTCTCCTCCAAAGGTGTGTTGGGGTCGTAGCGGTGGCTATAGAACAGATCAACGTAGTCCAGGTGCATGCGCTTGAGAGACTGGTCGAGCGACGCCATGAGGTATTTGCGC
Source organism: uncultured Prevotellaceae bacterium (assembly GCA_947166345.1). Taxonomy (GTDB): domain Bacteria; phylum Bacteroidota; class Bacteroidia; order Bacteroidales; family Bacteroidaceae; genus Prevotella. The sequence continues at coordinate 30,476 of CAMVDU010000015.1, forward strand.
GATCCCCAGTTGCCATAAGGTCCGGGCCACATATCATAGCCCGCCTTTGTAGAGATAAACAACTCATCACGATAGGGACGGAAGGTGTCATCCATCAGTCGGCCCATTGTCTCCTCTGCCGATCCATAGACAGGACCGTAGTTGTTGGCCAGGTCAAAATGGGTCACACCGTGATCAAAGGCATAGCGCGTTATCTCACGCGACCTTTCGTAGGGGTCAACGCTTCCGAAATTATGCCAGAAACCCAATGACAGACGCGGCAGCAACACACCGGAGTGTCCACACCTTTCAAAAGTCATGCCTCCCTCATCATAGCGGTGGCAGTCAGCGATATACTCGTTCATAATCAAAGAATTATTTAGGGTGCGAAGGTACGAAGATTTTTGCAATAATCAAAATATTATTTGTGTTTCTTTTGTTTTTTTGCTCACTTATTCGTACCTTTGCAAAACCGAATACAGTTATGATGAAAAAAATATTATTTTTTGCAGTTGGTCTGCTGACTGCCGCAGGTCTACAGGCTCAGAGTGATGCCGATCTGCGTAAGCTTGGTATTGCCGAGATGGCTATCAAGAGTCTCTATGTGGAGGAAGTTGATGAAAAGAAGTTGGTGGAGGATGCCATTCGTGGCATGCTTGAGAAGCTTGATCCCCACTCCTCCTATACTACCCCCAAGGAGACGAAAGAGTTGAACGAACCGCTGAATGGCTCGTTTGAGGGTATCGGCGTACAGTTTAATATGGTCGAGGACACGCTCATCGTCATTCAGCCCGTCACCAACGGACCTTCTGAGCGGGTGGGTATTATTGCCGGCGACCGCATTGTGGCCGTTGCCGACACAGCCATTGCAGGCGTGAAGATGTCGAAAGAAGAGATTATGAGGAGACTGCGTGGACCTAAGGGTACCGTTGCCCACCTCAAGGTGGTGCGTACTGGTATTAAGGATACCTTGCGTTTTGACGTGGTGCGCGACAAAATTCCCGTTTTTTCTATCGATGCCACCTATATGATACGTCCTACGGTAGGCTATATTCGTATAGGCAACTTCAGCGCTACCACTTATCAGGAGTTTTTGGACAGTATGGCCGTGCTGCAGAAACAAGGTATGCAACAGCTAATCCTTGACCTCCAGGACAATGGTGGCGGTTATCTGCAGGCGGCTGCAGACCTGGCAGGAGAGTTCCTCAAAGCCGGTGACCTGATTGTCTATACCGATGGACGTCGCACGGGTCGTCATGACTATAAAGCGACGCGTACAGGTCGTTTCAGCGACATGAAAGTAGTGGTTCTGGTGAACGAGTACTCTGCCTCAGCAGCTGAGATTGTAACTGGTGCTATCCAGGATCAGGACCGTGGTATGGTGGTGGGGCGTCGTACCTTCGGCAAGGGTCTGGTACAGCGTCCTATCGATCTGCCTGACGGTTCCATGATCCGTCTGACGGTAGCCCATTACTATACCCCTTCTGGCCGCTGCATCCAGAAACCCTATGTGAAGGGCGACAAGAAAGACTATGCGATGGATCTCATCAATCGTTTGAAGAATGGTGAGCTGACCAACCAGGACAGCATCCACTTTGTGGATTCGCTGAAGTACGAGACCCTTCATGAGCATCGTACGGTTTATGGTGGTGGCGGCATTATGCCCGACTATTTCGTACCTCTTGACACCACTATCTATACCAAGTACCATCGTGAACTGGCAGCCAAGAGTGTTATCATCCAACAGAACCTGCGCTATGTAGATAATAACCGCAAGAAGCTACGTAAGCAGTATTCTGACTTCGCGTCTTTCAAAGAGCGTTTCGACGTGCCTCAGTCGTTGATTGATACCATTGTCCGTGAAGGTGAGAAACAAGGTGTGAAACCCAAGGATGATGAAGAGCTGACGCAGTCGCTCCCCATGCTGAAGCTTCAGTTGAAGGCCCTTATCGCCCGCGATCTGTGGAATATGAGTGAGTATTTCAGCATTTTCAACGAAAGCAACGCCATTGTCAACAAAGCATTGGAAGTGCTGGAACCATGAGGGTTAAGCGGTAGAAAATGAACCAGACGACGGCCCCTATCCTCGAACTGCAGCGGCAACGGACATTGCTGCAGATGGAGTATGAGGAGGAGAAACGTGCTTTTGACCAACAGAGTGAGGCCATTGGCATTGAGCGACTGGTGGCTCGTGGTGATGCCTGGTGGCCAGTACGTGTGGGGCGTTCTTTTTATAACTCGCTCAACCAGTTGTGCATAGAGGTCTTTCGTACTCAGAGCGATGAGGATGATGACGACCATCATTTTGAGTTTGGTCGACCAGTACAGTTCTTCGTCAGGGAAGAGGGCAAGGGGAATCCTGAAAAAATAGCATCCTCACTTCCCAAAGGTACTGTTTCATTCGTTGATGGCGACCGAATGGTTGTTGCCCTACCCGACGACGCCCAATCCCTCACCCCAGGACTTGCTGCCCTCAACGCTTCGCAGGTTGGCGTGCAGTTGTCGTTCGATGAAACCAGCTACCGCATGATGTTCGAGGCCCTGGACCGTACCATGCGTGCCAAGGGACGACTGGGTTACCTGCGCGACCTTTTCTATACCAAACAAAAGGCTGAGACCTTCTCTTTTCCAGATATGGGCTTCTCTTATCTGAACGCGACCCAGCAACATGCCGTCAACGAGGTGTTGCGTGCCAAGGATGTGGCTATCGTGCATGGCCCACCAGGAACAGGTAAGACGACAACCCTCGTCGAGGCAATCTATGAGACGTTGCGTCGCGAGAGTCAGGTGCTGGTATGTGCACAGAGCAATATGGCCGTTGACTGGATCTCCGAGAAGCTTGTTGACCGTGGCTTGAACGTTCTCAGACTGGGAAACCCCTCGCGTGTTGACGACAAGATGCTGTCGTTCACCTATGAGCGTCGTTTCGAGGCCCATCCCGACTATCCCCAGCTGTGGGCCATCCGCAAGGCTATCCGCGAGCTAAGAGGCGCAAAGAGTAAGGGACGTGGTGAGGCCTGGCATCAGAAGATGGACCGTCTGAAGAGTCGTGCCACCGAACTCGAGATACGCATCAACGCAGAGCTCTTTGGAGAGGCCCGTGTCATCGCCTCGACGCTTGTAGGCTCTGCCAACCGCCTGCTTGACGGCATGAAGTTTGGTACGCTGTTCATTGACGAGGCTGCCCAGGCGATGGAAGCCGCCTGTTGGATTCCCATCCGACGTGCCCAACGTGTCATCCTGGCTGGCGACCACTGTCAGCTGCCACCCACGGTGAAGTGCTATGAGGCTTTGAAAGGAGGTTTGGGTCAGACGCTGATGGAGCGTATCGCCAACAACAAGCCCGAGGTGGTGACGCTGTTGCGTATGCAGTACCGCATGCACGAGGACATCATGCACTTCAGTAGCAACTGGTTCTATCATAACCTCATGGTGGCAGCCCCAGAGGTGGGTCATCGTAGCATTCTCGACCATGATCTGACGATGGTGTGGATTGACTCTTCGGAAATTCCTGATAGCTCTGAGAACTCTAACAATGCGTCTAAGAGTAATACCAACGAGGTGCGCCTGACACTCCTTTCCCTTCAGGCCTACTTCGAACTCATAGGCCGACAGCGCATCCTTGACGAACATATCGATGTGGGAATCATCTCACCCTATCGTGCCCAGGTGCAGCTGCTACGTCAGCAGGTGCGCAAGAGTGAGTTTTTCAAACCTTTCCGCCGTTTCATCTCGGTGAATACTGTTGATGGCTTTCAGGGTCAGGAGCGTGATATCATCGTAATATCGCTGGTGCGTAGCAACGAGGAAGGGCAGATAGGTTTTCTGCGTGACCTGCGCCGTATGAATGTGGCCATCACCCGTGCCCGTATGAAAGTCATCATTGTTGGTGACCGTCATACACTCACCCGTCATCCTTTTTACCGTCGTCTGTACCAGTATATCGAAGCGTTGCGATAACTGCCCTTCTTCGTCTTTTTTCATGGAAACGTTTGGCGCTTTCAGCAAAAAGTCGTATCTTTGCAGCCAAACTAACGTGAAACAATATGAAACGACTGCTATTAACATTGTCATTTGTTATTTGTCATTTGTCCTTTACCCTTGCGCAAACCGAGGTGACGACGCAGGAGGCCAAGAACCTGTATAAGAACACGACGAAGAAGCGCGTCAGCGTGCACGACCCCTCTGTGGTCTATGAGCCCATCTCGAAGCGTTACTATATCTTCGGTTCGCACAAGGCAGGAGCCTACACCACCGACCTGCAGAACTGGACCTGGGCAGCTCCCACCTGGTCGCCCAACGACAATAGCCAGGCATTCACCACTCCAGCTGTCAAGAAAGTAAAGAAGGGTGGCGTGGAAGTGGACATGCCCCAGTTCAACGCGATGGCTTGGTCGGCCAAGGGTAGTGAGATCTATAATATCGACGGTAATATGTGGGCCCCAGACGTTATCTGGAACCCCATAATGGAGAAGTGGTGCATGTATCTCAGCATCAATGGCGACAAGTGGTACTCGAGCATCCTCCTGCTGACCAGTAACAGCATCACAGGCCCCTATAAGTATCAGGCCCCCGTGGTTATCAGCGGCTTCTATAATGGTACCGACTATAAGGATACCGACCTGGAACTGGTCATCGGCACCCAGCCTTCGCTTCCCTCGCGCTATAACTGCTACTGGGGAACACGCTATCCCAACAACATCGACCCCTGTGTGTTCTACGACGAGGAAGGCAAACTCAGATTGGTCTATGGCTCGTGGAGCGGTGGTATCTGGACGTTGGAACTTGACGAGGAGACAGGTCTGCGCGACTATGACGTGACCTATACGCAGGTAGGCTCTGGTGATGGTATCACCGTTGATCCCTATTTCGGCAAGAAGCTGGCAGGCGGCTATTACGCTTCTGGCGAGGCCCCCTATATTGAGTATATCAATGGCTACTACTATCTCTTCGTGACCAATGGCGGTCTGGCTGCTGGTGGTGATCCCGACGACATCAACAACGGTGGCTACCAGATGCGTGTGTTCCGTTCTACGAACCCTGATGGTCCCTTCAAGGATGCGTTTGGACATGCGGCCGTGCTGTCTAAGTACGAGATGAACTTCGGCTCCACCAGCAATACCGTTGGTGAGAATATCTTTGGTGCCTATGGCGAATGGGGCTTTACGGCACAGGGCGACAATAGCGAGCGTTCGCAGGGTCACAACAGCATCATCGCGGCCGAGGACGGACGTATCTATCTGGTCTATCACACACGCTTCCAGAATCGTGGCGAGGCGTTCGAGACCCGTGTCCACCAGGTGTTCCAGAACAAGGCTGGATGGCTGGTTGCAGCTCCCTTCGAATATAACGGTGAGACAACAACCAGCGACGATGTTGCTACGACGCAGTTGGTGCCCACAGAAGATATCCCAGGCACTTATCAATTGTTGGTTCACAGGTACAAACTGGACCATCGCAAGAAGGATCTGGTGACGCCTGTGGAAATAACGCTTAGTGCCGACGGTACTGTCAGCGGCACCTTCAGCGGTACGTGGTCGGTCGAAGAGGGTACCAGCTACCTGACTCTGAAGCTTGGAGGCACAACCTACGATGGTGTCATCCTGGAAGAGCAGATGGACGGCAAGAGCACCCATGTTATAGCCTTTACGGCCACGACAAAAAACGGTGTCAATGTGTGGGGCTATAAGCTGCACCCAAAGTATGCGGTGGCTTGGCAGTTGAACAACCAGAAGGTGCCCGTCACCAACAACCAGGACTATAAGAAGAATGTTGACCTCTACAGCTTAGACCAGAACGTGGACAACGTTGAAGTCAGCTGGACGTCATCGGAGCCCAATATCATTTCTGCCTATGGCCAGTACAACCCCACAGGCCTGCAGGAGAATACGCCCGTGACCCTGACAGCACGCGTACAATCCAATAGCTACTACTGGACGCAGGACTACCAGGTGAACGCACTCTCTGAGTCTAACTCGCAGCCAACGGCCGACTGGAAGAGCGGACTGCTGGCTCATTATGGCTTTGATGATGAGACACTTTCCAATACACTCAACACCTCAGAACAGGCACAACTGAAGCGCAACGGCACTACTGCCGTTCCTGCTACGGAGGACGGCGACCCCCTGCGCAACGGTCAGGTGATGCATCTGAACTTCGGTGCCAACGGTAAGGAGAGCTATGTGGCGATACCCAACCCGCTCTATGGTAAGACCCTCGATACGGGTGCCACTATCTCGTTCTGGGTCAAGCGCAGCAATGACAACCTGTGGGATGCCCTGTTGGGAATGACCAACGGTGCTTCGCGTCTCTTCGTGACGGGCAACGCCTATGTGGGCTTCAACAACGGTGCTGGCAGCTGGTTCGATATCAATAATCCCAATACGACTGAGACGAAGTATCTCACCACAGGGCAATGGCAGCTGGTGACTATCACCATCCAGCGTACTGCTACCACCTACACGGGTGGTGTCACCATCTATGTCAACGGGTCAAAGAAGTCGAGCGACCGCTATAACGGCGAGATCGATGGTGTGGCAAAGACCACCAAGACCGCTTTCGATTACAACCTCATTGTGGACCTTCTGACGGCCTGTCCTGAACTCTATTTAGGCTATGGCTCGTTCTGGGGTTCGCCCGATGCTCGTTTCGACGATGTGATGGTCTATGACCGCGTGCTGAGCCTCTCTGAGATTTCTGCCTTGGAACAGATGGTCAACCGCGTGACTGATTATACGAATCTGACCGACGGCATCCAGACGGTCGTTTACGAGCCGTCAACCAACGACCATGCTGTCTATGACCTGCAAGGACGCAGGGTGACGACTCCCACCAAGGGACTGTTTATCAGGAACGGCAAGAAGTTCTTTGTGAAATAATGGTTTTTGTTAAGATGAAACGATTACTGCTGACATCGATCATTGGTTGTTTGTTCTTTGGCTCCGCAGCCGCCCAGACCTCAAGGGTGACTGAGCTGCAGAAAGCCAACAATTTCACTATCACTCTGACCGATGGTCGTGTGTGCCACTATCTGGTGAGTGACAACCAGACGTACAAGGTGCATTACGGTGACCAACAGATAGTAATTGCCGGCGATGCCTATGATAAGGCCGATATCCGCAGCATGCGGTTTGTGTCGCTGCCACGTTTCTCGCTCAATGAAGACAGTACGGCCATTGGTGGCAACTATGCTGTCAATTACGGTCTGATGGCCTTCCGCCGCTCGTTTGACGTGGGGAAATGGAACAGCATCGTGGTGCCGTTCTCGTTGACAGGTACCCAGTTGCGTGAGGCCTTCGGCGACGATGCCATGTTGGCCAAGCTGAAGGCTGTCCAGGAGGGCGATGTGGCTACGGTTGAGTTTGAGACCGTTGACCTCGGCACGTCTAAGGTGGCGTTGGAGGCTGGTGTGCACTATCTTCTGCGTCCCACGCGTCAGCCCGACATTACCGCTGGTGCCCGTACCTCAGTAGTCTATGGCTCTGGCTACGTTCTAGGCCCTGTCTATGTGATTCCCAATGTGAGTCTGGAGAAAGGCAAGACACAACCAGCCAACCAAGCCCTGCGTTCAAATAATGATCAGGTGCGCGTGCGCATGAGGGGTTCCTATGTGAATCTGGAAAACAGTCCCTATACCTCGTCACAGTTGCTTTTCAGCATGAGCGACGGTCTGTTTGCCCAGGCTGCTGATGGTGTGGCAGTAAAGGCTTTCCGCAGTTGGTTGGAACAGGTACGCAACACCAACAACCTCACTTACCGTTTCTATATTAACGGCATCGACGAAGACCTGACGGCCACAACAGCCATCCACGAGGTGCTCATGGAAGGTGGGCATGCTGTTGGTAATGTCTATGATCTCTCAGGTCGCAAGGTGGCGAAGCCCTCCAGAGGGTTGTTCATCCAGAATGGCAAGAAGATTTTTGTGAAATAATCATATCGCATCATCCAGATATTGAAGAAACCCTATGAAACGACAGTTTTTAATCATATCTCTTTTCCTCTTTCATTTGTCATTTGCCTTTGCCCAGCAAAGTGCTGGCGACTCGCTGTGGATTCGTTACGACGACCGCTTCAAGGCTAACGGCATTATCAAGATGCTGCAAGCCGATACGTTCCAGGTGCTGAACGGCAGTATCAAGGTGAATGGTGCCAACTACCTTGTGCCTGTCGAGAAGGCCGACGTCATGTTCCAGAACCCCGGACGCTATCTGCTGAAGCCTAATACCTACAGTGGAACCAACTATACCAACAACAATGCGACGTCGGGCTATAACTTCAGCCACAGTCTGGAGAGCGACCATTTCGCCGTGTTCTGGGATGTGCGCTATGGCAACAACCCTGCCCACCTGCAGTACCCTGGCGACGGCAACGTGGCTTCTGCCTATGATGTGCTTAGCGTGGCCGAGAAGTGCTGGAAGATGTATGTAGACGAACTGGGCTTCCTCGTAGAGGGGCAGTCCACAACCGATAAGTACAAGATTCAGCTTTACATCCCCTACCAGAAAGACTGGCGTGCCGATGCCTCGGGTACTGACGGCGTCAATGGCGGTATGACGGGTATCGGACACTTCAACCCCTGGGCGGCTGTTGCCCGCGGAGGTCATACCGTAGCCCACGAAGTGGGACACACCTTCCAGTATCTGGTGTCGGCCGACCTGGGTACCGATGCTGCCTGGCACTATGACCGCGGCTGGCGTTGGGGCTGGGGCGGAGGCAACGACAATGGCTGGTGGGAGAGTTGTGCCGACTGGCAGGCCTACCAGATATTCCCTGACCGACAGTTTACTGATGGCGAGTATTTTGAACAGCATCTCAATGCCCACTACCTGAACATGCTGCACGAGGACTGGCGCTATGCCTGTTGCTATATCCACGACTGGTGGACTATGGTGAACGGACGCGACTTCATAGGGCGCATGTGGCGCGAGACCCAGCCTTATGAAGACCCTATCCAGACCTACCAGCGCATGAAGGGAATGACGCAACAGCAGTTCTGCGACGAGCTGATGCTGGGCTACATGCACATGGCCACATGGGATATCGACCAGGTGCGCGAACGTGCCAAACACCGCATAGGACAGCATAAGAACTTCCTGAAGGTGGTCGATGCCTCGCAAGCCATCTATACCACCGACCCTGCCACCTGCATCCAGAACTATGGCTACCATATCACCAACATGACGCGTCCTGCTATAGGCACCACCGTGCAGGCTCGTTTTACGGGCCTGACCGATGCCTCCGACTATCATTACGTCTATCCCGAACGGGCTGGCTGGCGCTATGCCTTTGTGGCGCTGATGGCCGACGGCACGCGCGTCTATGGCGATATTGGTGCCGACGACGAGGGTTCCGTAACGCTCACCATACCCAGCGGTCACGGCTCGTGCAACAACCTCTTCTTCGTGGCAATGGGTGCTCCCACGCAGCACTGGCCCCATCCCTGGACCAGCGGCAAGGCCTCGTCTGAATGGTCGCAGAACAACGAACAGTGGCCCTACCAAGTACAATTTACTAACACTAAAGTCCAATGAAAAAAACATTCCTCCTCCTTGCCTTGGCTCTCATAGCATTGCCAATGGCAGCCGGCAAGAAACCCGTCAAACAGCAATCCGATCGCGAATACTGGTGCCAGCAGGCCTGGAAGATGGCGCAGCCCGTCTTGGAAAATATGGCCAAGGGCGAGCTGCAGAAGAACATGCAGACCGAGTTCTCGCCTTCGTTCGATAACCGCAACCGCAAGGTGGTCTATATGGAGACCTTCGGCCGTCTGATGGCTGGCATAGCACCCTGGCTGGCACTGCCCGACAGCGTGTTCGGCAGTTCCACTGCCGAAACAAAGGAGCGCGAAATGGTGAGGCAGTTGCGTGAGTGGGCCCTCGCCAGCTATAAGAACAGCGTGGACCCGCAGTCGCCCGACTATCTGTGCTGGGGTGTCAGCGGACAGAACCTCGTTGATGCCGCCTATATCGCCGAGTCGTTCATCCGTGCCTACGACCAGCTGTGGGTGCCTCTGGACCAGCTGACCAAGGACCGCTACATCCAGGAATTCAAGAAGCTGCGTTCCATCGAGCCCCCCTACACCAACTGGTTCCTCTTCTCCTCCGTCATCGAGAGCTTCATAGCCAAGGCCGTGGGACTGAAGGAATATGACGACTTCCGTGTGATGATGACCATCCGCAAGGTCGAGGAGTGGTATGTGGGCGACGGCTGGTATGCCGACGGCCCCGTCTTCGCCTTCGACTACTACAGCAGCTACGTCTTCCACGCCATGTACCTGGAGACCCTGCAGAACATGATTGATGCCAAGGCCAACACCCGCCTGGAGTACCAGAAATACTACGACCGTGCCCTGAAACGTGCCCAGAAGTACAGCATCATCCTTGAGCGCTTCATATCGCCCGAAGGTACCTTCCCCGTCATAGGCCGCTCTACGCCCTACCGCATGGCGGCCCTCCAGCCCCTGGCGTTGATGGCTTGGTACCAGAAGTTGCCCAAGGACCTCTCCAACGGACAGGTTCGCGCAGCCCTCACGCAGTCCATGCATCGCATGTACGACCACCAGAACAACTACAACGAGGGAGGCTTCCTCACCATTGGCTTCTGCGGACACCAGCCCGAGACTGCCGACTGGTACACCAACAACGGCTCGCTCTATATGACCTCGCTCTCGCTGATGCCCCTCGGCCTGCCTGCCGACCATCCTTTCTGGACCTGCGAAGCTGAGCCCTGGACCCAGGTGAAGGCATGGGGCGGACAACCCTTCCCCAAGGACCACCGCTGGGCCGACGACATTCAGACCCGCGACCGCTGGTAACCGTAAAATCAACAACTTTTTTAAGAAAAAAAACATTTTTCTTGCTGTTATTAAAATCTTTTTGTATTTTTGCAAACGAATCGGGGAGAAATCCCTAAGTAAAGCGCATAAGCGTGGCCGCGCCATTCTTTTATGCTCTGACGGTAGTGATTATGTCTAACCTATTAATAACAATCAAGATGAAAAAGAATGTAATTTTATTATTTGGATTTGCTGCAATGCTTGCAAGCTGCGGTGTTACTCAGTATGCCATTACGATGACGGGCGAGAACTTGACTGCTTTAACAAAAGTTACAGACAACGAGGAACCCTGTATTTCACCTTTTGGTGGAGACAATGGTAAAGATTTGTTCTTTGCAGCACGTGAAAGTCGTCAGTATTACAACATCTTCAAAAAGGACAATCCTTTCTCAAACGCAATGAGTCAGAAAACAAGTGGAAAGAACCATAACATCTCTCCCGCCTATTGTGCTGCCACTGACAAAATCGCATTTCAGTGTCAACTTGAGGGCTCTTCTACATCAGACATTTTCATAATGAACAATAATCAAGGAAAGGCTCTGTCACAAATTACAGAATCTAATGATGCATTTGAATTGGACCCCTGCTTTAGTAGCGATGGTAAGTTCCTCGTTTACGCCAAAGTTGCCAGAACATACTACTATTATTTCTCAGAGCGTTATAGTGAAGTTTGGTTGAGAAATCTGCAGACAGGTGAGAACATTCTTTTAGGAAATGGAGCACAGCCTTCTTTCTCGCCTGACGATAAAAGAATTGTTTATGTGAAGTATTCAACTGATGCAGGTAGTTGCAGCGTTTGGACAATGAATGTCGATGGTAGTGACCCTGTACAGTTAACCGATGCAAAGAAAGGCTATGCTTACCATCCGCGTTATAGCCCAGATGGAACGAAGATTGTGTTCGACTGTTTTAAGAAAGACAAAAAAGACAATGACATTTACATTATTGATGCAGACGGCAACAATCTGACACAAGTAACTATCAACAAGTCATATGATGGTCAGCCATACTGGACAACCGATGGTTATATCTACTTTGTTTCTGACCGTGGTGGCAAAGCTGGCAACAGACAGATTTGGAGATTTAAACTCTAATTCCATCTGACAAATATAAATTCCGGGAGGCTATTGCTGAATCGCCAGTAGTAGCCTCCCGAATCTTTTCCGAGAACACAATGGAACCGCATTCTTTTGTGTACTTTTACGCTCTAAATTTAAAATATTTCTGAATTTATTTGGTAGTTTGTTCGCTTATTTGTATCTTTGCAACGTCAAAATGTATGTTTTGACTACGCCGCTGAGTGCGGGGAGCAAGACTTGATCGACACTACTCCATTTAAAAGCCACCTCAAGGGTGGCTTTTATTTTTCGAATCTCTTTCGAAATACACGATTGAAATCGGGACTCTGCACTTGGATTCTATTTATAGGTAATACCTTCTTTCCTTTGAATATCAATACTTCTAGCGCATCTTGGTTTGCTTCAAAATAGGTTTTGATGTCAGAGGCCAACAATCGAGCATTATAGTCTGTTAGCATATTCAGTAACACACGATTAGTCTGTCCAATGGAATCAAGTAATTGTGTACCTACGGAACCTTTTCCATAGACAGTTTTCAAATCATAGAGTCCAAGGATACCTTTCTTTTCAAATATGAAATCGGCAGTACGACAATTTCTCGGGTTAGGCAGTATATAGACGCGATAGCCATGCTCCACAGCCTTGCGTGCTGCATTGATCAGATTGCTGAAGTCATCACTTTGTTCGCTAATAGAACTGTAGATATTGGTTTCGCCCTCTATGAGATGGAACTCACCAGAGTAGATTATTAGCTTCAGTTGTTTTATGAACTGGGCACCCTTCAGATAATGCAGCTCCTGCAACTCGTCGGCCATACCTCTCCATGAGGTCTCCGCTGCCATCAGCATAGAACCATCATCCTCAAACGGTTCATATACAAATATATTATCTTCAATGATATCCGGTTTCATATTAGTTGCAAAGATACGAATTATTTATGAAAGGAGAAACGATAGGATAGACTTTTTTGTGGAACAAGGGAATTATGGGCCTAGTAGAGGAAGAGTGGGGAGCGTTACAGTTACAGTTGTTACAGTTTAAAAAAGAGGGGTGCACATCTCCCTTTAATCGCTTAAATTTAACTATAACTTATTGATATATAATTAGTTATATATAATATATGGTATATAGAGGAAATGATACCCCCTCAAAAAACAACTGTAACAACTGTAACTGTAACGGCTGATATTCTCTAATATACTGAAATACAGCAAGATACGATTTCTGATAGTACAAAGAACCCAAGATTTTTGCTTCAAAAAGGGTACAAAATGTATCAAATTACTGCTCTAAAAGGCCAAAAATTGTATCAAAAAGGCGCGGTTTTGATGTTTTTACCTGCTTTTTGTGCACAAATGTGCTTCCAAAAAATTCAGCATCATAGTCGTTTTTTGAGGTAAATGTGTAGGAAAATGACCGTCTCGTTGCCGATTCGAGGGTCAACAAGAGGATTTTTTACCACTAAATGAAGCCCCAAAGCAACCTTACTGTAACAAAAGGATATCCATATTATCACTAAAGGATGCCTATATTGTCACTAAAGGAACGGTCTCATTGTGCAACGAGACGTTCCTTGGTAAGCAAGGTGACGCCCCTTGGTAGGCAAGGTGACGCTGCTTGGTGACCACCGAGACGCTCCTTGCTGACCAAAGTGACGCTCCTTGCTGAGCAAGATGACGCTTAATGTGAGGCGGCAGCCATGCTTCGCTTCCACTTGAAGTAGCCGAGGATGGCGATGACGACGTAGAGGGCGTAGAGCGAGGCCTTGAAGGGAATGTCCTTGTGGAAGTAGAGGATGGAGGTGACCACATCGACGGCTATCCAGACGAACCACTGCTCGAGGTATTTGTGGGCCAAAGCCCAGATGCCCACCATGCTGAGGGCGGTGGTGAAGCTGTCGGCCAGGGGCACGGTAGAGTTGGTGAAGGTGACCAGTAGCCAGTAGATGAGCGCCCACAGACTGACCATGATGATGCTCCAGCGCAGGGCAATGTGACGAGGCATGTGAGTAATGGAAATCGAAGCCTCCCCAAGCCCCTCCGAAGGAGAGGGTGTTTGATTACTTGATGAGGCAACAGGTAATTGGACATCCCTCCCTTTGGGAGGGCTTGGATGGGTTTTCCACTTCCAAAAGCCATAGACGGTCATCGCCAGGTAGTAGAACTCCATACTGCAGTCGGCATAGAGTCCTTTCTGGTAGTAGAGCACGATACCCAGGACTTGCATCGCGAAGCCCACGACCCACATCCACACGCTGGCCTTATATTCAAAGAGAATATAGGCCAGACCGAGGATGGTGGTGACGATATCGAGCCAGTTAAGGGTAAAGTTCATAGTTCAAAGTTCATAGTTCACAATGCGCAGCCCAACTATGCACTATGAACTATGAACTAATTAAAACGATAGTGACAGGTGGGCCATCATATTGAATGGAGCCGAGGGCGCAAAGCCGGCAGCCTCCTGATCGCGCAGACCCCACGTGTTGACGGCATAGACCTTGCCGTTGGCGTCCTGACGGAACTGGGGTGCTGCCCAGCCGTTGTTGTCGTACTTGGCGCTGAACAGGTTGTAGATAGTGACGCCCACGCGAGCGTTCTTTAGTCCCCACTCCTTGATTTTGAAACGGTAGCTGAGGTCGATGTTGGTGGTGAAGTGGTCGCCCAGCATGAGTGTCTCGTTGGTGGCCACGTCGTCGGTCATGCTCCAGTCGGTCCAGCAGCGCATGGTCTTCACGCCGTAGTTGGTGAGGTACTGCTCGCCCACGTACTGGCTCTGTATGGATGCGCTCCAGCCTTTGTGGTTGAAGGTGAAGATGTTGTTGATGATGACCTCTGGCGAGAAGCTCAGGGGCGTTTCACCCACGTTCACCTGGGTGGTGTAGTCGTCGAGGGTGATAATCATGTCCTTGGCGCGGTTCTTGCTGAAGGTGGCGTTGGCGTCCCAGCGCAGCCACTTGGTGGGCGTCCAGGCAGCCTCCAGCTCTACGCCCATGCGGTAGCTCTTGTCGATGTTCTTCGTGATGGCCTCGCCCTCGTCGTTCAACTCGCCTGTCAGCACAAACTGGTTCTTGTAGTCCATCCAGTAGAGGTTGACGCCAGCGGCAAAACGGCGTTCGCGGTACTTATAGCCCACCTCGAGGTCGTTCAGGCGCTCGGCCTTGATGGGGGTGCCCCATTGCTCTTGGAAGTGGTCGCGCGTGGGTTCACGATGGGCGATGGCGTAGGAGGCATAGACGCGATGGTGACGGTCGATGTTGTAGTTGAGACCTGCCTTGGGATTGAAGAAGTCGAAGTTGCGGTTCAGGTCGTAGTTGATCTGTCCGTTGTCGTCCCAGTCGTCGCTACGTCCATCCATCTGATAGTTCACGTGGCGATACTGCAGGTCGGCATAGGCGTTGAGCCCCTTTGCAAACTCCCAGTTCACCTTCGCATAGATGTTGCCGTCGGTCTTGCGTGAGTCGTTGCCATAGTATTTGTAGTTGGGTTCCAGCCCAAAAAGGGGAAGTGCCACGTTGGGTGCATCTTTATAATAAGGTGTACCCACCCACATCACGTGGCCCAGATGGCTGGCATCAAAATGGTTGAGGGCTCCTCCGAAGTTGGCCGACAATCCCTCGTTGTTGCTGTAGTTGACCGCTGCCACCACGCCATAGAAGTCCTTGTCGCCATCCTTGCGCTGTACCAGGTCGGCACGCATCTTCGTGTCGTCAGTCAGCAGATAGGAATAAAGCTTCTTGCCCGTCTTCATCTGGTCGTAGTAGTAGTTGTCGTGGGTGTAGTGTAGCGCCACGTTCATGGTCCACTCGCTGCTGAGCCACTGGTTCCAGTGCAACTGGTAGTGCTGCTGGTGGTAGGTGTCGTACTGGTCGTCGTAGAACTTCATGTTGCCATCCTTGTCATAATAGAGGCCACAGGAGTTGAAACGTCGTCCATAGAGGCTCTGCTCGCCCTTCGACGTGTAGTTCCAGGCCATATAGGTCTTTTCCGTACCGTTGAAGGTGATGAACTTCAGCGAGGTGCTCTCTGTGTAATAGCCAGCCTGCAGGAAGTAGGAGTTGAGGCTCGACGTAGCACGGTCCACATAGCCGTTGCTGCCTATATTCGACAGGCGACCCTGTATGCCGAAGTGTCCGTTCATGAGGCCTGTGCTGAAGCGAACCGTCTCCTTGTGAGTGCCATAGGAGCCGCCGCTGACGTCCAAGCCGGCATAGGGCGTCATGCTGATACCTTCTGTCATCATATTGATGCTGGCACCAAAGGCACCCGAACCGTTCGTACTGGTTCCCACACCACGCTGCACCTGGATGGACTGCACGCTGCTGGCAAAGTCGCCAAAGTCGGAGAAGTAGATGTGCGAGCTCTCGCTGTCGTTCAAGGGAATGCCGTTGGCCGTCACATTGATACGACTGGCATCGGTACCACGCACGCGGATGCTGGTATAGCCGATGCCGTTGCCTGCATCGGTCGTTGTGGTGATGCTGGGTAGTGTGGACAGCAGGAACGGAATGTCCTGTCCGTAGTTCACGGCGTCAATCATCTCGCGGTTCATGTTGCTGTAGGCCACAGGCGTCGTGCTCGTAGCACGCAGCGAGGTCACCTGAACCTCTTGCAGGCTGGCCTCTTTCCACACGTCAATCATACCCTGAGCCTTTGCCACGCAGGCTACAGCCAGCATGGTCATTGTCAAAACAATCTTTTTTCTCATTCTTTTTACCTTTATTATAGTGATACAATAAAGGGGCTTTTTCTTGATGTTCATCCCTACGCCGGCATGATCCGGATCAGGTTGGAGGGTATCATCTCAGCCCGTCAACAGACGGACACCCCTTGAATTTGGCTGCAAAGGTACGATTAAGTGAGCAAAAAACCAAATAAAATTTGAGTTTTTTCGAACGTGAGTACTTTCGACGATAGTCAAAGGTACGAAAAAAAGAGAAAAACCAAGCGATTCCTCTCTTTTTTTGCCTGCGATGCGGTGTTTTATTGTTTCTTGTCAGCCTCGATGAGACGAAGCAGGTGGTCAACGGCATCCTCTTCAGGGATATTCTTCTCCACACATTCCTTGCCGCGATAAAGAGAGATGCGTCCGCGCCCGGCACCCACATAGCCGTAGTCGGCATCGGCCATCTCGCCAGGACCGTTCACAATACAGCCCATGATGCCAATCTTCAAACCCGTCAGGTGCTGGGTGGCGGCCTTCACTTTCCTGATGGTCTCCTGCAGGTCGTAGAGCGTACGGCCACAACCAGGACACGAGATATACTCGGTCTTTGTCTGGCGCACGCGAGCAGCCTGTAGAAGGGCGTAGGCCACAGGTATCTCGTTTTCAGGTGGTTCGCTGAGGCTCACGCGGATGGTGTCGCCGATGCCGTCAACGAGCAGGGCACCAATGCCCACAGCACTCTTCAGACGGCCGTCTTCGCCCTCGCCAGCCTCTGTCACGCCGAGGTGCAGGGGGAACGTCATACCTTCGGCATCCATCGCCTTCACCAGCAGGCGTACTGACTCGACCATCACCACCGTGTTGCTGGCTTTGATGCTGACCACCACGTCCATGAACTGCTGTTTCATGCAGACACGCAGAAACTCCATGCACGACTCGACGATGCCGGCAGGGGTGTCGCCATAGCGCGACATGATGCGGTCGCTGAGCGAACCGTGGTTCACGCCGATGCGAACGGCAGTATTGTGTTCGCGACAGATATTGAGGAAAGGCACCAGGCGGTCTTCTATCTTGGTGAGCTCGGCAGCATATTCCTCATCGGTATATTCGAGCTTCTTGAACGTGCGACCTGGGTCCACATAGTTGCCTGGGTTGATGCGCACCTTCTCACAATAGAGGGCAGCCACATCGGCAGCAGCAGGGTTGAAGTGGACATCGGCCACCAGGGGCACCATGCAGCCGGCAGCCCTCACCCTATCGCGGATAATCTTCATATTCTCGGCTTCGCGCACGCCTTGGGTGGTCAGGCGCACCAGCTCGCCACCAGCGGCAGCAATAGCGAGAATCTGTTGGACACAGCCATCGGTATCCATCGTCGAGGTGGTACACATGGACTGTACCCTGACGGGGTTGTTGCCGCCAATACCAATATTGCCGACGCGTACTTCGTGGGTCTTTCTTCGTTGCATAATCTTATTGGCCTTATTGACCCTATAGGCCCTATAGGACTTATAGGACCTATGGGCCTTTTGGGATTAATTGGTTTTGAAGTCGTATTTCAGTTCAGCTAAATCGCGGTTGGCCTTCTCAATCTTGCTCTTCAGACCTTCCTTGTAGTCGGCAAGGCGCTGGGCGAGAGCCTCGTCGCCGAGGGCCAGCATCTCACAAGCCAGGATGGCGGCATTCTGCGCGCCGTTGACTCCTGTGGTGGCTACGGGAATGCCTGGGGGCATCTGAACGATACTGAGCAGGGCGTCAAGACCATCGAGCATGCCCTTGATGGGTACGCCGATGACGGGTAGGGTGGTCTGTGCGGCAATCACGCCAGGAAGGGCTGCTGCCATACCTGCCGCAGCGATGATGACGCGGATGCCACGACCTTTGGCATTCTTGGCAAACGTTTCCACAGCCTCGGGTGTACGGTGGGCTGACAGGGCGTTCACCTCAAAGGGTACCTGCATGTCGTTAAGCAACTGACAGGCTTTCTCCATAACGGGCAGATCGCTGGTGCTGCCCATGATAATACTAACTATTGGCTTCATCTTCGATATCTATATTTAAAAACACTTTAAGGAGAATCTTGGTAATCGTCCACACAACGACAAAGAATTCGTTGCGTAGGATACCATAGCACGCACAGATAAAACCCACGCCAAAGCCAGCAGTCACCTGTGCCAAGGTGTGCTGGCGAAGTATCATTCGGGCCGAACCTAATAGTCCTGACAGGAATATAACAAGACACAGCCACCAGATGGGGTTGTAGAGAAACAAATGTGTAAAGGCAATGATGCCGCCAGCAACGCCGCCCACAGCCGCCATGTGGGTGGATATCTTCCACACCATGTTGATAGCCGCACAGGTAATCTGGACCAGTAGGGCAGAGAAGATGATGCTGCAGATGAAAAAGTAGATGTTTTCCGTCTGAAGCACCTCGATACAGGCCAGGTAGGACAGCATGGATAAACAGTAGGGCACGATGCGCCTTCGTTTCTGTCCCATCTCTATGCGTGTCCAGCCCATCACCTTTCTGTAGCCGTAAATCATGAAGGTGGGCAGAAGGATGGTAAACAGATAGACGATGAGCAGTACCTTCCATTTGTACCATTCGGGCAGCGCATTCATGTAACTGAACGTGAACAGCGCGCCCACACCCAAGATGGGTAGGTAGAAGGGCGTGAACAACAGACTGATAACCCTTGCCGAGAGGATGATGCTCTTCTGTGTTGTCATCGGCGCATGCGTGCTGTTGGAATGTTCATTTGTAAACGATACTTGGTCACCGTACGACGGGCCACAGGATAGCCCTTGGCTTTCAACAGGTCGCTGAGGGCATCGTCGGTCAGCGGCTTCTTCTTGTCCTCAGTATCGATGAGTTCGCGCAGGGTCGCCTTGATCTCGCGCGTGGACAGTTCTTCGCCACTCTCGGTCACAAAGCCGTCACTGAAGAAGAATTTCAATGGGAAGATGCCCCATCGCGTCTGGGCGTATTTTGAATTGCAGACACGTGAGACGGTGCTGATGTCCAGATGCGTTCGCTCGGCAATGTCCTTGAGAATCATGGGGCGCAACAGGGCCTCGTCGCCTTCCACGAAGAAACGATGCTGCCAGTGGATGATGGCTTTCATGGTGACGTAAAGCGTGTGCTGACGGGTCTTCACGGCATCAATGAAGTTTTGTGCGGCGTCCACCTTCTGTTTGGTGTAGAGCAACGCCTCCTTCATCTGTCTGCTCAGTCCTTCTTTGTTGTCGCGATAGGTCTTCAGCAGGTCGGCAAAGGTTTCTGCTATCTGTAGCTGGGGCACATCGCCATTGTTCAACGTGAATGTCACGGTGCCGTCATCATGGGTTTCAACGATGAAATCGGGGGTAATCTGTTGCATGGAACGGCCTACAGCCTCACCCATCGATGCACCAGGCTTGGGATTCAGTCGGCGCAGTTCATGGACAAGTTCCTCGGTCTCGGCTTCACCCAGTCCCAGTTCGTGTTGCAGTTTGTCCCACCGTTTGTTGGTGAAAGCATCAAAGAGGTCGGTAACCACCCTACGCATCAAGGTGGTCATGTGCGATGGCTTCCTACGGTCAATCTGTAGCAGCAGGCACTCCTGTAGTGATCGGGCTCCAATGCCTGGCGGGTCCAGCTGTTGCAGTTCGTGCAACAGCGCTTCTATTTCCTGTTCGTTGGTGTCGATGTTATGGTAGATGGCTAACTCGTCAACAATACCTTCCAACGAGGCGCGTAGCAGTCCGTCGTCTTCCAGCGAACGGATGAGATACTCCATGATATAGCGCTGCCGTTCGTCAAGGTCCAGCATGTTGACCTGGTCAATCAGTTGGTCATAGAAAGACTCCGTACTTCCATAGACACGTTCCTCAGCATCATCGGCTGACGAACGTCCGCCGCTATATACAGGCAGTTCGTCGTCGTCACGACCAAAGCCTTCAAGGGCTCTGTCTAACTCGTCCTGACGGTCTTCGCGTTCGCGCTGCTGCTCGTAGTCATCGGCATTGTCAGCATTGTCTGTACCCTCCGGAGAGTCCTGATAATCGGGAAGTTCAGTCAGGGTCTCTGTGGCAGGTTCCAACGCCCCATTGTCATGCAGTTCGGTCTCGATACGGTCTATCAGTTGTTGGACGGGCAACTCAATAAGCTGCGCCTGCAACAACTGTTGCTGCGAGATGCTCTGTTGGAGCTTCTGCTCCTGCCGCTGTTCCTGTATCTGACCCTGCATGGTTTTCTCCTTCTAGTCCTCTCTTTATGATTTACCGTTTGAAATATTCCCTGATTTCATCGGCATATTTCTCAAGGACAGTCGTGTCGATATTGCCAAAGCGCTGCCATATCTGCTGGCAAGGTGATAGCAATGGGGATAAACAATGATCCTTTCGTTTCAAGTAGGGGTCACAATGCTGATAGACCTGTAATATGTCGACAACCAAGTCAACTGGCAATTTCAGGAGGCGAGCCGTTTTACTGACCTCAGGGGTTGTTGACACCATCGTTGAGGGTGTTAACTGAAAGTAAAGGTCTAGGAGGATGGTGAGCATAACGGGCGTCAGTCGCTCATCCTCTGGCAAAGGACGGAAATCTTTTTCGAAGGTCTCTTCCACTTCCACACCATCATAGAACAAGCCGGCAGTACCGAAACCGCTCATCTTCCTCAGCATGCTGACGGCACGCTTCAACTTGCGAGTATCGTTGTGG
Organism: uncultured Prevotellaceae bacterium; assembly: GCA_947166345.1. Taxonomy (GTDB): domain Bacteria; phylum Bacteroidota; class Bacteroidia; order Bacteroidales; family Bacteroidaceae; genus Prevotella. The sequence continues at coordinate 51,732 of CAMVDU010000015.1, forward strand.
TATGTCTGCCAGATACGCTCAATACGGGGCGTCTCAAGCCGTGCTATCTGCTGCATGCGGCTTTGCAGAGCCTCTGGAGCGATATGCAGTTCCAGACTAAGGTTCACCATATCGCGGTTGTACAGTGCTTTCACACCTACCGGCTTTTTCAAGTATATCTGCATCAGCAGTAGCCAGTAGTCATCGTGCCAGGTGGAGTTCTTTGCCATACTTTAACCATTTACCTTTTAAGCATAAAAGGTACGCGCGCAATGTGTGCGTACGTACCTTTATATACCTAAAGACTGTCAGTCCTTAATTCTTCTCTTCGATTTGCTTCTTGCCGCGGCTCATGATGAGGTAAGCGGTAGGAGCAGCGATGAAGATTGACGAGAGGGTACCGAACACAACACCCAGGATCATAGCAAATGAGAACGGACGGATAGAGTCGCCACCAAGGAAGAAGATGGTGAGCAACACAATCAGCGTCGTTACTGAGGTGTTGATGGTACGGGCCAGCGTCTGGTTCAGCGATTCGTTGAACAGCTGACGACGGTCGCGCTTTGAGTAGAGTCCCATGTTCTCACGGATACGGTCGAACACCACCACCTTATCGTTGATGGAGTAACCGATCACCGTCAGGATGGCACCAATGAATGTCTGGTCAATCTCAAGCGACATGGGTACCCAACCGTGCAACAGGCTGAAGAAGCCCAGCACCACGAGGGCATCGAAGAACAGAGCTACGATAGAACCCACAGAGAAGGCCACGTTGCGGAAGCGCATCAGGATGTAGAGGAATATGGCAATCAGGGCGATGATCACGCTGATGAAGGCACCGCGGGTAATGGTCTTAGCCATCGACGGTCCCACCTTCGTAGCCTCTACGATGGTAGCCTTGTCGCTCTTCTCATCCTCTTCAAGGAACTCTTTCTTACTGGTTGTCTTGTTGATGAAGCCAGCCTCCACGAACTTGTTGTACAGGATTTCCTCAGCACGGGCGTCAACCTCGGTGTTGGTAGCCTCGATGTTCCAGTTGGTTGATACACGGATAGTCTTGGCCTCACCCAGGGCAATCACCTGAGTATTGGCTTCCTTACCCTTGTTAGCGCTGCTCTCCTCGTCGTTGACGAAAGCACCCTTCAGCACCTTACGCACATCCTCCACAGGCACGTCCTTGTCGAGCTTCACGATATAGTTACGACCACCCGTGAAGTCAATGCTACGGCTCAGACCGCGTACCACGAAGCTACCGCAGAAGATAAGTGCTGCCAGACCCCATACCATGTACGATGTCTTGTATTTGCCCATGAAGTTGAACTTCGTGTTCTGCATGAGGTTCTTCGAGAACGGTGTGGTGAAGGTGAGGTTCTGCCACTTGTTCTTCTTCATGCGGTTGTCATAGACCAGACGGGTCATGAACACAGCGGTGAAGAAGCTGACGCAGATACCGATGATCAGGGTCGTTGCGAAACCACGGATAGGACCTGTTCCGAAGACATAGAGGATGATACCTGTGATCAATGATGTCAAGTTAGAGTCGAAGATAGCCGAGAAGGCGTTAGAGTAACCGCTGTTCAGAGCATCACGGACTCCCAGACCCTTGCGCAGCTCTTCCTTAGTACGCTCATAGATAAGCACGTTAGCATCCACAGCCGTACCCAGTGTCAGCACGATACCGGCGATACCAGGCATGGTCAGTGCCGCCTGGAACGAAGCCAGAATACCGATGGTGAAGAACAGGTTGAACAGCAGGGCGCAGTTGGCCAGCATACCAGGGATGAAGTTGTAGAGCAGCACCATGACACACATCAGCAGGATGAAGGCCACGATGAACGATACGATACCCTGATGGATAGACTGTGCACCCAGTGAGGGTCCTACCATCTGATAAGAAATGACGCGCGTGGGCGCAGGCATCTTACCAGAGTTCAGCGTGTTGGCCAAGTCCTTGGTCTCCTCAATGGTGAAGTTACCTGAGATCTGTGACTGTCCGCCAGTAATCTCGGTCTGGATGGTCGGTGCGGTGTAAACCACGTTGTCCAGCACCACGGCGATACAACGCTTCAGGTTCTTCTTGGTCAGCTCGGCCCAGATACGTGTACCTTCAGTGTTCATCTGCATAGATACGATAGGCTTCGAGTTGTCGAAACCGTCCTTGGCGCTGGTGATGACATCACCCTCCAGTGGAGCACGACCCGATGGATCGGTAACCTTCAGGGCATAGAGCTCGAAGTAGGTTCCCTTCAGACCGTTATAGCGCTCGGCTTCTGCAGGCTTGGCACCCCATACCAGACGAGCTTCGCCGTCGGGCAGGTTGCGAAGAATCTGCTGAGCCACATCAGAGCGGATCATACGGTTGATGGAGGCGGTATCATAAACGCTGGCCAGACCAACAACTGCCGATGGTGAATTGTAGGGCATCAGACGGGGCATCAGCTTGTCCTGCTCCTTGTTCAACTCGGGAGTATTTGTATCCTCCTTGGACATCTCTTCGTTCAGACTGGTCTGCTCTGTAGAGTCGCCTTCAACGGTCTCAGCATTCTCGACAGTTTCAGCTACCTCTTCCTGCTTTTCAGTCTCGTCAGCTTTAGCCTGCTCACCTTTAGCAGCAAGCTCGTTGGTGTAGGCGTTCATGACGGTCTGCAGGGTGTTGTACACCTCGTTACCGTTGTAGCACTCCCAGAACTCCAGGTTGGCGCTACCTGCCAACAGCTTCAGCACACGGTCCTTATCCTTCACACCAGGCATCTCGACCATGATGCGCGACTGGGTACCCAGACGCTGTATGTTGGGCTGAACAACACCGAACTTGTCCACACGGTTGCGAACAACGTTCTCAGCATTGTCGATAGCCGACTTCACTTCCTCCTTCAAGGCAGCAATGACATCCTTGTCGCTGCTCTGTGAGTTCACCTTGTCGCGCAACTTTGAAGTAGCGAACACCGAGGCAAGGGCCTTGCCGTTGTTGCTCTTCCACTTGTCTACGAACACGTCAACAAAGTCCACTTCCTTACCTTCGCTGTCTTTGCGAGCTTCGCTCAGGGCTTTCTTGAAGGTGGGATCCTGACTGTGGTCGGCCAGCACATCGAGGATGTCGGGCTCTGACACTTCCAGAATCACATTCATACCGCCTTTCAGGTCAAGACCAAGGCCGATTTCCATCTCACGGCACTCTTTCAGGTTCCAAGACCACAGCCAAACGTTGTGGGTCTCTACTGAGTCTTTGTACTCTCTGGCCTTAATCGAGTCGGTCTTCGCAAGGGCAGCAATCTTATTGTCGTGATAGCTGGTCACAAACGAGAACGAAAGATAGAAGCAGCAGATCAGTACGAGTGCAACTGCAATAAACTTTACAATTCCTTTGTTTTGCATTTTGTTTGTTATATTATTATTGTAATTTCATGCACATTTTAGCGTGCAAATATAGTGATTTTTTTATACTGTAGAAAATTTTTGGTGTTTTTTCCGCTTTTTTTTAAGGATTATCAGCATTTTGGGGCTTTTTTGATGGCTTTTCTCTTCATTTTTGCGCACTTTTTGTCTGGCTGACGAGAGATTGTTCATCAGTTATCAAACTCATAAAAAGGTAAAGATTTTCGATTATCGATTTTCCGATATCTTTACATTTACAACAAAAATAGGATTTATTTCTTTAAGTAGCGTTTGTTGAAGAATCCGTCCAGTTGCAACTGTGCGACGATGGGGTAGTGGTCGCTGGAGTGTGTGTTGTCGTCAACCACACAGCGGAACGGCTTGAAGTCGTCGCTGCAAAGAATATAGTCTATGCGGAAACGGAAGCCTTTCTGATTGTAAGACACGCCTGTGCCTGTACCCGTCTCTGCGAAACAGTCAATCAGCCCCTGTGCAATGGTGTGTCGCGTGTAGGAGATAGGTGTATCGTTGAAATCGCCGCAGACAATGATGGGATACTTCCGATGTGCTTCAATATATCGGTGGATGGCATCGGCCTGTGGAGCCCGTCGTGCCTTGCCTTCGCTCACTTTCTTTACCAACGAGCGTGTTTTCAGCTCCGCCTTACCTCCGTCAACATTTCCGTTGAGTACGTCATTGTAACCCTGGCGTTCCTCTGGTGACAGATGAAAGCTCTCCAGATGGTTGTTGATGACGAGGACCGTCTGGCGACCTATTCTCAGATAGTAGGCCACAGACCCGTTGGTCTGCGATGGAATGTCAATTTTCTCGCGCTTCAGGATTGGAAAGCGGGAATGGAATCCCAGAATGTTGACCGCTCCCTCACCATAGACGATGCGAAGGGTGTCGTTGTAGGGAAACAGACTGTTGATCTTTTCTCTGTCGGGTGCACCATCTTCCTGCAGACAAACGATATCAGCATTCTGGCTCTTCAGATAGTTGCAGATGCTGTCCAGACAGGCAGGGTTGTCTTTATTTCCAGCATAGCCACACACATTATAGGATATGACCTTGATGCACCCTTCTGGCGCTTTTCCTGCCCCATGCAGAGGGAAATAGGTGCGGATGGCGCCGTAGCTCAGCAGAAGACCCACCAGTGGTATCCAACTTCGACGCCACTTGATGAACAGCCAGGCTACCAGAAGAACAAGGTTGGCAATGATGACAAAGGGCATCGTCATACCGAGACAGGCCAACAGAGGATGGTCCACAGGGTTGATGCGGTCGCTGTAGGCTACCACTATCATCAGCGCGCTGGTGGTAGCACTCGCTCCTGTGAGCACATTCGTCAACAGTCCTTTGATTCCAAACACTTTACTTCTGGTTGTTGGTCCGCTTATCTTTCTTTGCTTGCCTCGAAAAGACGTTGTTTTTCGGCTTTCGTCAGACTGTCATAGCCGCTCTTGCGAATCTTGTCGAGCAAGGCATCAATCTCGTCCTGCAAAGCCTTCTTTCGGGCATTGTCTTCCATATCGTCCTCGCGAGTGGCTGTTCTATGGGTCTCGTAAGTCATATGGGTCTTGTGGGGCCCATTGGTCCAATAAGTCTTATGAGGCTTCTGGGACTTATGGGGTCTGTTGGCCTGTCGCCGCCAGTAGGTGATGAGCAGGAATCCAAACAGCATGCCGCCCAGATGGGCCATATGGGCCACACCGTCGCCACGCGAAGACATAGCTGAGAACAGTTCTATCGCTGCGTAAATGCACACGAACCACTTGGCTTTGATGGGAACAGGCAGCGGGAAGATGAAGATGCGTTCCTCAGGGAAGGTCATGCCGAAAGCCAGAAGAATGGCATACACGGCACCCGATGCGCCGATAGTGATGCTATTGATGGGAAGGGCGCCGTAAGAGATGTATTGTACTATTTCCTGACATAAGCCGGCGCCGATGCCACATATAATGTAATAAAAAAGGAATCGCTGTGAACCCCATGTGCGTTCTATCACGCAGCCAAACATCCACAGGGCAAACATGTTGAAGAACAGGTGGGTGAAACTGCCATGCAAAAACATGTAGGTCACAAACTGGTACAGATGGAAGTCGTGTGCCAGGAAATAGTTCAATCCGCCCCAGTACTCCAGATCGAAGCGAGGTTCCAGGATGATTGTCGCCAAAAATGCCAGAATGTTGACTAGCAAAAGGTTTCTGGTGACAGTAGGTATGTTTCTGAACATGATTTCTTGTTTTTGCGTGCAAAATTACGAAAAATATCTTGTTTTTGGCACTAAAAACCGCTTAAACACACTATTTTTCATAAAAAACATCTTTTTTTCTCATTTTTTTTTTGTTTTATCGCAACTTTGTATTAAATTTGCCCTCACAAAACCAATAGTAAACCTTTTTATTACTCATTTATTATTTTTTTAATTATGAACAAGACAGAATTAGTGGAGAAGATTGCAGCTGGTGCTGGTCTCTCAAAGGTTGACGCAAAGAAGGCTCTTGATGCAGCCGTTCAAGCAGTGAAGGACGCTCTCGTCGCTGGTGACAAGGTGGCTCTCGTAGGTTTCGGCACATTCGCTGTTGCTGAGCGCCCCGCTCGTGAGGGTATCAACCCCGCAACGAAGGCTAAGATTAAGATTGCTGCTAAGAAGGTGGCTAAGTTCAAGGCTGGTGCCGAGCTTGCTGACGCTCTGAACTAATCTTAATTTTGTAAGTACATTTCAGAATCCACTCGCCTTCATGGTGAGTGGATTCTTTTTGTGTCCTCTGGCTTTTCTATTCGCTTATTTGTACCTTTGACCTGCGGTCGAAGGTATTCTCGCTCGAGAAAACTCAAATAAAATTTGGTTTTCTTCTCGCTTATTAGTACCTTTGCACCCAAAAATTTAAAAACATATAATATAAAGATGAGAAAGAACTTCGTAGAAGAGCTGAAATGGCGCGGCATGCTGGCACAGATCATGCCTGGTACAGAGGAATTGTTACAGAAAGAAATGGTGACGGCCTACTTGGGTACCGACCCCACGGCCGACTCCCTGCATATAGGTCACCTTTGTGGTATCATGATGCTGCGTCACCTGCAGCGTTGCGGTCACAAGCCCATTATCCTCGTTGGTGGTGCCACGGGTATGATTGGCGACCCTTCAGGAAAATCTCAGGAGCGCAACCTGTTGAACGACGAGACCTTGCGCCACAATCAGGAGTGCATAAAGGCTCAGGTGGCTAAGTTCCTTGACTTCGAGTCGAAAGAGCCTAATGCTGCCGAGATGGTGAACAACTACGACTGGATGAAGGACTTCACGTTCCTCGACTTCGCCCGTGAGGTGGGCAAGCACATCACCGTCAACTACATGATGGCTAAGGAGAGCGTTCAGCAGCGTCTCAATGGTACTGCCCGCGATGGTCTGTCATTTACCGAGTTCACCTACCAGCTGCTGCAGGGCTACGACTTCCTGTACCTCTACCAGCACAAGGGCGTCAAGCTGCAGTTGGGTGGCAACGACCAGTGGGGCAACATGACAACGGGTACTGAGCTGATTCGTCGTACGCTGGGCAACGATGTAGAGACCTTTGCCCTCACCTGTCCGCTCATCACTAAGAGCGACGGCAAGAAGTTTGGTAAGACCGAGAGCGGCAACATCTGGCTCGACCCCAAGCGCACCACACCCTACCGTTTCTATCAGTTCTGGCTCAACGTCTCTGACGAGGATGCCGAGCGTTACATCAAGATTTTCACCTCTTTGGATAAGGAGACCATCGATGCCCTTGTCGAGGAGCACAAGCAGGATCCAGGCCGTCGTGTGCTGCAGAAGCGTCTGGCCGAGGAAACCACGGTGATGGTCCACTCGCAGGAAGCCCTTGATATGGCTATCGAAGCCTCTAACATCCTCTTTGGCAAGGCCACGAAGGAGGCTCTTGAGAAGCTCGACGAGCAGACCTTCCTCGATGTGTTCGACGGCGTGGAGAAGTTCGAGATGGCTAAAGACCAGTTGGGACAGCCTGCCATCGAGCTCTTCACCACCGTTTGTCCCGTATTCCCCTCGAAGGGTGAGATGCGCAAGATGGTGCAGGGTGGTGGCGTTTCGCTGAACAAGGAGAAGCTCACCGACCAGCAGCGTCCTGTCACCTCTGACGACCTCATCGACGGCAAGTATCTGCTGGCCCAGAAGGGTAAGAAGAACTACTACCTCATCACGGTGAAGTAAGAAAAGAAAAGGAAAAATTTGGTGATATGCCAAATTTTTCCTACCTTTGCAGCCGAATTTCAACAATTCGACCCTGTGAGCATGGTTTCTGCCCAGCTTGCAACCATGATTGGACGATGGTGTAATGGTAACACTACAGGTTTTGGTTCTGTCATTCCCGGTTCGAATCCGAGTCGTCCAAC
>CAMVDU010000016.1 GCA_947166345.1 uncultured Prevotellaceae bacterium
TGCGCTATCATAAGTTCACCATCGGCTGGAACTGGGCCAGCGACTACGGCACCAGCGACGACTCGGAGGAGATGTTTGAATACCTGCGTGGCTATTCCCCACTCCACAACCTGAAGCCAGGTACCAAATACCCTGCCACTCTGGTCACCACAGCCGATCACGACGACCGCGTGGTGCCTGCCCACTCGTTTAAGTTTGCAGCCACCCTTCAGGAGTGTCACGCTGGATCGGCACCCGTGCTCATCCGCATCGACACCAAGGCTGGACATGGTGGCGGCAAGCCTCTGGCCAAGGTCTTGGAGGAACAGGCCGACATCTACTCGTTCATTCTTTACAACATGAAATAAAAAACTTAACCACCATTAAGACAAATGAAAAAACTACTTCTTTTACTAACTATGGCGACAGCCCTCACAGGTGCTGTCCAGGCACAACGTACTACCGACATACTGGACCGCGGTCTGGTGGCAGTTCCATCGGGCAGCGGCTCGTTCGTCAGCTGGCGTATCTTTGCCGAAGAATACTACGACACGGAGTACAACCTCTACCGCGACAGTGTGAAGGTGAACACAACCCCCTTGAAGGTGTCGTGCTATACGGATGCTCAGGGCAAGAGCGGCTCCACATACCAGGTGGCCCCTGTGGTACGTGGTGTGGAACAGGAGAAATGTGCTGCCGTCACCCGTCTTGGTCAGCAGTACATCCAGTTTGCCGTGGGTAAGTTCTATTCCCGCAGAGGTACTGACATCACAGCAAGCTACGACATCAACGACATTGCGTTGGCAGATGTGGATGGTGATGGTGTGTCGGAGTTCCTCTTGAAGCGCAACTACACACCCGACGGCTCTTCTGTGGCCAACGACTCGGCCTACAACGTGATTGACTGCTACAAGATCAACGGTGAGCGTCTGTGGTACATCGACCTGGGCCCCAACATGGTCTCAGGTCCCGACGAGCAGTACGATGCCGTGGGCTACGACTGGGACGGTGACGGCAAGGCCGAGGTGCTGATGCGTGGTGCTGACAACATGATTATTCACCACAAAGACGGCACGACAACGAATATCGGCAGTATGAATGTGAACACTCGAAACACCGTGAACCAAACGGCCAATATGACCTACACCAACACGGGCAACGAGTACCTGCTCTATCTGGAAGGAGCAACAGGCAAGCCCTACCCCATCGGCAATAACGGAGCCCTGTGGATGAGCTATCCCCTGGCCCGAGGCAGCGCCTCCGACTGGGGCGACGGCTACGGACACCGTTCCACCAAGCACTATTTTGGTGCGCCCTTCCTGGATGGACGCCATCCGTTCATCTTCCTGGGTCGCGGCTGCTATACGAAGCACCACATGAAGGCTTTCTCCGTGAACCCAGAGACCCATCAACTGACACTCTACTGGGAGTGGAGCAACAACGATGGATGGAGCAGTCCCTGGTATGGTAACGGCTACCACAACTTCGGCATTGCCGACGTGGACTGGGACGGACGCGACGAGATATGCTTCGGATCGATGGTCATCGACGACAACGGCAAGGGACTCTCCACAACAGGCTTAGGACACGGAGACGCACAACATTGTTCCGACTTCGACCCCTACCGTCACGGACAGGAGATCTTTGCCTGCAACGAGGACGAGCCTGCCATGAACTACCGCAATGCCACCACCTCGAAGATATACTACCGTCTGCAGTCAACGGGCGATGACGGACGTGCCCTCTGTGGTAACTTCTCCAACGACTATCCTGGTGCCATAGGCCACTCTTCGCAGTCGGGTACTATCTCTTGCGTAGCCGACAAGGTGATCAGCGGCGGACCTACTGGCTTCACCAACAACTTCCGCATCTATTGGGACGGCGACCTGCTGGAGGAAGGACTCGACGGAGCCAACTCGCGTGAGGGTGCTGCCCGTGTGTTCAAGGCCGACGGTAGCATCGTATTCACAGCCGACGGCACAGCCAACTGCAACTGGACAAAGAACACCCCATCGGCTACTGGCGACGTACTGGGCGACTGGCGCGAGGAGATTATCGTGCGCACCTCCGATAACAAATATGTACGCGTATATACGACCAATATCTCTACCAGGTATCGTAACTACACACTGTGGCACGACCACCAGTACCGTCAGGGTATGGTGTGGGAGTCGATGGGCTACAACCAGCCACCTCACGCCAGCTACTTCCTGGGCGAACTGGAGGACATCACCATTGCTCCCCCACCCCTCACGATGACAGGTCGTACGGAGATTGCAAATGGAAGCTCCATCACGGCTGCCCATAACAACCAGCACGTCATTGTCTGCGAGACGAATGATACAGAGGTGAGCGTCAGCGACGGAGCCAGCCCCTGGGTGATGACCTTCAACGTACCCTCGTGGGTGCAGGGCACCAATAGCACCGTCACCAACGGCAATGCCAAGATCAACTACACCTACTACACCTGCAACGTCACAGGTGGCGCCTTCACAGGCAGCACCCGACTGGTGAAGCAGGGCGATGGTATACTGAGTCTGCCTGCTGTGGCACAGACCTATACAAGCAACACCGATATCTGGGCAGGCACGCTGAACTTCGACGGCACGCTGCTGCAGTCTGACCTGTGGCTGAACCGCTTTGCCGAGCTGAACAGCAATGGCGGACAGTTCAAGAGCATCAAGATGGACTACGACGCCAAGATGCGTCCAGGACGTGCCGACAACAAAGGCACCATCACCACTGGCACGCTGACACTGGGCTTCGGCTCACGCATCATCTTCGACATCTACGACGACCTCTCAGCCGATCAGATCATCACCAATATTCTCTCCATCGAGACCAAGACGTGGAAGTATGGTCCCAAGTACCTGACACCCGTCTTCCAGTTCGTCAGCCACAGCGATGGCGACCCAGCCATTGGCCGATACCTCATTGGTAAGGCAACCAGCGTCAACGGCTCTTTGTCTGACATCCGCATCGAGGGTATCACCACCAAACTGAAGGCAACACTCACCATCGAGGAAGACAACATCTACCTCGTCATCAGCGGCATGCGCGACCCCTCTGCCGTCATCTGGACAGGCGCAGAAAACAATGTGTGGAACGTTGCTGAGACGGAGAACTTCACCAACATGAGCGACGAGACTGGCGGTAGCGACTTCTTCGTCACTAACGACAACGTGTGGTTCAACGACAGCGCCAAGATCTTCAGCGTGTCGCTGGCCCAAGAGATTGAGGCCGACAGCGTGTTTGTGGACAACACCAAGCCCTACTCCTTCGTGGGAACAGGCTCGCTCGTAGGCAACACCACGCTGGTGAAGAGCGGCACCTCTACCCTCACCATCACCAACGAGAACACCTACTCAGGCGGCACCCGCATATCTGGAGGCGCCATCGTGGTCAGCTCGCTGGCTAACGCAAACCAGGCCAAGGGTAATCTGGGCGGTGTCACCACGACGGCAGCGAAGTTTGTCATCGAGAATGGTGGTGAGCTGCGCACCACAGCAGCAGTCACCAACGGCTCACCCATCAGCTTTGCAGGCGAGAAGGGTGGCGTCATTAACAACTCGGCCGACTACATCGTCGATAAGGCAATGTCAGGAACCGTGATGACCAAGAAAGGCTCAGGCTGGCTGAAGCTGAACGTCAGCAACACCAGTCTCGAACGCATGATTATCGCAGCAGGTACCGTACAGTGCATCAATTCTGCCACACCTGCCAAGGCCATTGAGTATCAGGGAGGAACGCTGCGCGAGAACACTGGCACAAGCTACGGTGTCAACGTGCCCAGCGGCAAGACGGGCACATGGTATCTGGCAAACCGCTCTACCTATACGAATGTCGTCACTGGCAGTGGTACGCTCAACATGTACTGCGTCACGGAGAAGGGTACCAACTACTATGCTACGCGCACACCTATCCAGTGCAACTTCAGCGAATTTGAAGGCACCTTAGTACCTTCGTCGAGCCTCGACGATCCCAATGTGCTGCGCTTCACCCTGAACACCTCGACAGGTATGCCCAAGGGCACGATGAATATCGCAGACAAGGTGGAGGTGCAGAACAGCGGCAAGACCTTCCGCATAGGTAAGGTCACAGGCAAAGGTTCACTCGGTGGCAGCTGTTCCTTCAGCAACGGTTCCAGCGTAGGCGCCAACACCTGGCAGGTGGGCAACGACGATAACTGGAGCACCAACGTCAAGGTGACATCCAATGCCAACTTCGTGAAGTTGGGTGCAGGTAAGGTCACATGGGCCGCTGCCAACAGCAATACAGGCTCTACCAGCATCAACGAGGGCGAGCTGACCATCAACAACAAGTCGTGTCTGGGTACAGGCATGCTCACCGTGGGGGTTAACGGCACGCTGTCTGGTGTCAACGCGAGCACCAGCACCCTGACCAACTCATCGTACAACATCAACGGCACGCTGCGTCCAGGAGCCTATGCCACCTCGGCCTCAGGTACCATCTACTTCAACAACAAGATTGTGACCATAGGCGAGAAGGCTGTCCTGCAGATCACAGCACGCCAGTGTGCTACGGCTACCGCTAACGGCTGCACCAGCATTGAGGGCATCCAGACGCTCAAACTCAATGGCACCATCCGCATCATGCTCTCAAGCAGCAACACCCTGCAGGTGGGCGACAGCATCCGCATCTTCAAGGCCACCAACGTCACAGGCACGCCCCAGTTTGACATGCAGGGCGGCATCACCTGGGACACCAGCCGTCTCTCTGAGGGTCTGCTCTTCGTCAAGAGCATCGACACCGCTATCCGCAACGTTGAGATGAGCGAGTCGCATCCTATTGATATCTACGACCTCCGTGGCCGTCTGGTACGCCGTCAGGCCACCAGCACCTCAGGCCTCAAGCCTGGCATCTACGTCATCGAGGGTCGCAAGGTTGTGGTCAGGTAGTCTCCATCCATCAACCCTTACAGTAAGGGCACCATCGCGATTTGCGACGGTGCCCTTATCTTATTCCCCTACCCCTGTACTCAATGAGCTGGGCGAGTGCCCAGTTTCTTGCCATTCTTATCCCAGAAATAGATCCAGTTGCCAAGCCTACTGGTGATTGTTTCGCCAGAAACAGACAACACCTCACCAACCGTATTCACACTCAGGGCCTTCAGCACCTTGCCTTTAGCATCAAAGATTCTGTAGAATCCGCCTTGCTTGCCAACAAAGAAATCCGTTCCCCATCCTACGACATCACCCACGCTGCTACGAGAAAAGCCACGCAGTTTCTTTCCCTGGGGGTCATAGACATGATGCCAGTTCCTGTCAGATTCAATATAGCCTATCTGCTCCTTCTGGGCAAAACTGTTGTTTGCCAACAACACTGTCAATAAACAAATCAATAGTCTTTTCATATACTTCTTTTTTCTCAATCAAACATAACCTCATACAGGGACAAGAAGCCGCAAACAATGTGTCTGCGGCTTCTTTCTTGAATATGATTGAAGTGATTACTTCTTGGGCTCGGCCTCCTTCTTAGGTTCAGCGGCTTTCTTAGGCTCTGTAGCTTTCTTAGGCTCTGCAGCTTTCTTAGGAGCAGCGGCCTTCTTAGGTTCTGCAGCTTTCTTGGGAGCGGCAGCTTTCTTGGCAGGAGCCTTCTTGGGCTTCTCAGCGGCCTCAACATGCTGCAGCTTTGCCAGTTTAGCCTTCAGACGCTCAATCTCGATGTCCTTCATCTCAATCTCGTCGCCCTGGTTCTTGATGGTGGTCAGCAGCGAGTTGAGCTGCTCGTTGTCAATCTCCTCAGGATAGAGGGCATTCACTCTGTTGATAAAGTCACCCAGGATGTTCATATAGTTGGTGAAGGCATCGAAAGGTCCGCTGTAGATGCCACGATCCAGTCCTACGTTAGAGGGCTTGGTGGTCATGAAGCGGAAGTTGTTGGAAGCCTGCAGGTAGTCCCAGTCCTGGTTGATGCGTGGGTCGTTGGCAATGAGCAGACGATCGGCCACACTATAGAGCTTGTTGAAGGCCTCGCGCTGCATGGCGTTACCCAGCCAGCATGAGCAGTCGCGCTCCTCGTCAACCCACGAGAGGGTATCGGGCACGTCGATGGCACCTACGCTCTTGGTCTTCATGCAGATCTCGGTAGGCGTTGAGAAGGTGATGCCTTTCTCCTTGGCGCAAACGGGAATTGCACGCAGGAAGTCGAGGATATTGGAGCTGAGTGGCTGTGCGATGCCGAGTGCCGACAGTTCCATAAAGATATTGATGACCTGCTCTTCCTCGGGCAGACGTGCGATGCGATCTACATAAGCATCGGCGAAGAGGGGATAGCCCTCCCACTCTGCGTTGTTGAAGCGCAGGGAGATGTCGTCAGAGAGTTCTACGTCGCGCAACAGAAGCTTGAGGTTGGGGGCGATGTTACAGTTGTACACATAGTGGGGCGACTTCCATCCAAGCACGTGCTTAGCACCCTCTGTGAGCATGCCCTTGAAGCCGAGTGCTGCCACCTGTGCGCCAATGTCGTCGCTATAGATGAGTGACGAGTTGCGGGCTACGGTAGGCTTCCTGCCGAAGAGTTCTTCCATCTTAGCTGACTGCTTCTTCATGTCGCGAGCGAAGGCCTCAGGATTAGCCAGCGAAGACAGTCCGTGACTGTAGGGCTCGGCAAGGAACTCCACACATCCAGTCTCGTTCAGTTCCTGCAGTTTCTCGAGCACCTGAGGAGCGTGCATCTCGAGCTGCTCAATACCTGTTCCTGAGAGTGAGAAGGCCACCTTGAAGTACTTGCCGTTGTCCTTGATCATCTGCTGCAGGGTATTGAGTGCCGGCATGTAGCTGCGCTCAGCAATGTCGCTGATGCTACGCTCGTTCTCATAGTCATCATAGTAATAATGGTCGGTACCGATGTCGAAGAAACGGTAGCGCTTCAGATGAATGATCTGATGTATCTCAAAATATAAACAAATTGTTTTCATAATCTTTTTCGTTATTACGTTATTACGTTATTTCGTTATTACGGTTAGGCTGTTTCCCATCCGAGTGTGCGACGATAGAGGGTGCGTATCCAGCGGCCCACCTTCTCCCAAGTAATCTGGTCCACCTCGCGCTTGCCTTCTTCCTTCAGATAGTTGAAGAGTGACTCGTTATGACAGATGCTGTAGATGGCGTCGGCCAGGGCGTGGATGTCCCAGTAGTCCACCTTGATGCAGTTGTCGAGAATCTCGGCACAACCACTCTGCTTGGAGATGATTGAAGGTGTTCCACATTGCATAGCCTCCAGCGGCGATATGCCGAAAGGCTCTGATACAGAGGGCATTACATAAACATCGGAGGCCTTGAGGCACTCATAGACCTGCTTGCCGCGCATGAAGCCTGGGAAGTGGAAGCGGTCGGCAATGCCACGCTCAGCAGCCAATTGGATCATAGCGTCCATCATGTCGCCAGAGCCTGCCATACAGAAGCGTACATTGTGGGTGCGATGAAGCACCATGTTGGCAGCCTCGACGAAGTACTCAGGACCTTTCTGCATGGTGATACGACCCAGGAAGGTGACCACTTTCTCCTTGCCGGTATGGTCAGGACGCGGAATGGCCTGATACTCTTCGGGCAACGGATAAACGGCGTTGTGCACGGTGAAGCACTTACGCGGATCCTGATAGTACTGGTGAATGACGGTCTGACGTGTCAGCTCCGACACACACATGATACAGTCGGCATTGTCCATACCGTTCTTCTCGATGCTATAGACGGTGGGGTTCACCTTGCCGCGAGAACGGTCGAAGTCGGTGGCATGCACGTGGATGCACAGGGGTTTGCCGCTGACCTGCTTAGCGTGGATGCCTGCAGGGAAAGTCAGCCAGTCGTGAGCGTGGATGATATCGAACTCTTCCGTTCGTGCCACCACGCCTGCAATGATCGAGTAGTTGTTGATCTCCTCGTGCAAATTGCTGGGATAGCCTCCTGCAAACTCCATGCAGCCGAGGTCGTTGACGTGCATATAGTTGAAGTCGGCATAGATATGCTCACGGCACTTATAGTAGTATTCGGGGTCCATGATGTTGCCCACACGCTGCTTCACATAGTCATAGTTGACGTCGCGCCAGGCAATGGGCACGGCGTTCATGGCCACAATGCGACAGGCATGCTGACTCTCATCACCAAAGGGATGCGGCAGACAGAGCACGGTGTCGATGTCGCCCTGAGCCTTCAGACCTTCAGAGATACCGTAGTTAGCAGTAGCAAGTCCACCAAACACATGAGGAGGATACTCCCATCCAAACATTAATACTTTCATATAGCGTTCCTCCTATTATTTTTGATACGAATATTTCTCTAACAACTTCATCGTGCGCAAAATCTCGGCAACGTTCATGGCGAAGGCCATAGCGCCACGTCCATGGAAGGGCGGGTTGCCATCGAACAGCTCAGAGATGGTACCGATGGCATGATAGTCGATCTCGTCCTCATAGCCCACCATCTGACGCTCAATGAACGACAGGCGCGAGCGCTTGTAGAGCTTAAGGCAGGCCTCCATGTAGAAGCCGCCCAGCCAAGGCCACGCCGTACCCTGATGGTAGGCATAGTCGCGCTGTGTCTGCGGACCCACGTACATGGGGTTGTAGCCGCCACTCTTAGGCGACAGCGAGCGCAGACCCTTGGGCGTCAGCAGCTCGCGTGTGCAGATATCTACCACGCTCTTCATCTGCTGCTGCGACAGGGGCGAGTAGTCGAGGGCTACGGCAAAGATTTGGTTGGGGCGAACGCTCCAGTCCATCATGTTGCCATCCACGTAGTCGAGCAGATAGCCGTACTCGTTGACAAACGTATCGACAAACGACTGCTTGGTCTTCTGGGCCAGCGCCTCCAAGTGTTCCTGCACCTTCTTGTCATTCTGGTCGGCAGCCATCGAAGCACAGAACTTCAGGGCGTTGTACCACAGGGCATTGAACTCGACGATATAGCCAGAACGAGGCACCACAGGACGACCGTTGGCCTCAGAGTTCATCCAGGTGATGGCCTGGTCGCGACCATCGGCAAAGAGCAAGCCGTTGTCGTCGAGACGCAGGTTGGGGTGACCACCCTTCTCAATATACTTCACGATGTCTTTCAGTAGCTTACCATACATGGCGAAGCACTTGTCGCGACCCACGTACTTGGCATACTGCTGAATGGCCCACGTGGCCCACAGGGGCACATCGGGCTTGTCCATCTCGTAAATCTTCACACTCAGGGGCTTGCCCTCCATGAACTCGCGAAGGCCCTTCTCGGCAGTCTTCATCACCAGCTCGAAATAATCGTCCTCCTCGATGGCGAGGGTCAATCCTGGCAGGGCAATGAACGTATCGCGTGCACGAGCCTTGAACCAAGGATAGCCGGCAAAGAGATAGCGGTCGTCGTTGGGCTGACGGTTGTGGAACTGATGGGCAGCCGTCACCAGACAATGATAGAAATTGTCGCGAGGCACGCGGACGTCAATCTCCTTCTGGAACAGCGTCTTCAGCGTGCTGGTCTTGATGCTTGAGGTAGAAGCCGAGAACACGATGCTCTCGCCCTTCTTGATGGGCACCTCGAAATAGCCAGGCACATAGAGATCCTCGTTGGAGGCATAGCCACGCTCCTGCTCCTTAGGATATTCAATGCCACGATACCAGTCGGGCTGGAAGATGAACTCGTTCTTCTTGTTGAACTGCATAAACAGGTCGGGATAGCCACGATACATGCAGGTCTTGATACCGTTCTCGATGAGATGGTACTCACGGCTGGCCACAGAGTTCTCGTGCGTAAACTGACGCACAGAGCGGAAGGCCAGGAACGGACGGAAACGCAGCGTTGTAGCTGAATGGGCATCCTCCAGCGTGTAGCGGATGAGGATGCGGTCCTCGTAAGCCTGGAAAATGGTTTCGCGCTTCAGGATGACACCTCCCACACGATAGATAGTGGTAGGCACCAAGCTGGCATCAAACTCCCGAATGTACTTATGGCCATTCGGACTGAAATGGTTGCCCTGATACTTGTGGAGTCCCAGGTTGAACTCGGCACCATGCTGCACCACCGTACAATCGAGCGACGACAAGAGCACATGGTTCTCGTCGTCAATCTCAGGTACAGGCACTACCAGCAGACCGTGGTACTTGCGCGTATTGCAGTCAACAAGCGTTGATGAGCTGTAGGCGCCACTACGGTTGGTACGGAGCAATTCGCGACGGAGACTCTCCTCAAGATTGGTCATCACGGCTTTCTCAAATCGTAAATAACTCATAGTTCCTATTTTAGGTTTATCGTTTTAATTATTGAGTATAGTTGTAGATTTTCCTCCAAAAGTACGCAATTTTCGACGTATGACAAAATTATTTTTAAAAAATTTGCATTTTAACGGCAAAAAAGTGGTTTCCTGACAAAAATACGACCGTTTTCTGTAGTTTTCCTTCTCTCTATACCTGACGCAACACCTTTTCAGGATACTGCATGGTGCAGCAATGCAACGAGCCGTGCTGAAGGATAACAGCCCTACAATCGATGCCCACAATTTCACGACCTGGAAATGCTTTTTGTATCGTGTCAATGGCCTGCTGGTCCAGGTCGGGCTGATTGTAGGTTGGCACCAGCACGGCACCGTTGACGACCAGGTAGTTGGCATAGGTGGCAGGCAGGCGTTCTCCGTCTTCGTCGAAGATGGGTCTGGGCAGAGGCAGACGCAGCAGACGATAGGGACTTCCGTCGATGGTGCGGAATGTTGCCAATTGTTGTTCCATTTTCTGCAAGTCGTCATAGTGCTCGTCGTCAGGATCATCGCATCCTATATATAATAAGGTGTCGTCAGGACAGATGCGCACCAGCGTATCGATATGACCGTCAGTATCGTCACCAGCCAGATGACCGTAGTCTATCCACAGCACGCGCTGGGCACAGAGGCTATCCTTCAGACGCTCTTCGATCTGCTCCTTGCTTAGCGGTTGGTTGCGGTGAGGAGCCATCAGACAGCCTGTGGTGGTGAAAATGGTGCCCTTGCCGTCACTTTCGATAGAGCCTCCCTCGAGCACGAAGTCAAGGTGGTCTTCATAGGTGCCCCTCACCCACCCTCCTTCGTACAGGCGACGGTTGATGGCATTGTCCAAGGCTGCCTCGAACTTCTCGCCCCAGCCGTTGAAACAGAAGTCGAGCAGACGACAGTCGCCCGTCTCATCATTAACCAGCGTCAGAAAACCATGATCCCTGGCCCACGTATCGTTGCTAGAAATCGCACAAAGGGTCAGACCCTTTGTGTCATTTTCGTCTGGAAAGGGGTTGATGCCGGCAGGTGCCACTACCAGTAGCGGCTCACGCTTCATGATTTCGCGTGCCATCACCCTGTAGGTATCCTCTATCTCGTTGAGCATTGGTGCCCAGTCGGTCTGGGCGTGGGGCCACGTCAGCTGCACACCGCTCTGTGGCTCCCACTCGGCTGCCAGTCTGTAGTTACTGTTCTGTTTCATGTAGTAATAATCGCTGAATCTTTGTTGCAAAGGTACGAAAAATATCAGGAACAAAGGTCCTTGTGCATGCATTTTTCAAAAAAAACTGTATTTTCGCTCTCTAATTCATAATTAATTAGTATCTTTGCAGGATAATTACAGGCAACGATGATGACTGAAGACAACAGATGGGGCATTCTCTACTGCCCACGAAACGGCATACGAAGCAAGCGCAAACGCTGGGAAAGGCTGCAACATGAGCTGGACGCACAAGGTGTAAAATACGACTTTGTGCAGAGCGAGAAGTCTGACAGCGTGGAGCGTCTGGTGACCATGCTGATACGCAACGGCTACAAGACCATCGTCATCGTAGGCGGCGACTCGGCACTCAACGATGCCGTGAACTGTCTGATGAAAGAAGAGAAGGCTGTTCGTGACGGCATCTGTCTGGGACTGGTGCCCAATGGCACACTGAACGACTTTGCCCGCTTCTGGGGATTCAAGGAGGATGATGACACCCAGACCGTAGAGTGGCTCGTCAAAAGACGCGTCAGAAAGATTGACCTGGGCTGCATACGCTATACTGACAAGAACGGTAAACCTCAGCATCGCTACTTTCTTAACTGTGTCAACATTGGCACCACAGCCGATATCATGAACCTGCGCCAGCAGACGCGCAAACTGTTTGGCTCGAAGATGCTGTCGTTCATCTCGTCCATCATCCTGAAAATCTTCCATCGCAAGGACTACAAGATGCGTATCCACATCAACGAGGAGGTGGTGGACCGCAAGATTATGACCGTCTGCGTGGGCAATGCTCGAGGCTATGGACAGACACCCAGCGCCGTACCCTACAACGGCATGCTCGACGTCACGGTGGTCTATGACCCACAGGTGCTGCAACTGTTCAGCGGGCTGTGGCTGCTGGTGTCAGGACGCTTCCTGAACCACAACAGCGTGCACCCCTATCGCACACAGGAGATGCGTGTTGAAGAGGCGCCAAAGGCATTAGTAGGTATTGACGGACGACTGATGGAGACGCCTGTCGGCGAATACAGGCTGACTGCAGAACTAGAGGTTGTTAATTTTTTGATTCCAAGCTAATTAGACAACATATGAGAAAACTGAAGATAGGATTCCTACAGCAGCACAACACCGAAGATACGGTGAACAACGTAGAACGGCTGTGTGACGGCATTCGCGATCTGGCCCACAGAGGTGCCCAACTGGTAGTGCTACAAGAGTTGCACAACTCGCTCTATTTCTGCCAAGAGGAGAATGTCGATCTGTTCAATCTGGCAGAGCCCATCCCTGGACCCTCGACAGAGATCTATGGACGTGTGGCACGCGAGTGTGGCATTGTGCTGGTCACCTCGCTCTTCGAACGCCGTGCACCAGGCCTTTACCACAACACGGCCGTCGTCTTCGAGAAAGACGGCACCATCGCTGGCAAGTATCGTAAGATGCACATCCCCGATGATCCTGGCTACTACGAGAAGTTCTACTTCACGCCTGGCGATCTGGGCTTCCAGCCTATCGATACCAGTGTAGGACGTCTGGGCGTGCTGGTGTGCTGGGACCAGTGGTATCCTGAGGCAGCACGTCTCATGGCGCTGGCTGGTGCAGAGATGCTCATCTATCCTACGGCCATCGGCTGGGACCCCAACGACACACCCGATGAACAGGAACGCCAGCGTATGGCTTGGCAGACGGTGATGCGCGGACACGCTGTTGCCAACGGTCTGCCCGTCGTAGCCGTCAACCGTGTGGGAGAAGAAAAGGGGCTTACCCCTCAACGCTTCTGGGGCACCTCGTTCGTCTGCGGACCACAGGGAGAACTCTATTACGAAGCCTCTACAGACGACGAGGAGAGCATCATCGTCGATATCGATATGGAGCGTTCCGAACAGGTACGCCGCTGGTGGCCGTTCCTGCGCGACCGTCGCATAGACAGTTATAAAGGACTGACAGAACGTTTTCTCGACAAACAATAACACAGATTTCACAGATGACACAGACTGCAACTGACAAGCAAGAACAAATACTTGTACGCATCACGGGTCAGGACCGTCCTGGTCTGACGGCCTCCATCATGGGTATTCTGGCAAAATACGACGCCCAGATTCTCGACATCGGTCAGGCCGACATCCACTCTACCCTATCACTGGGCATTCTCATCCGCATGAACGAGATGAACTCGGGTCAGGTGATGAAGGAACTGCTGTTCAAGGCCACCGAACTGGGGGTAAACATTGGCTTCTCGCCCATTGGCGACGATGAGTACGAGGACTGGGTGGGACACCAGGGCAAGAACCGCTATATCCTGATGGTCATGGGGCGCTCGCTGGAAGCGCGACAGATAGAGGCTGCCACACGCATCATTGCCGATCAAGGCTTCAACATCGACGCCATCCGACGCATGACGGGTCGCAAGAGTATCAAGAACCCTGCCAAGCACATTCGTGCCTGCATCGAGTTTTCGCTGCGTGGCGAACCTGCCAACCGTCAGGAGATGCAGCGCAGACTGATGAAACTGTCGAGCGAGATGGAGATTGACTTCTCGTTTCAGAAGGATGATATGTTCCGTCGCATGCGCCGTCTCATCTGTTTCGATATGGACTCCACGCTCATCCAAACCGAGTGTATCGACGAGCTGGCCGAACGAGCTGGCGTGGGTGCTGAGGTACGTGCCATCACGGAGAGTGCCATGCGTGGCGAGATTGACTTCAAGGAGAGTTTTACGCGCAGGGTCTCGCTGCTGAAGGGTCTCGACGTGAGCGTGATGCAGGAGATTGCAGAGAATCTGCCTATCACAGAGGGGGCCGACCGCTTGATGACCATATTAAAGAGGTGTGGCTACAAGATTGCCATCCTCAGCGGTGGTTTTACCTTCTTTGGCGAGTATCTGCAGCGTCGCTACGGCATCGACTATGTGTATGCCAACGAGTTGGAGATTGACGAGAACGGCAAGTTGACAGGTCACTACGTGGGCGACATTGTGGACGGCCAGCGTAAGGCCGAACTGCTGAAGCTGATTGCCCAGGTGGAGAAAGTGAATCTGGCTCAGACCATCGCTGTGGGCGACGGTGCCAACGACCTGCCCATGATTTCGGAAGCCGGACTGGGTATCGCCTTCCATGCAAAGCCGCGTGTGGTGGCCAACGCCAAACAGAGCATCAACACCATCGGACTGGACGGCGTGCTCTACTTCCTGGGCTTCAAGGATTCTTATCTGGGCGATCAGGGCAAGATGTAATGACACTGGAGGAACGCATCAGACGACGTTTCCGTACGGCTCTCGTGAAGTACGGACTAACTGAGGATGGCGACAAGATTCTCGTGGGTCTTTCAGGTGGCAAGGACTCGCTCTGTCTGCTGGAGTTGCTGGCAGCACAGGCCCGCATCCACAAGCCAGCCATCCGCGTGGAAGCACTCCACGTGAGGATGGAAAATATCCACTATGAGACTGATACAACGTGGTTGCAGGCTTTCTGCAACCAATTGGGCGTACCCCTGCATATACGCACCACCCGCTTCGATGAAGCCAAGGCCAAAGAAAAAGGGAAGCCTACATGTTTCCTTTGTTCGTGGATGCGTCGTAAGGAGCTGTTCAACGTGGCTCAGGAGCTGGGATGCAATAAGATAGCACTCGGACATCATCAGGATGACATCATCCACACGTCGCTGATGAACATCTTCTTTCAAGGTCATTTTGCCACGATGCCAGCACGACTGAAACTGCGCAAGATGCCGCTCACCATCATCCGTCCACTCTGTCTGGAGCACGAAGCCGACATCGAGGCACTCGCCCTTGAGCACCACTATGAGAAACAGCTGAAGTTGTGCCCCTACGAGCACGACTCCCAGCGCACCACCATGCGCCGTCTCTACGAACAGATGGAGCAGTGCAACCCTGAGGTGCGCTACTCCATCTGGAACGCCCTCGAACGGGAGGGCAAACTCATTGAAGAGGAAGTGGATTAGTTCTGGATACTCTTACGAAGCTGCTCAGCGGCATTCTTCACATTCTCAGCATCCGTCTTTACCTGGTTGACATCCTGCTTCACCTGGTCAACAGTCTTCTGAGCGTTCTCAACGGTCTTCTGACCCTTCTCGATAGCGTTTTCTACAGCATCCTTACCTTTGTTGTACTCATCGCAAAGACCGTCCTTGGCCTCGCCACAGCACTCATCGGAAGACTTAGCTTCCTTGCAGCAGTCACCATCCTTCTTCACCTCCTCAGTGTTCTGCTGAGCATCGTTCTTGGTGCTGTCAGCGTCACCACCCTTACCAGTGTTACCACATGCTGCGAAAGCCATACCCATAGCCAGAGCAGCAATTGCAAAAATAGACTTTTTCATTTTCTGTACTATAATTAAAAGTAAATTAAATATCGGCTGCAAAAGTACTGTTTTTATTCCAAACATCCAAATTCTTAGGAAGAAAATCGCAGTTAATAATCGTCCCCACCGATTTCAGAAGCACTTCTCAACGCAAGCAGCCACACTTCTCAACACAAACTGACACACTTCTCAACACAAACTGACACGCTTTCCTACCGCGTGACTTAAGTCAAAAGGTTGTCTGACTTAAGTCAAAAGGTCTCGTGACTTAAGTCAAAAGGTCGTTCGACTTAAGTCAAGTGGGTGCCTTCTGCGTCACTTCGCCTCGCCGACAGCGTCATCTTGCCCTGCAAGGGACTCCGTTTGTGTACAAACCGACTAAAAGATGTCCTTGCTTACGTAGGAATGCTCTTTAGTGGTTAGCAATATACTCCACCAGTCGGTTTAGCTTAAGGCATTGCTCCCTGGAGATGATGCGCCGCTGCATGTGATACTCCCAAGGGCTGACTTGCAACAGTTGGCCTCTTGAGCAGGCATCGAAGGACTCTCCAGAGGGCTTGTACAATGGTGGAAACCCATTCTCCCTGACCCAGATGATGCGATAGCCCCTGTCCATAGCTTCGCGCATAACCTCTTTCTCACGAGGGGCAATGGCTGCACTCACCAATACGCCGCCGGCCTCGCCACATGCCAGCCATCGCTGCTTGTATTCGGCATAGTCCTTGTCGGTATAGGCACTATGGACGATAACCGACACCTTCTGCGGAAGGTCGAGCAGGAAGCGATTGCCGACAGTCTGACAATGCCACTCGGCGATGTCAACGTAGTGGGTGGTGATGAAGTAGTCAGGATGGAGGCGCTTAATGGCCAGACGCCGCGGATTGTCGTCGAGGTAGTGTTTCCAATTTTCCAGCTGGCCGTTGTCGAGGAGGATCTGGTCGTTATAGCCAGGCTCGAAGAGGGGCGGGTTTTTGCCCGCTGCTGACGCAGCGGGAGTGGTGGCAGCTGACGCAGGGGGAGGGGTGGTTGATACAGGGGAAGTGGTGGTTGATACAGGGGAAGTGGTAGCCACTACTCCCTGAACATTAGTGCAGGGCATCAGTCTCCACCAGGCTCGCGAGCAGCCGCCCTTGAAGCCGGCAACCACCTGCCCCAAGTGCTTCCCTTCTGGCATATCCTCCTTGACCCTCACGATGATATGGATATGATCGGGCATGATGCAAAGTTTCCAGACTTCCACCATCGGAAAGATAATGCTGATCTTTGGTGTTTCTTCATCGCGGATGGCCCTGCCGAGGGCTGTCAGTTCCACATGCGCTTGTATTCCCTGCGCTGATGCGCAGGGAGTAGTGGCAGGAGCCAATGCAGGGGAAGTTGTGGCAGGCGATGATGCGCTGGATAACACTCTTCCAAGAAGCGGCTGTCGCCCTTCCACCACCATCGTCAGCATGTACGTGCCCTTACGGTGATAGTCATGCCACGGCTTCCGCCGATGCATGTTGTGCTTGGTCTCTGCAATCTGTATGCCAGCAGCTATGGCTTCTTTCTTGTTTCTTGGCATCTTTCTTCCTTGATAACGCCCTTACGGTACACTAGGGTACAATAGTACAGTACACAGTACAATAGGGATAGGTCAACGTCTCGCTGTTGATGAAGAAGACAAGGGCACCGTAACAAATCGCGACGGTGCCCTTGTTTACGTATAAGGGAGAACTTATTATTCGTAGTACTCAATCTTGCGGGTCTGCTCCATCTCCTGACCCATCATCGAAGTCTTACGGCTGATCCAGTTGCCGTGATCGTCGTACTTGTAGTCGGTGAATGGAATACTCATCTCCTGACCTCCCATATCCATACTCTGAGAGGCAACGGCGCCCTTGTCATTGTAAGTGAGCTTAGAGACCATTTCTTGTCCCATCACACTCATCGACTGGCTTACTACACGGCCGTTCTCCCACTTGTACTTAACCTCAATGGTCATGCCCTGAGCTGATCTGTTGACAGACTGCAGATAGCCTTCAGCATCATAGACGGCGTTGCTGATGTCCTCAGACTGCATCTTGCCTTCTTTTGTGAAGTTGACTACCTGTTCGTGTCCCATCATGTTCTGAGAAATAGACTTCACAGGACCTGTAGCCTCATTGACTTCTACATCATGGAACTTGCTCTGTGCCTGAGCTGCAAACGATACGGCCAACATGGCCATCATCATCATTACTTTTTTCATTGTTGTATGTTTTTAGTTGATAAACAAAGTCTTTTACTGTCTGAAACTACTCGTCGGGCAGGAAGAGGGGATCTTCAGGCATCACCATGATGGGTGCCGTCTGATAGGCCTGCATCACCTTAGTGGGTACATATGCGTTGGGAACAACGAGACGGAACATATAGTCACGGAACCAGCGGTCGGTCATGATGAGGCAACCCTGCTGTCCCCACGCGGCTCCCCACGAGTTTTCTACCTTCCACTTCTTGGCTTTGCCCTGCTCATCAAGATCGACGGCCGTGAGGGTCATAGCGTGGGTGGAGCCGCTGTCGAAGGTGGAGATGCGCTGTGCCTTGTCCATACCAAAAGAGGTAGCAAAGAGTGAGCCGTAGTCGAAGTTCTCCGTATCGGCATAGCCACGTTTGCGGTCGAGCATCTTGCCGACGTCGTAGCTGGAGTAAAGCTTGTGGCCGGCCTTCAGCGTGGCGATGGCCATCTGCTCGATGTCGTCCATAGGCAGGTTGACGTACTTCCAGTTGTGGCCGTCGTAGGTATGACGGTCGTACTCCACCTCGTAGGTCTTGTAGTATTCACGTCGTGGGTCGTTCATGACCATGATGAACGAGCCGTTGAGCTGCTGACCGTTCATCAGCTCCTGATAGAACGTCATCGGAGTGTATTCCTTCGCTTCTCCACGCTCGCCCTTACTGTTCTTGAAGGCATAGGTGAACGTGGTGGGAGGCTCGCCGATGGTGAGCTGCAGCATATGGTAGATCTGGCCGAGCATACGCGTCTTGGCCTTCTCTAAGGCAGACTCCTTCTTACCCTTTTCCACCATCTCGCGCAACTGCAAACCAAACTCGCGCAACTTCGAGGATACCAGCTGACGGGCCTTCGAGGTGTTGTCGCTGGAGTAGGTCTCAGGCATCACATCGGCAGGCACCAATCCATATTTGTCAGCGAGGTCGGCCACACCACAGAAGGTGCCGCCATCGTTGATGGGATAGTGGAAGAAGAACTGCACGCGCTGGTCGTCAATAGGCTTGTTGGCTGTATCGATGATGCCCTGCAGCATGAGGTTGGCCTTCTCCAGCTGATCCCAGAAGAAGAGATAGGCCTGGGAGAGCTCTACAGTAGAGTCGGTACGCAGGTTGAAATCGCCACGCAGCACGTTCAAACCCGAGAACATCCAACAGCGGCCAGAGGACTTCTGGTCTGTGATGGTCTGCTTGCGCGTCTCGATACTGAAATGCGTGTCGAGGGCGCCAGCATTACGATGGTTCTTGGTGAGGTCGTCGATGGAGTTGCCAGCAATGGCATTGATGAGCGCACGGTCGCTGCCATCAAGCTTCTGTTCCTTCTGGATATCTTTGAGCATCTTCGTTGAGATGCCACCGCTCTTGGTCTGTGCCTGGAGCGTTGTGCCCATAGCCAGCGCTACGGTGAGTATCAGATATGTTTTCTTCATCATGGCCGTTGCTTATTTCTTAGAAGAGATATGAAGGGTGCCAACGGTCTTGGGAGTGCCTGTTGAAGACTTCGTCGTCTTGGCAGAAGACTTGGTCGTCTTAGCCTTGGCGCTGGTCTTGGTGGAAGTGCCGGCTGTATAGTACTTCTGAGCCTCGGGCAGCCATTTCTGGATGTCCTGGATGCGCTTCGCGTCAGAGGGGTGGTCGCTGAACAAACCGCCAGAGCCGCTGCCCTGTGCTGCCATACGCTGCCAGAAAGAGATAGCCACACTGGGGTCGTAACCAGCCATAGCCGCAAAGACCAGACCCATGTGGTCGGCCTCGCTTTCCTGCTTGCGCGAGAAACCAGAGGTCCACAGCTCGCCACCCAGCGACTGACCAAGGGCGATGAGCTGTTGGGTGCCCTCGCTCACACCAGCTCCCTGCAGAACGGCACCAAGAATGGCCGTACCATACTGGTTCTTGTACTCATTGCTCAGGCGCTCGGCAGAGTGTTTAGCAACGGCGTGGGCTATCTCGTGACCAAGAACGATGGCCAGCGAAGCCTCATCCTGAGTGACAGGCAACAGTCCCTCATAGACCACAATCTTGCCGCCAGGCATACACCAGGCATTCACCTGCTGATCCTGCACGAGGTTGAACTCCCACGAGTAGTTGCTTAGCTCAGAGGCATAGCCGTTAGCACTCAGGTAGCTCTCAACAGCCTGCGACAGGCGCTGCCCTACCCGCTTCACCATAGCAGAGTTCTGCGTATTCGTAGAGGCCTTGGCCGACTGCATATACTGCTGATACTGCTGACTGGAAAGACTCAGCACATCACCGTCGGACACCATCAGCGTCTGCTTACGACCCGTGATGGGAACCTTTGTAGTGGTACCACAGCCCACCAGCAGCGCTGCCACCAGCGAGCATAGAATCAATCTAAATTTTCTCATTTGTCGTCTTTATATTATCAATTAGTAGTTTTCGACGACAAAGATACAGTATTTTTATGAATTACAGACAAAAAAAAATTGAATATTTTCAAGGGAAAGCAAAAAAAAGGACAGAACCATCACGGCCCTGCCCTTCTACCATACTAACTTTCTCTTTAAAATACTAACTTTACTAACTTACTTCTTCAATCCACGGTTTTCGAGCGTGATGTTCAGCAGTTTAACATAGTTGTTGTACTGCTTGTGGCTAAGCACGTGATGCATGTAACGCATGTCCTTGTTCACGGCTTTCTCAACCAGAGCCTCACGACTTTCTGCGTCGGCATAGGCTGCTACCATCATCTCGTTGCAGAAGTTGCGATGAATGTCGGAAACGACCTCGCTCTGATCCTTTGTCAGACCCAGCGTGACGGCCAACTTACGCAAGTTGATTGTCGTCATGTCGTAACTCTGCACTGCCTGTACGGCGTTGTTGTTCTCGTTCTCAGCATATGACATCGTCATGCTGAACATTGCAACTACCAGCAAAACAATCTTTTTCATTTTTCTTTTCCTTTCTTTTTTTTTACTCGGGGGCCTTCAGCTTTTTTTGTTATCCTGATTTAATTCTTTACTTTTTTACTTTTTAATTTTTAAAACTCTTTACCCTAAAAGAGCCCCCTACTTTATTAATGTGTTTGTTATCCTGTGTCGCCAGGGTTTTGTTCCTTTTGACGGTGCAAAGGTACAGTGTTTTTACAAACTAGCAATCATTTTTTATCGACTGTGTGCGAAAACAGCGCCTTTTATTGACTAAAATCAAACATAATAGCAAATTTCAGGGCGAAATACAGAAATTATTCGTAATTTTGCAAGCAGAATAACAAAAACAAGACAAAACTCATGGAAAAGTTACAAAACAAATTCCTTTCAGTAAGCTATCAGCTCTACTCTATCGACGACAACGGACAGAAGCAGTTAGAAGAACAGACCCAAACAGGACGTCCCTTCCAGTTCATCAGTGGCTACGGTTTCTCGCTCGATGCCTTCGAACAGAAGATTGCCGCCCTGCAGCAAGGCGAAAAGTTTGATTTCACGCTGACACCAGCCGAAGCTTTTGGCGAGTACTTCGATGAAGGCGTACACACGCTGAAGCGCGATATGTTCATGATTGATGGCCGCTTTGACGAGAAAAACATCTACCCTGGTGCCGTCATCACCCTGATGGATAGCGAAGAGAAACGCTTCATGGCCCGTGTGACAGAGGTGAAGGCCGACAGCGTTGTAGTAGATACCAACCACCCGCTGGCAGGTCTGTCTCTGCAGTTTGTGGGACAGGTGCTGGAAAACCGCGAAGCTACGCCCGAGGAGCTGCAGCAGATGCTGCATCACATGAGCTGCGGCTGTGGCGGCGACTGCAACTGCGACGATTGTGGCGACGGCGGCTGCGGAGGCGGCTGTGGCGGATGTCACTAATTCTCCCATTAGCCCTAGCCCCATAAGACCCATAAGTCCCATTGGACTCATAAGACCTATAAGTCCCATAAGACCCATAAGCCCACCACTATGCGAAATACAATAGGACATCTGTTTACATTGACAACCTTCGGCGAGAGTCACGGACCAGCCGTAGGTGGCGTCATTGACGGTATGCCTGCAGGCATCGAGGTTGACATCGAGTTCATCCAGAACGAACTGAACCGTCGTCGTCCTGGACAAAGCGCTATCACCACCTCGCGACAGGAGCCTGACCAGGTGGAACTGCTCAGCGGCGTGTTTGAAGGCAAGACCACAGGTACCCCTATCGGCTTCATCGTACGCAACCAGAACCAGCACTCGCAGGACTACGAACAGCTGCGTACGCTGTTCCGCCCCTCACATGCCGATTTCACGTACTATAATAAATATGGTACGCGCGACCATCGTGGCGGCGGCCGTTCGTCGGCCCGTATCACGCTGAGTCGGGTGGTTGCAGGCGCTCTGGCAAAACTGGCACTCCGTCAGGTGGGCATCAGCATTCAGGCCTATACCTCGCAGGTAGGCACCATCGCGCTGGAAGGCGACTATCGCCACTACGACCTGTCGCTCACAGAGAGCAACGCCGTGCGCTGTCCTGATCCTGAGAAAGCCAAGGAGATGGAGGCGCTGATACAGGAGGTGAAAGCCGACGGCGACACCATCGGCGGCATCGTATCGTGTGTCATCAAGGGTTGTCCTGTTGGACTGGGAGAGCCAGAATTTGGTAAACTGCATGCAGAACTGGGACAGGCAATGCTCAGCATCAACGCCGTCAAGGGCTTCGACTATGGTCTGGGCTTCGAGAGCATCGCCCTGCGCGGCTCCCAGCAGAACGATATCTTCACTGTGGGTCACGGTTCCACCGTGACCACTGCCACCAACAACAGCGGCGGCATACAAGGGGGTATCAGTAATGGACAGGATATTTATTTCCGCGTGGCCTTCAAACCAGTGGCCACCCTGCTCAGAGAACAGCAGACAGTAGATCTGGAAGGCAACTCCACCACCTTTACGGCTCACGGACGCCACGATCCCTGTGTGTTGCCTCGTGCCGTTCCTGTGGTAGAAGCGATGGCTGCAATGGTGCTGTTGGACCACTATTTGATGGCAAAAACTATTAAAATTTAAAAAATATACAGGTTCCCGCCTAATTTTTTGAACAAATATTTTGCAATATCGGAAATAATGCTTATCTTTGCAAGCGCTATCGGGGGCTTGTGAAAGTCCAGATAAGCTTTAGTTAAGTCTAGTTTAGTTTTTGTGTTGGTTGAGGGCTGCCAGTTGGCAGCCTTCTTTTATATACGGTTAAAATAAAGAAGGCTACCGTTTGGCAGCCTTCTTTTAGATTCATATCATATCGTACAGCTTAGCGCAGCACCTTTTTCGATGTCACCTTGCCATCGGCAGAATAGACTCGCATCACGTAGACACCCTTGCCAGGTGTTGCCACCCGTTTGCCTGAGAGTGTGTAGTACTCTGCACGCAAGGCATCACCGGCATCTACGATGCCAATGGACGAGTTGATGTCGAAGCCCTCGCCCAGTCCGTTACCCTCAGCATCTGCCACACGGAACTCGCTCACGGTAACACTTCCCGACAACTTTGTAGCAATCAGTTTGATGAAGCGTGACTCACTATTGAGATACACGACACCATCGAAGGGGAAATCCTCTGCACGCAACACACGGATAGTACGCCATCCTGGTGTCACATCAGCATTACGTGTCTCCTGAAGTTTGAATTCCACGCTGCCACTACCGCTGAAATCGGCCTTGACACGCATAGCAGGAGATGCTGTCTGGAAGAAAGTCATGATCTTGTCGGATGTGGATGTGAAGACAGCTTTCTCGGCAGTCTTATCACCGCTGACCTGCACCCAATGGGGATGCTCGTTGACACCTTCCTGTGTAGTACCATTCTCACGTGGCAGCAGACCTACGGTATCGAAGGGCTTGAAATTGATAGGCAGCGTGGTTGCCCTACCCTTATGTGTGTCGCTGATAGCATCGAGGGCACCGAAATCACACGTATTGAATTCAAATTCAATAGCGCTCTCGTTAGTCTTGTTACCAGAGAAGTCTGTTAAAGCCCCTGCAGGAAGGGTAATGACATATTCGGTATTGGCATCAAGTGCTTCATAGTTGACGGTCAGTACAGCACCCGAAGCACTGACACTGGTCAGACGCTCAAAGGCATCGCCATTGATGGTAGCGCCGCCCTTGTACTTGATATCCTGATTGAAACGAAAGGTCATCGTACCATCCATATAGGAAATCTTCTCTGACTCGGGGAAGCTCTTTACTTCAATAGGCGCATTGACATCTACGGGGATATACTTCTCAATCAACACATCGTGAACACGGAATTTCTTACCATTGCCATCAATAGTAAAGATGACTTTGTCATTACCTGTATAGGTATAGGTGTGCTTGAAGTTCTTCTTGGTATTGGCCAAGGTGAACGACGTTGCCGTGGTCTCAGTGCCATTAACAGTGGTCTTCAGATTGAAAGTCTTTGAATTAGTATCTGAGTTACCTGTCCAAATAGTAATCGTGGCAGGTCCTTCTACCTCAGGCATAGCGATATATCCGCTACCGCTGGTGAACTCTACGCAACGGGCGGTGGCACCGGCATCATCAGCAGAATAGTCACCTAGCAGACCGCTGTCGCTAAACGAAACGATACGTGCACTGCTGCTGCCATTAGCGCCAAAGGTCATGCCGGCAACCGTAGTCTTGGTATTGCCGTTGATGATATTGGTATTGCTTGTCCCTGGGAATTTGTCATGGAAGGCTGCGGGTGTGGTATTGAAGTCTGTATAGAAGAGTGTACCTCCCTCAACAACCTTGAACGACCACACCGTACCGTTTGTGGTACCAGTGTTGTTTTTAGCATCCACACGCCAATAATAGGTCTTGCCAGCCTCAAGTTCCTTGTTACATTCATAGCTCTTTGCTGTTGTACTACCTAGACGTATCAGACTGTCGGCTTTCTCTCCCATCCTGATGGTGTAGGTCACTGTGCCATAGTAGTCTTTCGTCGGGTTATCCCATGTGAAGGTGACATTACCCGAAGCCACACCTATCTCTTCACCATCTTTTGGTGAAGGGTTGACGGACAGTTGGGGTTTCTGTGCATCACCGATGGTCTCAGTTTGAACGGTAACATAGGGCGAAAGAAGATTATCCTCGCCATAAGCAGCCACGCGAACATAATAAACTGTCTCAGGCGTCAGACCTTCTGCCACATACGATGTGGTATTAGCCGCCAGACGTGCTTTCTCGGTAAAGGTCTTATTATCAGTAGAGATTTCCACGATATAGCCGAGTTCGTTGTCAGCATTGTCTGTCCATGAAAGCAAGACAGACGTTTTCTGCTGGTCGGTCACCGTCAGATTAGTAGGGTTCTTCACATAGGGATAGGCCTTGTCAATGGAGTTGACATAGTTCTCGATGTTGGCATAGCCATTAGTTGCGATAGCGGCTGCGTCAGAAGCATTATTGGGGTTCAGTCCGTTGGCTGTTTCCCAGGCATCGGGGATGCCGTCGCCATCGGTATCCTGAGGCTTATTGCCTGTGAAGAGCGTACCAGTACCCTTATGTGGCAACGTGGTCTCATCTGAGATACCGTCGGTAGAACCGCCTGTGCCGAAGGAGGTGAGTTCATCGATCAGATACTTGTCGACCTCATCACGTGATGGCAGGCTGGGACCCACGCTGTCGATAATCCAGCGGAGTGCCTGTTCAGCTGTCATCTTATCAGAAATCTCTGGGAAGGCTTTTGGCAGGTTGGTGATCTCAGCCAAGGAAGCACGTACCAAACCGCCTGAAGCCGTATATTCACTGTCTGTGATAGGATTACCGTCTAACACACCGTCCTTATTGCTGTCATAGTAGTTGCCTGCGCCATAGAACTGGAAGTTTTCGTTACCTTCTGACAATGGACTGCCACTGCCCCATGGACCTCTTATGAAATAGTTATTCTCAATGTCGGCCCATGAATCTCCAGAACTTTCACGTCCCATGAGGTAGCAACCGCCACCGCCCCAGTTGTACACCACATTGTTGACAAACTGGTTCAGACCTTTCACCTTCGGATTACGGGTCTTATTCTCGATATAAAGGTTACGATAGAGCGTCACACCACCTGAGGTCTGAATCAAACCGCCACAAGAGTGGGTCTGCAGTCCTTGACCGATGATAGAGTTCTGGATGGTGATGTCGGCAGGTTCGGTACCTTTGTTATCCCAACTGATAGAGAAGCACTCATCGCGTCCCCACAGTACTGAGAGATGGTCGAAGATCATGTTGCGGCCATTAGCTACACCGGCAGCATCCTTGCCACTGGTACCACCCTTACCCATGCGGAAACGCATGTGGCGCACAATTAGGTTGTTTGCACCCGAGAACGATACTCGATCGCCATACACCTGGATACCATCACCAGGAGCTGTCTGTCCCAGAATAGTAGAGTTTCCTGAGAACACCAATCCCGACTTCAGTTTGATGACACCACAGACGTCAAACACGATGATGCGGTTAGGTTGACTGACGGCATCGCGCAGTGAACCTGCGCCATCGTCATTCAGATTAGTCACATGATAGATGGTACCGCCACGGCCACCCGTTGCATACCGTCCAAAGCCCTGTGCACCTGGGAATGCCAGTTGCTGAGCGCTCACTGACACGCTGCTAAGCAGCATCATCAGTCCGAATAGTAGTTTAGTTAGAGTTTTCATTTTATTTGTTTTAGTTATTTGATTACACCGATAATTTCTTTTACATCTTTCACGCCGTGGCGGTCAAGCCAGTCGTTGATGCCGTCGCGCACCTTGATGGTGACAGCCGGATCAATGAAGTTAGCGGTTCCTATCTCAATGGCAGTGGCACCACACATCAAGAACTCGATGGCATCCTCTGCCGTCATGATACCTCCCAGTCCGACAACGGGAATCTTTACCGCCCGAGCCACTTGGTACACCATGCGGAGAGCCACCGGTTTTACGCAGGGACCACTCAGTCCGCCAGTGCCTATGCTGAGCGTCTTACAGCGTTTCTCTATATCGACAGCCATTCCCATCAGCGTGTTGATGAGCGACACCGAGTCGGCTCCTGCAGCCTCTACTGCACGGGCAATCTCAGCGATATCGGTCACGTTGGGCGACAGCTTGACTATCAGCGTCTTATGATAACGTGCGCGGACGGCACGCACCACACTCTCTGCGCCCTTGCAGGTCACGCCGAAGGCCATACCGCCGTCTTTCACGTTAGGACACGAGATATTCAGTTCGATGGCAGGAATCTTCTCCAGCGCATCCACACGGGCAGCACACTCGGCATAGTCCTCTGGCGACGAACCGCTGACGTTAACGATGAACGTACCTCCCGTAGGCAACAGCTGCGGGTAGATATGCTCACAGAAGTAATCGACGCCCTTGTTCTGCAGACCCACGCAGTTCAGCATGCCCATCGGGGTCTCTGCCATACGCGGATAGTCATTGCCCTCACGCGGTTTCAGGGTGGTGCCTTTCACGATGATACCACCCAACTCTTCCAGTGGAACGAAGTCCTGGAACTCCAGACCATAGCCAAACGTTCCTGAAGCCGTCATCACGGGGTTTTTCAGTCTCAAGTCACCTATCTGTACGTCTAATCTTGCCATAGCAGTCTCTTGATATTAAACACCGGACCTTCCTTGCACACACACACATTGGTAGCGTGTTGAGTGGTTTCATCACTCAATACTTTCTCCACACAGCACAGACAGGCGCCCAGACCGCAGGCCATCAGGTTCTCAAGCGACACCTCGCAGTCGATGTCTTTCGCCTTTGCACAACGTGCTACAGCCTTCATCATCGGCAGGGGACCACAGCATTGAATCATACTGAAATGCTCGTGTTCCCACACGCTGTGGTTGGTCACAAACCCTTTCTCACCCAGCGATCCGTCTTCAGTAGTCACCAACACACGGCCATATTTCTCAAATGCGCTGAGCATCAGCAGATCGTTCTTCGAACGGGCACCCAACAGGAACGTCGGCACAATGCCCTTTTCCTTCAGCAACGCCCCCTGATAGAGCAAGGGGGCTACACCTACGCCGCCGCCGACAAGCAGCACCGTGTGCCCAGCGGTTTTATCGCTGGGGAAGGTAAAACCATTACCCAAAGGCAGCACGCAGTTCAGCGTGTCACCCTCGTGCAGCGTTGCCAGACTGCGTGTGCCGTCGCCTACACAAGCGACCAGCAGCCACAGCTCGTTGGCTGTCCTGTCAACGAAATTAACGGATATAGGACGCCTCAGGAAAGTAGAGGGAGAATGGTCTATTCTCACCTCTACAAACTGTCCGCCTTTCATCAACGGCAGAGGCTTGTCGTCTGTCAGTCGTAGCAAAACATAACGACCATTCAGACGCTCTATAGCCTTGACAGAGAGGTTCAATACGTATTTTTTCATCTATGAGCTCAATAAATGTGGGCACAAAGGTACGAAAAAAAACACTATTTGCAAGGCTTTTCAAAATTTATTTTGAAGGACTACTTTTTGGAAGGTATGAAGCTCTCCCAGGTCTGATCATCGTAATAAACACGTATTTCTGTGACCCTACGCATGGGTTTGTCAAAGTTTTTCAAATCCTCACGCATCAAATCCTGACGTGTAGAACGTACACCATTGCTCATCGCGCCCGCGTGAACATTATTCTTTATGCCTGAAGGGGTAGAGGGAAAATCGAACATCGACTCATGAAAATTTTGTGAGTCATCAGAATTGACCATCACAGCCTCCGCGTCATCATCAGCAACCTTGTACATGCTTCCATGACCAAAAAGAAGCCAGTCAGTATTGATGTCAGGAATTTTCTTTTTGATGGATTCAACGATGTTGATGGTGGGGCGGGTGCGATCATTGAAAATACCACTCAGGGTGGCAGGGGTCGTACCAATGAAATCGGCGAACACTTGTTGGGACATGTGTTGGGCCTCCATGATCTGTTTAATTCTATCCTTCATAACATTTTGGGTCAAAATAGGGCCTTTTGGGGCGTTTTTGTTTGATTTTACAAAGGTAAAGCATTTTCTTGAAACCCACAAGAAAATTAAAGAAAAATTTGTGATTTAGAAATTAAAAATATTAATTCGCGATTTGTAAATTCATACACACAAAAACGTAAAAAGATAGATTTGAATACGAAAACATGAATTGTTACCTTAAAACAGCCAAAACATTCACTATAATGTAAAGCCATAAACTATTGGTTTTCTATTGTTTACAATAATTTAAAACAGTCTTTAAAGTGTAAAGACGAGACAGTTTGAAACATTAAATAATTCCCGAAACCGCTTGTACTTCGGCATTTTTGATTATTTTGGCTTTGAACATCCTTAATGAATAATTGATTAGTTTTATCGCATTTGTAATATAACAGCTTGTTTTTCAATTACTTATTGATATATTGGTATTATGTATATCTATAGATTTAAATACTTTAATTTTGGAATTCAAATTTGCTAATACGATTCTTTGAATTTTTAAACACGTCACTGCTCTTTACAATTTACTAATTCAAATATAAAAAGATTGAACCCCTATTAAGATTTGTAATTTCGAAGTTTGCGATTGTAAAGCATAAAAAATCTTAATTCTGAATTTCGAGGTACCAAATTTGCCCAAAATCGTCGTGCTTGAAAAATTACGTACGAGCGTCAAGAAAGCTGAAAATTTGCGAATTATGAGGGTAGTTATTTGCAGCTAACCTCCTGATTTTAGTGAGAGTAGGCATCAAAAAAGCATCCTGGCCGGATGCTCGTTCTAGATGAAAAAAGGGGTGATTTTAGTGCAAAATGTAAAAAATCAGTTCCTTCATCAGCTCCCCTGGAGGGGTGTTGGGGTTGTCCAGACCCTTACTTTTGGCATCAATTTCGCGTAGTTGTGAAATTATCTGCATCACTTTCAGCGGCGTGTAATTTCTCATGCCTGTCATGTAGTCTTTCGCAGCCCATGGCGATCTCAGTTCCAACCACTGTGCTACAGCCTCCTGACTCTGTTTTTGTGGACAATAATGTGCCAGCATCAGATTCTGGAAGTAATTGAAGAGCATTGGGAGGAACGAGTAGATACTACCCGCCTTTGGATTTTTGTCAAAATAATTGATAATTTGGTTCACTTTGTAAATATTTCTGCTTACGATGGCGTCTCTCAGCTCGAAACTGTTGAAGTCCTTGCTCACCCCTATCTGGTCCTCCACCACCTGGGGCGTAATTTTCCTGTTATTCTCAGGCAAACTGAGCAGCACCTTGTCCAATTCGCTCGTCAGACGGCCCAAATCGGCGCCTATAGCATCGGCAATGAGCTGGGTGGACTTGGCGTCAATGGCCACATGCCGCTGTTTCAGATAGCTTTCTATAAAGGCAGGGAGGTCTTTTTCACGCATTTTCACGCTCTCAAAGAGTATTCCGGCCTGCTGTACAGCCTTCACATACTCGCGTTTTCTGCCGTCAATCTTACCGTTTTTATGGCAAATGACCAGGACGGTGCTCTGCAGGGGCTGCTTCATGTACTTCTCCAGAGCCTCTGTATTCTTAATGTTCTGGGCCTCTTTCACGATGACCACCTGTCGTTCGGCCATCATCGGATAGCGGCGTGCGGCATCGGCAATCTGTGAGGCGTTGACATCGCTTCCAAACATGATTGTCTGGTTGAAATCGCGCTCCTCAGGGGCCAGCGCGTGCTCTGCGATGTAGTCGGCAATCTTGTCGATGTAGTAGGACTCGTCGCCCATGAGGTAATAGACAGGGGCATATTTCCCTGCCTGCAGGTCCTTCATAATGCTGTCGAAAGTCACATTTTTGGTCTCGGCCATGATGTTTTCGAAAAAAATATAGTAATTTTGCTGCAAAATTACAAAAATGAATCGAATAAACCTACCTCCATACGACATAAAATTGCGCGAAAAGGACGGAAAACGTCAGATTTTCGATTTTCTGCGTCGTAAATACGTGGCTCTGACGCCCGAGGAGTGGGTGCGCCAGCACTTCGTTCATTATCTGGTGGCGCATTGCGGCTATCCCAAGGGTTTGCTGGCCAACGAGAAGGAGTTGCGTGCTGGCGACAAGCGTCTGCGTTGCGACACCTTATTATATAATAATGACCTGCAACCGCTGATGATCATCGAATACAAGGCTCCAGAAGTTGAAATAACACAGCATGTATTCGACCAGATAAGCACGTATAACAGGCTGTTGCACGTGGATTATCTAATAGTGTCAAATGGACACCATCACTATTGTTGTCGCATGGACTATGAAAAAGGGGGATATTCCTTCTTAGAGAATATCCCCCTGTATGAGGATTTATAGGCTATTAATCCATGTCGTTGGCGTCGGTAGTCTTCTTTGACGAGGCGCTCTTGCGGGCAGTAGAAGTGCGACGGCCGCGCTTCTTTTCCTCTGTAGCGGGCTTTTCAATCTTGACGCCAGCCAGTTCGGGGTCGATGAGAATACGACCGCAATACTCGCAGACGATGATCTTCTTGTGCATCTTCACGTCGAGCTGACGCTGGGGTGGGATCTTGTTGAAGCAACCGCCACAGGCATCACGCTGCACATAGACGATACCCAGACCGTTGCGTGCGTTCTTGCGGATGCGCTTGAACGACATGAGCAGACGGGGCTCGATCTTGGCCTCCAGCTCGTGGGCCTTCTCACGGAGTTTCTCCTCCTCGACACGTGTCTCGTCCATGATCTCGTCGAGCTCGTTCTTCTTCACCTCCAGGTCGGCATTCTTTTCTTTCAGCACCTCCTGGTTCTGCTCCAGCTCCACTTTCTTCTCGGCAATACGTCTCTGTGCCTCATCGATTTTCTTGTTGCAGAGCTCAATTTCGAGCGTCTGAAACTCGATTTCCTTCGACAGGGTGTCGTACTCACGGTTGTTGCGCACCTCGTTGAGCTGAGCCTTATAGCGCTCTACGCTGGTCTGAGCATCCACGATCTCGCCCTTCTTCTGGGTGATGGCGCGCTCATACTCGTTAATCTCGCTCTCAATACGTTCCACACGTGTAGAGAGACCTTCAATCTCTGCCTCCAGGTCTTCCACCTCAAGGGGCAGCTCACCACGCAGGGCCTTCTTCTCGTCGATGGACGAGAGGGCCGTCTGAAGCTGGAACAAGGTTTTCAGCTTCTCCTCTACTGAGAGGTCTGTAGGATCTTTCTTTGCCATAATTCTAATTAAAATTTATTTTACAATTCGTTATTTCGTTATTACGTTATCACGTTATCACGACATCACGACCTCTTTAAAAATAAAGAATCGGATTCGTGTTGGTCTCGGCTATCTCGACACGCACGCCTGGACATTCTTTCTGAATGATGTCGCGGAAGATCTCCGACGTGAACTGTTCGCTCTCATAGTGGCCGATGACGCATATCTGCACCTCCTGTTCGTGACCAAAGTACTGATGGTAGTGCATCTCGCCCGTGATGAAAGCATCGGCGCCCAGGGCGATGGCATCGTCCAAGAGGAAGTCACCAGCGCCACCACAGACAGCCACCTTGCTCACAGGACGCTGCAACAGCTCGTTGCACATGACGCAACCAGCCTTGAACGTCTGCTTCACCTTGGCGATGAAAGCCTCGGACGACAGGGGCTTTTTCAAGCACCCCACTACCCCACTGCCGCCTGTCAGTTCGCCCACCTTTTTAGTGGCAAAAAACTCAACATTCTGCAGTTCCAGTTTCTCGGCTATCTTCCAGTTCACACCATCCTGCGCATTGTCCAGGTTGGTATGCATCGAGATGACGCACACGTCGTTCCTGATGGCCTTCCTCACCGTTCGCTGCACATCGTTATAGTCGCTCACTTGCTTGAGGCCACGAAACAGCAGCGGATGATGACTCACCACCACGTTGCAACCCTTGCGGATGGCCTCATCGACCACCTTTTCGGTCACGTCCAGACACAATAATGCCCCTGAAACCTCCGCCTCTGTCAATCCAATCTGCAAGCCAGCATTGTCCCAGCTCTCTTGCAGCGGCAGGGGCGCGAATCGTTCAAGGGCCTCCAGCACTTGTTTTATTTTCACGCTTTTTGTCGCTTTTCTGGGTGCAAAGGTACGAAAAAAACAGCTATCCCACCCCATTAACTGCCATTTTTAAACCATATTTAACACTGTTAGGGCATAAAAAGTGCTAAAAAAATCGTTCTTACGTAGTTAGTTAGAAAAAAATGACTACCTTTGTATCACCAAAACAACAAATCATCATGAACCAGAGCGACTGCATCGTCATCATTCCTACCTATAATGAGAAGGAGAACATCGAGAAAATCATCCGTGCCGTCTTCGGCTTGGAGAAGTGTTTCCACATCTTAGTCATCGACGATGGGTCGCCCGACGGTACTGCCAACATTGTTAAGGGTCTGATGGAGAAGGAGTTCAGCGACCGCCTGTTCATTCTTGAGCGTAGCGGAAAGCTGGGACTGGGAACGGCCTATATCACTGGTTTCAAGTGGGCCTTGGAGCATCAATACGACTATATTTTCGAGATGGATGCCGACTTCAGCCACGATCCCAACGACCTGCCGCGCCTGTACAGCGCCTGTGCCGACGAGGGTAATGACGTGGCCATCGGCTCGCGCTACGTCAGCGGTGTGAATGTGGTCAACTGGCCCATGGGTCGTGTGCTGATGAGCTATTTCGCCTCTAAATACGTGCGTTTCGTCACGGGCTTCAAGATCCACGACACCACTGCCGGCTTCAAGTGCTACCGTCGTCGTGTGCTCCAGACCATCGAGCTCGACAAGATTCGCTTCAAGGGCTATGCCTTCCAGATTGAGATGAAGTTCACGGCCTATAAGATCGGCTTCAAGATCAAGGAGGTGCCTGTCATCTTTGTCAACCGTCGTGAGGGCACGTCAAAGATGTCGGGTGGCATCTTCTCAGAGGCTTTCTTCGGCGTCATGCGCCTACGCTGGGACGGCTGGTTCCGCAAGTATCCGAAGATACAATAGGAAAGACACAGTGAACTGACAACTGACAACTGACATTTGTGTTTTTGCAATTTTGGGGGTTAGAGGTGTGGTGCATACGCCTATTATATATTATTATATATATATATATAATAATATATAATAGAAATAATATACTTATAAATTGTAAGCTTCTCTCTTCTCTTTCTCACCTCGACTGGCAACTTTCAATGATCGCATTTGTCAGTTGTCAGTTCGTCAGTTCAGTTGAGCGAATGATGCAGACACTCAGAGGGAATGATGCAGAGACTTGGGGTGAATGACACAAACGCTCAACTGACGAGCGTACGAGAGAACGAGATGTATTTAATATATTGCACAAAAAAAGGGCAAATGTGCAAGAATAAATTCAAAATGAACGGTTCGGGAATTTGCTGGGGCAGGAAAAAAGTTGTACCTTTGCATTGGATATAGATCTAATGCCATGAAGATGCAACGGCGACCGCGACGGTCTTACTGGTCAGGGTTCTCCACGAAGCCCTGGTACTCAGGAGCAAGCGCCGACATCACGCTGTCGTAAGCCTGGTTCTTGACAGCCTCCACATTCTCTGGTCCCTGCCCCACAGGATAGATGGGCTGATGGAAGGTGAGCGACAGACGGTGCCAGTTGACGAAGGCCACTCCTTTCTGGCGAGGAAGGATATCGAACGAGCCGTTGATGGTGAGGGGCACCACAGGCAGCTGCAGCTCGTCGGCCAGGGCAAAGGCACCTTTCTTGAAGACCCCCATGTGACCCGTGAACGTGCGCGAGCCCTCAGGAAACACGGTGACGCTGGTACCACCCTGCAGCGTCTGACGGGCAGCGTCGTAGGTGGCCTGAATCTTCTTGGGACCGCGCTTGTCAACGAAGATCTGGTGCGACTTCTCACAAGCCCATCCCACAAAGGGGATACTCCTCAGCTGGTACTTCATCATCCAGCGGAAGCTGCGCCCCAGATAGCCGTAGATGAGGAAGATGTCGAAGGCTCCCTGGTGGTTGGCCACGAAGACATACGACTGACCCTTCTCCAGATGCTGGCGCCCTTCAATCTTCACGGGAATGAGCAGCAGCCACAGGATGACACGGGCCCACCAGCGACCAGGATAGTAGCCCCAGAAATGGCCGAAGCCCAGTGAGCAGCCGATGACAATCGACGTGGCGATAATAATGGTAACAACCACAACCAGCGGCAGGGCAATACAGAGTTGATAAGCGCGATAGAGGTATTTCATTGAGTTGAGGGTTGAGAGTTTAGGGTTTAGAGTTGAGGGTGACAACTACGATCTCGCCTGTTGCCCCCAGACGGAAGGGAAGGACGCCGCCCAGTCCTTTGGATACGTAGAGCGAGTGACGACCGTTATGATACATACCATCGTATTCTGAATAGACAAAACTGACTGGCGACCATCCGAAGAGCGAGAGCTGTCCGCCATGCGTGTGTCCGCTGAGCGTCAGCTGAGCATGACTATAAGGCACAATCTTCCTGTGCCACGACGTGGGATCGTGTTCCAGCATGAGGATGAAAGCCCCCTCGCCCACTCCCTCGAGCGTCTTCTTGATATCGCCCAGCTGCGGGAAGCGTCCCTCGCCGTCGTTCTCCATGCCTGCCACCACGATAGAGTCGTTGCCGCGACAGATGACCAGATGCTCGTTGCGCAGCAAGGTCCACCCCAGTTGCTCGATGGCACGGACGGTCAACTGCACGCACGAGTCTTTCTCGGCCTTGGTGCCGCTCATATACTCCGCATAGTCGTGATTGCCCAGAACAGCCACCACACCGTCCTTTGCCTTGATACTGCTCAGCAGCTGTCTGTGGGGCTCAATCTCGTCAGCCCGCTTGTTCTGCAGGTCGCCCGTGAACACCACCAGATCAGCATGCTCGTTGTTAATACGCTCCACACACTCGCGCAGCAGTTCCTGTCGGCTGCCATTGAGCGAACCCACATGCACATCGCTCAGCTGCACAATCTTGTAGCCGTCGAAGGCCTTGGGCACAT
The DNA here is from genome assembly GCA_947166345.1 of uncultured Prevotellaceae bacterium. Lineage (GTDB taxonomy): Bacteria > Bacteroidota > Bacteroidia > Bacteroidales > Bacteroidaceae > Prevotella. The sequence goes on from CAMVDU010000016.1 coordinate 35,840, forward strand.
CCTTATGGGCGAAGCTTACCTGCGTCACCTCCATCTTCCTGGAGCCCACATACATGCCGTAGAGATAGAAAAGAGCCACAACCAGCGCCAGTCCCAGACCCGTCCATTCACCTTGCCGCTGACGTTTAAGCCTGCGTCCTATGAACGAGCAGAGGGCAAAGAGCGAGGCAGGAACGATGAGCACGAAAAGCAGGTCCATATAGCGGAACAGCAGCGTGAAATCGTCAGGAAAATAGTCGCGCCTGGCTGCCATGAAGATGGTGGCATAGAGGGAGAAGATAGCCAACGTCCAACCCACGGCCCGTTTCCAGAAGCGTCCGTTGCGCCAGTAGGTGCGGTCGAAGTAGAAAACGGTCAACAGGAGGACCAGGACGATGGGGAATATCACTTTCAGTATCATAGGTTGGCAGCTAAGAATTTTCGGATATGGTCAACGGCAAGACCCCGTCGGCAGGCATAGTCGCACAACTGGTCGTCGCCAATCTTTCCTACAGAGAAATAGCGGGCCTCAGGATGCGAGATCATGAGTCCCGAGACGCTGGCATGAGGACGCATGGCACCACTCTCCGTGAGCGTAATGCCGATATCCTGCATGTGCAGCAAGTCGTTGAGAATGAAATTGATGCTGGCATCAGGCAACGAGGGATAGCCAACAGCCGGACGGATGCCCTGAAAGCGTTCCTGCAGCATGTCGTCCATCAACAGATGCTCGTCCTGGGCATAGCCCCACAGCTCTTTCCTCACACGTTCGTGGAGACGCTCGGCCGTAGCCTCTGCCAGACGGTCAGCCAACAGCTGGGCCATCATCTTCTGATAGGGGTCGCCGTCGAAGTCGGTCTCCATACCCTTGTCAACGCTGGTGGCAAAGAGACCTATCTTGGAGACAACGGGCGATATGAAGTCGGCCATACACAGATGGTCGCTGCCCACCTGCTGCTGGCGCAACATCGGCAGTCGTGCGCCACCATCCAGAACGATGTCGTCGCCATCACTCCTGGCGTCTGAAAGGAGAAAGACGGCATGTGTCTGATAACGAGCGGCATGCTCCTTGAGGAAGGCTTCTGCCTCTGTCCGCATGCGCTGTTGCTCCTCAGGCTGACGCACCTGCCAGGCGTGATAGAAATACACCCAGTTGATGTAGGGCTGCAGCTCGACTATGTCGTAATGGAATATCATCTGAACTCAACAGGCTGACCAATATACTGACGATTCACCCAACCCTGGTCATATACCAGATGACCGTTGCAGAGCGTCTTCTCCACGTGCCAACGGAACGTATGACCCTCCAACGGACTCCACCCACACTTGCTCAACACCGTCTCGGATGTCACCGTCCAAGGCTCATCACGACGCACGATGACGATGTCGGCCTTATAGCCCTGACTCAGGAAGCCACGCTCGCGCACCTCGAAGAGACGAGCAGGATTGTGCGCCATCAGCTCCACCAGTCGTTCCATCTTCAGCACGCCGGCATCCACCAGCTCGAGCATCGTCACCAGCGAGAACTGAATCGTCGGCATACCGCTGGCAGCCTTCACGCAGCCACCCTGTTTCTGACTGAGCAGATGGGGAGCATGGTCTGTGGCAATGGTGGCAATGCGTCCGTCGTTCAGCGACTGGCGCAGCATGAACTGATCTACAGGACTCTTGATGGCTGGGTTCACCTTGATGCGCGCACCCAGACGGGCATAGTCTGATGAAGAGAAGAACAGATGGCCCACTGTGACCTCAGCGGTGATTTTTGCTGCGACGGTGTCGCTGCCCACGGAACAAGGGGCAAACAGCTCCAGTTCCTCGGCCGTAGAGAGATGGGCCACATGCAGGCGTGCCTGATGCTTCTTGGCCAGACTGACGGCCTTCTGAGTGGATGCCATACAAGCCTCCTCACTACGAATGAACGGGTGCAGGCTCACGTCAGGATCATCGCTACCCTCCTTGGCCATCTGCATATTGCGGTTGATGATATCCGTATCCTCACAATGGGCCATGATGGGCAACTTCGCCGTCTTGAAGATGGTGTCGAGGGCCTGGTCCTTGTCAACCAGCATATTGCCCGTTGACGAGCCCATGAACAGCTTGATGCCTGGAATACGATGAACATCAAGACGACTAAAGAGATGAGCGTTATCGTTGGTGGCGCCAAAGAAGAACGAATAGTTCACATGACTGGTCTTCGAGGCGATGCGGAACTTCTCCTCAAGGGCCTCGAGGGTCGTCGTCTGAGGCACCGTGTTGGGCATATCGAAATAGGTGGTCACACCACCTGCCGCTGCCGCACAGCTCTCGCTGTCGATGGTGGCCTTGTCCGTCAGACCTGGCTCACGGAAATGCACATGTTCGTCGATGACGCCTGGCAGCACGTAGCACCCAGAGGCATCGATCGTCTGGTCGGCAGAGACCTCAGGACCGTTCTCACCTGCATATACAGCCTCTATTCTTTCTCCGTCAACAAGCAACGAGCCTTTGAACACACGACCCTCGTTGACTATGAGTCCACCTTTTATAAGTATCTTCATCGTTATGCTTTTTTCTCTTTCTCCAATTCCGAACCAAGCCTGAAGGTAGTGTAGAGCTGCAAGACGGCAGCTATCAGAAGAAGCACCACCCAGTTGCCTTTGATGTACGACACATAGGTTATCTGGTCGAAGCCCATCGGATTGTCGTGGTCAATAAACATGAAAACGCCAGTAAACAGCAACAAGAGGTCGCTGATGGTCATGATACGCTTGAGACGGCGGATGGTGAAATTGCTGCCTTCATAGCTCTGCAGCATCTGCATACTGACAAAACAGACGGCTCCCACGCTGAACAGCCAAGGAGCCACACCCTTCAAGAACATAGCCGTAGCGGCACCCACCACCATCAGCAGGGCACCAACGGCCAGAACCATTGTCTGCCACTTATTCAACTGTTTCATGGCCTGGCTCAACAATAGTGGTGACGGTATCGTCGCTCAACACGAAGATATCCTCATCGGGCAGTTTCATATAATGGCGCTCACGACCTATTCGCTCCACCTCACGCACGTCCGTCTGGTAGAGATAGATCTGCTTCTGCGTACGCTGATAGTCCGCCAGGTAGCGTTCCTTCTCTTTTTTCAACTCAGCCAGACGCTGTTTGTAACGCCTGTGGGCCAACACGCTGTTGTCGCCCAGGAATCCTACCAGGACAACGCCTATGGCAAGGGTGATGATATACTTCTTGTATTTCATCTTGACGACCTTCTTGAACGCCGTCTTGATCTTTTCTGTCTTAATTTTCTTGAATTTCAGTTTCATGCTAACTCCAGGTCAAAGACTTCTCTTAGTTTTTCTATTGCGGGATTGTCGTGCGTCAGTAGTTCAAACTGCTCACGACGGGTTAGTATCTTCTCTTTCTCGCCTTGCTCGGCCACACGTATCGCCAGTGTGATCGCACTATTGTGCAGATACATCTTCAGCGTGTTCAGCAGTTTGGCGTGAATGGCATCCATCTCGCTCTTGATAATCTCATTGGGCACGGTGACCTCGACAGCAGGGAACTCCAGAATCGTGGGGTTCATGTTCTTCATACGGGCAGCAATGCCGCTGTATTGCTGGGGCATGCGGTTGCACATCGACATCCATTGCAGCTCCAGATCCTGTACTGTAAACAGGTCGCTCTCGCTCTGCTTCTGATTATCAACTCCTGGCGTACCAGGCAGTATCTGCATCTTTCTCGACCTCGTCTGCTGGCGCAAGCTGTTCCAACTCAGACCCAGCTGGGAAGTCTTGAGGGTCATTTTCGGATTATTCCGAGTATTCTGATTACTCTGTGTATTCTGATCACTCTGTGTACTCTGAGCCTTCTGAGCACGATTCAAAGCCTCAGCCGCGGCCACCTGCGGAGCCGACTGCTTGGACTGAGACTGCTGAATCAGTTTCTTAAACAGGGATTTCAATCTTTTGGGCGTACGCCCACCAGCCTGCCCCTCGTCGGGCTGGGTGATCTGCGCTATCTCGATGAGGGTCAACTCCACCAACAAGCGTTTGTTGGACGACTGGCGGTAGTTGATGTCACACTGGTTCATCAGTCGCAGAGCCTGATACAGGAAACGGGTATCGGCACGCTTGGCCTGTTCCGTATAGCGCTGACGGGCCTGTTCGCTGACCTCCAGGAGCGGCAACGTCTGTGGGTCTTTTGCCATCAGCACATTGCGCACGTGCTTGGCAAGACCCTGAACGAGCAGTCCACCGTCGAAACCGTTGTTGATGACGGTATTGAGCAGCACCATCACCTCCGACACCTTGTTCTCGAGCGACAGGTCGATGATGCGGAAATAGTTCTCAGAGTCGAGCACGTTCAAGTCCTCGATGACCTTCTGGTAGGTGATATTTCCCTGGCAGAACGAAGCCGCCTGGTCGAAGATGCTGAGGGCATCACGCATGCCGCCGTCGGCTTTCTCAGCGATGACAGCCAGCGCCTCCTCTTCATATTGGATGCCCTCCTTGTCGGCCACCGACTTCAGGTGGTCGATGGTGTTCTTCACCGTCATACGCTCGAAGTCATAGATCTGACAACGGCTGAGGATGGTGGGCAGAATCTTGTGCTTCTCCGTAGTGGCCAGGATGAAAATGACATGTGCAGGGGGTTCCTCCAGCGTCTTCAGGAACGCGTTGAAGGCGGCCGTAGAGAGCATGTGCACCTCGTCGATGATGAAGACCTTGTACTTGCCTATCTGCGGCGGAATGCGCGTCTGCTCCATCAGGGTCTTGATGTGCTCCACAGAATTGTTGGAGGCAGCATCCAGCTCGAAGATGTTCAAGGAACGCTGTTCGTTGAACGACTGACAGCTCTCGCACTCATTACACGCCTCACCATCGGCCGTAGGGTTCTGGCAGTTGATGGCTTTGGCAAAGATACGGGCACAGGTGGTCTTTCCCACACCACGAGGTCCGCAGAACAGATAGGCATGGGCCAGTTTGCCCGACTTTACGGCATTCTTCAATGTCGTTGTCAGGGCTGCCTGTCCTACGACCGTATCAAACGACATCGGTCTGTATTTTCGTGCCGAAACGATATATTCTTCCATTGGTTCAAAATTTGCGGGTACAAAGATAGTAAATATTCTGCAAATCCGTGCATCTATGATGCAAATTATGATTTTTTAAGCCGCCTCGTCAGCTTTTCGCTTCTGCCAGATCTCGAAAGAGTTGATGATATTCTGCCACAGAATATAGCAGCCTGGGCCTACTGACGACAGCGGATTGAGGAACGTATAGGCCATCCAGATGGCAAAGGCGGTATTCTTCTGACCCATAGCCTGACCAGCTTCGATGACGCGCTTGAAATAATGGCCGATGAACTTGCCTACGGCAAACTGGACGACACACAGCACCAGACCCAGCAGACCGATAGCCATCAGGAGGGTGACCGTCGTCTCGGCATGAACGATGTTCTTCACCGTCGTACCCGTCACGATGAGCAGCGAGGCCGCCCAAAGATAATACGACAGGTCTTTCACGGAGATGACCCACAGATGGAAACGGTGGAGCGCTGGAGTGTGCTTCACGATATAGGCCAACAGCATGGGTAGCAGCAGGACGATGGCCACCTTGTAGAGAATGGCGAAAAATGCTGACAAGAACGACAGATCCATACCCTTCTCGAGCATCGGAAAACAGATGGGCACCAACAGCACGGTGACAAAGTTCGAGAGGAAGGTGTGGGTGGTGGTTTCCTCCAACGAGCCGCCCAACTTCTGCGTCACGACAGCCGAAGCTGTTGCACCTGGTGAGATGATACACATCAGGATGGCCTCAACGAGTATCAGACTGTCGCCCTGCAGGTGGAATCCAAGGACAAGACCCATGCAGACCAGCACAAACACAAAATTGAGTAGCAACACCCACCAATGCCACGCTACAGGTCTGAGGGCACGGAAATCAACCTTACAGAACGTCACGAACAGGATTAGGAACATAAACAGCGGCATGATGGTGTCGCAGATGGGGGCAAAGAAGGTTGCCGCCTCATCTAACTGGGGCACAAAAGCGAAGATGAGATACACCAGCGCACCTATTCCCATAGCCAGAGGGAGCGTCCAGTTTTTGATAAATCTAACGATATCCATATCAGAAAACAATCATTCGAAAAAATTATGACATATCAATTTGCGTGTCGGGCCAGTTGACCAGGAATACTTTCTCTGTGGCACGGGTCATGGCCGTATAGAGCCAGTGGATATAGTCGGGGGTGAGCATATCATCGGTCATGTAACCCTGATCGATATAGACATGAGCCCACTGGCCACCCTGTGCCTTGTGACAGGTGACGGCATAGCCGTACTTGATCTGCAGGGCATTATAGTATTGGTCTGATTTCAGGGCTTTCACACGGTCGGCCTTGAAGGGCAGATCAGCATAATCCTCCATCACCTTGTTGAACAACTGCTCCTGCTGCTCACGCGTCAGGGCTGGTGCCTCGCTGGTCAGCGTGTCGAGAATCACCCTGGCAGTCAACTCGCTATTGTCATAGTCAGGAAACGTCAGGGTGACATCGGCAAAGCGGAAGCCATGCATCTCATGACTATTCCTCACCCGCTGCACCACACAGCGGTCGCCATTGGCAAGGAACGATGCCGTCGTATCCTCACCATCCTCCTTTTTTAGCGAATGGGCATAGTTGTTCTTCACAATCATCAGCTGGTCGCCACGCGACAGCTCTTCCTCACGGTCAAGCACCATATTGCGGATGCCTTGATTGTAGATATTGGCCCGTTTGTTGGAACGGGTCACCACGATAGTCTCGTCAACCCCTACCCTGCTGTAGCTGGTGGCCAACGACTCTATGAGCTCATTACCATGAACCACACAGATATCGGCAAAGCCCTTCAGACGAAGACGGGGCAGTTGGGTCATCTCGTCGTGGGTAATCATCTGACGCACCATCGTCGCGTTCTTAAGGATGCCCGACTCCTGACTCTGACGCAACACCTCGTTAAGATCGGTCTCATAAACCTGAAGACCATAGCCGCGAAGCACAGGTCCCATCAAGGCTGGTGACTCATCCTCGCCCACAGGTGGCAACTGGGCCTTGTCGCCAATGATGAGCATCCTGCAGTTCCTGCCGCCATAGACATATTGCACCAGGTCGTCGAGCAGACTGCCGCCAAAAAGCCTCCCCCCATCCCCCTCCAAAGAGAGGGGGAGATCAGCCACCATCGAGGCCTCGTCAACAATGAACAGGGTATCAGTATGAAGATTATTTGTAAGTTTGAACGGACTCTCCCCCTCCCTTTGGAGGGGGCCGGGGGGAGGCCCTCCTGCGTTCTTCTGCCTATAGATGTGCCGATGGATGGTATAGGCCGACTGGCCGGCATAGAGCGAAAAGACCTTGGCGGCACGTCCTGTTGGGGCCAGCAGCACAATCTTCTGCTTCAAGGCAAGCATCGCTTTGACAATGGCTGCTGCCAGCGTCGTCTTTCCCGTTCCAGCAGAGCCGCGCAGTATCATAGCAGTCTGGGAATCATGGTCAGTCAGGAAGGCAACAAACAGACTTATGGCTTGTTCCTGTTCCCTTGTAGGCACATGTCCCAAACAGCCTCTGATGCGAAATGTCAGTTCTTCTTGAATCACCGTGCAAAAGTACAAAAAAGTTGAGAGTTGAGGGTTGGGAGTCGTATGTTTTTTCTTGACAGACTGTTAAATAACCATAATGTAAAGAACAAATCTCAAATTCAAAATCCCAAATCTCAAATAAAAAGCTTAATTTTGCCGTGAAATAATTTTTATCTACTAATTTAAAACCAATACACTTATGAAAGACTTGAAAATGTACATCAACGGCCAGTTCTGCGAGAGCTCGAACGGTCAATGGATTAATGTGTTGAATCCTTCAACCGAAGAAGTGATCAGTCGTCAGCCGGAAGGAACTATAGAAGACGTGAACCGTGCCCTCGACGCTGCACGCGCTGCACAGAAAGCATGGGCCAAGACTCCCGCCATAGAGCGTGCCGGATATCTGCTGAAGATGGCAGAGGGCATCAAGAAACGCGAGAAGGAGTTCACCGAGATCATCATGCGCGAGCAGGGTAAGACCCGTAACTGGGCAGCGATAGAGGTGGGAGCCACCATCGCCTACTTCGAGTATATGGCAACCTTTGCACGCCACATCGAAGGTGAGATTATTCCCAGCGACCGTCCCAACGAGACCATCCTGCTCACTAAGAAACCTATCGGCGTCGTAGCTGGCATACTGCCCTGGAACTTCCCGTTCTTCCTCATCGCCCGCAAAGCCGGTGCTGCCCTCATCGCAGGATGTACCATTGTTATCAAGCCTTCACAGCTCACCCCAGAAAATTGCACGGAGTTTGCCAAGGTAGTGGCCGAGACAGGTCTGCCTGCAGGTGTCATCAACATTGTCACGGGTAAGGGTAGCGTCATCGGCAACGAGATGGCCGGCTCGCCCAAGATTGACATCGTCTCTGTGACGGGTTCTGTCAGCGCTGGCGAGAGCATCATGGCTGCCGCTTCTAAGAATATCACCAAGGTCAGCCTCGAACTGGGTGGTAAGGCTCCTGCCATCGTCATGAAGGACGCTGACCTGGAGCGTGCTGCACAGTGGATCGTCGATAGCCGCATCGGCAACAACGGACAGATCTGCAACAACGCAGAGCGTGTCTATGTACAGAAAGAGGTGAAGGCTGCCTTCACCAAGATTCTGGTCGAGAAGATGAAGGCCGTCAAGGTGGGTGACCCCTGCCAGGACGAAAGCGTCGATATGGGTCCGCTGGTGGAACAGCGCGCCTTGGAGAGCGTCACCGAGAAGGTGGAGCGTGCCATCAAACAGGGGGCAAAGCTGCTCTGCGGCGGACAGCGCGTGGGCACGAAGGGCTACTTCTATGCTGCCACCGTACTCGACGACTGCCGTCAGGATATGGACATCATCCATGAGGAGACCTTTGGTCCTGTGATTCCCTTGGTAACCTTTGAGACCCTCGATGAGGTCATCGCTATGGCCAACGACTGCGAATACGGTCTGGCCAGCAGCATCTTCACCAAAGACCTGAACGTCGCCGTGAAAGCCTGCCGCGAACTGGAGTTCGGCGAGACCTATATCAACCGCGAGCACTTCGAGGCCATCCAAGGCTTCCACGCAGGCATGAAGAAGAGCGGCATCGGTGGTGCAGACGGCAAGCATGGTGTGGACGAGTATCTCGTCACCCATGTCACCTACCTCGATACTTACGATGATATGTAATCCTATGAAAATTGGACTCTTTGTTCCTTGTTATGTCGATGCACTCTACCCTGAGGTGGGTGTATCGACATACAAGTTGTTAAAGTCGTTAGGGCTCGACATCGACTACCCTGAGCGACAGACATGCTGCGGGCAGCCAATGGGCAATGCCGGCTTTGAGCGTATGGCAGTACCCTTAGCCAAGAAGTACGACGAGCTGTTTGCATCCTACGATTACGTAGTGGCACCCTCGGCCAGCTGCGCTGCCTACGTACGATGCTTTCATCCCAACCTCATGAAGGAGAAGAAGTGTGAGGCTGCCAGTAAGACGATGGACGTTGTGGAGTTCCTGCATGATGTCATCAAGGTTGACAAGCTGCCATCGAAATTCCCCCACAAGGTCAGCGTCCACAACTCCTGTCACGGTATGCGCGAACTGGGACTGTCATCGCCATCTGAGCGCAACATACCAAAGTTCAACAAGATTATCGACCTGCTCCAACTGGTCGAAGGCATCGAGGTGGTGGAACCTGAGCGCCCTGACGAATGCTGCGGTTTCGGCGGAATGTTTGCCGTTGAAGAGCAGGCCGTATCTGCCCGTATGGGGCTGGAAAAGGTGCGCCGCCATATGGCTACAGGGGCAGAATATATCACTGGCCCAGACTCATCCTGTCTCATGCACATGCAGGGCGTGGCTCAGAAGCAAGGCCTTGACATCAAGTTTATTCATGTGGTTCAAATCTTAGCAGCAGGACTATGAGTACAAAACATTCAAAAGCAGCAGAAGCCTATCTGAAGGATGAAAAAGTGGTGGAACGCCACGACCGTACCTTCTTTGGCGTTCGCGAGAAGCGCGACCGCATGGCTCAGGCATTGCCCGAATGGGAGAACCTGCGCGAGGCTGCCAGTCAGATTAAGAGACATACAGCCACTCATCTGGCCGACTATCTGGAGCTGTTTGAGAAAAACGCCCAAAAGAACGGCGTACACGTCCATTGGGCACAGGACGCCGATGAGTACAACAGCATTGTCTATGACATCCTGTCGCAGCACAAGGTGAAGAAAGTGGTGAAGAGCAAAAGCATGCTCACGGAGGAGTGCCATCTGAACGAGAACCTCGAAAAGCGAGGCATCGAGGTCATCGAGACCGACCTGGGAGAGCGCATCCTACAGATGATGAAGCTGGCACCCAGCCACATCGTGATGCCTGCCCTACACGTACACCGTGAGGCCATCGGCGACACATTCCGCCGTCTCATCCCCAACTTCGACGAGATAGCCGCCACCTATAGAGTGCTCGACGGTTCTATCGTCGAGAAAAACGACCCCACCTTCCTCACCTTCGTGGCACGCATGCACCTGCGCCAGCAGTTCATGGAAGCTGATGCAGGCATGACTGGCGCCAACTTCGGTATTGCTGAGACTGGCGACGTGGTGGTGTGTACCAATGAGGGCAATGCCGATATGTCCACATCCATCCCCAAGCTCCACATCGTGTCGATGGGCATCGAGAAGCTCATCCCCAACTACGAAGCAATGGCAGTCTTCCAGCGCCTGCTGGCACGCTGTGGCACAGGACAGGAGACCACCGTCTATACCAGTCACTTCCGAGGCCCACGTCCTGGCGGCGAGATGCACATCGTTCTCGTGGACAATGGTCGCAGCAGCATTCTTGGCAATGAGGAACATTGGCAGACGCTGAAGTGCATGCGCTGTGGAGCCTGTATGAACACCTGTCCCGTCTATCGACGCTCGGCAGGCTATAGCTACACCTATTTCATTCCTGGTCCCATTGGTATCAACCTCGGCATGCTGCGCGATCCCCACCAGTATCACGACAACGTGTCGGCCTGCTCGCTGTGCTGCTCTTGCGACAATGTCTGTCCTGCGAAAGTGGACCTCTCATCGCAGGTCTATCGCTGGCGCCAACAGTTAGAGAGCTTAGGTCACGCCAACAAGATGAAGAAGATGATGTCGGGCGGTATGAGCTACCTGTTCAACCACCCCAAGGTCTATACTGGAGCGCTCCGTCTCTCACCTGCAGCCAACTGGATTCCAGGTCCGCTAATGAACCTGAAGCTGAACCCCTGGGCCTATGGTCACCAGATGATGAAATTTCCCAAGAAGTCGTTCCATCAGATATGGAAAACTATAAAGAAAGAAGCATGAGTTCAAGAGAAAATATATTAAAGGCACTACGTGACAACACACGCGAGACCTACGACATGCCCGACCTGAGCCACCTGAAGCCCATCATCTATGCAGACCCCGTAGAGGAGTTCAAGACCAAGGCCACAACGATAGCTGGTGCTAAGCTCATAGAAGTAAAGGAGGGTGATAATCTGAACGCATTGATTGCAAAAGCCTACCCTGAAGCCAAAGTGGTTGCCAGCAATCTGAAAGGCATCAAGAGCGATATAAACCCAGATACGGTGGCAGAGGCCCAGGAACTGGAACGTGTTGACGTGGGAGTCATCCGAGGAGAGATTGGCGTGGCAGAGAATGCCTGCATCTGGATTCCTCAAACCATGAAGGAGCGTGCCGTTTGCTTCGCATCAGAATATCTGGTCATTATCCTGAGCAAGGCTGGTATTGTCAACAACATGCACGAAGCCTATGACCACATCAAGACTTCCGAAGACTACTTCCAGCAATATAAGTTCGGCACTTTTATCAGCGGTCCCAGCAAGACCGCTGACATCGAGTCGGCACTGGTATATGGTGCTCAGGCTGCACGGGGTGTAACCATTTTTTTAATTGATAATTGATAATTGAAAATTGAAAATTGATAATTGAAAATTGATAATTGATAATTGATAATTAAGTATTATGATGAAGAGACTATTATTGGCTGTGGGCTGTGGACTGTTAGCCATTGGCAGCTTTGCACAGACAGCACGCGAAGAAATCAAGGAGAATGCGTGGCTGGCAGGTTCCAACTACCTGGACTACGACCGTCAGTTGCCCGACTTCGAGTACACGAAGGCGCCCAAGGGTTATGTGCCGTTCTATTTCTCCCACTACGGCCGTCACGGGTCGCGCTGGCTCATCGGCAAGGATGACTACGAACGCGTGATGCGTCCGCTGAGGAAAGCCCGTCAACAGGGAAAACTGACACGCGAGGGACAGGAAGCACTTCGCAAGATTGAGATATTCAACAAGACCACCGACAAACGTCTGGGCGACCTCACCACCGTGGGCGAACGCCAGCATCATGGCATCGGCAAGCGTATGGCCCAGCACTTCCCTGAGATCTTCGTCAAACAGAAAGGTGTACAGATTGATGCCCGTTCTACAACGGTCAACCGCTGCATCCTGTCGATGGTGGCTGAGTGCGAGGAGCTGATGGCAGCCAATCCTACGGCACGCATCCACAACGATGTGAGCGATGCCCTGCAGTACTATCTGAATCAGAACTGGAGCGACCACCTGAAAAAAGCATCCTTAAAGGGACGCGACGTGCGCCATCAGTATAGCGATGCCCACACCCATCCGGAGCGACTCATGCAAGTGCTCTTCAACGACCAGCAATGGGCTGCTGACAGCATTGACCAGAAGCGACTGATGCAACAGCTCTTCGAGGTGGTCATCAACATGCAGAGTCACGATGACGGTCCTGATATGCTCTCACTCTTCAACGATGACGAGATCTATGACATGTGGAGCATTCAGAACGTTGGCTGGTATCAGAACTACGGTCCGTCACCCTATACTGACGGCATCATGCCCTTCTCACAGTTCAACCTGCTGACCAATATCATCGAGACGGCCGACACCTGCGTGACGCTGGGTAAAACACAGGCTACGCTGCGCTTCGGACACGAGGTATGCGTCATGCCGCTGGCCTGTCTGATGGAACTGGGCACATGCGGCGTCCAGGTCAGCGATATGGAACAGTTGGACCAGCAATGGCGCAACTATCGCATCTTCCCAATGGGTTGCAACATCCAGCTCATCTTCTATAAACCTAAGAAAGGCAACGGCGACATCCTTGTCAAAGCCCTGCTCAACGAGCGCGAGATGACGCTGCCCGTTCCTGCCACCACCACTCCTTATTATTATAAGTGGAACAACTTGCGCGCCTATTGGAAGAAAAAGCTTAATGACTATAAGAAATCAATAGAAGAAAACGGAAACAAATGAAACAGAAAGCCCTGTTGTGCCTGATGCTGCTGATGACATGTACCGTAGCGTTGGGCCAGAAGAAAAAAGTGAACAGACAAGAGTTGTGGCCTGACGGCACACCTATCTCAGAATGGTTTAGCGACACATCGAGGGTAGATGTCAGTAAGTTGGGCAAACGTTATGTCGTGACTGACTTTGGCGTGAAAAACTATTCCGAACAGGTACAGACAGAGAAGATTCAGGCTGTCATCGACCGCTGTGCCCAAGAGGGCGGCGGCGTGGTGGTCATCCCTCGAGGCTTTGTGGTGAGTGGTTCGTTGTTCTTCAAGCAGGGCACGCACCTGTTGATTGAAGAGAACGGCGAACTGCGTGGTAGTGATCGTATCCGTGACTATAAGATTCTGAAGACCCGTCTGGAGGGACAGACGCTCGACTATTTCGCCGCATTGGTGAATGCCGACGGCGTAGATGGCTTTACCATTACTGGACCCGGTACTATCAACGGTAACGGACAGGCTTTCTGGGAGGAGTTCTGGATTCGTCGCAAGATCAACAAGAACTGTACCAACCTGGAAGCTATGCGTCCTCGGAATGTGTATATCTCCAACAGCAAGAACATCACGGTACAGGATGCGCGTATCATCAACTCGGCTTTCTGGACCAATCATCTGTATAAATGTGAGAATGTGCGCTATCTGGGCTGCTATATCTATGCGCCTACTGATAATGTGACGCCCGTAGATCCCAAACGTGGTGCACCATCGAGTGATGCCATCGATCTGGATGTCTGCAAGAACGTGCTTGTCTCAGGCTGCTACATGAGTGTTTGCGACGATGCCGTCGTACTGAAGGGTGGCAAGGGCACTTGGGCTGACACGATGCCCGATAATGGTCCCTGCTCGAATATCATGGTGACTGACTGCACCTACGGCAAGGTGCATGGTTGCATGACGCTGGGCTCTGAGAGTCTTCATGATAGGAATGTCATTCTGCGTCGTTGTAAGGTGCATGAGGCCAACCGTGTGATCTGGTTGAAGATGCGTCCTGACACACCTCAGCATTATGAGTATGTAACGGTGGAAGATCTGACAGGCGACTGTACTTCGTTCCTGGTGGTACGCCCCTGGACCCAGTTCTTCAAGCCCGAGGAGCGCAAGGACATGCCTCTGTCACAATGCAACAATATTACCATCCGCAACATTCAGATGGATTGCAAGAACTTCTTCGATGTAGGTAAAAGTGAGAAATATCGTTTGCTGGACTTCACCTTCGAGAATATCAACGTGAAGGATGACAAAAAGGCCTTTGACGCATCGCTCATCGAGAACTGTCAGGTCAAGAATGTCATCATCAACGGCGAAAAGACGAAATAACGCAAAATGTCATGATCAACGGTAAAAAGATACAATAACATATCTTTTTCGAACGTTTAACCGTGTCAAAATGTCAGTCAAGGCATTTTGGCACGGTTTTAGCTTTGCAAAAATCGGCGCCTAACAAAACCCATAAGGCTCATAGGTCTCATAAGGCCCATTAGCCCCATAAGGCCCCAATAAAAAAACAACAACCAATTAAATAATAAAACAAAACAACTATGAACATCAAACCATTAGCTGACCGCGTGCTGGTATTGCCTGCACCGGCTGAAGAGAAAATTGGAGGTATCATCATTCCCGACACAGCAAAGGAGAAGCCCCTCCGTGGTATCATCAAGGCTGCCGGCAAGGGCACCAAGGATGAGGAAATGATTCTGAAAGAGGGCGACGAAGTGCTCTATGGCAAGTATGCCGGCACCGAGCTGGAACTCGAAGGCGAGAAGTATCTGATCATGCGTCAGAGCGATGTCCTCGCAGTTATTGAGAAGTAATAATTCGTTATAACGAAATAACGTAATAACGAAATAACGTAATAACGAAAAACAATAAAAGAACTATGGCAAAGGAAATTAAATTCAATATCGAAGCCCGCGAGATGATGAAGCAGGGCGTTGACCAGTTGGCAAATGCTGTCAAGGTGACACTTGGCCCTAAAGGTCGTAATGTAGTAATCGAAAAGAAGTTTGGTGCCCCTCAGATCACCAAGGACGGCGTGACTGTCGCTAAGGAGATTGAGCTGGAGGACCACTTTGAGAATACTGGCGCACAGCTGGTGAAGAGCGTGGCCTCGAAGACTGGCGACGATGCTGGTGATGGTACCACCACCGCTACGCTGCTGGCTCAGGCTATTGTCTCTGAGGGCCTGAAGAACGTTACCGCTGGTGCCAACCCCATGGACCTGAAGCGTGGTATCGACAAGGCTGTGAAGGCTGTCGTTGAGCACATCAAGGAGAGCGCCGAGCAGGTGGGCGACAACTACGACAAGATTGAGCAGGTGGCTACCGTTTCTGCCAACAACGACAAGGAGATTGGCGAACTGCTGGCCGAGGCTATGCGCAAGGTGTCTAAGGATGGCGTCATCACAATCGAGGAGAGCAAGAGCCGCGACACCCACATCGGCGTTGTCGAGGGTATGCAGTTCGATCGTGGTTACCTGTCAGCCTACTTCGTTACCGACTCAGAGAAGATGGAGTGCGCTATGGAGAACCCCTATATCCTCATCTACGACAAGAAGATCTCTAACATCAAGGAGTTCCTGCCCATCCTGCAGCCTGCTGCTGAGAGCGGTCGTCCCTTGCTGATCATCGCCGAGGATGTGGACTCAGAGGCGCTGACCACCCTCGTGGTGAACCGTCTGCGTGGCGGTCTGAAGATCTGCGCTGTGAAGGCTCCTGGCTTTGGCGACCGTCGTAAGGCTATGCTCGAGGATATCGCCGTTCTGACTGGCGGTACCGTCATCAGCGAGGAGAAGGGCTTGAAGCTCGAACAGGCCACCATCGAGATGCTGGGTACCTGCGACAAGCTGACAGTCTCTAAGGACAACACAACGATTGTCAACGGCGCTGGCGACTCACAGGCCATCAAGGACCGCATCAACCAGATCAAGAACGAGATTGAGAACACCACCTCTTCTTACGACAAAGAGAAACTGCAGGAGCGTCTGGCTAAGCTGGCTGGTGGTGTGGCTGTGCTCTACGTTGGTGCCAACAGCGAGGTGGAGATGAAGGAGAAGAAGGATCGCGTTGACGATGCTCTCTGCGCTACCCGTGCTGCCATCGAGGAAGGTGTCGTGGCTGGTGGTGGTACCACCTACATCCGCGCTCAGGAGGCCCTGAAGGCTGTGAAGGGCGACAACGCCGACGAGCAGACTGGTATCAATATCATCTGCCGCGCCATCGAGGAGCCTCTGCGTCAGATTGTTACCAACGCAGGCGAAGAGGGTGCCGTCGTTGTTCAGAAGGTTCGCGAGGGCAAGGGTGACTTCGGTTACAATGCTCGCACAGGCGAATACGAGGATCTGCGCAAGGCCGGTATTATCGACCCCGCCAAGGTAGCCCGTGTGGCTCTCGAGAATGCCGCTTCTATCGCCGGCATGTTCCTCACCACCGAGTGCCTCATCGTCGATAAGCCCGAGAAGGAGCCTGCTATGCCGATGGGCAACCCAGGTATGGGCGGCATGATGTAATCTGCTGATTCTGAAAGCGTTCACCACCTCTTTACGGGTGAGGACGCAAACTAAACAATAAGACAAAATGTCGGTTTTTGCTGACATTTTGTCTTTCTTTTATTGGTGGGCATAGTCTTTGTGTTACTGATGGTAGATAACAAAAAAGAAAGGAGACAATTATGACATTAGACAAGTTTACAATCAAAGCACAGGAGGTGGTACAGCAGGCCGTGTTGTCGGCTCGTCAGAACGGACAGCAGAGCATCGAACCCGTCCACCTGATGAAGGCCTTGATGGACAAGGCACAAGACGTCGTCGGCTTCATCTTCCAAAAGCTGGGCGTCAACACCCGACAGTTGGAGATGCTCTGTCAGCAGGAGCTGCAACACCTGGCACGCGTACAGGGCGGCGAGCCCTATCTGTCGAACGACACCAACAAGGTGCTGCTGAAAGCGCAGGAACTGTCGCAGCAAATGGGCGACGAGTACGTCTCTTGCGAGCCAATTTTATTGGCTCTCCTCCAGGTTAACTCTACCGTCAGCCGCATGCTGAAGGATGCGGGTGCCACAGAGAAGGAAATGCGTCAGGCCATCCTCGAACTGCGTCAGGGACAGAAGGTGCAGTCGCAGAGTGCCGACGACAACTACCAGTCGCTCGACAAGTATGCCAAGAACCTGGTCGATCTGGCCCGTCAGGGAAAGCTCGACCCTGTCATCGGACGTGACGACGAGATTCGTCGTGTGCTGCAGATCCTCTCGCGTCGTACCAAAAACAACCCCATTCTGATTGGTGAGCCTGGTACGGGTAAGACGGCCATCGTCGAAGGACTGGCTGGACGTATCGTTCGTGGCGACGTGCCTGAGAACCTGAAGGACAAACAGCTCTACTCGCTCGATATGGGTGCGCTCGTTGCTGGCGCCAAATACAAGGGTGAATTTGAGGAGCGTCTGAAGAGCGTCATCAACGAGGTGACGCAGAGCGATGGCCGCATCATCCTGTTCATCGACGAGATCCACACCCTGGTGGGTGCCGGCGGTGGCGAGGGCGCTATGGATGCCGCCAACATTCTGAAGCCTGCGTTGGCTCGTGGCGAACTGCGTGCCATTGGTGCCACCACGCTCAACGAATATCAGAAATACTTCGAGAAAGACAAGGCCCTGGAGCGACGCTTCCAGACCGTGATGGTCGATGAGCCCGATGAGCTCTCTGCTATCTCCATCCTTCGTGGTTTGAAGGAACGTTACGAGAACCACCACAAGGTGCGTATCCAGGACGATGCCTGTATTGCTGCCGTGAAGCTGTCAGAGCGCTATATCACAGAGCGTTTCCTGCCCGACAAGGCCATCGACCTCATGGACGAGGCCGCCGCCAAACTACGTATGGAGCGCGACAGCGTGCCTGAGGAACTCGACGAGATCACCCGTCGTCTGGCCCAACTGGAGATTGAGCGCGAAAGCATCAAGCGCGAAGTCGGAGTTTCCGGAAATTCCGGACATTCCGGAAAACTTGCAGAACTCGACAAAGAAATTGCCGAACTGCGCGACCAGGAGCGCGACTTCCGCGCCAAGTGGGAGGGCGAACGACAGCTCATCAACCGCATCCAGCAGGACAAGCAGGAGATGGAGAACCTGCGCCTGGAGGCCGAGCGTGCCGAGCGCGAGGGCAACTACGGTCGTGTGGCCGAAATCCGCTACTCCAAGCTGAAGGCCCTCGAGGACGACATCGCCTCCATCCAGGCACAGTTGGATAATGCCGGAAAATCCGGAGAGTCCGGACTGTCCGGTTCTGCCTCCCGCCTTGTCCGCGAGGAGGTAACTGCCGACGACATCGCGGAGGTGGTATCGCGCTGGACGGGCATTCCCGTCACCCGCATGATGCAGAGTGAGCGCGAAAAGTTGCTGCATCTGGAAGAGGAACTCCACAAGCGTGTCATCGGACAAAATAAGGCTATCACGGCCGTCTCTGACGCCGTACGCCGCAGTCGTGCCGGCTTGCAGGACCCCAAGCGACCCATCGCCTCGTTCATCTTCATGGGAACCACGGGTGTAGGTAAGACCGAATTGGCAAAGGCGCTGGCCGAATACCTGTTCAACGATGAGCAGATGATCACCCGTATCGACATGTCCGAGTATCAGGAGAAGCATACCGTCAGCCGACTCGTGGGTGCGCCTCCGGGATACGTGGGCTATGACGAGGGCGGACAACTGACAGAGGCCGTGCGTCGTAAGCCCTACTCCGTCGTCCTCTTCGACGAGATCGAGAAGGCCCATCCCGACGTGTTCAACATCCTCCTGCAGGTATTGGACGATGGTCGTCTGACCGACAACAAAGGCCGTACAGCCGACTTCAAGAACACCATCATCATCATGACCTCGAACGCTACGCGCGAACAGCTCCGCATGACCATGCGTCCCGAGTTCCTCAACCGTATCGACGAGATCATCACCTTCCAGCAACTGTCGCAGGACGAGGTGGCTCAGGTGGTACGCCTCCAACTCGACCGTGTGAAGAAGATGCTGGAACCCCAGGGCTTCACCCTCCAGGTGACCGATCATGCCGTCAACTGGCTGGCTCGCGAAGGCTACGACCCCGATATGGGTGCCCGTCCTGTGAAGCGTGCCATCCAGCACTACGTCCTCAACGACCTGTCGCGCCGTCTACTGGCCGACGAGGTGTCGCGCGAAAAGCCAATCATCATCGACGAGTTTGGCGACGGTCTGGTGTTCCGCAACTAATCCACCGCGTTTCCTGCAACCATACTCCGCAGGACGATTCTACTGAAACATATCCAGACAAACTGGGAGTCCCCGACTTTACGGAGGCTCCCCGTTTTTTTGACTGCAGTTGAACCTCATGGCCCAGGAACTCAGTAGGCTAAAGATTGAGATAAAGGAAAAATTTTAGCTGTTTTCTTTTTATTTTGACCCTTTCCTCCTATTACATTCCCTGCACAACATCTGGCAGTTCTCAATGACCGTACGGCCACCGTCACGCCAAGGCGTGATGTGGTCGCCCTCCATCTCTGAGAACTCAAACTCCTGGTCGTGGTTAGGGCATTCTGGATTAGCACAATGATGGTGCTGACGCTCGTAGACTTCCAGTTTGATGTCATCAGGGAAGGCTCTTAGGTCAAGATAATGCTCATCGCGGGTCAGTACGTAGGGGCAGATGCCTTTGTTGTTCTGCACATCACTGTCAATGATGAGACGTGCAATCTCTTTGTCGAGTGTAGCCTTGTCCAGTACTTGCTCGTGGAAGCGGTCGTAGAGCGAACCCCAGTCCACTCCCTTCATGATCTGTTTGCGCTTGCCGATGTCGAAGGTGGCTGCCACCCATGTCATAACGGCTGAAAAGTATTGCCACAACTGCGATGCGTTAGGGTCGTGCTGATGCTTGGCCATGTATCCTTCGATGGTCATTCTTCCTGTAGGTTTGCTCTGGCTATTAGCAATCCATTTCAAGGCTGTCTCTAAGAATTCCTGCCGGATGGGTGAGCCGTTCATTAGATACTTACCCATGTTATAGGCGGCACAGTTGGACTTCGAGAAGTAACGCTTGGCATCGCTGACGAAGGGGCCCGCATAGACGGCATTACGCAGTTCCTGCGCCGTCAGACGTTCACCTGCGATATTGATGGTCTCAAACCAGTCGAGTTTCTCACGGTCACTACCCGAGCAGACATAGACCATCAGCTCATAGTCCAGAATCTGGTCCTGCTCGCTCTGAGTCAAATTGTGGAAGTACTGGAAGTCGTAGGCGAAGTCACCGTTCACATACTGGCAGATGCTGATGGTACGCTGCTGACCGTCCATCACCTCGAAGGGCACGTCGGCATCTTCATCGCGAGTGGCCCAGTACATCACGTTCAGCGGGAATCCCCGTTTGATAGTGGTGATAACAGCAGCACGCTTCTTCTCGTCGTAGATGAACTCGCGCTGATATGGAGGGCGGATGTCTAAGCGGCCACCATAGCCACGCACACCCTGTTCCTCATTGTCCTCGTACTCCTTAGTCAACTCACGGACAGTAATTTTATGTAATTCGATCTGCATAATGGTTATTTCTTTTTGATGATAATACGAGCATACACTTTATTTAACCTATATCCTTCAGATGTTAAATATTTCCCTTGAGAGTCTTTTACATAGAGTAAATAATCTCTTTTATCTGAAATAAACTCTTTGGTGATGGGGTCTCTAAACTTTTGGTATTTTTTGGTGGGTGTGAAGTTTCCTTCACCAATTCCTAAAGTAATTATTTCAAATTGGTCTGGATTATATTTATCAAGAAAGGTGATAGGAACACCCATTGTACCATCATAGTCAACGGGGATGTCATTTGTCGCATTCACATTAATGGCATCATAATTGTCGTATTTTGGGTATTCTTCGGGAGAATATGTATGATAAAGTATTAGTTGTTCATGACGTTTGGGAATCTCGAGGTTTGTAAACCAATTAACCCCAGACACTCTTATCATTCCTTTACGATGATCACCAGCAGTTGCGACATCTTCGTAGGGAGACACAAAATGACCTGCTCCTCCTTTGAAACCATAACCAAGCCACATCCTGTTGTTTTTTATAAGAGGGAATATCTCTTTGTAGGTAATTGCATTCTGATGTCCAATAATAATAAACTTTTTCTCGTACTTCATCAGTTGTGCTACATATTCTCGGAAAAGCGAGAACGGTGGATTTGTAACAACGATGTCGGCTTCTTTCAGCAGTTCGATACACTCGCGACTGCGAAAATCACCATTTTCCTTTAGCACGGACAAAACGTTCTTGTCATTCTGGATAAGGTAGCGTATATCTGCCAAATCTATACGTCCGTCACCATTTACGTCTTTCACCTCTGTAATCTCCACCTTATAGGCTATCTTTTTTGGCTCCTCAGTAAAGTCGCCGAAGTCAATCATCAGTTCATTACCCTGAACAGGTGAACCGTTGTAACAGGTGGCAATGAGCTTCTTCAGCCCGAAGGCGTTGAAATTGTTGGCGAAATACTTAAAGAAATTGCTTTCATAGGGGTCGTCGCAATTGCATAGAATCACTTTCCCGCGAAAATGCTGGCGGTAGTGCTTCAATTCGTTCTCGATATCGGCGAGCTGGGTGTAGAACTCATCCTTCTTGTCAACTTTTGCCTTGTCTAAATTTCTTTTTGCCATAGATTGATAGTTTTAGGAGCATCGACTATCAATCACTCAAGCCGCTGGACATAAAAAAGGCGTGATGCACCTTTTGCGTTCAGCTTTGAGGCAGCCTCGGAACGGAAACCTCAGCAATCTTAACAAGTATGCACCACACCGAAGTGTTAGTGCATTCAACTATACAAGATTGCCAAGAGTTCCTATCCGAAACATCTTATCACATATTATCTCTGTGCGTTGTTATTTCCAGAAAGTTTCCGAGGCTTTTGGCTGAACGCGAAATAATAGCGAATGCTTTCATTAGTCCGGATTTCTCCCCGAACCGTTTGCAAAAATACAAAGAATTTTGGAATCAGCAAAAGAAAAGACAAAAAAAGTGGAGATGAAGACAGTTTTTGCACTTATCGGTTCTGCGTCAATTTGGGTGATGATTTATCATTACATTATTTAACCAACTTCCT
>CAMVDU010000017.1 GCA_947166345.1 uncultured Prevotellaceae bacterium
CAGTTTACAACCCATAGGGCCGTCATCCTGCACGCTACTTGGCTGGTTCAGACTCCCGTCCATTGACCAATATTCCTCACTGCTGCCTCCCGTAGGAGTTTGGACCGTGTCTCAGTTCCAATGTGGGGGACCTTCCTCTCAGAACCCCTACTGATCGAAGGCTCGGTGGGCCGTTACCCCGCCGACTACCTAATCAGACGCATCCCCATCCCATAGCGATAAATCTTTGTTCCAAATCAAATGCTCTCAAAGGAAAACATAGGGTATTAATCCGACTTTCGCCGGGCTATGCCCTACTACGGGGAAGGTTGGATACGCGTTACTCACCCGTGCGCCGGTCGCCAGCAACAATAGCAAGCTATCGTCCTGATGCCCCTCGACTTGCATGTGTTAAGCCTGTAGCTAGCGTTCATCCTGAGCCAGGATCAAACTCTTCATTGTAAAAATTTTATGTCTGCGACAGAAAATTTCCACGAGCTTCCGTCGTCACTCGGCAATCAAAAGCAAGCTTTCATTGCACTCGTTCCTAGGAACCTTGTAAAAACTTCTATCGACGTTAATCTGTCTCAGAACGACTATCCAGTATTCAAGAATTAAACGGTTCGTTCAATTACCCAAGAGCATTACTGCTCTCGCTTCTTGTACTACTTCTTCTGTCTATGTAAAACTTTCAAAGAACTCCTTCTATTGCGCCTCGCACCATTTTTTAGCGCGAAAGCGGATGCAAAGGTACGACTTTTTTCCGAACTACCAAAACTTTTTGAAGAAAAAATCAAGGGAATTGCAAAACTTTTCTCATTACTTTACAATCCCCTTAATCTTTCACATTATTATATATACGCGCACGAAAGACATTTAAATTTCAAAGACCTGTTTCGTTTTGATTGCCATTCGACTTATGGATGTTCTTCAATATACCTGTCCACTTCGCTTTCTTTGTACTGACAGGGAAGAATCTGCTGGCCTTTCAAATAGAGGCCCCACACACGGACACCCTCATCTGCACCATAATTATATACCTTATAGTACATCTGATTCGGACCTGTTGTTTCCCGATGATAGACCGACTCATACTCGGTTGGTACGACAACCTCTTGTTTCATGTTGACAATGCCTTCTTTCCCGTTTTCGCCACGCACAGAGACATTCATCCATTTATCCACACTATAGATGTGCTTATAGATGCCGGGAGGGATATTGCACACATTGTAGAGAACATCATACAGTCCTTCTGTCGTCTCGCCATTGATCGTTTTCTCCCCTTTAATAGCATAATAGCCACTGTTCATAGGTATTTCTACGAGTCCTATCCAGTCGAACTGATGGGCGAGCAGCTTTTTCCCATAAATGTCATAGACACCGATCTTTTCAGTCTGGAAATCACGCATGAACAGGAAACAGTTAGGTGCACCCTTGTCAAAATACGTCAGACCATAGAACTTACCGAAGAGGGTACCATCAGGTCGGTACAGTACCCACAGCTCACCACCGTTCTTTGCTATCTTGCCATAGCACCGCAGCGCTTTGGGATCGTTGAAATGCAGGGTCTTGTCATAGACCGTAGGATCGCTGGCGTTGGCTCTCGCTGCCGCATTCTTCACAAAGACATGGTTGTAATCACGGTATTCTTTCCGTTCGTTCTCTACAGGCTGGCTGTTGTTAGGCTTGGGGTTCGCTGCTATACCAGGTTTAGGCGTGTACCCTTTCTTTTTCATTTTCTTCAGCGCTAACACAGCTATCGTGCTTCCTTTCCCTGCAGCCTTTGAGTACCATGTATAGGCATCATCTTCAAACCCATAGAGAAGATAGTCTTCTGCAACGTATTCCATTGCCTCTATATCACCAGCTTCAGCTGCTTTCAGCATCCACTCGAATGCTTCGTCTTCGTCTACTTCAACACCTATGCCGTAAAAATAACCATAGGCAACATCTACCATCGCATCCACATGGCCTTTCTGAGCCGCCTTCAGCGTCCAGTTGAATGACTCGCGTTCGTTCTTTTCCACACCATCACCATTGTAATATCTTACTGAGACATCGTACATGGCCTCAACATCGCCATTACGGGCTTTCGTCAGCTGTTGGTTGAACGAAGGCTTGGAGGTCTGCGCAAATGTTGCCAAACATAGCAACATTGAAACAATCATTACCACTATTCTTTTCATAATTGTCAGTTTTAGGTTCGTATTATCTAGTTCACGCTGCAAATATAACAACAAATATGAAGAAAACAAAAGGATTTCTCCTATTTTTGATAGGAAAAACCCTAATTGTGTCTCTAAATGAAACATTATTGAGCTGAAGGGACTCTGAATCTCATCTTCAGCCACATGCAAAGTTAGTCACGATTTCCAAATATACGCAGAAGATAGAGGAAGAGGTTGATAAAGTCAAGGTAAAGCGACAGAGCACCCAAAAGAGCATACTTCTGAGTAACCTCGCCAGCATCGGGAGCTGTCAGGAACATCTGCTTAATCTTCTGAGTATCGTAAGCTGTCAGTCCAACAAAGATAAGAACACCCAGATAACTGAGAATCATATCCAGTCCCGAGCTCTTGACAAAGATATTAACAACGGTAGCGACAATCAGTCCGATGAGTCCCATAGTGACTATCTTTCCCATTGACGTTAGGTCAGACTTCGTTGTATAGCCATAAAGTGACATCGCAGCGAAGGTACCTGCAGTAATAAAGAACACCTTAGCAATGTTACCCATCGTGAAAGCAAAGAAAATTGACGAGAACACGGCGCCATTCAATACAGAATAGAGTATAAACATTGCCGTAGCGGCCATCAGGGAAAGACGATTGATGGCAGAACTTAATCCTATCACCAGTCCAAACTCTGCAATGATGAGCACCCACATCATATAGCTATTGCCATAGATTAATCGGATGAGTGACGGACTGGTGGCAACGGCATAGGCTGTGAAACCTGTAATAACCAGAGCCAACGCCATCCATGTATAAACCTTGCGCATCAGCACAGGGAAGGCAGCCGAACGTTCGAGTTCTCTCTCGCGTGATAACGAGCCGTAGTTCAATTCTTGATAATCCATAATCTAATTCAACTTAAAATCATTAATACTATTCACTATTCTTTCTATTTCAACATCCGTCAGGGCCTGATGACACGGAATACTCAGTTCCTGAGAATGGATGCGTTCAGTAACAGGCAAGCAAAGAGTGTGCCAAGAGGGATAGCAGGCTTGACGATGAGGTGGTATGGGGTAATGTATGACAGTTTGCACACCCTTTTCTGCCAAATAGTCCTGTAGGGCATCTCGCTGAGGAGATAAAACAGGATAAATATGATAGACGCTGTCAGAGCAAATTGGCTGTTCAACGAGTGTGTTGGAAATATTTGCCTGATATATCTGTGCTATCTGTTGACGACGGGCATTATCCTCATCAAGATACTTCAATTTGACGGACAGGACAGCCGCCTGCAGTTCGTCAAGACGAGAGTTGCGACCAATATAGTCGAAGACATACTTACGAGAGGACCCATAATTGGCAATGGCACGAATGGTCTCAGCCAACTGATTATCATTGGTAGTGACGGCACCAGCATCGCCAAGGGCACCCAGGTTCTTTCCTGGATAGAAACTGTGGGCGGCAGCGTGGCCGAGGGAGCCTGTTTTTCGATGCGGGAAAACCGCATCGCACACTAAATCAGCTGTTCCTCTATACAAGCATCCATGAGCCTGAGCGTTATCTTCAAGGAGCAAGAGATGATGGTCTCGGCAGATAGAGGCAATGCGCTCCGTATAGGCACAACGACCATAGAGATGGACGATGAGGATAGCACGTGTGCGTGGGGTGATGGCCTTTTCAACAAGTGTATCGTCAATCTGGAGCGTTTCAAGACTAGGCTCTACAAGAACGGGAATGAGATTGTTCTCTGTAACAGAGAGAATGGTTGCGATATAAGTGTTTGCTGGCACAATAATCTCGTCACCATCGCAAAGAACTCCCATCTCCTTGTAAGCACGAAGCATCAGGGTCAGCGCATCAAGACCATTCGCCACACCTATACAATGCTTAGTGCCGATATAGCGTGCGTACTCATCCTCGAAGCGTTCTGTAGCCTCACCACGCAGATACCATCCCGAATCGATAACGTTGGCAACAGCCTCGTGTATCTCATCGGCATGCATCGCGGTGATGCGGTTCAGGGGCAGATAGGGTATCATCATAGTGTCCATTCGTACCAATCGTAGCAGATGCCACGACCTCCAAATCCTTCTTTCTGATAAATCAATTGTGTGTTGAGATAAGTACCATGTTTTTCGGTTGAGATGCCGAAGTCAAAATAGGCATGCGTTGCCAACGACTTGCGGATCACAACATCAAACAACATATCAAGTGCATGCAGCTGTTTGCCTCTGGGGCTAGCTGCAATATACTGAGAATGAACAACACGGTCTGAGACATACAATACTGTACCGCCTATCGTTTCTGCCCCTTCCTTGACCACCACGAGGCGTATGTGGTTCGGCATACGGTGATGCAACAATTCTATCTCTTCCACCGTATGAACGGGATTCAGTCCATAACGTTCTTGCAAGTTGTTCGTCAATATCTGCCAGAAAGGTCTATAGTCTTCAGTTTCCTCAACTGTCAGTCCATACTGCTTGGCATGTTTTACCCCACATTCACGAATACGATACCACTTGTTTAAGTATTCACGGC
Organism: uncultured Prevotellaceae bacterium; assembly: GCA_947166345.1. Taxonomy (GTDB): domain Bacteria; phylum Bacteroidota; class Bacteroidia; order Bacteroidales; family Bacteroidaceae; genus Prevotella. Next base: position 4,695 of record CAMVDU010000017.1, read on the forward strand.
TGATTGTTGACGACAGGCCTCTTGATATAGTGGCTCCGCAGACCTCCACGACAGCATACAGATCTTCTTCTGACGGCTGACGGTGATATATCCAAGGAGTAGGCTTATAGACAACCTTATGGATACCCTCCTTTCTGAGCAAGTCATTGAGCAACCTGAATATCTGCACCACCTCTGCTGCTACGGTCTTGTCACTCATGATTAAGCCACCATAGGTCAATCCTTGATGTGAGAAGAAAACATCACCTGCGATGTTGCCAGGCAATAAGGCATATAGCTTCTCACGACGATACACCATCAACGAATGGTCTGTGAAACGGTCTGCATGGTAATCCATGTAGTTCCTATCCAGTAGGAACATACCATTTTTCGACCGCTTCAAGAAGTCATTCCATTCTTGTTGTTTGTCAGGAGTATATCGTCTTATTTCAAGCATCCCACGTATTTCAAGAATTCGTCATAATCTTCAATATAGTCTTCCGCCTCATAGTGCTCCGAGGCTAACACCAAGCAGACGGCACCCGATGAGAAATCATCAAGCGTACGCCAGGTGTTAGTGTCTATCAGAAGTCCCTGCCACGGATGGTTCAGGAGTACAGTCTTGCGCTCATGACCATCATCGAGGGTCACATGGAAGGAACCGCTCAGGGCAACGACAAACTGCTTCAGGCGTTTGTGAGCATGACCTCCACGACTCTCACCACCTGGCACGTCATAGACCCAGTAGGCACGCTTGATTTCAAAGGGCACCATTGCCTGAGCCTCCGCAAACGTCAAGTTGCCGCGAGGGTCTGTGATTTTGGGCAGGTTGATTATCTGGATTTCCATCGACTTATTACCTTAGTTTCTCATAAGGGTCGGTGCCGAGAACTGTCTTGGCGAGACGCTTGGCCTTGTCGCGCAGAGCATTCACATCATCCCCTACCTCACCATAACAGAGGACGACGCCCATGCGACGACCCTTGTGAGCCTCGGGTTTGCCGAAGATGCGGATGCGGGTGCGATCTTCCTTCAGGGCGTCCACGAAATTGTAGTCGAGCAGCGAGCGGTCAACGGGAGTCTTGGCCTCTGTAGGCGACAGGATAACGGCACTTGCACCAGCGTGCTCCAGATGGATGCCAGCAATAGGCAGTCCCATGACGGCACGGAAGTGGAGTTCGAACTCAGAGAGGTTCGTGGTGTGACCCAGTGTCACCATACCAGTATCGTGTGGACGTGGAGAGAGCTCAGAGAAAATGACCTCGCCCTGCTTCGTCAGAAAGAACTCAACACCCCAGATACCTGCACCCGTGAGTGCTTTGGTTACCTTGTCGGCCATCATCTGCGCCTGCTTCAGCGCCTCGTCGCTGATCTTATAGGGTTGCCACGACTCACGATAGTCGCCAGCCTTCTGCACATGTCCGATAGGCGGACAGAACAGCGTGGGCCATCCATGCTGCTGAGTGACGGTGAGGAGTGTGAACTCAGAGTCGAAGTCGATGAACTCCTCGATAATTACCTCTTTGACGTCACCACGAGAACCCTCCATTGCCTCTTTGAAAGCCTGCTCCAGTTCACCTTCGTTGTGCACATAGCTCTGACCGTGACCAGAAGACGACATCAGGGGCTTCACCACACAGGGGAAACCAATCTCCTCGGAGGCCTTCTTGAACTCCTCGAAGGTCTTGGCATAGAAGTACTTGGCTGTGCGCAGACCCAGTTCCTTAGCAGCCAGATCGCGAATGGCACGACGGTTCATCGTGTAGTTAACGGCACGAGCCGATGGCACCACCTGAATGCCCTGCTCCTCAAACTTGAAGAGACGCTCCGTGCGGATGGCTTCAATTTCAGGTACGATGATATCGGGCTTGTGCTTGTTGACAACAGCCTCAAGGGCATCGCCGTCGAGCATAGAAAAGACCTCACGCTCGTCAGCCACCTGCATGGCTGGCGCGTTGTCATAGCGGTCACAAGCAATCACATACTGGCCGGCACGCATGGCGGCAATTACAAACTCCTTGCCCAGTTCGCCTGAGCCCAATAAAAGAATCTTTTTCATATTGAGAGCCTCCCCAAGCCCCTCCCAAGGAGGGGATGTTTATTTACCTGTTTTTGTACATGTTATCGTAATACTTCTGATAGTCGCCTGAGGTGACGTTGTCCAGCCACTCCTGGTTGTCGAGATACCAGCGGACAGTCTTCTCGATGCCCTCCTCAAACTGAAGTGAGGGTTCCCAACCCAGTTCACGCTGCAGCTTCGACGAATCGATGGCGTAGCGCAGGTCGTGTCCAGCACGGTCTGTCACGAAGGTGATGAGATCCAGGTCCTCACCTTCCTTGCGACCCAACAGACGGTCCACCGTCTTGATGACCACCTTGATGATGTCGATGTTCTTCCACTCGTTGAAGCCGCCGATATTGTAGGTCTCGGCAATCTTACCTTGATGGAAGATGAGGTCGATGGCACGCGCATGATCCTCAACGAAGAGCCAGTCGCGCACATTCTCGCCCTTGCCATAGACGGGCAACGGCTTGCGATGACGAATGTTGTTGATGAACAACGGAATGAGCTTCTCAGGGAACTGGTAGGGACCATAGTTGTTCGAGCAGTTGGTAACGATGGTGGGCAGTCCGAAGGTGTCGTGGAAGGCACGCACGAAGTGATCAGACGAAGCCTTTGCAGCACTATAGGGACTATGGGGCTGATACTTCAGATCTTCCGTAAAGAACTTCTCTCCATAGGCCAGATGATGCTCACCAGAAGAAGCCTTCGTCGTGAACGGAGGCTTGATGCCTTCAGGATGCGTCATCTCCAAAGCACCATACACCTCGTCAGTAGAGATGTGATAGAAGCGCTTGCCCTCAAATTTCTCTGGCAGACTCTCCCAATAAGCCTTTGCTGCCTGCAGCAGCGAGAGTGTTCCCATCACGTTGGTCTGAGCGAAAGTGAAAGGATCTTTGATAGAGCGGTCCACATGACTCTCAGCAGCCAGGTGGATGATGCCATCCACCTTCTTGTCCTGCATCAGCTTGTAGAAGGCATCAAAGTCGCAGATATCCATCTTCACAAACTCGTAGTTGGGCTTGTTCTCAATGTCCTTGAGGTTGGCCAGATTACCAGCATAGGTCAACTTGTCGAGGTTGATGATGTGATAATCAGGATACTTGTTTACGAACAGGCGCACCACATGGCTTCCAATGAAGCCTGCGCCACCAGTAATTACAATTGTCTTCATATTATTTCGTTTATGATTTGTCAGATTTGTCGTTCTTTCTTCGGCTATAGATTCCCATGACGAACATCACCACAAAGGCGATGAGGAATGTCTGGGAGGCATCGGCCCAGGTCTTCTCAAGACCCAGGATATATGTAAGTAACGTAGCAAGTGCTGCAACTATTGTGCAGAGCAGCAACTCGGGTATCCATTTCTTCAGTTCTTTCATTTTTATACAGGGTCTGAGAGGGTTATCACTTCGAGGTCCTTGAACGTTGAGCCGTCGATGGTCAGTCGCATCAGCGTGCGCTCCTTGTGCCAGCCCTGCAAGCCTGCAGCGCCAGGATTGAGGTGCAGAAGGTTGAGCGTCTTGTCGTATTTCACCTTGAGGATATGCGAGTGACCAGCAACGAAGAGCTGTGGCGGATTGGCAAAGAGCAGCTTCCTCACGCTGACATCGTAGTTGCCTGGATAGCCACCAATATGTTTGATCAACACATCGACATCCTCGCACTTGAAACGGTTCAGCTCGCGATACATCAGTCGCAGGTCGCCTCCGTCGCAGTTGCCGCAGACGGCTCGCAAGGGACGAAACTCAGCCAGTTTCTCAGCCACCTCCAGCGAGCCGATATCGCCTGCATGCCATATCTCGTCGCAGGGCTCAAAGTAATGGAGATACTTTGGGTCCCAATAGCTGTGGGTGTCGCTGATGATGCCGATTCTCTTCACGATTTGAGGTTTTAGATTTGAGGATTGAGATGTAGTTTCTTTCTGACGAACTCAGCAATAATACGGGCCGTCTCGGCTGTGCCGATGACACTTGAATCTATACAGAGATCATAGCTGTCGGCCTGTCCCCAGCGTTTGCCAGTATAGTAATTATAATAGGAGGCACGTCGGTTCTCCACATGATGAATGCGCTTGATGGCTTCCTCAAGGGTCACATCCTTCTCTTTCATAAAGAGTTTGGCACGCGTCTCGATATCGGCTGTGATAAAGACATTGACCACATTGGGAAAATCGCGCAGCACATAGTCGGCACAACGACCCACAAAGACGCACGAGCCCTCCTGGGCCGCCTTGATAATGGCATCGCTCTGAAACTTGAACAGGCTCTCCTGCGAGAAGTTGTTCTGATAGAAGTTGCTGTTTACCGTATTGATGTTGTTGTAAGGCAGATGGAAGAAAGAACGCAGGAAGCCTTTCCGTTCGTCGCTCTGCTTGAAGAACTCTTCCGAGAAGCCACTCTCCTTGGCTGCGAGGTTCAGCAACTCACGATCATAGTATTTTGCCTGGAACTCGTCAGCCAGCAGCCTTCCTATTTCCAATCCGCCAGCACACACCTGTCGGCCAATGTTAATAATTATCTTTTTGTCCATAAGACTTGAGTTTTCTTAGGTACCACCACAATATGGGAAGTGTCATCGAGAATGACGCAAAGTCGCTGATTGGCATCGCATACCACACGCCGTCCAGTCCCCAGAACGTTGGCAGGATGAAGGCCAGGGGCAAGAGCACGATGAGCTGTCGCGACAGCGAGAGGAAGATGGATATCTTCACCTTGCCGATGCATTGGAAGAAATTGGTGATGAGCGCCTGCGAGCCAACGACGAAGAACACCATCATGTTGACCACGATACCGTGGGCCGACATCTCGAGCAGCACGGGGTCGGTGGCGAAGATACGCGCTATCTGCCAGGGGAACAGCATGCCCAGCGCCCATCCCACAAGGAGTATCGACGTGGCACCAGCGATGGAGAGCCACAGACAGCGCAACATGCGGTCGAACTTCTTGGCGCCGTAGTTATAGCCGATGATGGGTTGCATACCCTGGGTGATACCCATCACAAACATGAAGAGGGTCATCACCATGCGGTTGGAGATGGTATAGGCACCCACGGCCATATCGCCGCCATAGCGGTAGAACTGGTTGTTCATGAAGATGACGATGACGCAAGTGGTACTCTGCATCAGGAAGGGCGAGATGCCAATGGAGATGATGTTCTTCACCAGCTGCGACTTCAGGCGATAGATGCCTCGCTTCAAGTGGAGCAGGGCGCTCTTGTCAGAGAACAGCCACATCTGCCAGCAAAGGGCCAGCGACTGCGAGGTGATGGTGGCAAGGGCCGCTCCTCGAATGCCCCAACGGAACCACCACACAAAAGCAAAAACCAAAACGATGTTCATGCCAACGGTGAAGAGTGTGGCATACATCGCGTGGCGTGGTTTGCCTACAGCCCTCAGCACAGCGTTCATGCCGAAGTACATGTGGGTGACGATATTACCTGCCAGGATCACCTCCATAAACTGACGGGCATAAGGCAACGTGGCGTCAGAGGCGCCAAAGAATCGCAGGATGGGATTGAGGAACACCATGCAAACGAGCATGAACAAAAAGCCCACAATGACGTTCAGCGTCACCGTGTTGCCCAATAGATGCTGGGCTGTCTCATAGTCGCGCTGCCCCAGCTTCACGCTGATACACGTCGAGGCACCCACACCTACTGCAGCGCCAAAGGCTGCACTCAAGTTCATGAACGGCATCGTGATGCCCAGTCCGGCAATGGCATCGGGACCCACCATCTGACCTATCGAGGCGCTGTCTATGATATTGTACAGCGAGGTGGCTGTCATTGCCACAATAGCAGGCAAGGCATACTGCACCAGCAGTTTGCCCACAGGTTTCTGTCCAAGCTCTAATGCCGATTGCTTGTTGTTTTGATTCTCTTCCATAAAAACTTGTGCAAAGGTACAAATAAGCGCGCAAAACAGCAAATTTATTAGCGTTTTTTAGGCAATTCATATTGATTTCAATATGATGAAAGGGGTCTGCGTGATACAAGACGAGTGTCTTCGCGACGCAAAATTTGTCACATCGCGATGCAAGATGCGGCAGTTGCTTACCGTTTGACTTAAGTCGAAAGGTCGTTTGACTTAAGTCGAAAGATCGTTTGACTTAAGTCAAAAGGTTGTCTGACTTAAGTCAAAAGGTAGGAAAGTGACGCTCCTTGGGTCACCAAGTGACGCTTCGAGAGTGACCTGACGGCACCTCTCGAGTGACCCTTAGACACCTCTTATCATCATATGTCACAAGAAAAATGGTGGTTTACTTGGCGTTTCACATTTTTATTCGTACCTTTGCACACTACAAAGTAAAACCGAAAGCTCATGAATCGCATACTACTGATCCTCGTATTGCTCACAGCCAGTCTCACGACGAGTGCCAAGAAGAAGGGCGACGACCCCACCTTATTTATATATAGGTATATGCTCGTCGACAAGAAAGGCAGCCCCCACTCCATCAAGAAGCCCGAACTGTTTCTGTCGCAGAAGGCCATCGAGCGTCGCCACAGACAGGGACTGACAGTCAACGAGACCGACCTGCCCGTCAGTCCCCGTTACCTCAGTAAATTCCAGGTAGAGGGTGTCGAGGTGATAGGCTGTAGCCGTTGGCAGAACAGCGTGCTGGTACGCTCTACTGACACATTGCTGCTCCAGCAGTTGGCACAACTCTCCTGCGTCAAGGAGAGCCGCCTCGTGTGGACATCGCCTGAAAGAGTCGAGAAGAAAGCGGCTGACGAGGAAGTCAACTGGCTGACAGACCGTCCGTTCCTGGACATCGACTCCGTCAAGACCGAGTTCTACGGAGGAGCCAAACACCAGATCGAGATGCACGGAGGCCACATGCTCCACCAGGCAGGCTATCGTGGCGAGGGCATGACCATTGCCATCCTGGACGGTGGTTTCCAGAACTATGACCGCATTCCTGCCCTGAATCACGCCAGAGTGTTGGGCACCAAGAACTTCGTGGCAGGTCGGCCCAGCATGCAATTGAAGCCTGGAATGCCTGTACGCGATGAGAGTTTCCACGCCATCGATCACGGCACCAAGGTATTTTCTGTGATGGCGGCCTATGCCCCTGAGGTCATCGTAGGCACAGCCCCCAACGCCAGCTACTGGCTGTTGCGCTCAGAAGACGACGACACAGAACAACCCGTTGAGGAAGACTACTGGACGATGGCAGCCGAGTTTGCCGACTCTGTGGGTGTCGATGTCATCAACTCGTCGCTCGGCTACAATGAATACGACGAAAGCTGTGGCAGTTACCAGCTGCGCGACCTCGACGGACAGACAGCCTTCGTATCGCGTTCGGCCTCGCTGCTGGCCAGCAAAGGCATCATCCTCTGCAACTCGGCAGGCAATTCAGGTATGGGTCAGTGGAAGAAGATTGGCGTTCCTGCCGATGCGCGCAACATCCTGACAGTAGGAGCCATCACGGAGAGCGGCAAGATAGCCTCGTTCTCAAGCGTGGGCCCGTCGCAGGACGGACGCATGAAGCCCGATGTGGTGGCACAGGGATCGCCCACCATCCTCATCTCTGGCAAGGGCTCTATCAATCACGATATGGGCACCTCGTTCTCGACGCCTATCATCAGCGGTCTCGTGGCCTGTCTGTGGCAGAGTATGCCAGAGAAGACGGCCTTCGAGATAATGGACCTTATTCGCAAGAACAGCGACCAGTATCAGGCGCCCAACAACATCTTCGGATACGGCATCCCCGACTTCTGGAAAGCCTACACCAAGTCCCATTAGCCCTATAAGCCCTATAAGTCCTATAAGCCCCATAAGACCCATAAGCCCCATTAGCCCACAATGAAAACCCTCACCCTCTACGAACTCAACTGGCTGGTACGCAGGACCATCGAGACAGAGATGGCCCAGGAGTACTGGGTAGAGGCCGAGCTGTCGGAGATGCACACCTCGAGGGGTCATTGTTATATGGAACTGGTGCAGAAGGACGACCGCAACAACACGCCCATAGCACGCGCCTCAGCCAAATGCTGGGCCTCACAATGGACCATCATCGAACCCCACTTCGAGCGTGCCACAGGTCAGCAGCTGCATGCAGGCATGAAGCTGAGACTGAAGGTGTATCCTCAGTTCCACGAGGCTTTCGGCTTCTCATGGATAGTGACTGACATAGACCCCACCTTCACCCTTGGCGACCTGGCTCGAAGACGCATGGAGATTATTCGTCAACTGAAGGAAGAGGGCATCTTCGACCTGCAGAAAGGACTCGAGCTGCCGCTGTTCTGTCAGCGTATCGCTGTCATCTCGAGTGCTACGGCAGCTGGCTATGGTGACTTTGCCAACCAGCTGACCAACAACGAATACGGCTTCAACTTCGAAACCCAACTGTTTCCTGCCATCATGCAAGGCGAACAGGTGGAGGCAAGCATCATCAACGCCCTGAACGCTATCTACCAGCAAGCCGACGACTTCGACTGCGTGGTTATCATACGAGGAGGAGGCGCTACAGCCGACATGTCAGGCTTCGACACGCTGGCGCTGGCAGAAAACGTAGCCAACTTCCCATTGCCCATTATCACAGGCATAGGACACGATCGCGACGAATGTGTACTCGATATGGTCTCGCATCAACGCGTAAAAACACCAACGGCAGCCGCTGCCTTCCTGATATCCAACCTGAAGGCTGTACTCGACACCATCGATGATGCCGAACAGCGCATCGTTCGCTACATGCAACTGAAACTGACCAGTCTGAAATCGCAGATAGCCAACCTGCAGGAGACCTTCCCACGACTGCTGTCAGTCGTCATCACACGACAAAGGGCACGACTGGACACCCTATCGTCGAAGCTGCCCCTGCTCATCGAGCGTCGTCTGACACAGGAAAAACATCGTCTGGAAATGATGAGCGAGAAGACACAGCACCTGGACCCTACCCTGCTCCTGCAGCGCGGCTACAGCATCACGCTGAAAGACGGCAAGGCCGTCAAGAGCGCAAAAGACCTGCATAGCGGCGACGAAATAGAGACACGACTACATGAAGGAACCATCAAATCTATCATCAAATGAACGGAGAACAAAAATACGAAGAGGCTTTCGCACAACTGCAAGACATCGTCAGAAAGCTGGAGAGCGACCAGTATGACATAGACGAAATCGCTGCACAGTTGAAAACTGCACAGCGACTAATCAAGTTCTGCAAGGACAAGCTGTCCAAGACAGAAGCGGAAATTCTAAAGATACAGGCCGAGGGTTAGAAGTAGATGCCAAATGAGAGCGACTTGAACTCAGGACCACGATTGGTCTTCAGCACGCTCATGGGCGAGTACTTGCAGTAGATGCCAAAGTCGTCAAACTCAATGATACCCAGCACATCGACTGTGAAGGGACGCTGGCCAATCTTCTTGGTGGTGACATCATAATCATCGTCATCAATCTCGAACTCGTTACCAATACGAGCGAAGTAGTTCCAGTTCAACTGGGCACCCAGAGAGATGGCAAACTTCTTAGAGAAGCTCTGCTTAATCAGCAAAGGCATTGAAAGCGAAGTCATGTGGATATCTGAAGAAACATCTTCCATATCATCGTCTGCACGATAGACTCCAACTAAATTGCCATTCTTCACAAATATCTTCGAATGACCTCTCAGCGTGTAGCTACGCCAGTTGAATCCAATACCTGCAGAGAACGTGGTCTTCCAATCCTTCGGAGTATAGTCATATTGGGCTACAGTCCAACCAATCTCCCAAGAACGGAAAGGAGCAAACGACATATCATCAGGCACACTTGTAGGCACATTGACACCCACATTAATGTGCATTGACCAACGGTCGTTCTCGTCCGCACCCTGTCCGAGGTCTATCAGACTCTTTTCAGGATCATCATCAACAGTCACTAATGTTTCGGCATTAGCAGTCATTCCAACTGCAAGGAATGCCAAGATAAACAATTTCTTCATGTTATCAATAGTTTTGTTGTTTAAAAAACGTGGCAAAGGTAAACATTTTCTAACAAACATCAAAGAAAAATCAAGAAAATGTTGCGAGTTTACAATATTATTGCTACCTTTGCCGTAAATTATCAAGATAATACAATACATAAACAAATGAAAAACTTGGACTGGGGCAAACTGCCCTTTGGTTACATGCGGACTGACTATAATGTCCGTTGTTATTACAGAGATGGAAAATGGGGCGAGATTGAAGTCTGCTCCGATGAGTATCTGAACCTCCATATGGCAGCAGTATGCCTGCACTACGGACAGGAGGCCTTCGAAGGTCTGAAAGCCTACCGTTGCCCTGACGGCAAGGTGCGTCTGTTCCGTCCTGATGCCAATGCTGAGCGTCTGCAGTCAACCTGTCGTGGCATCATGATGCCTGAGGTGCCCACAGAGCTCTTCATCGAGATGTGCGAGAAGGTGGTACGCCTGAACCAGGAATGGATACCCACCTACGAGAGTGGTGCTACGCTCTATCTGCGTCCGCTGCTCATCGGCACAAGTGCCCAGGTAGGCGTCAAGCCTTCTGAGGAGTACCTCTTTATGATATTCGTAACCCCCGTAGGTCCATACTTCAAAGGCGGCTTTGCCTCGAACCCATACGTCATCATCCGCGATTACGACCGTTCGGCACCACTCGGCACAGGTAAGTACAAGGTGGGCGGCAACTATGCTGCATCGCTCTTTGCCAACCACTTGGCTCACGAGAAGGGTTATGCCTGCGAGTTCTATCTCGACGCCAAGGAGAAGAAGTATATGGACGAGTGTGGTGCTGCCAACTTCTTCGGCATTAAGAACAACACCTATGTGACGCCAAAGTCAACCTCTATCCTACCCTCCATCACCAACCGCTCGCTGATGCAGATTGCAGAGGATCTGGGATTGAAGGTGGAACGCCGTCCTATTCCTGAGGAAGAACTGGAGACCTTCGAAGAGGCTGGCGCCTGCGGCACGGCTGCCGTCATCAGTCCCATCAGTTATATCGACGACCTCGACACAGGCAAGCGCTTTGACTTCGGACCTAACCCTGGTCCTGTATCCAAGAAACTGTACGACACCCTGCGTGGCATCCAGTATGGTACCATCGAGGACAAGCACGGTTGGACACGTGTGGTCATTGGCTAACACATTATTATAACGTAAGTAGTTCAGAATGAGCAAAGGAAAGCTGGCAAAGTTCGCCGATCTTGACACCTACGAAAACGTGTTTCAATATCCCTACTCCATCATGGAAGAGGTGACATTCGACATGCGTGGGCATTGGCACGAGCAGTATTTCAACAACCAAAACCCTATCGTCTTGGAACTGGGTTGTGGCAAGGGGGAATACACGGTGGAACTGGCACGACGCTATCCTGACAAGAACTTCATCGGCGTTGACATCAAGGGCGCCCGTCTATGGACGGGTGCCACTTTGGCTTTACGCGAGGGATTGAAGAATGTGGCGTTCCTTCGTACCAACATCGAGATTATCGACCGTTTCTTTGCTCAAGACGAAGTGGAGGAGATATGGCTGACGTTCAGCGACCCGCAGATGAAGAATCCCAGAAAGCGACTCACGTCAACATTCTTCCAGAACCGCTATCGTCACTTCTTAATAGATAATGGTGTCATCCATCTGAAGACCGACTCCAACTTCCTATTCACCTACACTTCGCTGTTGGTTGAAAAGAACCAGCTTCCAGTACAGTTATGTACGGAAGACCTGTATGCAGAGGTCTCAGAGCATTCTGAATATTCTGAAGCAGCCTCCATCCAGACCTACTACGAGTCGATGTGGCTGGCACGTGGACTGAACATCCGCTACATGAAATTCAGGTTACCCCATACTGGTGATCTGGAAGAACCTGATATTGAAATAGAACTTGACGACTATCGCAGTTACCATCGTACGAAACGTAGCTCGCTGGACGCCAGAAAATAACACACTCAGCATGAAGAAAACCATCTTTGCCCTTGCCATGATGCTCCTTTCTTTAACAGCAGGAGCACAACAGATGATTGTTACCGTTGATTCCGTAGGACAGTTGGCACGTCAGCTGCCTGACAGCATTCGCTATACGATGTCGGAACTGAAGATATGTGGTCCGCTGAACGGTAGCGACATCAAGATCATACAGCTCATCGTCAACCGACTAAAGGCTAAGAAAGCGAGTGAGCATGTGCTGACGGCACTCGACCTTTCTGAGGCAACCATTGTGGAGGGTAAGGGTTCTTTCCGCACCAGCGCCGACATGCTACCTGCTGCTATGTTCCTTAATTGCAAGGCATTAGAGCGTGTTGTTTTACCTAACGCCACACCAGAGGTAAGCCGTAGCTGCTTCAGCGGTTGTGTCAGTCTGAAGGAGGTTGTCATACCTGACGAGACCACCGTCATCAACGACTATGCCTTTAATGGGTGTCTCTCGCTGAAAGACATCAAAATGCCTTATGCGTTGACAACCATCGGCAAGCATGCCTTCGATGGCTGTAAATCGTTGGGCACTATCGATATTCCTGAAACGGTAACCGCCATAGGTGCCAATGCCTTTTCCAATTGTACGGTGCTTGACAAGCTATCGCTGAATGCCACCATCAGCCGTATTGAAAATGGTACATTCCTTAATTGTCAGCGGCTGAAGAGTCTAACCATCCCACAGACCGTGATGGCTATTGGTAGCGATGCCTTCAAGAACTGCACCAACATGGAGTCCATAGAGATGCCAGAGGCTATCGCAGAAATCGGCAATAGCGCTTTCGAGAATTGTGCAAACCTGCGTGGCATCGAGATGTCAACAGCGATGCGTATAGGCAGCGATGCCTTCAGAGGATGTACCTCGCTGAACTCGGTTGACATTGAGAGTGCCAACAAAATAGGCAACAGCGCTTTTCAGGACTGCACGGGTCTTTCGTCAGTCACCATCGAGGGCAATGTGCAGGCCATTGGTTCAGAGACATTCTCTGGTTGCACCAACCTGCAGACCGTCGTATTACCTACAACTGTAAAAACGATTGGTAACAAGGCATTCTATGATTGCAAGTCGCTACCGTCTATCGATTTGCCTGAGGCTTTGACACGCATTCACGACCATGCTTTTGAGAACTGCGCCAGTTTGAAGTATTTGTACATTCCCAATCTGGTAAAACAGATAGGCAGCGATGCATTTGAAGACTGTACATCTCTCGACAGCGTCAATATACAAGGATTTATCAACAAACTCGAGAACGACGTCTTCCGTGATTGTCATTCCCTACGTATTGTCATACTACCAGTATCAGTTAAGAGCATTGGCGACAATGCCTTCTCGCAATGTGCCTCACTCACAACCATCAACCTGCCCATCTCTGTAACGTCAATCGGTGATAATGCGTTTGAAAAGTGTGCTTCTCTGGTGAATATCGCAATACCTGCCGCATGTACAACTATCGGAAGTTCCTCATTCCGCGAGTGTAGTGCCTTGAACCGTCTGGAGTTGCCGGCAGCAATCAAAAAGATTGGTGGTAATGCTTTTGCCCAGTGTGTGTCTTTACGTGAAATGATTATTAACGCACCCCTTCCGCCATCTATCAGTAGTTCTACCTTCAAAGGAGTGGTGAGCAATGCCTGCAAGATATTTGTTCCAAAGGGTGCGCGCAACAATTATCGCAACGACAAAGCTTGGCGTAAAATGCCACAGATACTGGAGGTTCAGTAATAGCTATCTGGCAAATGCTGTAGCAGCTATCGGATAATGACTTTGGTATTATTCCGAATATACAGTCCCTTCTTCACTTTTGTGACAGGTCTTCCGCTGAGGTCATAGGTCACAGACGAAGAAGGGTCTTTAGTAGTTAGAGCTTGAATGTCTGTAGTTACGGCAATGTAGTCATTCACATTCTTGACAAAGTTAATGTCATAGATATCACTCTCCCCTGTCGTCGAAGTCAGCCCAAAGATGGTTTGTCCTACACAAATGCTGGGACGATTGCCAGAGAAATTCTCATAGATGCCGCTTGTTGCCATATTCCAGGCTACTACTACCTGCTGTTGGTCATCAACATCTATCGTCTGGGTAGCAGACGGAGCAACCTGCGTTCCATGATTGGAGCCATTGAGCCACCACAGATAGGAAGAACCACTTGTGGTGCGCAGATTTGATCCGCGCACCACAAGGAAGGTTTCGTCTTTATCAATCGTATAGTCATTCTCATTATACTTCATCATCAAGGCCACATTATTATTACCTGTGGCTTTCACATGGATGATGTTAAGGTTGGTGTCGTAGGTGATATTCGATGCTGACACACGATTGGGGTCACCCGTGGTCCAGTCAGAAGCTCTGAAATGATAAGCATCGGCATTCTCGACATAACCTTTCATCAGTCGAAGATAGTAAAGGCCAGGATTCAGCGTTCCTTGCGTTGCGGCAAGGCGTACCACAAACGATTTCTTGACCTGACCGTTGCCATCCGTAATGAGTGAAGCAGGAATGGGATATTCCACATTATAGAAACCATTGCTGTCAGCCTTCTTTACAGACTCAGGTATAACAATATCGGCAATCTTCACACCATCAACAAGGAGAGAGGCCTTGCGACCCTTGTCGGCAACAGTAAAACGACACATGATAGCAAGCGAGTCGGCTACACCATTATTATTAAAAAGAGTGTACTGAACATAGCCGCCTGATTGCGCATCACGATAGCTCTCACCGTTATAGGTGCCCTTCGTAGAGCCGTTGGAGTATTTGACATCGTGACCAGCCTCGCTCTGCTGTTCACCAGGAGCCACGAAATCCAGCGTACGGGCCAGCAGAGCTTCATTCTCAGCTTCGGTCTTAGCCATACTGCTGTTAGCAAAGTTCTCAGCTGTCTGCTGATACCAGTAACACATGTAACGGCTATGGTGAATGCTGTAGAAGGGCACGAGGGTCAGTTTGTCCCACTTGTAGGTATCAACACCTTTGCGGCTGGCATCGATGGTGAACTGTAGTTTCGTGAGATCAGCGGGCTGAATGCGACTGAGTACCTCACTACGTTCACCAATGAGCAAAGGAGAGTAAAGCAGGTTCTTCGATGAGCCCATAGCACCAGGAGCATGATCCATACGTCCGGCTCCTGCATATTCGTTCTGTAGTTTCTCATAAACAAGTCCAGTCTGTTCGGCCTCAGCCTGGCTGACTGCAGTAGTCTGTGCACCCAGCAAGATAGGTCCGCACTTGAAAGCGATGTAGTCAGTATAGTTGGGACATGTCTCAAAGCACAACTCCATAGGCAACCATACTGTTATGCGATCGCCTACCTGCCACTGGCGGTTAATGGTGACATAGCTGGCCTTACCCTTTGTGACTTCCTGGTTTACTGCCTGACCATTCACCATCACCTGATACTGCTCACCAGCCCATGCTGGATGGCGCACGGCGATAGCATATTCACCAGCCTTCTCTACAGTAATGGTAGTAGTTGCCGTCTGAGGAGTTGGGATGTTAGGAGCAGCGGTATCAATGAAGGGGAAGAGGGTCTCTTGTGTGACAGCGAAATCGTTGCTTACTAGACGAGATGGCGTAAAGAGGTTAACATACAGCGTCTTGTTGCCATCATGGGTATAGATAAAGTGACCATATTTTGAGTGGTTCTCCATTCCTGTGCCAACGCAGCACCACATACCCTGATTGGGGGTCGAATAGATACGATAACCCTGAGGACGCAAAGTTGTAAAATAGACATAACCACCCGTTGTGGGGTCTTGTGTAGAGAGAATATGATTCCACATGGCACTTTCGTAGAAATCAACATACTTGGCGTCACCCGTACGGTCACTCATCATCTCTGACAACTTCAGCATGTTGTTGGTGTTGCAAGACTCAGGACCGTCAAGATTATCGATATAGCGATTGGAATTGGCTACTGACAGGAAATGTTCGCCCACAGAGTTACCACCAATACAAACGGTACGGTTCTCAGCCACATCTTGCCAGAAGTTCTCGGCAGCCTTCTTATAGGAGGTGGAAGTTGTGCTTTGCTCGAAGATACGCTCCATACCGATAAACTTAGGTACCTGCGTGTTGGCATGCTTACCATCAAGGAACGTCTTATTCAATGTCTGCATGCCGTTGAGCATAGCCTTGTGGGTATATTTCTTTGCAGCATTCAGATACTTCTGATTACCGAAGAGCTGATAAGCATCGAGCATCGACTCGTTCATACCACCATGCTCACAATTCAGGAAACCCTCAAAGGCATCATCAGACACCCTAGCAATCAAGTTCACACTCCAGTCTGCCAACTTACGGAACATCTCCTTGGCATCCTCGCTACCGCCATACAGATAGGCATCGCGCAATCCAGCCAACACCTTGTGCTGACAATAGAACGGCACCCATCCCCAATGGTTCTGGATGGCAGAGAGGTCTCCCTTATAAAAAGCCTTCCAGTCGCTGTTAATGGGCTGTCCGCCAATGAAGCCATAGAGTCCCTCAGTATTATTATCATACTGATCTTGGCAGTCTTTCATGACCTTTAACATGTAATCCAGACGCTCCTTCAGTTGTGAACGAGTTGCCTCATCGTGACAAGCAGCCCAGGCCAAAGCCAATGCCGACAAATAGTGACCACCCACATGTCCACTCAAGTCAAAACCAGCATCACCACCCCAGTTGGGGAAATTGGGATGCTTCGTCAGCCATTGGTAATAAGGTGATGATTGGTCTGTCGTAGCACTAAGACCTGACTGACGTACAAAGGGGGTGAGCAGACGGTCCACATCATACTGCATCAGCATGTCGATGTTAAGATCCATAGCTGTCTTCATAGGACCGTCAAGCAGCGTCACCTGCTCCAAGTCAAAATGTTTGGGATAAAGTTCGGACTGGGCATTTGTCTGCAAAGCGCAAACTGCCAGAGCCGTTGATAGCAACAATCTTAATTTCATAAGTAAATTAGTTTTAGTTTCTATTTTGCTGCAAAGTTAAGAAAAATTTCTTAAACCGCAAAAAAAAGGCGTACAAAACAACATTTTCGTTAAACTTTCATATTTTCTACGGACACTCTAACTAATTTAAGAAATAATGTGTATCTTTGCAAAAAAGTATACGCTTATGAAAAAGATAATGTTATTTATTGCCATCGCAGTCATGGTTCCTTTTACGAATATGTACGCACAGACCTACAACAACTTGTGGAAGCAAGTTGACGATGCAGTCGATAAAGACCTGCCAAAAACCGAACAGCAATTGCTGCGTCAGATTGCAGAAAAGGCTGTGAAGGAAAAGGCCTTTGGTCAGTTACTGAAAGCCGAGTTACAGGAGGCCCGCAGCCTGACATCTGTATCACCAGACTCGCTGGAGCCTGCCGTAGAGCGTCTCAAGCTACGCGAGGCTCAAGCTAACGATGTGGCATTAAAGGCAATCTACAATGCCGTATTGGGATATATCTACCAGAACAACAAGTCGCTCGACATTGACAACTATCAGCAGATAGCAGCAGACTATTACAACAAAGCGCTGTCTGACCCTGCTAAACTGGCAGCTGTGAAGTCGTCCATTTACGAACCGTTTGTTGTGAATGGCATCGATAGTAAGTTCTTTGACCACGATTTGCTGAGCGTCATCGGCTATGAGACACAGCAGTTCCAAGTGTTACGCGACTATTACCTCAAGACCAACAACCGTCGCGCAGCACTTCTCACCAGTCTGGAGGTTATCAAACAGGAACGTCCAGACGAACAGGTGGCGTACAACAAGTCTGTCTACCTGCAGCGCCTCGACTCCCTCATCAAGGAATATGCCGACTTGGCTGAAGCTGGCGAAATTGCCATTGAGCGCTATAACTACATGAACCGACAGACAGATGCTACTGCCGAACAGAAATGGCAGTACATCAACTATGCACTTGGTCAATGGGGAGCTTGGCAACGTATGAACATTCTCCGCAACAGGTTGCGCGACCTTACCTCATTGGTGTTTGATGCCAGTATGGAGCATCAGGTATTCATTCCTGGTCGCAGTCAGACCGTCTATCTGAAGAACCTGCGAGGCATCACCTCTCTGACAATGCGTGTCTATCGCGTGGCTGCCAATGGCGACATCGAAGCCCGTCCTTACACCTCCGAAGGTCTCAAGAAGCTAAGACCCCTGCTGACGTCTCTGCCAGAATTAACGCAGACACGCCAATATGTTGGAAAGAAATCCTATGAACAGTTTGAGGACACAATGACAATGGGAGGACTGCCTGCAGGTGTTTACATGGTGGAGTTTGAAAGTTCACCATCCACTCAGGTATCACGCTCTCTCTATTTTGTCAGCGATGTTCGTGTGATGGTTCAGGGACTGCCCAACAGCCAAGTTCGTTATGTGGCTGTCAGCGCCTCGACAGGTCAACCCATCAAGAATGCCAAGATACGTCTGACATCAGGCTATGGTCGCAACAGAGAAACGACAACAGTCACTACCAACAACAAGGGCGAATACCTTTATACTTATAAGAATGAACGTCCTTCAACGCTGTTTGCCACCACTCCTACAGACAAAGCCTGTCCCCCCACTAACGCCTATGGCTATTTCTACCTCTATGATTCAGGCAACAAAGAGGACCAAGTGGCCATATTCACCGACCGCAGCATCTATCGTCCAGGACAGACCGTCCACATGTCGGCCATTTCCTATACAACCCTTCACGGCTACGACCACAAGGCAAATGCACACCAGCAGATGCACATCCAACTACGCGATGCCAACTATCAGGTAATAGCAGAGAAAGATGTCACAACTGATGACTTTGGTACTTGTTCTGCTGACTTCACGCTACCGTCACAGGGACTGACAGGCAGTTTCTCGCTGTCTGTTAATGGACATCGTCACTATTTCGATGTCGAAGAATATAAGCGTCCCACATTCGAGGTTGTGTTCCCACAGGTGAACCAACATTATGAAGACGGCGACACAGTCGTTGTCAGGGCAACAGCCCGTTCCTATGCAGGTGTTCCTGTTCAGGGTGCCAGCGTCAAATACAAGGTAGAGCGTCGTCTGGCTTTCTGGTGGCTCAGCTACTCCCGTTACTGGAGTGGTGGTGCCTATGGCTCAGGATCTGCCAACGAGGAAGTGGCTTCTGGTGAAGCCATCACCGATGCCGATGGTACCTTTGCCGTTGAGATGCCGATGATTCTTCCCAAGACGGCCTATCCTATGTTCTATAACTTTGTGGTTGTTGCCGATGTTACTGACCAGGCAGGCGAGACGCATCAAGGACAGCTGTCACTACCATTGGGCAACCGTAAGACTGCCTTCAGCACAACATTGCCTGACAAAGTGTTAGCAGAAAAGTGTCCACAAGTGATGTTCAACCTGCGCAATGCCGCAGGCATCGACATCCCCACCACCCTACGCTATCGTATCGACAACGGCAAGTGGACTGAGGGACAAACCAACACTCACATTCCAACGCTCAAGTCTCAGCTCTCAAATCTAAAGAGCGGCAGCCACACGCTGGAAGCTATTTGCGAGAGCGACACCATGAAGCGCGACTTCGTGGTATTCTCGCTTAACGATAAGCAACCTGCTACAGAAACCGACGAATGGTTCTACTTGTCTGACTCACAGTTCCCCAACGATGGTCAACCTGTGACGCTTCAAGTAGGTTCTTCTGACAAGGATGTACATATCGTCTATACCATCCTGGCTGGAAGAGAAATTGTAGAGATGGGAACTGCTGACCTCTCCAACGAACTCATCAACAGGAAGTTCACTTATAAAGAAGAATATGGTAACGGACTAGTGCTTACCTTCGCATGGATAAAGGACGGTAAGTCATATAGTCATCACGCCACCATTCAGCGTCCATTGCCCGACAAGAAGCTGAAACTGCAATGGAAGACTTTCCGCGACCGTCTGACTCCTGGTCAGCAGGAAGAGTGGACACTCATCGTCACACAACCTGATGGCAAACCCGCCAATGCGCAACTGATGGCTACACTCTATGACAAGAGCCTCGACCAACTGCAGCCCCATTCATGGGTTCTTTCTCCCGGCAACTGGCTACCGCTTTCTTCTGCCAACTGGACCATCTCATCATGGGGTAATATCCACTGGTCTGGTGACAAGCATCAAGGAGTTTTGCCAACAAGTGGACTGAATTTCAGCACCTTCGACCACAGTCTCTATCCCTCACCCTATTACGGCAGACGTACACGAATGCTGATGGCAGGAATGGAAATGAAATCACTAGCTGTAAGCGAAGATGCTGAGGAGTATGAACTCAATGAAGTTGCAATGCCGGCAATGGAGAAGAACACCCTCAGCATGGACGAAGCTAAAAATGAAGAAGTAGTTGTAACAACCCAAGGTTCTGATGAAGAGGAGACAACAAGCTCCGTTCAAATGCGTGAGAACCTGAACGAGACTGCCTTCTTCTATCCCCAGCTGATGACCGATATCAACGGACAGGTGACAATGAAGTTCACCCTGCCTGAATGTCTGACCACCTGGCGATTCATGGGTTTGGCCCATACACAGGATATGATGTATGGCGAACTGACTGGCGAAGCCGTTGCCCAAAAAGATGTGATGATACAGCCCAACATGCCTCGTTTTGTCCGCATGGGCGACCAGGCCACCATCTCAGCACGTATCTTCAACATTGGTGAGAAAGCCATTAACGGAAAGGCTCGTCTGCAGCTCATCGACCCAGAGACTGAGAAGGTAGTTACTCAGAGCACAATAGCTGTCACATTGGAACCCGACTCCACCACCAGCGTCACCTTCGTTTGCCAACCACAAAACGATTGGAGTTCGCTGCTGATTGCAAAGGTTTCGGTTAGCGGTAATGACTTCAGCGACGGCGAGCAGCACTATCTGGCCATTCTGCCCAACCGCGAGCGTGTCACCGTTACCGTGCCGTTCACGCAGAACGAGCCAGGCACGAAGGAAATCGACCTGACCAAGATCTTCCCAGAGAATCTGAATACTCAGAGTACTCCGGTTACTCCAACACTCACCGTCGAGTACACCAACAACCCAGTATGGCTGATGATACAGGCTCTCCCAACTGTTGGCCAACCGTACGACGAGAACGCTATCAGTCAGGCTGCATCTCTATATGCCAACGCTATCGGTCGTCATATTCTGGCTCAGAATTCGAATGCCAAGCATGTCTTCGAGGCTTGGAGTCGTGAGGCATCACAAACCACCAGTCTCAACTCTCAACTCCAGAAGAATGCAGAACTCAAAGACTTGTTGCTTAACGAGACACCTTGGGTGATGGATGCCAACCATGAGACAGAACAGAAACAACGTCTGGCTGACTTCTTCGACGACAACCTCATCAACCAACGTCTCAGCTCTGCCATCGACAAACTGCAGAAGCTACAGCTCGGCGACGGCTCATGGAGTTGGTGGAAGGGTATGGATGGTTCTACCTATATGACCATCGAGATCTGTGAGATGCTGGTACGTTTGAACCAGATGGTCGGCGAACAGGAAGAGACCAAGCAGATGCTCAAGTCGGCCATCAACTATATCGGCAAGGAAATGGTTGAACTGGTCAACGAGATGAAGAAGGAAGAGAAGAAAGGCTACAAGCCCACCTTCCCAAGTCACAAGGCACTGCAATGGCTCTACATTTGTGCTATCGATGGCAGACAGTTGCCAGCAAAAGTACAGGATGCCAACAACTACCTGAAGAACCTGTTGAAGAAAGATACCAAGAACCAGACCATCTACGAGAAAGCGATGTCGGCCATCGTGCTGGATTCCAAGACTTACATCAAGAGTCTGAAGGAATATACTGTTTATAAAGAGGAGATGGGACGCTACTACGACACCCAACGTGCTTCATATTCTTGGCGCGACTATCGCATCCCCACTCAGGTAGCTGCCATCGAAGCCATCCAGCGCCTGACACCCGAAGACACTCAGACCATTGACGAGATGCGCCGCTGGCTGCTTCAGGAGAAACGCACCCAGGCATGGGACACGCCTATCAACAGTACAGAAGCCGTTTATGCTTTCCTCAATGGTAATACCTCTGAGTTGAAAGCACAGGACAAAACGATGCTGAAGGTTGACGGTCGTTCTCTCGACACCTCTGAAGCTACAGCAGGTATCGGCTATGTGAAGGTGAGTGTTCCTGCAGAGAATGCGAAGACCTTCACGGCAGAAAAGACCTCGACAGGCACCTCATGGGGAGCCGTCTATGCCCAGTTCATGCAGAGCACTTCAGATATCAAAGACCAAAAGAGCGGCATCAGCGTGAAGCGCGAACTGCTACTTAATTCAAAGAAAACTCTGAAGGTTGGCGACCGCATCAAGGTACGTCTTACCATCGAGGCCGACCGCGACTACGACTTCGTGCAGGTTATCGACAAGCGTGCTGCCTGTCTGGAACCCGTCAACCAACTGAGCGGCTACAGCTGGGGCTATTACATCGCTCCGAAGGACTATACCACGAACTACTATTTCGACCAGCTGTCTAAGGGCAAGCACATCATCGAGACTGAATACTACGTTGATCGCACAGGACAGTATGAGACGGGCACCTGCACCGTAGAATGTGCCTACTCGCCAGAGTTCCGTGGTCTTACCAAATCACAAACCATCAAAGTAGAATGAAAAAACTTCTTATATCAGCCATCTTCTTTGGAGCAGCGATAAACCTGCATGCTCAGAAGATCGTTGTCACCAAATCAACTGTGGACGTGGGGAAAACGGGCTACGAAGTACCTGTTACAGCCATTTTCGAACTGAAGAACAAGAGTTCAAAGACGCTCTACATCAACGAGGTGAAGCCCGATTGCGGCTGCACCACCGTGGATGTGCCTTCAAAGACCATTGCGCCCAACCATTCATTCACCATCACGATGACCTACGATGCCAAGATGTTGGGACACTTCACGAAACAAGTGGGCATCTATTCCAATGCGACTAAAGAACCTGTCTATCTGACCATGAAGGGAATGGTGCTCGAAGAGTGGAAAGACTACTCCAAACTCTATCCCTATGACTTCGAAGGAATACTGGCCGACATGAATGACCTGGAGTTTGATGATGTGAAGAAGGGTGACCATCCTGAGATTGTGTTCAAGATTCTGAACAATACCAACACCAGCATCACCCCCAACCTACTCCACCTGCCACCCTATCTCACCGCTATCGCCAGTCCTGAGATACTGACACCAGGAAAGTCGGGTAAGCTGACCGTCACGCTCAACTCTGAGAAAGTAAGCAACTATGGTCTTACCCAGGAGCCCATCTATCTGGCCAAGCATCTGGGCGACACTATCAACAACAACATTCTGCTGCCCGTCTCTGTGGTATTGTTACCTGACGTCAAAAACTACGGAAACATCAGCAACACTTTTGCCCCTCAACTGAAGATGTCGGCTGAGGCACTCAACCTTGGCATGCACAAGGGGCGCAACATCAAGAATGCCACAATGACCATCACCAACGCGGGCAACATGAAGCTCAGCATCTCCTCGCTGCAGCTGTTCACGTCGGGTTTACAGGTAACGCTCAACAAACGTGATCTACAGCCTGGTGAGGTGGCAAAGCTCAAGGTGAAGGCCGACCGACAGCAACTGCTGAAGGCACGTTCCAAGCCTCGTATCCTCATGATTACCAACGACCCCAAACATACCAAAGTCGTCATTCCCATCAATGTTAAATAATTGCTGTTGGCTGTTAGCATTTAGCCAATAGCCAATAGCTAAAAGCAAAGAATTATGGAACATCCCGAGAACAGCGCAGAATATGCTGGTCTGCAAGTCAATAGTGGCGTAGCACAGCCATCCATCATCAACCCCTACCTGAAGCGCAGTCGCGTGCGCCGTCGTGAGCTGTCGGCAGCCGAGATGGTTGAAGGCATCGTGAAAGGCGATGTCACCATCCTGTCGCAGGCTGTCACCCTCATTGAGAGTGTCAATCCCGACCATCAAGCCAAAGCGCAGGAGGTCATCGAGAAGTGCTTACCCTTCAGCGGCAATAGCATCAGAGTGGGCATCAGCGGCGTACCTGGCGCTGGCAAATCGACCTCTATCGATGAGTTTGGCACCCACGTCCTGCGCGAGAAGGGCGGACGACTGGCAGTCCTTGCCATCGACCCCTCCAGCGAGCGTACCAAGGGCAGCATTCTTGGCGACAAGACACGCATGGAGAAACTGGCTATCCATCCCGACTCGTTCATCCGCCCCAGTCCGTCGGCAGGTTCTCTGGGAGGTGTGGCGCGTAAGACGCGTGAGACGATTATCCTTTGCGAGGCTGCAGGCTTCGACAAGATATTCGTTGAGACCGTTGGTGTAGGCCAGAGTGAGACGGCTTGTCACTCGATGGTGGATTTCTTCCTGCTCATCCAGGTGGCAGGTACAGGCGATGAGCTGCAGGGCATCAAGCGCGGCATCATGGAGATCTCTGACGGTATCGTCATCAACAAGTGCGACGGCGATAATGTGGACCGATGTCAGATGGCTGCCACCAACTTCCGCAATGCCCTCCATTTCTTCCCTATGCCCGAGAGCGGATGGTTGCCTAAGGTACTCTGCTACAGCGGCTTCTATGGCACGGGCGTCAAGGAAATATGGGACATGATCTACGAGTATATCGACTTCGTGAAAGCCAACGGTTACTTTGACTACCGTCGCAACGAACAGGCCAAATACTGGATGTACGAGAGCATCAACGAGCACCTGCGCCTTAACTTCTACAATAATCCTGTCATCAAGAACCAGCTGAAGACCGCTGAACAGTCGGTCCTCGAAGGCCACAAGACCAGCTTCGTAGCAGCAGCCGACTTGCTTGACACCTACTTCAAAAACCTATAAGACCTATAAGCCCTATAGGTCCCATAAGACCCATTAGTCCCATAAGACCCATTAGACCCATTAGACCCATTAAACAAAATGACCCTACAAATAGAAATTGACAGCGACAGCGGCTTCTGCTTTGGTGTGACCACAGCCATCAAGAAGGCAGAAGAGGAACTGGCACGCGGCGAGAAGCTCTACTGTCTGGGCGACATCGTGCACAACAGTATGGAGTGCGACCGTCTGCGCAGCTTGGGGCTCATCACCATCGACCACGAGCAGATGCGACAGTTGCACGACGTCAAGGTGCTGTTGCGTGCTCACGGCGAACCGCCTGCCACCTATGAGCTGGCCCGTCAGAACAATATCGAGATTATCGATGCCACCTGCCCTGTGGTATTGCAGCTACAAAAACGCATCAAGAAGCAATATGGCGCCAACAGTCAGATTGTTATCTTCGGAAAGAAAGGTCATGCTGAAGTATTGGGACTGGTGGGCCAAACTGAGGGCAACGCCATTGTTATTGAAAGCTTCGACGAAGTGATGAAACTGGACTTTCATCACGACATCTTTCTTTACAGCCAGACCACCAAGAGCCTCGACGAGTTCCATCGCATCATCGACTACATTCAGGCCCACATCGCTCCCGATGCCACCTTCAAGAGCTTCGATACCATCTGCCGCTCAGTAGCCAACCGCATGCCCAACATCTCGCAGTTTGCCAAGCGCCACGACCTGATTCTGTTCGTTTGCGGACGCAAGAGTTCCAATGGCAAGGTACTGTTCAACGAGTGCCTGCGCGTCAACCCCAACTCGCATCTCATCGAAGGCCCTGATGAGATATCACCCCAATGGCTCAACGGCATTCAGACCATCGGTATCTGTGGTGCCACATCGACACCGAAATGGCTCATGGAACAATGCCGTGATGCCATTATAGAAGCACAGAAAGACCAACAAAGGGAGTAAAAAACGTGAAAAAACACTATTTCTAAGCCCAAAAACGAAAAAAGTTGGACATTTCCGTGTTTATTTTAAAAAAAATAAGTAACTTTGCAGCCCAAAAGTGCAACTATGTGTAGTTTAGAGCGATTCAAGATTGATCTGAAGAGTCTGACAGAGGTCGAAACACCTCTGGAATACGAGCTCGACGACCAGTATTTCCAGTCGCTCGAAGACGCTCAGGTGCAGTACGGCTCGTTGCATGTGTCGGGGTCTATACGCAAGACCGTCGGCTTTTTTGAGTTGAAGCTGCATTCTGAAGGCATTGTCCGCATACCCTGCGATCGCTGTCTTGAACTGATGGACCAGCCCATCGAGGCCGATCTTCACCTGACAGTAAAGCTTGGAAGCGAATACGCCGAAGACGATGACATCATCACGGTCGATGAGAACGAAGGAATACTCGACACGTCGTGGTTCATCTACGAGTCAGTAGCACTGGCGGTACCCATCCAGCACGTTCACCAACTTGGCGGTTGTAACGTCGCTATGAGCGAGAAGCTACAAGAGCTCTCGGCTGCCCGAAGCAGCGATGCGGACGCACAGGAGATTGACCCACGGTGGGAAGCACTACTAAAATTAAAAAGCGAAGAGTGAAAAGCAAAACCATTTGCTGTCGCTCGGAACGTAAAATGAAATTGTAAAATAGTAAATAGTTAAAACGTTATTCAATTATGGCACATCCTAAAAGAAGACAATCAAACACTCGTACCGCCAAGCGTCGTACTCACGACAAGGCAGTAGCTCCCACACTGGCAGTATGCCCCAACTGTGGTGCTTACTACATCTACCACACCGTATGCCCCACCTGCGGCTACTATCGTGGTAAGGTAGCTATCAAGATGGACGAAGAAGTAGCTGAATAATGGGAAAGATCAACGCTGTCATAACAGGCGTCGGCGGCTACGTGCCCGACTATGTCCTCACCAACGAGGAACTGTCGCGCATGGTAGATACCAATGATGAGTGGATCATGACGCGTGTCGGAATCAAAGAGCGCCGAATCCTCACAGAAGAGGGTCTCGGCACTTCTTATATGGCACGTAAGGCTGCAAAGCAGCTCGTCAAGAAGACGGGAGTCAATCCCGACGAGATAGACGCGCTCATTGTTGCCACGTCGACAGCCGACTATCACTTTCCTTCTACAGCCAGCATCGTCATCGGTAAGCTTGGACTGAAAAACGCGATGGCCTTCGACTTCTGGGCTGCCTGCTGCGGATTCATCTATTCACTCGACGTAGCTGCCTCTATGATTCAGAGCGGACGCTACAAGAAGATCATCCTCATCGGCGCCGACAAGATGTCGTCAGCCACCGACTATCGCGATCGCAACACCTGCCCCCTCTTCGGCGATGGTGCAGCCGCCGTGCTGCTCGAAGCCACAGAAGAAGAAGGCTTCGGACTGCAGGACTCTTACCTGCGTACCGATGGTCTGGGACTGCCCTTCCTCCACATGAAGGCAGGCGGCTCCGTGAGCCCAGCCAGCCATTTCACCGTAGAGCATCGCATGCACTACACCTATCAGGAAGGTCGCACCGTGTTCCGCTATGCCGTCACCAACATGAGCGACGACTGCGCACTCATAGCTGAGCGCAACGGACTGAACAAGGACAACATCAACTGGGTCGTCCCCCATCAGGCCAACATGCGCATCATCGAAGCCGTAGCCAAGCGACTGGAAATGCCTATGGAGCAGGTGATGGTCAACATTGAGCACTTCGGCAACACCTCTGCTGCCACCATCCCCCTTGCACTCTGGGAATACGAACCCAAGCTTCGCAAGGGCGACAACATCATCATGACTGCCTTCGGTGCCGGCTTCGTTCACGGAGCCAACTACCTGAAGTGGTTCTACGATGGCACCAAGTAAGAAGTTGCTGATTTTCGAACAATCAAGAGGATGAGTCAATCAAATGGCCCATCCTCTTTTTATATGTTTAGCTATTTGCAATTTGCACACTTTTGAGGGGCACAAACATCAAAGTCTCGCGTACCTTATATTATTAAGATATTGATTGAGGCACTCTGTAATAACTTTCTCAGCGAAAATTTGGAATTCTCGAAAATAGTTTGTATCTTTGCCTGCGAGAACTAAGAAAACAAAGAAGTATATGGAAGCAATCACCTTTAGTCCAGCACAAGTGCACGTTTTCAACCTCGTGTCGCATATCAAGTCTGATCTTGGGTTGGATGATAAACTCAAGGCTCAGCTTGCTGCCTTCTACGCAAAGCAAATAGACGACGAGATGGATGCTCTTTGGGAGAGTGGTCAATTTGATGAGAAACGAATGAAAGAACTTCGTGGCTCCCATTTTCGTACTCCTTACAACAAGTAATCCATGAATCCAGTTGTCATCGACACGAACTGTCTGTTGCAAATTATCGCCTGGTGCCGACTACCTGGTATCGGAAGACAACCACTTCAACGTGCTTCGTAAAACACCATTCCCACACCTGAATCTTGTTACTCTCGATGAGTTTATGGAAACAAGGCTCGTCAAGTAACATATATAATGTATAACTAAAACCAAAGATGCCTATGGGCTGAGATAGATATAACTGAAAAGGACATATAGGATGAATATCCACTTTTAGATTCTTGCTTCAGATAATTGGGGAATTAGATGAAACAATCAAGAACGAAAGATGGAGTTCGCGCCTGATGGCGTGGACTTTTACTCGTTTAAGATTGTTAGGTTATCCCCAATACCTCTGAAGCGTAGACGAAGTAAATTGTCCACGTTTTCTTTTCCGTGAAATAACAACCATTTAATAACTAAAAATTTAGATTATGAAAAGATTATCAGTAATTGCCTTTGCCTTGACAGTCACATTGAGCACTTATGCTTATTATGATGACTATAGCGGCTCGTCATCAAGTTTTGAGATGCCTGGATGGTTTACCTTTATGGGTGTTGTTATGATTATCTGGGGTGTCTTGGAGATTATCCTTTTCTTCAAGATATGGGGAATGACGAATGATGTAAAGGCCATGAAGAAAGACATGTTTAATGAAACTGCTTTCTCATCAGATGCTGAATTGGCCCAATTCGTCAGAAAGAACATCGTTCTTGGAAATATTGAGAACATCAAGCGTATTCTTTTACAAAACTTCATGGACACCATTAAGAATCGCTATAATACACTACGACAATATTCCAGTTTATCTACTGAGGAGATTATGCAGATTGAAATTAAATCATATATCGAAACTCTTCAAAAGCAATTCGACATTATTGGCGAAAAACTACCAGTTTACATTCAGCGAATGGCCACTTTCGATGATTACTTTAGTCTTTTTAAAAAAGAAGATTTGAAGTACAAAGAATTACAACTATCTGATTTTAGAAAGAACGAATAGCATTACAATTATACAGTTATACAGTTTTTAAAAAGGGGTATGCATATTTGTCAAATCACTCAACATTGTATTATAACTTATTGATATATAATTAGTTATATATAATATATATAAAATGTAGAGAAAATGATACCCCTCAAAAACAAACTGTATAACTGTATGTGCAGACCAGACTACAATCACAAACATTCATCTAAAAGGCTGATAATCAGCAAGATGTAATATTTGCAAATACGAGATGCCTAAGATGTTGTACCTCGAATATGGACAAAAACATTACATATTACAGCTCTAAAAGGCCAAAAAAGGCATCAAAAATGCCAAGTTTCGATGATTTTACCTGCACTTTGCGCACAAACATACTTCCAAAAAAATCAGCATTCGGAACGATTTGAGTAGGGAAATTACAGCTAAACGGTCTTCTTGATGCCGATTCAAGGGTTTACAAGTGCCTCTTTTACTACTAATTGAAACTAAAGAGATGCTCTTACTGTCACTAATGAAACGACTCCTTTCTGCAACAAGACGCTCCTTGGTAAGCAAGATGACGCTCCTTACTGGGCAAGGTGATGCTCCTTGCTGACCACCGAGACGCTCCTTGCAGAGCAAGATGACGCAGATCGTGAGGCAAAGTGACGCAGAAGGCAACCCTTTGACTTAAGTCGAACGACCTTTTGACTTAAGTCACGAGACCTTTTGACTTAAGTCACGAGACCTTTTGACTTAAGTCAAAAGGTAGGAAAGTGTGTCTGCTGGGGTCACGGAACGATGGTTTTCCTGTTGCCGTAAAGATAGATGCCTGGACGCGTGGGACGGCCATTGAGTTTGCGACCGTCTAAGGTGTACCAGTTGGGATTGTCTGAAGGTTCTGCCCTGTAGCTCATGATATCACTTATACCCTCGCCCCATTTCTTGCGCAGGAAATCGACCTTGTAGCCCATTTGCTGCTTGAAATTCCTTTTTCTGCCCTCCACATCGGTGGTGCCATATTGTGGCCAGCGGCTGGCATCGCTCAATACTGCCTGCGAGATCTTACTGACAAAGTCGTCAATGAAGCCATCAAGTTGGGTATATTCGTTACCTAAGAAGCGTTGCCAAATATACTTGACGCGCTCCTGGAATCGTGGGAACTTAGCAATTTCACCAATCCAGTTCTGACCAAAGGGCGGATCTTGGTAGATGAACTTGTCGTGACCACGATGGAAGGCGTTGCCGAAGTCCCAGACAGGACCAAATATCAACAGCGTGTTGTCGCCTCGCTCCTTATGAATATAGCAACTGCCATGAAACGACTCGGCATTATCCATCACTTCCTGCACGATATAGAACCGCGCCAGCGTGTCCATATCAATATACTGTTCCCAATCGGTGCTGTTCTTGTCAGAGGCATAAATGGCGTCATCGGTAGCTTTCATCAGCTCTGTGATATAGTTGCGCTGAACATCCGACAACACCTCAGGAGTATGAAACGTGAAACGAAGCTTTGCGCCGTTGCCTTCCTTCATCCTCAGCTGGCCTTCCTCTTCGTAGTTGTTTATCTCCATCAGCCAACCTCCTGTCACGCTATCCGGATCGGTTTCCATATCAGCCTGTTCCACGATATTCACGCGCTTGGTGGCTACGCGTATCTTGTCGGTCAACATGTAGAGTCCAATATAACTGCCATTGAGCACCACCTCAACGGGCTGTTGCTCAGGGGTATAGGCCAATCCCAGCATTCTGCTCAGTTCGAAGCCTACCGTATTACGCAGAAACACCAGATTGTCATCAGGATGGGCCAATAAGGTAAAGTGCTTGCTTTTCTTCATGCCAAGAGGTTTCACTCCGTCTTCGAATTTCAGTCGGTAGGGTTTCTTGTCAAATGCGCTCCAAGTATAGTTGCCGCGTCCCTTAATCAGCAGAGGCACCTGACTGTCGGCACTACCCAGTGCCTCGTAGCCCTCGATGCCCAGAGGGTCAATGTAGCAGGTGGCCTGCACATACTCCTCCTTCGAGGTGATAGGCTTCTCGGATGTGATGAAAAGAACGGGCAGGGTTCCTGAATAGCTTTTCGCAGCCGCTTGAAGATGGTCTGAAGCATAGACCCCGATCCCCAAGAACAACAGAGTGATGATGATGGTGAGTTTTCTTATCATAACTTACTTGCCTGCAAAGTTAAGCATTTTTTCCGAACAAGCCAAAATTACGAAAGATTTTCATCAGAGTTTGGCAGTTGAGAGATGATTGAAAGGATGCTCTCGCAGAAATATTCAGAGAATAATTTTGAAGTTCGCCCAGTTTTTTGTAATTTTGCAGTCGTGCATGATAACGCACCAATAAGAACCATTAGACAATGCATAAGGCAGGATTCGTAAATATTGTGGGTAATCCCAACGTAGGCAAATCGACGCTGATGAATCAGCTGGTGGGCGAACGCATCTCTATTGCCACCTTCAAGGCGCAGACCACACGCCATAGGATTATGGGCATCGTGAACACGGACGACATGCAGATCGTGTTCAGCGACACGCCAGGTGTGTTGAAACCCAACTACAAGCTGCAGGAGTCGATGCTCGCCTTCTCAGAGTCGGCCCTTCAGGATGCCGACGTGCTGCTCTACGTGACCGATGTCGTTGAGAACCCCGAGAAAAACATGGACTTTCTGGAGAAGGTGCAGAAGATGACTATTCCCATCATCTTGCTGATCAATAAGATTGATGAATTATCCGGTGACAAGGCTCTGGGCGATATCGTCGCCAAGTGGCACTCGCTGCTGCCCAATGCAGAGATTCTGCCCATCTCAGCAAAGAACAAGTTTGGCACCGACATCCTGCTCAAACGCATCAAGGAACTGTTGCCAGAAAGTCCAGCCTTCTTTGACAAAGACCAGCTGACGGACAAGCCTGCCCGCTTCTTTGTCTCAGAGATTATCCGCGAAAAGATTCTGCTGTTCTATGACAAGGAGGTGCCCTACTCCGTCGAGGTGGTAGTAGAGCGTTTCAAGGAGGATGAGCGTCGCATCCACATCAACGCCATCATCTACGTTGAGCGCGAATCGCAGAAAGGTATCATTATCGGCCATCAGGGTGTAGCCCTGAAGAAGGTATCGACCGAAGCCCGCAAAGCGCTTGAGAAATTCTTCGACAAACCCATCTACCTTGAGATTTTCGTCAAGGTAGATAAGGACTGGCGCTCATCACAAAAGGAGCTCGACAACTTCGGCTACAACCCCGAATAGCACCAATTATTCAATGCACATTGTTCATTGTACATTGTACATCACTCATTGTACATTGTACATTGTTCATTGTTAGTGTTTCTTCCAACCTGGTGAATGACGCTCACGCAGTTCATCGGTAATATCCTCAATGCGCAAGCCCTTGCTGGTGAGCAAAACGATGAGGTGGTAGAACATGTCTGAGCACTCGTAGATGAGTCGGTCGTTGGTGCCGTTGGTAGCCTCGATGACTGCCTCGAGAGCCTCCTCACCCACCTTCTGGGCCATGCGGTTCAGGCCATCACGGAAAAGACTTGTGGTATAGCTACCCTCGGGCATCTCCTCATGACGTTTCTCGATAAAGTCCTGCAACTCTGACAGGAACAGCAGCGACGATGAATCGTTGACTTCACCCCAGCAGGTATCGGTACCCGTGTGACAGACAGGACCATCGGGAGTGGCTTTCACCAAGAGTGTGTCACCATCGCAATCAACGGCGATACTCTTCAGATGAAGGAGATTTCCAGAGGTTTCGCCCTTTGTCCACAGCGTCTGACGGCTACGACTGAAGAAAGTGACAAGACCCGTTGCAAGCGTCTTGTCGTAGGCTTCACGGTTCATATACCCTAACATGAGCACCTTACCGGTGCGATCGTCCTGAATAATGGCAGGCACCAGGCCGCCCATCTTCTGAAAATCTATTTCTTTCATAATAGTTGCATGTCGCTATTAGCACTGGGCTATTAGCTTATTCTTACATTGATATTTTGTTGTTTCAAATAGTTTTTGAGTTCGGCAATGGGAATCTCGCCGAAGTGGAAAACGCTGGCAGCCAAAGCTGCATCAGCATGACCAACGAGGAAGGCATCGCGGAAATGTTCCATTGTGCCGGCCCCACCGCTGGCAATAACGGGGATGGAGAGCTCAGCATGAAGCGTTGCGAGCGAAGCGTTGGCAAATCCTTGTTTGGTGCCGTCGTGGTTCATGCTGGTAAAGAGAATCTCACCAGCACCACGCTCCTGCGCCTCGCGTGCCCATTCATACAAGCCTCTGGAAGTACGCTCACGACCTCCCTTCACGTAACAATACCAGCCATCCTCGTCAAGACGGGCATCGATAGCACAGACGCACACCTGCGAACCATAACGCTCGGCAATCTCGGTAATCAGTTGCGGACGACGCAAGGCTGCGCTATTGACACTCACCTTGTCGGCTCCGGCATCCAACAGTCGCGACACGTCATCGAGCTCGTTGATGCCGCCACCCACGGTGAAAGGAATATTGATCTCAGCAGCCACACGACGCACTACCTCGGTAAACGTCTTGCGTCCTTCGTGCGAGGCTGTGATATCAAGATAAACCAACTCGTCGGCACCGGCTGCGCTGTAGGCCTTGCCCAACTCAACGGGATCACCCGCCTGACGCAAGTTCACAAAGCAGGTGCCCTTGACGGTGGTTCCGTCCTTCACATCGAGACAAGGAATTATTCTTTTTGCAATCATTATCGATAACTTATTGGGCTTATTGGACTCATAGGACTCATAGGACTCATAGGACTCATAGGACCTATGGGTTAAAGGTTAAACGACCTTCATAAAATGCCTTGCCGAAGACGACGGCAGGAATACCGGCAGCCTCCAGATCTTGAAGGTCTTGGTTGGACGAAACGCCTCCGCTGGCAATGAGATGCAGGTCAGGATAGGCCTTCATAATTTGCTGGTAGAGGGCGATAGAGGGACCTGTCAACGTGCCGTCCTTGGAAATATCGGTACAAAGCACTTTCCGGATACCCAACTCATAATAATGACCAATGAACGTGATGATGTCGGCATCGCTGTCCTCCAGCCATCCGTTGATGCTAAGCTTTCCGTTGCGGGTATCAGCTCCCAGGATGATGCGCTCGGCACCATAGAGATCTATCCAATGTTCCATCATATCGGGATTAGTCACAGCCACCGAACCGATAGTCACCATCGCCGCCCCATTCTCAAACGCCAGGTGAACATCTTCGTTGGTCTTGATACCACCACCAAAATCGACTACCAGCGACGTAGCCTGGGTGATGGCTTTCAGCGTAGTCGTATTGACGATATGCTTCGACTTGGCACCATCGAGGTCAACCACATGCAGGCGCTTGAAACCAAGCTCTTCGAAGTGGCGAGCCACCTCAACAGGATTGCTGTTATAGACGGTTTTCTGTGCGTAGTCACCCTTTGTCAGGCGTACACATTGGCCGTTGATAATGTCGATGGCAGGAATGAGCTGTATCATTAAAGTGAAAAGTTGAATATTAGAGAGTCAGGAAGTTCTTGAGTATCTGCTCGCCCACGCTGCCGCTCTTTTCCGGATGGAACTGGGTGGCGTAGAAGTTGTCCTTATGGAGCGAGGCGCTGTAGTCAACAATATGATGGGTCGTAGCGATGGTCTCTTCACACAGAGGACAATAGTAGCTGTGGACGAAATAGACATAGGGAGCATCAAGACCGTCATAGAGAGGCGTTCGCAGGTCTTGCAGCTGGTTCCAACCCATCGCAGGCACCTTGTCTTCCTTCGTCTCAGGGATGAAACGGCGCACATCGCTATTGAAAACCCCCAGACAATCCACATCGCCCTCTTCCGAATGACGACACAACAGCTGCTGCCCCACACAGATGCCGAGTACGGGCTGTTGCAGATGACGAATCACCTCGTCAAGTCCACGTTCACGCAGATAACTCATAGCACCAGCAGCCTCGCCCTGACCAGGGAACACCACCCTATCGGCCTTCTGCAGCTGAAGGGCATCGTCGGTCAAGAGAGGCTCAACACCCAAGCGGTGCAGGGCATTGATGACAGAGCGGATATTGCCGGCGTTATATTTGACTATCGCTATCATAGATTATTTGAAATTACGCATAGCTCCAATGAGCTCATTGTTCTCAGAACGTGAACCAATAGTGATGCGCAGACAGTTGTCACACATCTGAACACGACTACGATTGCGGACGATGATGCCCATCTCCACCAGATAGTCATAGACACGCTGTGCCTCGTTGACACGCACCAGGAAGAAGTTGGCATCAGAAGGATAAACCTTCTGGCAGTAAGGCAATGTAGATAGAGCTTGCTGCAGCAGCCCACGCTCCTTCAGGATGTTCGACAGATTGCGGTCGATGGTGTCGCGGTCATCAAGGAATTGTGAAGCATACTTCTGTGTCAGGATGTTGACATTATACGGATACTTCACCTTATTAAATA
Organism: uncultured Prevotellaceae bacterium; assembly: GCA_947166345.1. Lineage (GTDB taxonomy): Bacteria > Bacteroidota > Bacteroidia > Bacteroidales > Bacteroidaceae > Prevotella. Next base: position 40,242 of record CAMVDU010000017.1, read on the forward strand.
TACTGATGATTTCTTTCGAGGCAAAAGCCATACCCAAACGAACGCCAGCACTTGCCAACGCCTTGCTGAAGGTCTGGAGCACGATGAGGTTGGGGAACTCTGCCAGACGATGACGGAACGAGCGACGTGAACTGAAATCGGCATAGGCCTCGTCGAGTACCACAATACCCTCGAAGCTGCGCAATACGGTCTCTATCTCCTCCTGCTGCAGGTGGTTGCCCGTAGGATTGTTGGGACTGCACATCCAAATGACTTTAGTATGAGCATTGGTAGCTGCCAGTAGCGCCTTTGCCGACATCTGGAAATGATCGTCCAACAAGACGCTGCGATACTCCACATCGTTCACGTCGGCACACACCTTATACATGCCGTAGGTGGGAGCAATGGCTACCACATTGTCCTTTCGCGGTTCGGTGAAACAACGATAGACCAGGTCGATGGCCTCATCGCTACCGTTACCCAAGAAGATATTCTCGGGATTCACACCCTTGCGCTCACCCAACTTCTTCTTCAGTTCACGCTGCAGCGGATCGGGATAACGGTTATAGGGCGCGTTGTGAGGGCTCTCGTTGGCATCCAGAAACACGTGGGCCTCGTGACCGCTATATTCGTCACGGGCACTACTGTAGGGTTCCAACTTCCAAATGTTAGGACGTACAAGTTCTGACAACGGTTTCATAAGCTCTTCATTCTTAGGGTCATTGCATTCTTATGGGCTTCCAGCTCTTCTGCTTCAGCCATCAGCTCGACGGTTCTGCCGATAGAGCGGATACCGTCAGCCGACAGGTGCTGGAAGGTAATCTTGCGATTAAAACTGTCCAGATTCACGCCATTATAAGCGGTGGCATAGCCGTGAGTGGGCAACGTATGATTGGTACCGCTGGCATAGTCGCCGGCACTCTCACAGGCATAGAGACCCAGGAATACGCTGCCGGCATTCACTACCTTCGCTGTCAACGCCTCATAGTCATCGGTCTGAATAATCAGATGTTCCGGCGCATAACGGTTAGCAAGGTCTATAGCCTCATCCGTATTGTGAACCAAGACGAATCGGCTGTTGTCCAAGGCATTCGAGGCAAACGCCACTCTCGGCAGAGCCTGCAACTGCGTATCCAACTCCTGTTGTACCTGCTGCAACATATCCTCTGATGTCGTCACCAGGAGCACCTGCGAGTCGTTGCCGTGCTCAGCTTGCGACAACAGGTCAGCAGCCACAAAAGCAGCATTGGCGTTCTGGTCGGCGATAACGCAAACCTCAGATGGTCCTGCAGGCATATCGATAGCCACATCTTGCAGACTGACAGCCTGTTTTGCTGCCATCACGAAACGGTTGCCAGGACCGAATATCTTATAAACCTTGGGTACAGATTCAGTACCATAGGCCATCGCGCCGATGGCCTGTACGCCACCAGCCTTGAATATCTGACTGACGCCAGCAATACGGGCGGCAAAGAGGATGGCAGGATGCACCTTGCCTGCTGCATTGGGAGGTGTACAGAGCACAATTTCACGACAGCCAGCCAACTTGGCGGGGGTTGCCAACATCAAGACAGTACTGAACAACGGAGCCGTACCGCCAGGGATATAGAGACCGACCTTCTCAATGGGCACATTCTTCTGCCAGCAGACAACGCCCTTACAGGTTTCCACCTTGGGCAGGTCATGCTTCTGGGCTGCGTGGAAAGTGCGGATATTCTCATAGGCCTGCTTGATGGCAGCCTTCAAGTCATCAGCCAACAGTCCTTCAGCCTCATCAATCTCGGCTTCAGTCACCTTCAGCGACGACAACGCCACATGGTCGAACTGTTGCTCATAGTCCTTGACGGCAGCATCACCCTCGTTCTTCACACGGGCAAGCACCTTCCCGACAATATCGGTCAGAGCGGTCAGATCGACCTCAGGGCGTTCTATCAGCCTCTTTATTTCCTCTTCCGAAGGATATTTGAAAATCTTCATTTCTCTACAATATCATCTTCTCAATCGGCGTAACCAGAATGCCTTGAGCGCCCATATCCTTCAGTTTGCCGATAATCTCCCAGAAACGCTTCTGGTCAAGCACGGTGTGAACAGAGCACCACTCATCATCGGCCAAAGGGATAATCGTAGGACTCTTCAAACCAGGCAGCACGCTGAGCACATCGTTCAGACAAGCACGAGGCACATTCATGCGGATGTACTTCTTGTCTTCGGCTGTACGAACGGCCTCAAAGCGGAACAGCATCTGACGCAGCGTCTCTTTCTTCTCATCACTCAACTGGGGATTGGCAATGAGCAGAGCCTCACTCTGCATCACCACCTCCACCTCTCGCAGGTTATTGCTGACAAGAGTGGAACCGCTGCTGACAATATCAAAGATGGCATCAGACAGACCGATACCCGGAGATATCTCAACACTACCCATAATCTTGTGAATCTCAGCGTTGATGCCTTTCTCCTTGAGGAAACGATCCAGGATAACAGGATAACTGGTTGCAATCTTCTTGCCGTTGAACCACTCCAGTCCCTGATAGTCGGCATCCTTGGGAATGGCCAGTGACAAACGACAACGACTGTAACCCAGTCGCATCACGATGTCGGCCTTCTCCTGCTGTTCCACCAACTCGTTCTCACCCACAATACCGATGTCAGCGATACCGCTGGCCACACTCTGTGGGATATCGTCGTCACGCAGGTAGAGCACCTCCAGGGGGAAGTTCTCTGCGTTCACCAGCAGGGTACGCTTGCTGCTGCCTATCTTGATGTCTGCTTCACCCAACAGCTCCATTGTCTGCTCGTGAAGTCTTCCTTTCGATTGTATTGCTATTCTCAACATAATTATAAAGTTCCTTTTGTGGATGGTAATTCGTAATGATAGATATCGCGCTTGACAGCCATTTTCAGCGAGCGGGCCAACGCCTTGAAGATGCCTTCAATCTTATGATGTTCGTTGTCACCCTGCGCTTCAATGTAGAGGTTCATCATGGCTGCATCGCTGAGACTCTTGAAGAAGTGGAAGAACATCTCGGTAGGCACATCCCCCACCCTTTCGCGATGAAAGTCTGCATGCCATTGCAGCCAGGGACGACCACCGAAGTCGAGCGCCACCGTACACAGGCAGTCGTCCATCGGCAACGTGTAGCCATAACGCTCTATGCCGCGCTTGCTGCCCAGAGCCTTCAACAGACAAGTACCTAAAGCCAAAGCTGTGTCTTCTATTGTATGATGCTCGTCAACATGCAGATCGCCCTTGGTATGTATCGTCAGGTCAATGCCGCCATGCTTGCCGATCTGTTCCAACATGTGGTCAAAGAAACCGAGACCTGTTGTAACATCGGTCTTTCCGCTGCCGTCGAGATCAACACGCACGAAGACGTCGGTCTCGTGAGTCACACGGTGCACCTCTGCCTGACGCTCCTCACCAATGATGAGGTCGGCAACCTTCTCCCAGGTCATGCCGTCACGATCGAGTATCAGCGCCTTGCATCCCATGTTCTTAGCCAGCTGCGCATCGGTATCACGATCGCCAATCACATAACTGGCCGACATATCGTAGTTGGGGTTGTCCATATATTTCTGAACCATCCCTATGCCTGGCTTGCGTGTGGGCGCTTGGTCTTCAGGGAAATGACGGTCGATGAGCTGTTCGCTGAAAGTGATACCCTCACCTTTCAATGCCTGAAGCATCAGGTTGTGGACAGGCCAGAAGGTATCCTCTGGGAAGGCATCGGTACCCAGACCGTCCTGATTGGTGACCATCACCAGCTCATAGTCGGTCTTCTGACAGATGAGTCCTAGATTGCGGAAGACGCCCTTCTTGAACTTCAGTTTCTCAAAGGCATCCACCTGCTCGTCGGCTGGCTCTTCGATGAGTGTGCCGTCGCGGTCAATAAAGAGAACCCTTTTCTTCTTGTTATCTTCTATCATCAATCTTTTATCTATTATCGCAAAGCGGTACAAACTCTGTATGGGGCACATTGGTGGCATTCTCTGCCAATTCCGACAGAATACCGTCGCGCTTGCCATTGGCAATCATCACGCGGATGCCGGCTTTCTGCACCTTCTGTGCCGTCGTGTATTTTGAATGCATGCCGCCCCTACCAAAGGCGCTTTTCTCCTCTTTTATATATTGAGAGAGGTCTTCTCCAGGCATCACCTTGGAGATAAGCTGCGATGCAGGATTGTCGGGATGTCCGCTATAGACACCGTCGATATTGGAGAGCAGCACCAACGTGTCGGCATTCATCATCTCAGCGATGAGAGCCGACAGCTCGTCGTTATCGGTAAACATCAGCTCGGTGACAGCCACCGTGTCGTTCTCGTTGACAATGGGCACCACACCGTTCTCAAGCATCACCGACATACAGGCCTGCTGGTTCTTGTACTGTTCGCCCGACTTGAAGTTCTCCTTCATCGTCAGCACCTGCCCGATGTGCAGATGGTGCTCACGGAACAGATCGTAGTAGAGGCCCATCAGCTTCACCTGACCCAAGGCAGAGAACAGCTGGCGTTGCTCCACAGAGTCGAGCGCATGGTCCACATGCAGTTCGCGTCGTCCACAGGCAACAGCACCCGATGACACCACGATGACCTCGTAGCCGTTGGCACGCAGCCACGCCACCTGATCGACCAGCGCCGATACACGGGTCACATCCAGCCGCCCGTCCTCACGGGTCAGCACGTTGCTGCCTATCTTGACTACCCAGCGCTTCATTTGGCACCTGCTTTAAGTCCACGGATGACTGATGATGTGAAGCCTGCGTGCTCCATCTCGTTCAAACCCTTGATAGTGACACCACCAGGCGTTGTCACCTGGTCGATTAACTGCTCGGGATGCTTACCACTGGTCTCCAGCAGTTTCACGGCACCCAGCACGGTCTGCATCACAATCTGTTTGGCATCGTCGGCCTTGAAGCCCAGTTCTACACCACCCTCGCTGGCAGCACGGATATAACGCAGAGCATAGGCAATGCCGCACGAGGCCAGCGTGGTGCCTGCTGCCAGGTGCTTCTCATCAGTCATGATGGTTTCTCCGATGGCATCGAAAAGTGCCTTCGGATGATAAGCACCCTTCTGGCGCACCTGCACCAGGAACGTCATCGAGGCCAACTCGCTGGCTGCGATATTGGGAATAGCCAGCCACAGATCAGCATCAGGTGATGTCCACGACTGCAATTGTTCAGACGTGATACCTGCAGCCACCAGCACGACAGTTTTGTTGGCTGTATCGATGCCTTTCAGTACTTGTTCCACCAGCCAGGGTTTCACCACCACAACAACAACATCAGCCTCGGCAGCCGCCTGCGCGTTGTCTTTCGTGACACGTGCTCCCTTTTCGGAGAAATACTGTAAACGCTCTTCCGAACAGTCGCTGACAATCAGGTTGTCGTTAGCCACATAAGAGCCTTTCAACAAACCCTCTACAATGGCACCACCCATAGCGCCAGCACCTATAATCGCTATCTTCATATTCTGTTAGTCAAGGGCCTTTTTAAAACGTTGAATAAAGTCGTCGGCCTGTGCCTTGCTGAGCGACAGCGGGGGCAACAGACGGATGACGTTGTCGCCAGAAGCTCCTGTGAAAACATGCTGTTCCTTCAGCAGACGTTCGCGCAACAGCTTCTGTGAGCCTTCCACCTCGATACCTATCATGAGACCACGTCCACGCACATCGGTAATCTTTGTCTCATAGGATGCGCTGGCATCGTTACAGACAGCACGCAACTGCTCCAGCAGGTAGCCACCCACCTCGGCAGCATTCTCCACCAGATGCTCCTGCTCATAGACATCGAGCACGGCGAGGGCTGCGGCACATGCCAGATGGTTGCCACCGAAGGTGGTTCCCAGCTGTCCCTTGACGGGTTTGAACTCGGGCGAAATCAGCACGGCACCCATCGGGAAGCCGTTGGCAATGCCTTTGGCAACGGTGATGAGGTCGGGTTTGATACCCAGATGCTGGTGGGCAAAGAACTTACCGCTACGTCCATAGCCACATTGCACCTCGTCGCAGATCAGCACGGCACCATAGCGTTTGCAGGCATAAGCCACAGCCTGAGCAAACTCAGGTGTCAGCAACTGCACGCCACCTACTCCCTGAATGCACTCCAGGATGACAGCGGTGATGCCTCCCTTCACCAGTTCTCTTACCCATGCCTCTATATCGTTGATGGGCAAGAACTTGGCGTGGTGGTTATCGTTGATAGGAGCAATAATCTTGGGGTTGTTGGTCACCTCGACAGCCAGCGATGTGCGTCCGTGAAAAGCCTTATGGGCCGTCAGCACGCGGGTGTAGCCGTTATGGAACGAAGCCAACTTCAACGCATTCTCGTTAGCCTCGGCACCGCTGTTCACCAAGAACAGCTGGTAGTCCTCATAGCCAGAGATACGTCCCAGTCGCTCTGCCAGCTCCGTCTGCAAAGTGTTCTTCACAGAGTTAGAATAGAAGCCAATCTTCTGAAGTTGTTCCGACACCTTATTAATATAATGGGGGTGTGAGTGGCCTATACTGATGACAGCATGTCCACCATAAAGGTCCAGGTACTCCTGGCCTTTGTCGTCCCATACCTGACAGCCTTTGCCCTTCACGATATTAACGTTGAAAAGGCTGTAAACGTCGAATAGTTCCATATCGTTATGTCTTAATTAGTTTTTACTATATCTTATTTCACACGAGGTCCGAAGTCAATAATGACTGGATAGCCAAAGAAGCCATCAACCATCGTGGCAATGTACGTACCGTGTAGCTGCAGCTTGTCGAAATATGGCTGCTTGAGGCTGCCCGACTGAAGGAATACTCTCCCGTCGTCAACCGTCTTCACCGCCACCTTATAGCTGACGTCATCTTTTTTCCTGTCATCACTCTGCTCTTTTTTTATCTCATGGGTCTCTATGGTGACAAGCCTCTGGTAGGTATTGTCCTTATTGGCCAGGCGGAAGTTCATGTATTCCACGCTGGCTCCCATGAGGATGCCCAGGAAAAGGCCGATGACAAAGCCGACAATGAGTGTTGCAGCACGCGTGGGACGCAAGCTGAACAAACGGTAGGCTCCGCATCCGATGATGGTACCCACAATCACACCTATCCCTGCAAACAGCAGGCGCGATGTGCCCTCAATGAGTGTGAAGCATTGATGAATGCCGTTGTCAAAGATCACCGTAACCAGAGGTACCATCAAGACCGCCACCACGATTGCTATTGAAAGAATGCGGCGTGTCCGCGGGTTGTTGAGCATTCGCTCTTTCTTTAATTCCCGCTCGGTCAGTATCTCTGATTCTTCATTCATAGACTTGAGGGGCCCGATTCTCAGAAGGCGCTTGCCTTGAGGCACAGACCTATTGTCTCGTTGAGTCCAAACATGATATTCATATTCTGAACAGCCTGTCCTACGGCACCCTTCAACAGATTGTCGATGCAGGAAATCATGAGGAGCTGGTCCTCGTACTTCTCTACATAAACCACAGCCTTATTGGTGTTGACCACCTGCTTCATATCGGGACTCTTGGTCGTGAAGTGTGTAAAGGCCGCATCGCGGTAGTAGTCAGCATAGATCTGCTGCACCTCCTCGATGGACTTGTCGCACTTGGCATAGGCGGTCACGAAGATGCCCCTTGCGAAACAGCCTCGCTGAGGGATGAACAGTACGCGTCCGTCATAACCTGGGCACAGCTCCTGCACCGTCTGGTTAATCTCCAGCAGGTGCTGATGGGTGAAGGTCTTATAGACAGAAATATTGTCGTTGCGCCACGAGAAATGAGTGGTGGCACCAGGCTTCTGACCAGCTCCCGTGCTACCCGTGATGCCGTTCACGTGGATATCGCCGCTGATGATGCCTGCCTTCAGAGCCGGCAACATTGCCAACTGGATGCAGGTGGCAAAACAACCTGGATTAGCCAGATGCTGACAGTCGGCTATGAGGTCCTTATGCGTCTCGGGCAGACCGTAGATATAATCGTGGTCACCCTTGATGCGGAAGTCCTGCGCCAAGTCGATGATCTTCACGTTCTCAGGAATGGTGTGTTCCTTCAAGAAGGTCGCGCTCTTGCCGTGACCAAAGCAGAAGAACACCACATCAACCTGGTCGAAAGGCATCTCATCGGTAAAGCGCAGCTCGGTCTCTCCGAGCAGACCCTCGTGGACGTCCGAAACCAGATTGCCGGCATTGCTCTCGCTATTGGCAAAGACAATCTCTGCCTGCGGGTGGTTGATCAGCAAACGGATAAGTTCACCACCCGTATAGCCTGCAGCACCAAGGATTCCAACTTTAATCATATAGCGGTAGCAAATTATTCACTTTTCACTTTTCACTATTCACTTTTACCTTTTCTCGTCTTTGTGGATGCCGTAATAGACACGCAGCGGCGTACTCGACACCTTGATGAAGCCCTTGGCCTCGTCAGCGGTCCAACCCGTCTGGGTCTCGCCATATTCGCCGAGCTTCGACTTCGTGAGATCGTTGTCACTGTCGATACCCACAGTCTCAAAACCGTAGGGACGCAACTTCAGGATAGCGGTACCTGTAACGTTACGCTGTGACGACTGGAGCATAGCCTCGATATCGGGCATCACGGGCTCCAGATACTGACTCTCGTGCAGGAACATGCCGTACCAGTTGGCCACCTGATCCTTCCAGTACTGCTGCCACTTGGAGAGTGTCGATTTCTCCAGCAGACGGTGAGCCTCGATGATGAGCTTGGGAGCGGCAGCCTCGAAGCCTACGCGTCCCTTGATGCCGATGATGGTGTCGCCCACGTTGCAGTCGCGACCGATGGCAAACGAAGCGCCAATCTCCTCGATCTTCTGGATGGCCTTCACCTTGTCGTCGAACTTCTCGCCGTTGACAGCCACAATCTCGCCCTTCTCGAACTGTATCTTCAGCAGCTGCTCGTCCTTCTGCGTAGCGTGCTTCAGATAGGCCTCCTCAGGCAGACCCTGTGTGGGGTCGAGCAACTCGCCACCACAGATACTGGTGCCCCAGATGCCTACGTTGTAAGAATATTTCAGCTTGGTGAAATCAGCAAAGAAACCGTGCTCGTTCAGATAGTCAACCTCCTCCTTACGCGTCAGTTTCTCATCGCGGGTCAGCGTGATGATCTCCACACCAGGAGCCATTACCAGGAAGGTCATATCGAAACGTATCTGGTCGTTGCCGGCACCCGTAGAGCCGTGGGCAATGGCATCGGCCTTCACCTCGTTGGCATAGCGGGCAATGGCGATGGCCTGGAAGATGCGCTCGCTACTGACCGAGATGGGATAGCAGTTGTTGCGCAGCACGTTGCCGAAGATCATGAAGCGCAGCGACTTCTCGTAGTACTCCTGCGTCACGTCGAGCGTGGCATACTTCACGGCACCCAACTTGTAGGCGTTCTCTTCGTTCTTCTTCAGCTGCTCAGCGCTGAAACCGCCCGTATTGGCACAGACGGCATGTACTTCGTTGCCCTCCTGGGCCAGACGCATCACGGTATAACTGGTATCAAGGCCACCAGAATAGGCCACAACTATCTTCTTGCTCATATTTTTCCTTGTTTAAGTACACAAAAGGGACGGTTCTTTTTGTGTACTTTATTTCTTGATTCTGAATATTTTGTTGAAAAAGTTCTTGACTGCCATCACATAGGGAGCCAGGCGCGACGGCTTCTTCTCCGTATTCTCGTCGGCGGGATCGTAAAGCATACCATAGCACAGGCACACCCTGCGGTTGTTACGCTGCAGCACGTCGTAGTTCACACAACCCTGACAGCCCTGCCAGAACTCGTCGTCCTGAGTCAGCTCGTTCAACGTCACGGGCTTGTAGCCCATGCGAGTGTTCAGCTTCATCACGGGCAGCGAGGTAGTGATACTGAATATCTTTGCAAAGGGGAAACGCTCGCGGGCCAGCTGAAACGTCTGCTCCTTGATACGTGCAGCCACGCCCAATCGTCGGTATTCGGGGTCAACAATCAGTCCACTCGTAGCCACGAAGTCGCCGTGACTCCAACTCTCAATGTAACTGAATCCCACCAAACGCTCGCCATCGAGGGCAATGACGGCCTTGCCGCCAGTCATCTTCGATGCGATGTAAGAAGGTTCACGCTTGGCAATACCAGTATTGCGCTGTTTTGCCGATTCAAAGATTAGTCGGCAAATCTGCTCTGCATACTTTACATGCGTTTCGTCTGCTTTTTGAATAACGATATCCTTTGCATCCATTTTACCTTAGTTTATAACTGTACAGTATATATTAAAAATTAGAGTGCAAAGGTCGGCATTTTCTTTCAATTACACAAATTTTTCGCTATAAATAATTGAAAAATTCAGCGAAAAAGCGCCCAACGCTTACCAATCGTCACTTTTTTAAAACGCTCTTTGCGTCTCGTTGCAACATAAAGTGGGTCACTTGGCAACACGAAGCGAGACATTCAGCAACACGAAGTGACTCACTTGGTAACGGAAAGTGCGTCACTTGGCAACACAAGCTGACGCAAAAACAAACCCTTCGACTTAAGTCAAAAGGTCTTGTGACTTAAGTCAAAAGGTCGTCTGACTTAAGTCAAAAAGGTTTTCGACTTAAGTCAAAAGGTAGCAAAGTGCTATGCAAGGGAATAGAAAGAGGTACTCCCAACCTTGTCTTCAACCAGGAATGGCGTTGGCTCTGACATCAGGATGCCGAGCCACTTGCGACTCATATAATCAGTCAGGCCGAATTCGCGTTTCATTTCGCGACAAGTGATGCGTCCATGAGCAGTCAGGTATTTGCTCAAGTCAGCCTCCAAAGCCTCGCGGGTGTACTCCTTCGAGTGCCCCACCCGTCCGCGGCCTGTAGCGTTTTCGAAATGGGCCTCCTTCTCTTTCAAACTGGTCATAAAGGCTTTGTCGGGTTGGAAAATCACACCCTCAACAGCCAGATCGTTGCCTGTGATATCCTTTGGATCTGTGAAACTGACAGGCATTGGTTTGCCTTCTTCGTCAGTACGCTCGCGGAAGCCTATCTTCAAGGAGAACGTGCCTATGCCATCAAGGTGCAAACGCTTGTTGTCCAGCAACGTATCGATAATTTCATCTTTGAGAACAGTCAGGGCCGTTTCCATCGTCTCACGGCGCACCAAGCTCCTCGTCTTCAGGCCGTTCTCCATCTCTTTGGTATCGACTGTGTCAGAACAGTCCTGCCTCACCTGATAGGTGTCGCGACCCAGATCATCCTTTTTAGGATTGCGATGAACGCTGAATTTGATTGTTGCCATATCAATAGCTCTTACTTCACTTCCTTGATATTCTTACTTCACTTCCTCGATAATCTTACCACCCTCCTGAAGGGCTTCGATGTTCAGGGGAATCAGCGAGTGATGACGCTCGGGCAGAGTCTTCTTCAGGGCCTTCTCCACACCGCTGAGACCAACGACGGGACACACCTTGAGCATGCCGCCCAGCACGATCATGTTGAAGATCTTGCCGTTCTTCATCTCGGCAGCCTTGTCCATAGCATCAATCTTATAGACGGTGATGTCCTTGCGAGTAGGCGGGTTGATGATGCCATAGCTGTCGTAGATAAGAATGCCGCCGGCCTTCACCTTCGGTTCGAACTTCTCCAGCGAGGGCTGGTTGAGCACGATGGCGACATCGTACTTAGAGAGGATGGGCGACGAGATGCGGTCGTCGCTGACAATCACAGTCACATTGGCCGTACCGCCACGCTGCTCAGGACCGTAGGCCGGCATCCAAGTCACCTCTTTATCTTCCATCAGTCCACTATAGGCCAGAATCTTACCCATCGAGAGCACACCCTGACCTC
>CAMVDU010000018.1 GCA_947166345.1 uncultured Prevotellaceae bacterium
GTGTTATATGTGGAAATGTGGAAATGTGGAATGTGGAAGAAAATTGTTTACATAAATAGAGAATATTGAGAAAAATATCGAAAATATAAAGAATAATTTGGTACACAAACGGGACTTTTTGTGTACGAATTAAAGAATTGAATTGGCAAGAATATAGAGAATTCTCTACAATCCCAATCATCCAACATTTCTCAAATTCTCTAATTCTAGACTTTATAAGCAACGAGACGCCCGGTGCAATGCGCCGAGCGTCTGTTGTATTGATGGTGATGATTTTAGCATTCCAGGTGGAGCACGAAACGGGTGCCTTTGACGAAGGCTGGGTCGATGTCGAGGTCGCCATTCATCTTGACAGCCATCTGTTTGCAGATGGGCAGTCCCAGGCCGTCGCCCTGGGTGAGGTCTCTCACCTCCAGGAAGGGCTTGAACACGTCCTCGCGCTTCTCTTCAGGGATGATCTCGCCGGTGTTTTGCACCAGGAACTGGTATTTGCGGGGACCGCGTTTCTTGAAACTCAGGGTGATGTGACCTCCTTCGGGCGTGAACTCGGCAGCGTTCTCCAGCAGGTGCTGCAGGATATGGGTCACATAGGGCACATAGAGGTTGACGCTCATCTTGGGGGCATCGACAGTCAGGGTCACCTCTTGCTTCACCATGTTGCGAATTTTCTCAATCATGCCGTCGCAGAACGGCTGTATCTGTGTCTCCTCCGACTCAAGGGGCTCGTCTATGGTCTTATCGAGTTCTGACAGCGTCTGGATATGATTGGAGAAGTCAATCAGGGCTTTTACGGCAGGCTGTTTGCTGTCAAGTTTCTGGAGTGTAGGATTCAGCTGATCTGAGATGTTGCTGATGAACTTGGCTTTCAGGGCGTTGTTCTCGTTGGCCTGTCGGATGGTGTTCTTCTGCTTGCGTGTCAGCATGATGAAGCGCAGCAGGATGATGGCTCCCAGAACGAGGACTGCAGCGAGGATGACCAATATCACGATGAGGGTGATGATGAAGGTCTGACGTGATGACAGTTTGTCGTCGCGCTCGGCTATTGAAGCCTTGCCTTCGTCAATCTGATGGTTCAGCGCCGCTACCTCTTCAGCATGCTTCTGAGCGCTGACCGAGTCTTTCCATGCAATATACTTGGTGTAAGCTTGGTCCACCATGTAGGCATTGCCTGCTTTGCGTCCTGTGGCAATGACGTTGCGGAAGGCTTCGTCCATCTTCTGATCGTCGCCACCGTTCATCATTCTGGAGGACAACAGCTCGAAGGTCTCGTTGCCCTTGGTGGTCTGTCCCTGCGAGTAGTAGTAGATGGCTTTGTTGTAGAGCAGGTCGTTGCTCACCTCGTCGTTGTTGGCTGTTGCAGCATGGTTCTCCATGTTGGACAACTGTTCGGCAACGCTGGCACTGCGATGCATGCGCATGTACATGTTCATGCGCTCACGCGATGTCTGGTAGCGCAGGGCTGCTTTCTTGTCGGTGCCGAGACCTCTGCTGGACTGGATGGCCTGATCGATGTTGCGCAGCAACTCGAATGCCTCCTGGTAGCTGTTCTCGCTGTAGTAGAGGGTGGTGGCTTTTACGCCGCATGCTACGCCCTGTTCGGTCTGTCCCTTAGCTACATAGTCTTCGAATGCTCGCACATAGAGTGCACGGGCATTGATGTTGTGCTTGCTGGCTATTTCGGCATCAGCACGCTGTTCGAGGTCGCTCTTCCCAGTCTGTGCAAGGGTGATCATGCTGCAGACGAAGAGGCTGATGATGAGTAGGAATGATTTCTTGTTCATTATTTTTATCTGTTTTTATTTCTGTTGTTTGAAATTATTCATAAGTCCATGCAAAGGTAAGAAGAATTATTGAGACTTGCAAATATTTTTGTTTCAAAAATAAAATCTGTCAATAATGATGCGAGATATTTGGTGGTCTCAAAAAATATGTTTACCTTTGCACGTCAATTTGAGCATAATTAAAAATAAGGCATAAAATACAATGGCAAAACGATTCGCTGAACACAGCAATTTGAACCTCACGCAGGTGAACAACGATATCCTGCAGATGTGGAAGGATAAGAACGTCTTCAAGCGCTCTATTGACGAGCGCGAAGGCTATCCTCAATTCATATTCTTTGAGGGACCTCCCTCAGCCAACGGTCACCCCGGTATCCATCATGTGCTGGGCCGTGCCTTGAAGGATACGTTCAACCGTTACAAGACCATGCAGGGATTCCAGGTGAAGCGCAAGGCCGGATGGGACACCCACGGTCTGCCTGTGGAGCTGGGTGTGGAGAAGTCGCTGGGCATCACCAAGGCCGATATCGACAATCCCGAGTCGCCCCGTTATATCTCTACCGAGGAATACAACCAGAAATGCCGTGAGAACGTGATGATGTTCACCCAGGAATGGCGTGAACTCACTGAGCGTATGGGCTATTTCGTAGATCTCGACAATCCCTATATCACCTACGACAACAAATACATCGAGACGCTGTGGTGGCTGCTGAAGCAGTTCTACAATAAAGGCCTGCTCTATAAGGGCTACACCATCCAGCCATATTCGCCTGCTGCCGGCACGGGACTCTCTTCGCATGAGCTGAACCAGCCTGGCTGCTATCGCGATGTGAAGGACACCACCTGCACGGCATTGTTCAAGATGAAAAACCCGAAACCTGAGATGGCAGGGTGGGGTACACCTTATTTCATGGCCTGGACCACCACACCGTGGACGCTGGCTGCCAACTCGGCACTCTGCGTAGGTCCGAAGATTGACTATGTGGCACTGGAGACCTACAATCCCTACACTGCAGAGAAGATCACGGTGGTGATGGCCGAGGCACGTGTGGCTGCCTATTTCGACACTGCTGCCGAGATTACCGATGGTGGTGAGATGCCTGAATTCAAGAAAGGGGAGAAATTCCTGCCATATCGTGTGGTGGGCCGCTATAAGGGTACCGACCTTGTTGGTATGGAATACGAGCAGCTGTTGCCGATGATTAAACCTATGGGTGATGCTTTCCGTGTTATCCCGGGCGACTATGTGACCACAGAGGATGGTGCCGGTATTGTGCATATCGCTCCCAACTTCGGTGCCGATGATGCCTTCGTCGCTAAGCAGGCAGGCATCTGTCCCATCGTGCTCATCGACAAGAAAGGCAATGAGCGTCCGGTGGTTGACCTTCAGGGCAAGTACTTCCTGGTGGAAGATCTCGACGAAAAATTCGTCGAGCACTACGTGGACGTGGAGAAGTGGAGCCGCTACAGCGGACGTTACGTGAAGAATGCCTATGACGAGACCCTCACCGACAAGGACGAGACCCTCGACATCAGCATCTGCATGGACCTCAAGGCTGAGGGTAAGGCCTTCAAGATTGAGAAGCACGTGCACAACTATCCCCACTGCTGGCGTACTGACAAGCCCGTGCTCTACTATCCGCTCGACTCGTGGTTCATCCGTTCGTCGGAGAAAAAAGAGCGCATGAGTGAACTCAACAAGACCATTGGCTGGCATCCGGAGTCAACGGGTAGCGGTCGCTTCGGCAACTGGCTTGAGAACCTGAACGACTGGAACCTCTCGCGTTCACGTTTCTGGGGTACGCCTCTTCCCATCTGGCGTTCAGAAGATGGTGAGGAGATCTGCATCGGATCGCTTGAAGAGCTCTACGACGAGATTGAGAAAGCTGTCAAGGCCGGTGTGATGGCGTCGAATCCTTTGAAAGACAAGGGCTTTGTACCTGGTGACATGTCAAAGGAGAACTACGACCGCATTGATGTGCACCGTCCATACGTTGACTATATTAAATTGGTGTCGCCCACCGGCAAGCCCATGAAGCGCGAGAGCGACCTCATTGACGTGTGGTTCGATTCAGGCTCCATGCCTTACGCCCAGAACCATTATCCCTTTGAGAACAAAGAACTGATTGACAATAACGGAGCCTTCCCTGCCGACTTCATCAACGAGGGTGTGGACCAGACACGTGGCTGGTTCTTTACACTCCATGCCATTGCTACGATGATTTTCGATTCGGTGGCCTTTAAGAACGTGATTTCTACTGGTTTGGTGCTTGATGCCAAGGGTAACAAGATGTCGAAGCATGTGGGTAACGTGGTCAATCCCTTCGAGATGATCGAGAAGTTCGGTTCCGATGCTGTGCGCTTCTACATGATGACCAACTCAGAGCCCTGGGACAACCTGAAGTTTGATCCGGAGGGTGTTGACGAGGTTCGCCGTAAGTTCTTCGGCACCTTATATAATACGTATAGCTTCTTCGCGCTTTATGCGAATGTCGATGGCTATGAGCCCAATGGGACTAATGGTGCCAATGAGACTTCTGGGGCTTTTGAGAAACCCGAGATTGACCGTTGGATTCTCTCTTCGCTGAACACCCTCGTTCAGAAGGTGACTGCCGAGCTGGAGAACTTCGACCCGACCCGTGCAGGCCGACTCATCGATGCCTTTGTCAACGATGACCTGTCTAACTGGTATGTTCGTCTGAACCGCAAACGTTTCTGGGGTAAGGATATGAGCGACGACAAGCGCTCGGCCTACGACACACTCTACACCTGTCTGATGACCGTTGCCCGTCTGTTGGCTCCCTTCGCTCCGTTCTATGCCGACCAGTTGTATAAGGACCTGGGTGGCGAGAAAGATAGCGTACATCTGGATACATGGCCCGTGGCTAATGCAGCCCTCATCGACACCGACCTCGAGGCTCGCATGGAGATGGCACAGAAGATTACTTCGATGGTGCTGGCCCTGCGCCGCAAGGTGAACATCAAGGTGCGCCAGCCGCTGCAGGCCATCATGATTCCAGCCAACGAGGAACAGCGTAAGCACATTGAAGCCGTGAAGGACCTGATCATGAACGAGGTGAACGTCAAGGAGCTTCGCTTCGTGGAGGGTCAGGGTATCCTGGTGAAGAAGGTGAAGTGCAACTTCCGCGTGATGGGTAAGAAGTTCGGCAAGCAGATGAAAGCCGTTGCTGCCGCTGTCGATGCCCTGACACAAGAGCAGATTGCTGAGTTGGAGGCTAATGGTAGCCTGGCTCTGGCTATTCCAGAGATTCCAGAGAATCTGGAAATCTTAGCTGAGGATGTTGAAATCATCAGCGAGGATATTCCAGGCTGGCTGGTATCGAACGAAGGCAACCTGACCGTAGCCCTCGAGGTGGAAGTGAGCGATGAGCTGCGCCAGGAGGGTATGGCCCGCGAGATTATCAACCGTGTGCAGAACATCCGTAAGGAAAGTGGACTGGAGATTACTGACCGCATCAACATCACGCTAGCACCCAATGCCGAGACTGATGCTGCTGTCAACGTCTTTGGCGACTACATCAAGACACAGGTACTTGCCGATGCCATCATGATTGCTCCCAATGACGGCGCAGAGGTTGATTTCGACGACTTCACACTGAATATCAAGATAGAAAAAGTTTAACATACAATTATCTAAGTAAAATACTAACTCAAATAAATACAATATGGCAGAAAAGACACGCTACACTGACGAGGAACTCGAGGAGTTCCGTCAGATTATCAACGAGAAACTGGCGCTGGCCAAGCGTGACTACGAACAGATGATGGCAACACTGACCAATCAGGACTCAAACGACGTTGATGATACATCACCCACCTACAAAGCACTGGAGGAGGGTAGTGAGACTCAGTCGAAGGAAGACCTGATGAAGTTTGCTGCCCGTCAGCAGAAATTCATTCAGGGGTTGCGTGCAGCTCTTGTGCGTATCGACAACAAGACCTACGGCATTGACCGCATCACGGGTAAGCTCATTCCTGCTGAACGTCTGCGCGCTGTGCCCCATGCTACACTGAGCATCGAGTCGAAAGAACTGGAAAAGAAGAGAAAGTGAACCTGAAACGTTATATCACTCGCGGACGACTGGCAGTTGCACTTGTCGTGATCATCCTGTTGATTGACCAGATCATCAAGATTCTGGTGAAGACCAACATGACCCTGCATCAGCCCATTGAAATCACCAACTGGTTCTATATCCTCTTCATAGAGAACAACGGTATGGCCTATGGTATGGAGATAGGGTCGAAACTGGCGTTGTCGATCTTCCGACTGATTGCCATCGGCTTCATCAGCTACTTCATCTGGCAACAGGCCAAGAAGAAAGCACGCTGGGGATACATCGTATGCCTGGCAATGGTGGTGGCAGGAGCAGCAGGCAACCTGATTGACTGCATGTTTTATGGTCTCTGCTTCAGTTCGTCAGATGCTGTGACTGTCAGCGAGTGTGTGGGCTTTGGCAATGGCTATGCACCCTTCCTGATGGGTAAGGTGGTCGATATGTTCTATTTCCCCATCATCGAGACAACCTGGCCTTCATGGATGCCCTTCTGGGGCGGACAGGACTTCGTGTTCTTCAGTCCCGTGTTCAACTTTGCTGATGCCAGCATCTCGGTGGGTGTTGTAGCTCTGTTGCTCTTCTATCGCAAGGAAATAAGCCAGATCAGTTTCAAACGCTCATGAGCAGACGTGCCCCTCTCTTGGTGGTCCTCAGCCTTGTGCTGATGGTGGTGCTGGTTGCTGCATGCAAGCCAAGCACCCCCAAGAAGTATATTCAACCCAAGAAGATGGAGGATATACTCGTTGACTACCATCTGGCACGTGCGATGGCAGATGTGTCATCCGTACGTGATGAGCTGGGGTCGCACGACTACACGCAGACGCTACTTATTGAATCGGTTCTGAAAAAACATAAAGTCACCAAGGCTCAGTTTGATTCGTCGTTGGTTTATTACTATACGCGTGCAGACCGCTTCAAACCTATCTACGATAGGGTAGCCGAACGCCTTGAGGAAAAGGCCCTGATGCTGGGTGCCAGTGAGGGCGAGATGGGTAAATATGCCAATGCCAAAGGTGATACAGCTAATATCTGGGCAGACCGCTCACAGATGCTGTTGTTGCCACGTCCCCCGTACAACCACACGGACTTCGAGATTGCTGGCGATTCGCTGTTCAAGGAGGGTGACAAGGTGCTGTTCCAGTTCATGGCTGACTATATGTTGCAAGCAGGTAGCCGTGATGCCATTCTCTATATGGCGTTCCACATGAACGATACTACGATTGCACGCAGTCAGAGAATCAATAGCTCGGGTATTACCAAACTGGAATATCAGTCGATGAATAATCAGCAAATCAAGTCGATTGACGGCTATATTCTGTTTCCTGAAGAGGACTCAAAGGTCACGACAGCGCGCCTGCTATTTATCAAGAACATTCAGTTGATTCGTTTTCACACTAAGCATGACAATGACAAACCTGCAACCCCCACTAACGCGCAGAATAGCGTGCCACCGACTGGAATTGGAGAACCACTCAAAAATGACACTCGCCATCGTAGAATTGAGGATGAGCGAGGTGATAAGCTGGTACCCATTGACCAACGAGATCGCTAACACCGAGTTCCTGCAGGGCTGCATCAGTCTCAAACGCGATGAACAAGGCAAACTGCGTGCATGGTATGAAGGAAAGCAGTTAGAATAAACAGTAGAAATAAAAATACTAAAAATCTATAGATTATGAATTTGAAAATACGTTTAGCCATTATGAACTTCCTGGAGTTTGCTGTCTGGGGAGCCTACCTTACCTCCTTAGGAAGGTATTTAGGAAATATTGGTCTTGGATCCGAGATTAAGTGGTTCTTTGCCATGCAAGGTATCGTGTCCATTTTCATGCCGACCCTCATGGGTATCTTAGCCGACAAAAAGATTGAGGCGCAAAAGGTCTTGTCACTTTGTCACGCTTTTGCAGGAGTTTTCATGGCTGGGGCCGGTATGTACTGTATTAGTGCTGGAGATGGCGTGCAGTTCGCACCTCTCTTTGTACTGTATAGTGTGAGTGTGGCTTTCTTCATGCCAACTATTGCTTTGGTCAATTCTGTTGCCTACAATGCTCTTGGCAAGGCCGGTATGGACCCTGTGAAAGAATTCCCGCCTATCCGTGTCTTCGGAACTGTAGGTTTCATCTGCAGCATGCTCTTTACCAATTTCGTACAAATTGGAGGTGTCGCCATGCAGGACAGTTACACGCAACTTATCTCGTCAGGTATTCTTTCAGTTGTCCTTTGTGGATATGCACTGACTATGCCTGCTTGTCCTGTTGACAAAAACAAGAAGAAAGAAAGTTTTGCTGATGCCTTCGGTTTGAAAGCATTCTCGCTATTCAAGAATTATCAGTTCGCTATTTTCTTTATCTTTTCCATGCTGTTGGGAGCCGCTCTGCAAATCACGAACGGATACGCTAATACGTTCTTGGGATCATTTGCTGCTGACCCTCAATTCGCAGATGCCTTTGCGGTGAAGAATTCCAATGCTTTGATCTCAATATCTCAGGCTTCAGAAACACTCTGTATCCTCCTTATCCCCTTCTTTATGAAACGCTTCGGTATTAAGAAGGTGATGCTGATTTCAATGTTTGCATGGGTACTGAGATTTGGATTCTTTGGTCTTGGAACGCCCGCATTCCCTGGTGTGCTGCTGTTCATCCTCAGCTGCATAGTCTATGGTATGGCTTTCGACTTCTTCAACATCTCAGGGTCGCTCTACGTTAACGAAAATGCAGCAGAAAATATCCGCTCCAGTGCACAGGGTCTCTTTATGATGATGACCAACGGTTTTGGTGCCACTATCGGTACACTTGCAGCTGGTGCTGTGATTGATGCCTATGATGTGTTTAATACACCTGCCAACTGGCCTTCTGCATGGTACACCTTCGCAGGATATGCTCTGGTGGTTGCTGTGTTGTTTGCTTTCCTCTTCAAACCGGAAAAGAAATAACTGTAAATGGAGCGTACACGACTCAGGTTTGAATGTCTGCAACAGATTGTCGGCACCAGTGAGATGTCGGTTCTGATGCTCACGGACGAGACGCGCAAGAGGGCGCTGACGTTGGTGTGCGATGAGCAGATGACGCATCAGCTAATGATGCGTCTGAACAAACCTGAAGTCTGTAAAACCATGTTGCCAGAGGTCCTGATACGGATGATGGCATCTGAGAATCTCGAGATGGTGGTGCTGGGCATCTTTGACGGTCAGTATCAGGTCATCTTGATGGATATGATGAATGGCACAACCGTTCGTGTTCGCATGAGTGATGCTGTGCTGTTGACACTTGTGGCTCAGGTTCCTTTGTATATCGAAGAGAACCTGATGAAGCGACAGAGTGTTGCATTCAACGAACATGCAACGGGTGTGGCTATTCCTATCAACACGATGGATACAGACAGCCTGAGAATGGCACTTGACCATGCTGTGGAAGAGGAAAACTATGAGTTAGCATCGCAGTTGCGTGATGAGATCAATTCACGTTCAGACAACAAATCATGAAAGAAACACACTATTTCTACGTGCCTCGTGCTGCTGAGGTCGCTGAATTGCCTGAAGACGAGGCTGTTCACGCCCTGCGTGTGTTGAGACTGAAGGAGGGCGACAGTCTGATGTTGATGGATGGTGAGGGATCATTCTATGAGGCCGAGGTGTCGATGGCAAACAACAAACATTGTTTTTACAATATTGTTAACACCCTGCCACAACAGCCACAATGGAGTGGGAGAGTGCATCTGGCTATTGCTCCTACGAAGATGATGGAACGCATAGAGTGGCTGGCTGAAAAAGCTACAGAGGTGGGCATCGATGAGTTGTCATTCTTGGATTGCAGATTCTCTGAACGTAATACGCTGAAAATGCCGCGAATAGAGAAAATCGTAGTTTCGGCTGTTAAGCAGAGTCGTAAAGCCTGGATACCTCAACTGAACGATATGATGCCATTTAAATCCTTTATAGAAAAACATCCTACAGGACGTCGTTACATTGCCCATTGCTATGATGAAGTAGAGCGGGTGAACCTGTTTGACGAACTGCGTAAGCCTTCAACCGATGCCGATGCATTAGTCATGATAGGTCCTGAAGGCGATTTCTCTATAGACGAAGTAAAGATGGCTGTCGAGGCTGGTTTTGTTTCAGTTGATTTGGGTAAGAGCCGACTACGCACAGAGACTGCTGGTCTTGCTGCTGTGATGATGATGCAACTGTCAAAGAACTAAACAAGCTGTATGGAAAGGATAGTCTTCAAGAATGTGCTGCCACAGGTGTTTGCAACGTCCCAAGAGCTGTTGTTGTCGGATGTCTGGCAGAAGGAAGTGGCGTTTGAACGTGGTCACCATTATCTGATTGAAGCTGAGAGCGGCAAGGGTAAGAGCACGTTCTGCAGTTATATCATGGGCTATCGTCATGACTATACGGGTCTTGTGTCGTTTGATGGTAAGAATGCCCGCAGCTATCGAACCAAGGATTGGATTCGCTTGCGTCAGCGTCATGTCAGTTGTTTGTTCCAGGAACTTCGTCTTTTTCCTGAACTGACAGCCTACGAGAATGTTGAGATAAAAAACAAACTGACGCACCACAAGACACAAAAGGAGATTGAAGCGTGGTTTGAGATGCTGGGTATCAGCGATAAACTGCAGGCAAAGGTGGGGCGTATGTCATTTGGACAACAACAGCGTGTTGCGCTCATCCGTGCTCTCGTACAACCCTTTGACTTCATTCTAGCGGACGAACCAGTCAGCCATCTGGACGACCGCAACGGAGAGTTGATGGCGTCTATTCTTATCGAAGAGGCTGAACGACAGGGCGCCTCCATTATTGCAACAAGTATAGGTAAACGCATTCCCGTAGAATACGAAAAGACATTGAAACTATGAAACGATTATTTTTCCTTTCTTTAATCATGTTACCTCTCGCAGCCTGGAGTGCAGAGTTCAACGATTCTTCCGTAGTGGAAAGTAGTGCGTCCAGCGGTTTATTAGTTGAGAAACCCTCTGTCATTCAGCTTTTCAAATCAATGCCAGATTCCATCATGCCCTATCTGACGGAGAACAATCGTCTGGACATGATTGACTTTATGGAAGCGGGTATGAAGGCTGAGGTTACGAATAGAATGGACAATAAGAGTGAGATGTTGTATATCTCCGATGACAGCCTCTCTATCCGTATGAGTGAGAGTATGAAAATAGACCTCTTTGTCATGCCGACGGAAGAGGTCTATGATAGTTGTCAGAATATGCTTTGTATGCGGAGAACGTTCTATGTCAATGGAAGGGAGGCTCAAACCGTTGACACGTTCTACTCAGTGTCGTGGCGCTCTCTGCCCTTGTCCCCAGCCACGCATCATACGCCGATAGAAACGATCTTCAGCCTTGATAAGGTCGTAAACCTTAGAGGCAGGAAGAACTTGTAAGAACTTCTTGTGGTAGGTTTGCTGCACGCGCTTCTGTTCAAATTCTATAGCATCGCGTTCGCGGATAAAATCCTTACAGCCTTTATCGTCCTGTGGCTTATCGATACTGAGCTTGCGCATACGCTCGAACAACTTAAGCTGTTCCTTACGCATATCTTTATAGAGAGGTGTAAAGGCAGCAACTTCTTGTTGTGTTAAACCAGCTTCCTTGATGATGAAAGCCTGCAGGTCAGTTTCGAACTTCTCGGGTGAGAACCTCGCACCTTGTTTATCTTGGGCCTGAATGGTGATTGACATCATCAGGATAAGCAGGACTGTGGTGATGATTCGTTTCATAGATAACTTCCTCCTTTATGATTATAAATCAGCCAGATAGGCATATATGTCATCATTGTCTATCATCGCATAGTTGGCTGCATCTTCAATATAGCTGTCACTATAGTCATAATATGTCTCCTGAGTAGTTTCTGCTTGGCTTACCAATGTCCTTTGCTCGCTGGCTGTAGGCGATGGAGCACTCTTGAACAGGATGGTAGCACTCAGAGCTACGACACCGACACAAGCAGCGGCATAGAGCCAGGGGCGCAGGCGCTTGATGGTTGCAGGTTTTTTGATTGCCTGTAACTTATTTGCTTCCTGTGATAATTGCTTTTCTTCCTGTGGCAACTGCTGCATGATGCGTTCGGCCAACTGGTCGAAATAGCCGTCAGGAACGCTGAACGGCTTTCCTCGTCCCATTTTCTTTACCAGATATTCTTCTTCGTTGACCATATCGTTATTGTTTTAATCGTTAGTTTGACGTTCAATATATATAAAGGTTTAATCGCGAGAATGAAAAAATTCTGCAATTTTTTTTACAGCTATGTGATAGGACGCTTTCAGAGCTCCTTCTGAGGTGCCAAGAACCTGACTGATGTCACTGTATTTCATCTCGTCGTAGTAGCGGAGTGTGAATACTGTCTTCTGTACTTGTGGCAACTGGTCTATGGCTTCCTGAAGTTGGGCTTCTGCCAGATCGCCGTCGAAATAGCGGTCTGCCATCAACTGGTTAGCCAATCCCAGTGATTCATCATCAGCACTCAATGATGGACGTACTTTCTGACGACGTTTCAGGTCGAGAGCCTCGTTGACTGCAATACGCGTAATCCATGTGAGCAGTTTGGCATCACCATGAAAAGAGTCGAGTGCTGTCCATGCTTTAAGAAATGTATTCTGCATCACATCATCAGCATCCTCGTGGGTGACAACAATACGACGAACCTGCCAATAAAGTCTTTCACTGTATTGACGTACCATTGCCTCGAAACCCTTTCTGCGTGTCTGTGGTTCTTTGAGCAACGCTATCAGTTGGTTGTCATCGAGTGTCATTCTATGAAAGCAGACGTATTAGCGGAGAAAAGGTTTAAGAGCTGTCTCGAGAGTCTTGTCATAGCTGTAGCGATCTGGCCAAGTCTCTATGACACCTGTCTCAGGATTGGGATAAACGGTAAAATAGTTGATTTGAAGTGGAACATTGGGAGTTACGTCAGTTGAATTGATCAGACGCATCCTTCCTGCTTGATTTTTATGTTCTTTCACGTAGTTGATTCCTCGCTCGGTCTCTGGCTTCATATCAATTGATAAGCGTATGCGGTCAAAAAGCCAGGGATCGGCATCGGGCAAGACGAAGAGTGCCATATCAAAAGGACGTTCTAGTCTTACACAGCCGTGTGATACGGTGCGACGTTCGTTCTTAAATGCCGACTTGTTGTTGGTGTCGTGCAGATAGACTGAGAAGCGGTTGTTGAATCGGAAGATGAGACGTCCGAGTGAATTACCTGCTCCGCTGCGCTGGGCTATGCGATAGGAACCACTGCGCAAATCTGACTGGCTGAGACTCTTGGGATCAACCTTTTTACCCGAACGGTCTGTGATATAATAGGCGTTACGGGCAAAGTAAGCTGAGTCGCCTGCTCGATGACTAACCTCATTACGAATAATGCTGTAAGGAATGTTCCACTCTGGATTCACCTCTATCAGTCGGATGGCGCTGGTCAGCATGGGGGTACGTTTTGAAGGAGAACCACAGCAAATCTTCATAGAGAACGTGCTGTCTTTGGTGATAGCCCAAACTTGCTGTGCAGGAATGTTGACCAGTATATGGCGCTCATCTTCAGCAGGTTGGTTGGGATCGCGCCAACGCAGACGTTCCATATTGAGGGCAATTCGTTTTCGTCCAGCCTCTGTGGAGTCTTTCTTGTAGGCTTCCAAAAGTTGCTGATAAGCCTTTGCTGAGGGTTGACAACTATCTAAGAACTGACAAGCGGCATTCGTAGCAAACGCCTGATGTGCAGCTGCAAGAAAAGCTGAGTCGGGCTGTTCGTAGGTGACGTCGTAGTCGTCTTTCTTATAAAGCTTATTGGGATTTACAAAACCATAGCGCTGACCTTTGGCGTAAGTCATGAATGCCTCTTCTGTGAGAGTCTTTAACTGCTCACGCTCTTGCTGCATAGCATCAGCATTAGCTGTATGGACTTGTGAGAGAAGACGGTTAATGCTATCAAGAGCAAAAACTTGCTCTGAGATACCGATAGACGCAACATGATGATGTAAGTAACTCACAAGCGAATCGAGGCGGTTCATTTCCTCGGCTGCCTGCTGCTCGGCTACTTTAGCTGCATCTTGTTCTTGTGGCTGACTCATTGCCTGTCGACTACAAGCAGTTGTCAGGCAATTAAAAAGAATAAAAACTATGAAGGTTAGCGCACAGTGACTTTGCGAACAACCTTTCCAACTTTTAAGATGTAACACCCTTTTGGCAGATTAAGTTCTATACGCTGTACAGGACCTTCTATCTTATAGGAAGCGACAGCACGTCCTGTCATAGACACTACTTCGAGAGTCATTCCATTGGCACCCTGAATACTGACGATGTTGCCTTCAGTAGAAATAGTTGGTGTCCGCTCATCTATCTGTTCAGCCACACCCATTTCCATCACCATCTCCATTGCGTTGGCAGGAATTGAGGTGAAAAGCATGGAAGCTGCGGCTAATATAAGTAGACTTTTCTTCATAAGCGATCGTTTATTTGGCGCAAAAATACGCATTTTTTATGAAACGACCAAAAAAAATCGCAACAATTTGTTAGTTTTGTTGCAGAAAGGGGTTATATTACACGTCAATGACGTCTTTTTCGTTGGATAAACGTACATTGGGGAATACTGTCTGCGCTTCTTTCAGCAACACACTCTCATCTTCATAACGGGCAGAATAATGCCCTAAAACGAGTTGATTGACATGAGCATCGCGTGCTACCATTGCTGCTTGTTCTGCTGTCGAGTGGAAGTATTTCAGGGCATTGTCTTCGTGGTCACGACCATATGTGGCTTCGTGATAGAGCGTATTGACTCCTTCAAGCATCTCGTGTAGATGGGGCATATAGCGTGTGTCAGAGCAATAGGCATAGGCACGGGGTGCTGGTGCCGGTGTCGTGAGTTGCAGGTGTGATATCACGCGTCCGTCATCCAGCGTATAGTCGAGACCAGCCTTGATGTTGTTAATTTGCGATGTAGGAATGCTATAGAGTTCCAGCATCTCAGGACGGATATGGGGTAGTGAGGGTTTTTCGCGGAACAGGTAGCCACAGCAGGGCATACGGTGCTCCAAGGGAATACTCTCCACTTGTAGAGATCGGTCTTCATAGACTACTTGATGCTTGGTGGTGTCAACAGCATGGAACTCTACTTCATAGCCGATGTCGTAATTGAAGAAGAGATCGAGCTGCGTCTTTAGCATGTGGCGCAGTTCTTCTGGTGCATGGATATGAAGGGTTGCGGTTCGTCCCAACAGTCCAAAAGTACTAATCAGACCAATGAGGCCAAAACAATGGTCTCCATGCAGATGACTAATAAAAATGTGTCCTAACTTGTTGAACGACAGATTGCTGCGTCGTAACTGTATCTGAGCGCCTTCGCCACAGTCAACCATAAAGAACTTTCCTCGACACTCTACGACTTGCATCGAGGAGAAATGGCGCGTTGTGGGCAACGCACTACCACATCCTAATATGTGAACTCTAAATGGTTCCATAACAACCAACCTCAATTCTTAGTTCTCAACTCTCAATTCTCAATTATCACTTTTCAAACCTCAGACCTCTTCGCTTCATTCCACAGCGCATCCATCTCTTCCAACGTCATATCTGTCAGGGGCTTACCAGCCTTAATGCTGTGTTCCTCTATGTAGTTGAAACGACGAATGAACTTCTGGTTCGTCTTTTCCAAAGCGTTCTCTGGATTCAGGTGATAAAGACGTGCAGCGTTGATGACGGAGAACAGGAAATCGCCCAACTCAGCCTCAGAGCATTCCTTGTCTTCCTTAGCCAGTTCTGCCTCCAGCTCACTCAGCTCTTCGTGTACCTTTTGCCACACATCTTCTTTCTTTTGCCAGTCGAAGCCTACATTGCGGGCCTTGTCCTGAATGCGATAAGCCTTGATGAGTG
The DNA here is from genome assembly GCA_947166345.1 of uncultured Prevotellaceae bacterium. GTDB lineage: Bacteria > Bacteroidota > Bacteroidia > Bacteroidales > Bacteroidaceae > Prevotella. Next base: position 15,728 of record CAMVDU010000018.1, read on the forward strand.
AGGGTAGGGAAGAAGGAACGCCAGACAGCACGCTCTTGTTACCGTCTTTCTCCTTCAGCTTGATCTGCTCCCAGTTTTTCAATACCTGTTCGCTGGTTTCTGCCTTTGAGAAGTCTGTTGTGTCTGCAGATACCGGATTATCCGGATTTTTCGGAGATTCCGGAGTTTTTGGAACGTAGGGCAGTGGTTTGGGTTCTGGTGCTCCTACCTGACTGGGATGATAGACATGAGGATGACGGAAGATGAGCTTATCTGTCTCAGTATTCAGAACATCGGCAATGTCATAAAGGCTTTGCTCGCGTGCTATCATCGCATAGAAACAGGTGTGCATCAGCACATCGCCCAGTTCTTTCATCATCTCGTGCTGGTCGTTCTTCATGATGGCATCGCAGAGCTCAAAGGTCTCCTCAATCGTGTTGGGACGCAGACTCTCAATGGTTTGTTTCTTGTCCCACGGACATTTCTGGCGCAACTGGTCCAGTACGTCGAGCAGTCGGCCGAAGGCCTGCATCTGTTCCTCTCTTGTGTGCATCGTCATTAGAAGTAATTGATCTGCATAGCCTGGCGCACTTCGCTCATGGTCTGGGCAGCCACCTCGCGTGCCTGTTCTGTACCCTTACGCAGAATGTTGTATATCTCAGGTATGTCTTTCTCCAGTTCGGCACGACGCTGGCGCATGGGCTCCAGGAACTGGTTAATGACCTCGTTAAGGAATTTCTTGCATTTCATGTCACCCAGTCCGCCACGACGATAGTGGTCTTTCAGCTCGTCGAGGTTCTGGTACTCAGGCCAGAAGTTCTTGAAGTCGTCGTCTGTCGAGAAAGCATCAAGATAGGTAAACACGGCGTTGCCTTCTACGTGGCCAGGATCATTCAGGTTGATGTGCTCAGGGTCTGTGTACATTGAGCGTACCTTCTGCCACACCTCATCTTTCGAGTCGCTCAGATAGATGCAGTTGCCCAGGCTCTTCGACATCTTCTCCTTGCCGTCTGTGCCTGGCAAACGACGAGCCGTCAGGTTCTCAGGCAACATGATCTCTGGTTCTACGAGTACGGGGGCATAGATCTGGTTGAAACGGCGAACCAGCTCACGTGTCACTTCGAGCATGGGCTCCTGGTCCTCACCAGCAGGCACCGTTGTCGATTTGAACAGGGTAATGTCAGCAGCCTGCGACACAGGATAGCAGAAGAATCCCAAGGGGATGTTGGCTTCAAAATTGCGCATCTTGATTTCTGTCTTCACCGTGGGGTTACGCTGTACGCGACTGACGGTGATGAGGTTCATCAGGTAGGTGGTCAACTCTGCCAACTCAGGTATCTGACTCTGAATGAACAGCGTGCATTTGCTGGGGTCAAGACCAGCCGACAACCAGTCGAGTGCCACCTGTGTGACGCTGTTACGTATCTTTTGTGGATTGTCTGCATTGTCAGTCAGCGCCTGCACATCGGCCATAAACACAAACATACGGTCATAGTCACCAGTATTCTGCAGTTCTACACGACGACGCAGCGAGCCAACATAGTGGCCTAAGTGAAGTTTTCCTGTGGGGCGGTCGCCCGTTAAAATTACTTTTCCCATTGTTTTTATTTTGTTTTTTACTTTATTGTCGGATTCTGATATTCTGCCAGTCTTTGCCTGGGTTTCATCTTGGCATACAGACGCCATTCGTTGGCACCGTTCCTGCATTGTTCCAGATAATGGCTGTCGTGCATGTGACGATATGCCTCCAACTCGAACGGATTCGTCATATAGGCAGCCCTGCGCATACGACGGTTCTGGGGCAGCCCACGCAAGTAGTACCACAGATATCGCACGTAGAATAGCAACCACGAGTCGTGAAGCGATTGTGCCTGACGCAGATGAATCATCTCATGCACCTTGATGCTGTTCACACTGGTGTTAAGACGTTCTGCCTCTTCCTTTGTGGCTGTGATGATAGTGCCAAAGAAGGTGAGGGCGGCAAACCCCTTGCGCAACCAGAAGGTATTGCATAGTGCAGGCATATCGTTCATCTTACTTGGCTTTCGTGCCCGCCAAATGAAGACCAGTGGTTTCAGTGGGTTATCCATTCGTCTGTTGTCTCGTTTTCAGAGCGCAAAGGTAACAAAAATTTTTGAATCACGCAAGATTATTGGTTGCGAGCTTTTGCTTTTCAAAAAAAATGCTTAAATTTGCAGACAAAATAAGACACTTCAATGGACGAGAAGCAAAGAATAGAGCAGTTGCGACATGAACTGCATGAGCATAACCATCGTTACTACGTTCTGAATCAGCCTACCATTAGCGATCAGGATTTCGATTTCATGATGCACGAGTTGCAAGACCTTGAGGCACGCCATCCTGAACTCTATGATCCTAACTCGCCGACTCAGCGTGTGGGTAGTGACTTGCAGAAGGAGTTTCGGCAGGTGGCCCATCGCTATCCGATGCTTTCTCTTGCCAACACCTATAATGAACAGGACGTTCGCGACTGGTACGAGTCTGTCAAGAAAGGTCTGGCTGGTGAGAACTTTGAGGTGTGCTGTGAGATGAAGTACGACGGTTTGAGTATCTCGCTGACCTATGTTGATGGCAAACTGACGCAAGCTGTGACGCGAGGCGACGGCGTTCATGGTGACGATGTCACCCAGAATGTTCGTACCATCCGCTCTATTCCTTTAACCCTCCACCATCAATATCCCCAAGAATTTGAAATCCGTGGCGAGATATTGATGCCCTGGGCTTCATTCGAACGATTGAACGCTGAGCGTGAGGCTGCTGAGGAACCTCTTTTTGCTAATCCTCGTAATGCAGCCAGTGGAACGCTGAAGAGTTTGGATTCGCATGTGGTGGCTTCACGCGGTCTTGATGCCTACCTATATTATATATTAGGTGAAGAGTTGCCTGCCGATGGACATTACGAGAACCTGGAGGCTGCACGCTCCTGGGGTTTCAAGATTAGCGAGGGTATGCGCAAGGTGAAGACTGTTGACGAGATTCTTGACTTCATCAGTTATTGGGACACAGCTCGCAAGGACCTTCCTGTGGCTACAGACGGCATCGTGTTGAAGGTCAACTCGTTGCGTCAGCAGCGTGTACTTGGCTTTACTGCCAAGAGTCCGCGCTGGGCGATTGCATATAAATTCAAAGCAGAACGAGCTGCTACGCGACTGTTGGAGGTTACCTATCAGGTTGGTAGAACTGGTGCTGTGACGCCTGTTGCCAACATGGAGCCTGTGCAGTTAGCTGGTACTACGGTGAAGCGTGCCACGCTGAACAACGAGGATTTTATCCGCAGTTTTGATCTTCACATCGGCGATATGGTGTTTGTAGAGAAGGGTGGGGAGATTATCCCTAAGATTGTGGGTGTCGATATTGACGAACGTCCCATCATCGCTATGCCTGTCCAGTTCATCAAGCGTTGTCCGGAATGTGGTACGCCGTTGGTTCGTTATGAAGGTGAGGCTGCCTGGTATTGTCCCAACGATACTGGTTGTCCGCCCCAGATCAAAGGACGCATCGAGCACTTTATCTCGCGCAAGGCGATGAATATCGACTCTCTTGGTCCTGAAACTGTTGACGAATATTTCCGTCGCGGACTCATCAAGAATGTGGCAGACCTTTATGATATTGATGTGCAGCAGATTAATGGCGACGGTTCGCGCACCAAGTCGGCATTACGCATAGTTAACGCTATTGAGAAGTCAAAGGAGGTGCCTTTTGAACGTGTGGTCTTCGCTCTTGGCATCCGCTTTGTAGGAGAGACGTCGGCCCGATTGCTGGCGCGTCACTTTAAGTCAATGGACGCTCTGATGAGTGCTGGTCTTGAGGAACTGCAAGAGGTTGAAGGCATTGGCGAGGTAATGGCAAAGAGTATCATCGGCTTTTTCCATAATGAGCAGAATCGCCAAATTGTTGAGCGTCTTCGTAGCTATGGCCTGCAGTTCGAACTCTCAACGACGGATGCTCCTCTCTCAACAAAACTGGAGGGACAGAGCATTGTGATTAGTGGTGTCTTTGCCCATCATTCGCGAGATGAGTACAAGCAGATGATTGAACAGCACGGAGGCAAGAACGTAGGCTCTATCAGCAACAAGACTAGCTTTATCCTTGCGGGCGAAAATATGGGCCCCTCCAAACTGGAGAAGGCCCATAAGTTAGGAATCCGTATCGTTTCAGAAGACGAGTTCCTGACGATGTTAGCATGATGACGGCTTATTAGTCTTCATCATCATAGTCTTCATCATCATCGTCCTTATCCTTTTTCTTGTCTTTGTCTTTCTTTTTCTCGTCTTGCTTCTTTTCGTATTCGTAGTCGTATATAGCATCCTCCAATTCGCGCTCCAACTTAACGAACTTATCATGAATGGATCTATCATCTTGGAGTTCTTCCATCTTCTTCTTTTCAGATTTTTTGAAATCACTCTCAGCCTCGTTTAAGGCACTTCTGAATTCGGAACGTCTTTCGTATATTTCTCAATCTGCTTCTTGGAAGGATTGCCTTTATAAAAGTCTATGCAAGCTTCATAAAAATCTGCATACACATCGATATATTCATCAACTGTTTTCACTTTCTTTGCCTGCTTTGCAAGGTCCTTCATTTTGTCAAGGCTAGCAGAAGGATCATGAGAACATGATGCAAAGACAAAGCATGCGATAAGGGTGCAAAGGCCAAATGCTAATTTCTTCATAATTGATATTACCTGTTAGTTATTCGTCATTAAATTTCTTGTTAAGCTTTTGTACTTTCTTGTAGTACTTCTCACTGAGGTTCTCGATACTTTTCTTACCTCTGGCCTTGTAGTATTTTTTTGATGAGTCGGAATCTTGGCATGCATCGAAGAAATCACCCATAGCATCGGTCATCTTCTCAAAGTCTTTCTCTTTGATGTCGTTTTGATCCAGGAACTCGTTAGCTGTATCATATGCTTCTTTCAGCACATTCTCCCACTTTTCCGTATCCCAATCTTCGCTGTTCTTTTCGACGTCTTTGGTCAGACTCTCAATCTTACCAACACCACCGCTGCATGCTACCATCGCAAGGAGCATCAATAGAGTGCCTAAACTAAAAATAATTTTTTTCATAATAGATATAAGTTGTTAGTTAATAATTATTTGAATGTTTTCTCAAGTTCTTCCTGCATGTCCTGAACCTTCTGGAAGAGAGGACTGCTTTCTGTAAATTGCATGATGCCCTTCATGGCTGTTGCCTGAGCCTCTTCAGAGAGATTGCTCATATTTGGCTCTATAGATTCGAATTGTCTAAAGAGTTGCTCTGATGGTTTGGATTCCATGAACTCTATATACAGTGTGGCATAGCGCTCCATGAAATCACTCCAGTCATCAGCCGACCAGTTGGCTGACACCTCGTCCATAAGTTCCTTGACAGCAGCGATATAGTTCTTGCTGGTTGACGTTGCGGTGTAATCCTCATCGTCTTCGAAGTCGTCTTCGTCATCAACATCCTTGCTGTCCTTGCCTTCAGACTTCTCCACATCGTCTTTCTCCTTGTCAGACTTGCTGCTTTGGTTGTTGCAAGACGCGACAAAGAAGCCTAACAAGAGTGCACAGAGTGCTAACGTAATTTTCTTCATATTCGTTTTGGTTTTGGGTTAATATTCATATTCTTGGTGCAAAGATAGGGAATAAAAACTGTTTTACCAAAATATTTCAACATTTTTTTATTTCATACCCAAAAAAAGTACAGGATTGCTCCTGTACTTTCGTTATAGAATGGATGATTTGGATTAGTCTTTGTCCTTATCCTTGTCCTTGTCCTACTTCTTACTATCCTTCTTCTTCTCGAAGTACTCTTTCTGTGCCTTCTCGAGCTTTTCCTGAAGCTCTTCCTTCTCCTTTTTCTTGTCCTTCTCTACATTGTCGGATGCTTTACGGTAAGCTTTACTATAATCATTATAGGCCTCGTTGAAGTCTTTTTCTTCATCTTCTGTACGTTCTGAACTGTAGAACTCTATCTGAGCTTCAAGAGCTTTCATGGGAATAGAATAATGATAGTCTTCCCAAGACATATCGTCAGCATCCTTCAGTTCCTTGGTCAGATCCTTCAGGGTGTCTGTGGGGTTACCACCGCATGAAGCGAGAACGAAACATGCCATCAAGGCGAAAAAGCTAAATACTAATTTTTTCATTGTTTTTGTTTTTTAAAGGGTTAATAATTATAGTTTCTATTTGCAAAGTTAGGCAATGATATTGAAAAAACCAAACGTTTTACATTTTTTAACCGTATTGGAGCGTTTAATACACGGAGTCCATTTCTTCATATAGATAATCATCATAGACAGCCATAGAGTCTAATGGTTCTTCCTCTATATCGTTGTATGTCTCATTCTCTTTTTCGCTATTTTTCATTTGGCACTTGTTCATGGCACTTGAAAACCTTTCCGCAAGTTCCGTCATCTCTTCCTCTGCAACACTATTCTCTGTTAACTTATTTTGTTCGTCTTTGTCGAGGGCTTCAAATGCAATCGAGCAGTTATCAAAGAACTTATTAATCTCTTTATTCACTTCCTCAAACTCCTCAGATGAAGGATCTGATTCAAAGAACTCAATACCAGCCTCATAGAAGTCTCTCAGAATGTCGATGAACTCATCGGCTGTCTTAACTTTCTTGATATCATACTTCAGTTCCTTGAGCTTGTCCTTGAAATCTACTGATTCCTTTTTGTCCTCGTCATCTTCATCTTTATCGCTGCTACCGCCAGCGTTTTTGCAAGACGAAATGAACAATCCCATTACGATGGCCAACAGGCCCAACCAATACTTTTTCATACTTTTCCTTGTTTTTGGGGGTTAATATTCAGGTTTTCTTCGTTAAAATTCAGGTTTTCTTCGTTAAAATTCAGGTTTTCTTCGTGCAAAGTTACACATTATTTATAAATACACCAAGAAATTTGCTTATTTTTTATATAAACAGCGATTCGAGATGACTGTGTATTCGTACCTGCCACACGCACTTTCCAACACAAGGAGCGTCACTTTCTTACCTTTTGACTTTAGTCAAGCGATCTTTTGACTTAAGTCACGAGACCTTTTGACTTAAGTCAAACGACCTTTCGACTTAAGTCACGCGGTAGCAAAGTGCGTCAGTTTACTTTGCAAAGTGTGTCTTTTTGTTTTACCAAGTGTGTTTGTTGACCTTATGCTCTGACATATCTACAAAAGAAAATCTCCTAGGAATACTCCCAGGAGATTTACTATCGCTAAATTAATAAGGATTACTCATCATATTCATCCTCATCTTCGTCCTCGTTGTCCTTTTGCTTATCCTTCCATTCTTTCTCCGCTTTATCGGCATCTTCAGCCAGTTTTTTGAAATCTTTGTCTTCCATCAACTGCTTAAAAGCCTCTTCAAAAAGTTTTGCCTTTTTAGCTTGAAGTTTCGAGAAAGTCTTACTAAAATCGCTACCAGCTTTTTCGAAAGACTCAACTTCCTCTGCAGAAGGATTGCTCTTGTAGAAGTCGATATTCAACTGAGCAGCCTCTTTCATCAAGTTAATCACGTCATCGGCTGACTTTATGTCATCGAATGCTTTCACAAGGTCTGTAACTTGTTCTACGAAATCGACTTTTTCTTTTTCGTCTCCGTCTTTGCTGCCATTATTGTTGCAAGACGAAATAAACAGTCCCATAACGATAGCCATCAGGCCCAACCAATACTTTTTCATACTTTACTTTGTTTAAATGGTTTATAATCTGATTTCTTTGTGCAAAGTTAGTCATTATTTGCTAATGTACCAAAAGAATTACTTTTTTTTCAACATTATTACAAAAAAGATAATCTCCTGGGAGACTCCCAGGAGATTATCGCTCGATTTAGAAATGAAGGAAATAGGATTACTCCTTGTCTTCCTTTTCGCCTTCCTTCTTGTTTTTATCCTGCCATTCCTTCTCGGCTTTATCAGCTTCTTCTTTCAGCTTCAAGAAATCCTTGTCTTCTGCCAGCTGCTTCATAGCCTCAGCAAAAGCTTTTGCCTTGTCACCGTCAAGATTCTTTGCAGCTTCGCCTATAGCTTTACCAGCCTCTTCGAAAGCCTCAACATCCTCTGCAGATGGATTACTCTTGTAGAAGTCAATATTCAGCTGAGCAGCATCTTTCATAATCTTAACGAAGTCTTCAGCTTTCTCTGCCTTCTCAAATTCACCAGCAAGATCCTTTGCCTTGTCAGCATAATTTGAGCAAGATGCAAATACGAAGCAAGCAAACAGGGCGCAAAGGCCTAAAATCATTTTTTTCATAATACTTAATTTTTTAAAGGGTTTATAAAAGTTAGTTGATAACAGTATTTATATCTGCAAAGGTAATGTTTTATTTCAATAACCTTGCAACAATGTTACAGTTTTGTTAACGATTTAATGTTTTTTAAGAAGTAGGGCGCCTTTTATTTCAGCACAACCTTTCTTCCACCTATTATATATATACCTGCAGGCAACTGCTTGATGTGGTCTGTGGTGCCTACTTGCTGTCCCTTCAGGTCATAGACGGCCTTGCTGATGCTGTAGGAGGGCAGTTCGGTGATGGCTGTGGGCAGGCTGGCGATGTCGAAGCGTTGCTGATCCAGATATTCCATGCGGCGTGAGAACCAGTCTATGAGGAAGTGAAGCTCGTCGTCGAAGTCGAGACTCAACCTAGCGATATCTGTGTCGCCATTCCACTTGGCATATTCACGCTTGTCGGCTCCGCAGGTCTGGAACTCGCTGAGATAGGTGCGGAAACGGTCGAGAATACTCTCCGTATCCAGGTAGCTGTCGCGCAGGTCACGATAGCGCATGCGCATCTTCAGGTTGAAGTCGTCTGGGTCGAGTTCGCGCAGTCGTTTGTATAGGTTATTCTCGCCGTGTTCATTGTTCCAGATATAGGTGCTGTAGTCCTGTTCGGGCTGCATGCCGCTCCAGTGGTAGTAGCTGTCGCTCCAGCGTTGTCCGCAGGTGGCATCCATATCCCACACAGAGAAGGTGATTCTCTTGTCCTGCTCCTTGTCATAGACGGCATAGAACTGGTTCTTTCCGTGGTTATCTGTTGCGAGAATGCACTCCATCAGCAAGTAGTAGTCCATAACAACAGGGATGTCAAAATACTCGGCAACATGCTCGCGGAAGTTGTTGTCATCCGTATAGCATACAAAGTTAACAGCATTGTAGAGCGTTGACCAGTCTGTCTGGTTGCCATAGTCCTCGAAGTCTGGATACTTCACCTGGTAACTGTCCCACATTTCATTTTGGTTGTTTGGCGTAGAGAGATAGTCGGCAGGACGGTAGTGACCTTGATTGGGGCCCATAAAGACGGCAAAGCTCCAGTCCTTCGCCTTCCACAGTTGTCCGTGGGTGGTGCTGGTCTCCTCATCGTACTTCTTCAGTTTCATCTGCTTGCGGTCGATATTCTCTGTCATGCAGTAGATGCCGCGATACTCATCATTCAGGACTAGCTCTACGAACTTGCCTCGTGTGCCAGTCTTGGCTTTGGGTTCCTGGTCGATGTAGTAGGGCGGAGTGGAGAAGTCGTTCCACAGGTCGGTAAGCACGCGATTGCGAATGCGACTCATATCTACCTGGCAAGACTCCAGAATCCAGGAGTTGTCGTTGCGCAGACCAAAGAACTTTGTTTCTAGCTTGTTACCATCAGCATCCTGCAGCTTCACATGGTAGTTGCGTTTGTGTTTGTCACTGCCGTTGGTGATACCTCCACGCCACTTGGCTTTCATGTGGAAGTTCTCTGGTATAGCTAGGTCTGGCTCGAAGACAGCGATAGTGCCTTCAGAATAGTTGTCGTTAAACGAGCCATACATTCTCACTACTGGCAACGAGGTGAAAGTGAGCTGCTTGCTAATCTGCGTGCCGTTAGGCATGTTGATTTTCAACGTGTATTCACGTCCGCCTCTGACTGACGCAAACTTATACTGCGTGCCGTCAGTCACCATTTTGTTGTCAATATAGAGCATGCCGGCACCATCTCGACGGTTGTAGTTGATGGTGGCTTCGTAGTCGCTGCCAAATACCTGCAAAGGAACAGAGCACATATAGAGGTCGAGCGACTCTACATATACTAGACCGTGTCCATCGATGGTGATATTAGAGGCAGCAAGGCTCAGGGGGTCAACGACGGGCAGGAATGCAACTGACTTTCGCAACTTTTCCAAGGCGTTGAAGTCGTCACCAGCCTGCTGAATAAGTGTTTCTATCTCGCTGTCGACATAGTAGTCAGACAGTTCGATGCGCACTTTCTCGCGCTCGGCATCCAGCAGTTCCTGCTCAGTACCATTATATAATAGCGTCACGTTGTCGATGGCCAGCCAGTTGGCATTGGTGCCAGTAGCCGATACGCCCAGCGTCACACTACCTGTTTCATTCAATGTGAAGTTTACCTGATAGCGTTCAGGCACGTTGTTGGCAGTACCAACAGAAACACTGTTGTCGTTGGCAAAGAGCTCAACGTTAGTGGCTGGTGCCTCAGGGTTCGACCAGGTACCTTGCCATACGGCAATCATATCAGCCTGTAAGGTGTAACTGCCTGCAGGCATGGGTATGAGTGATTGTTGAAGCGAGCAGTCGCCCAAACCGCCATAGTTGGTGGCGTGCCAGTTTTCAATGAAAGGAGCCACTGTCGAGGCGTTACCGTTGTAGTGAGAGCCGCCTGCACCTGTGTTCATGAACCATCCGCCGTAGTTCATCCAACCGTCAAGGGCGTCAGTCGTAGCATTCAGCCACGAAGATACATCATAGCCAGTGGGTTTAACTTCAGGCGTATCGTTCTTCTCGAATATTTGATTGCCGCTCTCGTCGTAGAACATGTAGCGTTCAATGTTGCTGATATCATCATTCTGACCGCGTGCGTAGGTGCCCACCATATAGGAATCGACGCGTGTGTCCCACACCTGATTGGTCTCGCCCACATTGCGGATGCAATAGACACCCTCAGACATCATGCTGAAGTTCCACAACGATTTGTCGCCGTCCATGGCATTGGTCATTGATACATAGCGGCGATAGGTGTCGCGCACCCCATCGTAGGTGATGTACTGTCCCGTTTTGGCGTTCTTGATGCTAAAACATCCGTTACGCACTTCCGTAAAAATCCAGTAGGTTTCGTCAGCAGTTGTTGCGTTGGCATAGTAATAAAGAGGTGTCTGTTGACCTGCCGAGGCACCGTCAACCACGCATCCTGAGGTAAACTGCTGACAAACGATGTGATACCGTTTGTCAGCAGTAAAATTGGGGGCAGCCGTCATCACGACGGCTGCCGACAGTGTCAGTAGTAAAGTTAGTATATGTTTCATGTTTTTAGTAAGCGAAGAGCGGGTAGTTCTTCATCGTCTCGTTCACGCGTTGGCGAACGCTGGCGATGACCTGCTCGTTTGTTGGGTCGTTCAGTACTTCTTCAATCCAGGCGGCAATCTGAACCATCAGGTCTTCCTTGGCGCCACGTGTAGTGATAGCGGGGGTGCCCAAACGGATACCACTGGTCTGGAAGGCCGAGCGGCTGTCGAAGGGAACCATGTTCTTATTAACGGTGATATCGGCAGCAACCAGCGCATTCTCAGCAACCTTACCTGTCAGGTCGGGATACTTTGAACGCAGGTCAACCAGCATCGAGTGGTTGTCTGTACCACCGCTGACAATGCCGAAGCCGCGTTTGATGAGTTCATCAGCCAGCACCTTGGCATTCTTCTGCACCTGCTTGGCCCACTCCTTGAACTCGGGCTGCAGAGCTTCGCCGAAAGCAACAGCCTTAGCTGCGATGACGTGCTCCAGAGGTCCACCCTGCTGTCCTGGGAAGACGGCAGAGTTGATGAGTGCCGACATTTTCTTGATCTCGCCCTTAGGAGTGGTGTATCCCCAAGGATTGTCGAAGTCTTTGCCCAACAGGATGATACCTCCGCGAGGACCACGCAGGGTCTTGTGCGTGGTAGAGGTGACGATGTGGGCATACTTCACTGGGTTCTCCAGCAGACCAGCGGCAATGAGACCTGCTGGGTGAGCCATATCAATCATCAGCAGTGCGCCCACCTTGTCGGCAATCTCACGCATGCGCTTGTAATCCCATTCGCGACTATAGGCAGAGCCACCACCGATAATCAACTTAGGCTTGTGCTCAAGGGCCAGCTGCTCCATCTCGTCGTAATCTACACGACCTGTCTCCTTGTTGAGATTATAGCCTACGGGCTTATAGAGAATACCACTGGTGTTCACATGTGAGCCGTGAGAGAGGTGACCACCGTGATCAAGGTTTAATCCCATGAACACGTCACCAGGCTTCAGTACTGCCAACAGTACAGCTGCATTTGCCTGGGCACCTGAGTGGGGCTGCACGTTGGCATATTCAGCATCGAACAGCTTGCACACACGCTCGATGGCGAGGCTCTCGATTTCGTCAACCACCTGACAGCCACCATAGTAACGCTTGCCAGGATAACCCTCGGCATACTTGTTGGTGCAGTAGGAACCCATAGCTTCCATTACCTGGTCGCTGACGAAGTTCTCGCTGGCGATGAGTTCGATACCTTTCAACTGGCGCTGGTGCTCGCGCTCAATCATTTCAAACACTGTGTTGTCTCTTTTCATTGTTGCTTTTTTAAGTTGGTTGGTTATTTTGCGTGCAAAGATACAAATATTAAATGAAACTGGCAAATAATATTGTAAATATTACACCGATAGAACAATTAACTTCTTATTTGTTACAGTAACGACGATAGGACATATCACTTCATATTGGAATCAAACCAAACAGAAGTCAAGTTTACGGGCAATCTCATCCTTATCCAGATGTTGGCCAATGAAGACCAGTTTCTGCATGCGATCTCCGTACTGCTCGTCCCAGTCGCGACGAACGCCTGGGTTACGCTCCATGAAGGATTCCAGCTCGTCTTTCGGCATTGTGGCATACCATTCGCCAGCATTGCGGATGCTGACCTGTTTGCCTGCCTGTTCAAAGACGTAGCAGGTGTCGCGCTCGTCAGCAAAATAGCAGATACCTTTGGCACGGATGACGCCCTTGGGCCACTGGCGTGCTACGAACTCGTCGAAGAGTCCCAGATTGAAAGGACGACGGGCATAATAGACATAGGTGCCGATGCCGTATTCCTCGGCTTCACCCTCATCATGATGATGGTGATGGTGGTGGTGCTCATGATGTTCATGATGTTTGTGATGCTCATGATGTTCATGGGACTCCTCCTCATCGTCTTCCTCGTTATCATCATCGTCATCGTGGCCTTCTACTGCCTGAATCCATGCGGCGGAGGTGGCTACTTTTTCAAAATCAAAGAGATGGGTATTGAGAATCTTGTCGAAATCTACATCGCCGTAGTTGCACTCAATAATCTCAGCCTTGGGTTGCAGGGTGCGCACAATCTCACGCAAACGTCCCAGCTCCTCCTTAGATACCTCGGCAGCCTTGTTCAGCAGCACGATGTTACAGAACTCTATCTGTTGGATAACCAGGTTCTCGATATCCTCCTCGGCAATACTCTGCTTGGTCAGCGACAGACCGCCCTCAAACTCATCGCGCATACGGAGTGCATCTACAACGGTGACGATACAGTCAAGACGGGGATAACCATTTAGGATTGTCTCAGGCGCCATTGAAGGGATAGAACAGATAGTTTGGGCGATAGGTGCCGGCTCACAGATGCCGCTGGCCTCGATGACAATATAGTCGAAGCGTTCCATCTGGATGATGTCTTGCAACTGTTTCACTAGGTCCATCTTCAGTGTGCAACAGATACAACCGTTCTGCAGAGCTACCAGAGAATCATCCTGCTGGTTAACGATGCCCCCTTGTTGGATGAGCGTTGCATCGATGTTGACCTCACCAATATCGTTAACGATGACGGCAAACTTAATGCCTTTCTCATTAGTAAGTATCCTATTCAGTAGTGTAGTCTTGCCGCTACCCAGATAACCTGTGAGCAGCAGTACAGGTGTCTCATTTCTCATAATTTTCAATTCTCCGTAATAAATTCTCAGTTTAGCAAAGATCTACTTTGCTAATGTCTTGTTCCTTTTCGCAGTAGTGACAAGTCAATATGCCGTCAGCCACGTGGAAGTGCGTCTGCATGGGTTCATTGTTTGTGATGCACTTGGGGTTGTTGCACTTCACGATGCCGTGAATCTCATCGGGTGTCACCACCGTCTTTTTCTCCACAACCTCATAGTCGCGTATGATACTGAGGATGACGTTAGGAGCAACAACTGACAGACGCGAGATTTCATCGTCGGTAAAGAACTTGTCCGACACTTTGATGATACCCTTGTTTCCCACTTTCTGGGAAGGGTAGTTAAAGCCGATGGTGACAGGTGTCTTCAGGTCGAAGAGTCCCAGCAAACTTGCAACCTGATAGGTCTTGTCAGCTGGTATATGGTCAATCACGGTGCCGTGCTCAATAGCAGCAACGAGGCGTTCTTTTTTATTCATAATCTTCTTCGTTATTGCGTTATAACGTTATTACGATATTACGAAATGATCGTTTTGTCATTTTTAACCTCATCAAGGCTGATGCCCAGCACATCGCAGAAGATGGCTTCGCGTGCAAACAATCCATTGCCAGCCTGCTGGATATAGTATGCATGAGGATTGTCGTCCACCTCATAGGAAATCTCGTTGACACGAGGCAGCGGGTGAAGAATCTTCATGTTGGGCTTTGCCAGTCGCAGCAAGTCGTTGTTGAGGATATACACGTTCTTCACGCGTTCATATTCCATCAAATCAGAGAAACGTTCCTTTTGTACACGCGTCATATAAAGGATGTCGGCATCCTGAATAATTTTTTCATTGAAGGCGGTATGTTCCTGGTACTTGATGCCGTGTTCATCGCAGTAAATCTTGTACTCCTTGGGCATAGCCAGCTCCTTAGGTGCTACAAAGTGGAACGTGGGATTGAAGTGGCGCATCGCCATCAGCAGCGAGTGGACGGTACGTCCGTACTTCAAGTCACCCACCAGATAGATGTTCAGATTCTCAAGTGTGCCCTGTGTCTTGTAGATGCTATAGAGGTCCAACATGCATTGTGAGGGATGCTGGTGGGCACCGTCGCCTGCGTTGACAATGGGCACTGGCGACACCTCTGAGGCATACTGCGCAGCACCCTCGATGAAGTGGCGCATCACGATAACGTCGGCATAGTTGCTGACCATCAGGATGGTGTCTTTCAGCGTCTCGCCCTTGGTACCACTGGTCACCTTAGGATCGGCAAAGCCGATGACACGTGCGCCCAATCGGTTGGCAGCTGTTTCAAACGAGAGTCGTGTGCGGGTGGAGGGTTCAAAGAAAAGCGTTGCTACCACCTTGCCTTTCAGCAGTTCGCGGTTAGGATGCTTTTCGAACTCTTCTGCCATCTCAATCATGTAGAGTATCTTTTCACGCGTGAGATCGGCAATAGTGACGAAATTATGCTTGTCCATAAAAGCGGTTGTTGTATAATTTGTGTGCAAAGGTACGAAATAATTCATAATTCATCAGTCATAATTCAGAATTATTTTCTACCTTTGCGCCGTTTTTTACAATTATTCATGTACAAACCAATTTTCAACAAGCGCGAGGTACTGGTCTTCCGTCAGTTCAAACGGAAAGGCTATGCCCTTTTTGCTTGCCTGGGACGTGAGGTCGTCATCTCTGTGCTCAGCGTGGCTACGCTTTCATCAGCGAAGGCTGCCAGCGTGAGCGACGAGGTGTGGCGTGCCGATTCCTTCCAGGTAGTCAAAGAGGTGTGGCTCGATGACGTAGGTGTCACGGGCTCGCGTGCCCCCCTGACCCAGAGTCAGGCAGCGAGAATGGTAACTGTACTGAGCCGTGAGGATATTCAGGCGGCGCCAGTACAAAGTGTAAACGATTTGCTAAAGTATGCCGTAGGCGTCGATGTGCGCCAGCGGGGTGCCCTTGGCTCACAGACCGATGTTTCGATACGTGGCGGCACTCAGGAGCAAATCACTGTCCTGCTCAACGGCATCAATATCTGTGACCCACAGACAGCGCATAATGTGATGGAACTGCCTTGTCAGCTTAGCGACATTGTGCGCATCGAAGTGCTTGAAGGACCAGCTGGTCGTATCTATGGCACGTCATCGCTGGTGGGTGCCATCAATATTGTGACTGCCTCTCCGGCCTCTTCTGAGGTTCAGTTTGAAGGCGGTTCCTTTGGTTATGTGAAGACAGCCGGAACGTTTCATCTCCCGACAATGGGCAGCCTTTCAATATTCTATGCCCGTAGTGACGGCTACAGTCGTTCGTCGGCAGGTCATCGTAATACAGACTATTCTGGCTCAAAGGCTTTCTATCAAGGTTTTTTCGAGAATGATGACGTGCGAATCCGATGGTATGCAGGTCTGAGTGACAAAGGATGGGGCTCCGGCACGTTCTACGCCACACCTACCTGGCATGCTGATGAACAATACGAGCATACTACCAAGATTTTTACTGCTTTGCAGGCCGAGAACAAGTGCGGAAACCTCTATCTGCGCCCATCCATCTATTGGAACCAAAACCGCGACCGTTATGAGGGCTATCGTGGCAGACCCGAGGTGATGAAATATAATTATAATAGGTGTAATGTATATGGCGTTAATATCAACGGTTATTTTGACTGGTCATTGGGACGAACTGCGCTGGGAGCCGAACTGCGTCAGGAAGACCTGGTGAGCGGGAATCTGGGCGAACCGCTGTTCCACATCCAACATATCAGCGGAACCGACCGTGACTATACCTTGGGCATCAACCGCACCAATGCTTCGGCACATCTGGAACATAATGTGCTGTTGCATCGCCTGACTATTTCGGCAGGTCTTGTGGCGATGAAAAGCTCGTGGAGCGAGGCCGACTGGCACATTTATCCTGGCATCGACGTCAGCTACCGACTTTCTGACCATTGGAAACTGTTTGCCTCCTACAATTCGTCGTTGCGCCTGCCTTCGTTCACGGAGATGTACTACAAACTTCAAGGCTATGCTGCCAATCCGCATCTGAAACCCGAAGAGATGCAGGCTTTAGAGTTAGGCGCACAGTATGTGACAAATGCTCTGCAAGCAAAGATGACGCTTTGGTACCATCATGGAAGCAACATGATTGACTGGATCATGGACACCAATCAGAGTCAGGATGCCCCTTGGCAAAGTGTCAATCACACCAAGATTGATGCTGTCGGGATAGAAACTAACGTCGCTTTTGACCTTCAACAGTTAGTGTCGCTTCCTGCATCTATTCGTCTGTCTTACTGCTATATATCGCAAGACAAAGATTTGAAATCAGGTATTGTCTCACAGTATGCATTGGAGTATTTGAAGCACAAGTTCGTGGCAAATCTCCATGCACGACTTTATAGGTCGCTGTCGCTATCGCTGAACCTACGTTGGCAGGACCGCACTGGACAATATACCACTTTCGCAGGCGAAAGATTCGACTATCGGCCTTATGCGCTTGTGGATGCCCGCATGGAATGGAAACAGCCCCGCTATAGTATCTATGCGGAGCTGTATAATATGTTTGACAACAGAAAATACGTTGACTTTGGCAATGTACCGCAGCCTGGTGCTTGGTTGGTAGCAGGCGCTACTATTACCTTTTAGAAGAGTGTCAGCGTGAACAGATAGACAACGGCAGCAGGAATAGCCAGCAGCGAGGAGTCGAACCTGTCGAGCATACCTCCGTGACCTGGCAGAATGTTGCCGCTGTCTTTGATGCCCAGCGTGCGCTTAAAGAGGCTCTCTACGAGGTCGCCCAAAGTGCCGAAGACCACAACTGTCAGTCCCAAACCTGCCCAACCTAATGGCGACAGCGACGACTCTCCAGGCATATTCTTCTCAAGAAGAGTGGCGATGAGCAGCGCTACGACTACTACCAGCACGCCACCGCCAATGCTGCCTTCCCATGATTTTCCTGGCGATATGCGTGGGAACAGCTTGTGACGTCCCAGCAATGAGCCTACGCAATAGGCGCCTGAGTCGTTGATCCACAGGAACACGAAAATGCTCAGTGGTAACAGCATGTTGTATTGTCCGAAGGTGGGAAATGCCAGCACGTTGAGCGTGGAAAAGGGTAGGGAGATGTACAGTTGGGCCATCATCGTATAAGCCCAGTTGCCGATGGGGTCTTTCGCCTTCAGATACAACTCAGCCACCAACAGGTAGATGATGGTGATGAGGTAGGGGATGAAGATGGCACCAGGCGCTGTGCCGTTCACGTTACCTCCCATCGCAAATCCGCTGTTGTAGCCTGCCATTGCCACAAACAGATAGACGGCAGCTACTGACGATATGAACATGTTGACCTGCACACCCTTGTGCTCATTCACCAATCCTGTGAACTCCCAGACGGTCATGCCGGTAATGGCAGCAAAGAGCAGCACCATAGCAGTGGGATTCGTGAAGCAAATTACGATAGTGGCAACGAAGACGATGCCTGTTAGGGTACGGACAATAAAGTTATTCATAGCTTCTATGTGTTCTTAGTGTTTTTTATTTTTCTGAGCCTTCTGGGTCCTCTGAACCTACTGGGTCTTCTTGGCCTTCTGAGTCTGTGTTTTCTGCGGCTTGCTTTGCAAGTTCCTGCTCGCGCTCTTGGGCCATTCGTTCGGCGTCGGCACGCATCTGGGCTTCCATCAGCTCCTCGGCACGACTGGTCCAGGGGCGTTTGCCAAATATCTGCTCTACATCGTCTGCAAAGATGACCTCACGCTCTACCAGTAATTGGGCCAACTTGGCATGACCATCGGCATGTTCTGTCAGAATCTTCTTGGCACGTTCGTACTGGTCGCTGATCAGCTTCAGCACCTCGTCGTCTATGATCTTGGCTGTTGTCTCAGAGTAGGGACGCTGGAATTGGTACTCGGCGTTGTTGTAGTAACACACATTGGGCAACTTTTCACCCATACCAGCATAGGCGATCATACCATAGGCCTGTTTCGTGGTACGCTCCAGGTCGTTCATGGCACCTGTCGAGATAGAGCCGATGAACAGCTCCTCGGCAGCACGGCCTCCTAACAGCGAGCACATCTCGTCGAGCATGGCTTCCTTGGTCTGCAGCACACGCTCCTCGGGCAGATACCAGGCAGCACCCAACGCACGTCCACGAGGAACGATGCTCACCTTCACCAATGGGTTGGCAAACTCGGTGAACCATGAGATGGTAGCGTGACCGGCCTCGTGGATAGCTATCGACCGTTTCTCAGCTTCGGTCATAATCTTGGTCTTCTTCTCCAGACCGCCTATGATGCGGTCAACGGCATCCAAAAAGTCTTGCTTGCCTACTGTTGAACTGTCGTGACGTGCTGCAATCAGGGCTGCCTCGTTGCACACGTTAGCAATGTCGGCGCCAGAGAAACCTGGAGTCTGACGGGCCAGGAAATCTACATCGACGTTGGGGTCGAGCTTCAGGGGCTTCAAATGCACCATAAACACCTCCTTGCGCTCATTCAGGTCGGGCAGATCTACATGAATCTGACGGTCGAAGCGTCCGGCGCGGAGTAGGGCAGAGTCGAGCATATCCACACGGTTGGTGGCAGCCAGAATGATGATACCGCTATTGGTGCCGAAGCCGTCCATTTCGGTGAGCAGTGCGTTCAGCGTATTCTCGCGCTCGTCGTTGCCACCCATAGCGGGATTCTTGGAACGAGCACGTCCCACGGCGTCAATCTCGTCGATGAAGATGATGCAAGGGCTCTTGGCTTTGGCCTGAGCAAAGAGGTCGCGCACACGACTGGCACCCACACCTACGAACATCTCCACGAAGTCAGATCCCGACATTGAGAAGAACGGTACACCAGCCTCGCCAGCTACGGCCTTGGCCAACAGTGTCTTACCCGTTCCCGGAGGTCCTACGAGCAGAGCACCCTTGGGAATCTTACCGCCCAGATTGGTATATTTCTGCGGATTCTTCAGGAACTCCACAATCTCCTGTATCTCCTGTTTGGCACCAGCCTGACCTGCCACGTCCTTAAACGTGATGCCCAGATCGCCGCCTTTCTCGTACATCTTCGCCTTGCTCTTGCCTACGCTGAAGATGCCGCCGCCCATGCCGCCAGCACCGCGGTTCATGAAGCGCATGATGATAATCCATAATCCTATAAACAGGATGATGGGTAGTAGCATGCCGAGAAGCTTCGACAAAAAACCGCCATCGCTCTCACGTTCGTAGCTCAGCGAACCCGTGAACTTCTCTTCGTCGCGCTTCTGCTTCAGATATTCTTCCACCTTGTCTATGCTGCCAAACTCCACATCAACATAGGGCGAGGTGCCCGTCTGGGCAGTACTCTGCTCAAACACGTCACGGATGTTCTCAGGCTTCACAAACATCTTAAGCGTCTTCTGGTCCTTATTGATGATCACATCCTTTGCATAGCCGCTATCTACATATTCCTGAAACTGCGTGTATGTAGCTTCCTTGCTGCTGGTACCCTGTGGCTGAATGCCGTCACCGCTGTTGTTGGTGAAGTAGAAGAAAGCCAGCGAGGCAATCACTAAGAAGTATATCCAGTTCATGTTGAACTTGGGCATCTTCGGCTGTTGGTTGTTTTTATTCTGTTCCATTTATATTTATTATCAGGCGTGGTTTCTATCGCCTAAACTCCTACACTCCTAAACTCCAAATCAATGTCTTCTCAGTCCAAATTTGGAATCCGTTGTATTGGCGCATCTGCCCAAAGGTGTTCCAAATCGTAGTAGTCGCGCATCTCGGGCACGAAGATGTGGACCAGTACATCGCCATAGTCCATAGCCACCCATTGGGCATAGCGCAGACCCACCACGCGTGAGGGCTTCTCTTTCAACTGCTCACGAACGGTGTCGGCCACCGATTCGGCAATAGCTTCCACCTGCGTTGGCGTATTACCCTGACACACCACAAAGTTCTTGCAGATAGTTCCTTCAATTTCGCTAAGGTCGGCAACAACAATGTCGCTGCCTTTCTTTTCTTGTATTCCGTCAATAATTGTCTTTACAAGTTTCTCTATTTGATTCATCAATGTTTTTATATATAATAATATGTATTTGGTCTGCAAAGGTAGTGTTTTTTATTCGATAAACGGTATCTTTCCTCTTTTTTTTGATATTTTTTAGAAAAAAGTGACAGAAAATTTTGGTGGTTCCAGAAAAAGTAGTACCTTTGCATCCGCAAATCGAGATTTGCTCATAATAGGTTAATAGTTTGGGGTATGGTGTAATGGTAACACTGCAGATTCTGGTCCTGCCTTTCCTGGTTCGAGTCCGGGTACCCCAACAAAAGAGACTTCCTCAAAAGGGAAGTCTTTTTTATTGTTGTGAAAAGTGAAAATGTTAGAAAAAAGACCGGCGATTCTGAAGTGAATCAACCGGTTCTTTTTTGTATGTACTAGGGATTAGTTGTTGTACTCCTGCCAAGACTTGATCTTGATGTCGTTCTCGCTCATAGCGGTGAAGGCCTCGATGTAGGCCTTGGCCAGACGGACATTGGTGATCAGAGGGATGTTGTGGTCGATGGCACCACGACGGATGCGGTAGCCGTTGGTGAGCTCACGCTTGGTGTGGTTCTTGGGCACGTTGACGATGAGGTCGAACTTGTGCTGGGCAATGAGCTGCATGACGTTCTCACCCTCCTTGGTACCTTCTTCATCGGGCCACAGAACGGCCGTTGCCTCTACGCCGTTGTCCTGGAAGAACTTAGCAGTGCCGTGGGTGGCATAGACCTTGTAGCCTTTCTTCACCAGCTGCTGGGCTCCCTCGAGGAGAGAGACCTTACCCTTGGCACCACCTGAAGAGATGAGCACGGCACCGCCGACCTTCGGGATTCGGTAGCCAGTGGCGATGAGGGCATTGAGCAGGGCCTCGTTGAGCGAGTCACCCAGACAGCCTACCTCACCGGTAGAGCTCATATCGACACCCAGTACGGGGTCGGCATTCTGCAGACGTGCAAACGAGAACTGGCTGGCCTTGACGCCGATGCGGTCGATGTCGAACTCGGAGCGGTCGGGTTTCTCGTAGGGTGCGTCGAGCATAATCTTGGTAGCGGTCTCGATGAAGTTGCGCTTCAGGATCTTTGATACGAAGGGGAACGAGCGTGATGCACGCAGGTTACACTCGATGACCTTCACCTCGCGGTTCTTAGCGAGGAACTGGATGTTGAACGGACCAGAGATATTAAGCTCCTTGGCAATCTTGCGCGAGATGTGCTTGATCTGACGGATAGTAGAGTAGTAGATATGCTGGGCAGGGAACACCATCGTGGCGTCGCCTGAGTGTACACCGGCATACTCAACGTGCTCGGAGATGGCGTACTCGACAACCTCGCCCTTGTCGGCAACGGCGTCGAACTCAATCTCCTTGGTCTCCTGCATGAACTGTGAAACTACCACGGGGAACTCCTTAGAGACCTCGGTAGCCATATTCAGGAAGCGATGTAGCTCTTCTTCGTCGTAGCAAACGTTCATAGCTGCTCCTGAAAGCACGTAGGAAGGACGAACGAGCACGGGATAGCCCACCTCATCAACAAACTCCTTGATATCGTCGAACGAGGTCAGCGCACGCCATGCGGGCTGGTCGATGCCCAGCTTGTCGAGCATTGCCGAGAACTTGTCGCGGTTCTCAGCACGGTCGATGTCAACAGGCGACGTTCCCAGCACAGGCACACTCTGACGGTGCAGCTTCATGGCCAGGTTATTAGGTATCTGACCACCCACGCTGACTACCACGCCACGAGGCTGCTCCAGATCGATGACGTCGAGCACACGCTCCAGGGTGAGCTCGTCGAAGTAGAGACGGTCGCACATATCGTAGTCGGTCGATACGGTCTCGGGGTTGTAGTTGATCATGATGGACTTGTAGCCCAGCTTTCGTGCCGTCTGGATGGCGTTAACCGAACACCAGTCGAACTCCACGGACGAGCCGATGCGATAGGCACCTGAGCCGAGAACCACTACCGACTTCTCGTTGTGGTAGTAAGGGATGTCGTGCTTGGGGTTATACACCTCGCCGGCATTGTTGCCGAAGGCAGGCACGTGAGTGTAGGTGAAGTAGAGGTAGTTGGTCAGTTCGGGATGCTCGGAGGCAACGGTGGGGATGCGCTTCACGGAAGGAACGACGCCCTTCTGCTTACGATACTGGCGCACCTCGAGATTCTCTTTCTCCATGTTGCCGTTCTGGGGCTTCAGCACGAAGCGGGCAATCTGGAAGTCGCTGAAACCAGCCTGTTTTACCTCTAAAAGTAATGCATCAGGAATCTCTTCCAACTTATTGTATTCTTGCAACTTATACTTAAGGTCAACGATTCGCTTCAAGCGCTCCAGGAACCACACATCAATCTTGGTCAGCTCCTCAATGCGCTCTACGGTGTAACCCTCTTCCAGAGCCTGCGCAATGGCAAAGATACGCAGGTCGGTGGGGTTCTGTAGTGCGTCGTCCAGGTTGTCGAACTTCGTGTGGTCATTGCCCACGAAGCCGTGCATGCCCTGACCAATCATACGCAGACCCTTCTGGATCATCTCCTCGAAGGAGCGGCCTATGCTCATGATTTCACCCACAGACTTCATCGAAGAGCCAATCTGACGGCTGACGCCCACGAACTTTGTGAGGTCCCAACGGGGAATCTTACAGATCATATAGTCGAGCGAAGGAGCCACATAGGCACTCGACGTGGTGCCCATCTCGCCAATCTGGTCGAGGGTGTAGCCCAGCGCAATCTTGGCAGCAACGAAGGCGAGGGGATAGCCTGTAGCCTTCGAAGCCAGTGCTGAAGAACGGCTCAGACGAGCGTTGATCTCGATGATGCGGTAGTCGTTGGTCTGTGCGTTAAAGGCAAACTGAATATTGCACTCGCCAACGATGTTCAGATGACGCACGCAGCGGATGGTGATCTCCTGCAGCATTTTCACCTGCTCTTCCTTCAGCGAACAGGTAGGTGCTACGACGATAGACTCACCGGTGTGGATGCCCAGGGGATCGAAGTTCTCCATCGAGGCAACGGTGAAGCAGTGGTCGTTGGCATCGCGGATGCACTCGAACTCAATCTCCTTCCAACCCTTCAGCGACTCCTCGACGAGGATCTGAGGGGCAAAGGTGAAGGCACTCTCAGCCAGTTCCTTGAAGGCTTTCTCATCGGGACAGATACCTGAACCCAGACCGCCCAGGGCGTAAGCCGAACGAATCATGATGGGGAAACCAATCTCGTGGGCTGCCTTCAGGGCATCTTCCATGTTCTCCACAGCGTGGCTCACGGGAGTCTTCAGCTGGATCTCATCAAGTTTCTTCACGAACAGGTCACGGTCCTCGGTGTTCATAATAGCCTCGACGCTGGTGCCCAGCACCTCAACGCCATACTCCTTCAGAATACCTTTCTGGTAAAGCTCGGTACCGCAGTTCAGGGCTGTCTGTCCACCGAAAGCCAACAGGATGCCGTCAGGACGCTCCTTCTTGATGATCTCGGTGACAAAGTGGGTGGTCACCGGCTGGAAATAGACCTTGTCAGCAATGCCTTCAGAGGTCTGGATGGTGGCAATGTTAGGATTCACCAGCACACTCTGGATGCCCTCTTCGCGCAGGGCCTTCAATGCCTGTGAACCCGAATAGTCAAATTCTCCTGCTTGTCCAATCTTCAAGGCACCCGATCCGAGTACCAATACCTTCTTGAGTTTTTTGTTTGCCATAAGTTTTTTGTTAAGTATAATAAGTTGTTATTGTCGTCTTATCTGGAAAAGTCCTAAGCGGTGGTTGCGTCCCTTCTTGCCCAGCGAGCGCAGCTGATAGAGACCGTCGGGTAGGGCAGAGATGTCGAGTGTCTTGGCGTAGGGCACCACGCCGATGTTCTTTCCCTGTATGGTCTCTATGACGAGGAAGTCGGCATCGAGCGTCGAGGGCTTTTGTGGTGTTGCCAACGTCCTGCCGTTGTTGGCTATGAGGGACATACTGCTGGTACTCTCGGCAGGTATTGAGGCAGCATCGTACATCATGTTGAATGACAACTGCAACTGTGCCGGCTCGCTCTCCACACCATAGCGGTTCATAGCGGTGACGGCGTAGTTCATGCCGTTCTGGGGCACCAGCAGCTGTGTGTCGTTGATGCGGCTGGCCACGATATGCTCGGCACGGGTCACATCGACAGGGAAGGTGCGCGAGGCATATATATTATAAAAGAGGTGTGGCGCGTTACTGTTGTCGCTTGCAGCCGTCCATCGCAGCATGTTACCTTCTATCGACAGCGATTCGGGGGCTGTGGGAGCTGCGACGTTCATCCACATCATAGGCGGCACCAGGGCTGGTGTGCGGTCGAAACGCTGACAGAAGTCGTAGATGCCCTGCACGTTGTCGGTAAAGAACTTCGAGCGGAAGTAGCAATGACCCATGCCTATCTGTCGGCAGACGCTCATCTCACGTTCTACAACGTCGAGCGTCCACTTGCCCTCCTTGGGGTCGAGGAAGTAAATGCCGAGACCGGGCACCACGGTGCGTCCATAGCTCTTCTCCTGCCAGTCGATGGCGAAGGGATAGAAATGGTTGCCCTGAAAGTACATCATCGGATAGAGCTGGTCCATCAGTCCGTCGCGCAGCCACGCTTGAGCATCCTGGCAAACGGCGTTGAGGGCATCCCAGCCGCCTGAGCGGTAGCGCGTCAGGTTGCCGTACTTGCCGATGGGCGAACACGATAGCTTGACCCAGGGCTTTTCGCGCTTCACCGTCTGACTGATGGCACGCACGATGCGGGTGATATTTTCGCGACCCTTCTGTCGGCTCACCTTCAGTTTCCACGTCTCAGGGTAGCGGATATAGTCGAGATGGATGCCGTCAACATCGTAGTTGGTAACAATCTCCTGGCAGATGCGCGACAGGTAGTTGGCCGTCTCGCTGTTCTCTGGGTCCATGTAGCTCTCGTCACCGATACGCTTCACCAGTTTGGGGTATTTCTTCCTAAAGGTCTGACTGCCCAGACGGTTCCACTTGCCGATGGGGATGGTGCAGACCCAGGCGTGACACTCCATACCGCGCTTGTGACATTCGTCGATGCACAACTGCAAAGGATCGTAACCCGGATGCTTGCCGCCTGCAAGAACGGGGTCCCAGGGTTCAATCTTTGAAGGATACATCGTGGTGGCGCGCACGCGTGTCTGGAAGAGAACGGTATTGACGCCCGCCTGCTGCAACTGGTCGAGAATAGTGATCAGTTCCTGCTGCTGGGCTTCCTTGCCGCGGGTACGGGGCCAGTCAAGTCCGTTGAGGGTGGTCAGCCATACGGCTCTTACTTCGTGTTTAGGGGATTGTGAAGAAATTGTTGTTTGCGCTTTCAGAGGTAAAAGCGCAGCTAAAAAGAGAAGCAAAAACGCAACAATTCTCATAAAAATCACAATTTCGCGTGCAAAGGTACGAAATAATTCTTAATTCTTAATTCTTAATTCATAATTATTTTATACCTTTGCAGAAAATATTTAAAAAAAAGATATGATAACGTTTGTTTTGAGTCTTTTGGCTCTTGTTCTGGGCTACTTTCTCTATGGTCGTTTCGTAGAGAAGGTGTTTGGCCCCGACGACAGACCTACGCCTGCCGTTGCTAAGGCCGATGGTGTTGATTACATCGTGCTGCCTTCCTGGAAGATTTTCATGATTCAGTTCCTGAACATCGCAGGAACGGGCCCCATCTTCGGTGCTATCATGGGAGCCAAGTTCGGTCCGTCGGCCTATCTGTGGATTGTCTTTGGATGTATCTTTGCCGGTGCCGTTCACGATTATCTCAGCGGCATGCTCTCCATTCGTCACGGTGGTGCCGGTCTGCCCGAGCTGATAGGCCACTACCTGGGACAGTCCACAAAGAAGGTGATGCTGGTGTTCTCCGTGTTCCTGCTGATGATGGTGGGTGCGGTGTTTGTGTACAGTCCGGCACTCATCCTCGGCAAATTGTGTAGCGAGGGGCTCACGTGGGTTTATATCTGGTGTGGCATCATCTTCGTTTATTATATCATTGCCACGATGTTGCCCATCGACAAGATCATCGGCAAGATCTATCCACTCTTTGCCATCTCGATGCTCTTCATGGCAGTAGCGTTGATGGCGGTGCTGTTCATCAAGTGGCCCTCGTTGCCCGAACTGTACGACGGCATTCACGGTGAAGGGTTCACGGCCCCCATCTTCCCCGCTCTGTTCATCACCATTGCCTGTGGTGCTATCAGCGGTTTCCACGCTACGCAGACGCCCTTGATGGCACGTTGCGTCAATCACGAGAAACTGGGCAGACCCATGTTCTACGGCGCCATGATTACCGAGGGTATCGTCGCCTTGATATGGGCCACCATCTCGATGTACTTCTTCTATGGCGGTGCTGCCGAGAGTCTGGGAAAACCCCTGACACTTCAGGCCCCCGAGGTGGTGACGGCAGTCAGTGAGGGCTGGCTGGGCACTTTTGGCGGACTGCTGGCAATGCTCGGTGTGGTGGCTGCTCCTATCACGAGTGGTGATACGGCCTTGCGTTCAGCCCGTCTTATTATTGCCGAGTTCCTGCACCTGGAGCAGCGAACCATCATGAAGCGTATCATGATCTGCATACCGCTCTTCGGCGCCACCTTCTTACTGTTGTTCTATAATATTGAGAATCCCGACGGCTTCAACGTCATCTGGAGCTACTTCGGATGGGCCAACCAGACGCTGGCTGTTTTCACGCTTTGGGCCATCACGGTCTATCTGGTCCGTGCCAAGAAACCCTTCTGGGTCACCCTGCTGCCTTCGCTGTTCATGACGGTGGTGTGTTCGTCGTTCCTGATGATCTCGCCCAACGCCTTCGGCTTCGACATGAATGTGGGCTATGCTGTGGGTGCCGGCGCCTTCATCTTCGCCGTTGTGTGGTTCTTCCTTTGGTATCGTAAAAATTCTAAATCATTTTAATCATAAAACATTATGAAAAAGACTATTATGACTTTGCTCGTTGGACTGTGCTGCTCACTGGGCGTTTCGGCACAGAATGCCAACACCACTCCGTTCGAACAGAACAAGATCTATCTGGGTGCATCGGTCACAGGACTGGGCTTCAGCTACAACCAGACCGAGAAATGGAACGGTGCCCTGCAGTTCAAGGGCGGTTATCTGTTTGAGGACAACTGGATGGTTACTGGTCAGCTGGGCTACGACTATCACCAGAATGCCTCGAACGCGTTTACTGCCGGCATCGGACTGCGTTACTATCTGGAGGACTTCGGCGTTTATGTAGGTGCTGGTGCCAACTACAAGCATGCCTTCAAGACCTACGACGACTTCATGCCTACCATCAATGTGGGCTACGCCTTCTTCCTGAATCACTTTGTGACCCTCGAGCCCGAGATTTATTACGAGCAGAGCCTGAAGAACCACAAGGATTACAGCGGCTTTGGCATCCGTCTCGGTATCGGCATCTACCTTGATTAAACTGAGAGTTGAGAACTGAGAACTATGAACTGTGAACTATGCTGAGCGTAGAAGAGTTGAACGACAGACTGATAGACCTCGCCTTTGCAGAGGATATCGGTGACGGCGACCATACCACGTTGTGCTGCATTCCCGCCGATGCGATGGGCGAGTCGAAGCTGCTCATCAAGGAGGAAGGCATCTTCGCTGGTGTGAAGATTGCTAAAGAAGTGTTCCACCGCTTTGACCCCGAACTGCAGGTGGAGGTGTATATCGAGGATGGTGCCCACGTCAAGCCTGGCGACATCGTCATGAGCGTCAAGGGACGCGAGCAGAGCCTATTGCAGACAGAGCGCCTCATGCTCAACATCCTGCAGCGCATGTCGGGCATTGCCACTATGACTCACAAATACCAGCAGGCCCTGATCGATGCCGGCACCAAGACACGCGTGCTCGACACCCGAAAGACGACACCAGGTATGCGCATGCTCGAGAAAGAGGCAGTGAAGATTGGCGGCGGCACGAACCATCGTATCGGACTGTTCGACATGATTCTGCTGAAGGACAACCACATCGACTTCTGCGGTGGTGTGCACAATGCCATCAGTCGTGCCAAGCAGTATTGCAAGGACCACAACAAGGACCTGAAGATCGAGTGCGAGGTGCGCAACTTTAAGGAGCTCGACGAGGCGCTGGCCGAAGGTTGCGACCGCATCATGTTCGATAACTTCACGCCCGAGGATACGGCGAAGGCTGTCAAGATTGTGAATGGCAGGGCCGAGACCGAGTCGAGTGGGGGTATCACCTACGACACGATGATTCCCTATGCCAAGGCTGGTGTTGACTTCATCTCCTTCGGTGCCCTCACGCATAGCGTCAAGGGTCTCGACATGAGTTTCAAGGCTGCCGGTTCCGACAAACTGATCATTAAGTAAAAAAAGTACATGAAGAAGTGTTTTATTGTTGCATGGGTGGGCGCTCTCGCCTTCACCTTGAGTGCTCAGCTCTCGACGGTGTCGGCCTGCACCAATTTCATTGTGGGCAAGAAAGCATCGGTCGATGGTTCGGTGCTGTGTACCTATAGTGCCGACGACTACGGCATGTTCCAGAAGCTGGCCCACTATCCCGCAGCCAAGCACCCCAAGGGCACCATGCGTACCGTCATCGACTGGGACACCAACGAATATCGTGGTGAGATTCTCGAGGCTGAGGAGACCTACAACGTCATCGGCAATATCAACGAGTGGCAGCTCACCATTGGTGAGACCACCTTCGGCGGACGCGAGGAGATGGTTGATACCACAGGTATCCTCGACTATGGCTCGCTCATCTATATCACGCTGCAGCGCGCCAAGACAGCACGCGAGGCTATCGACGTGATGACGACGCTGGTGGAACAGTATGGCTATGCCAGTGAGGGCGAGACCTTCACCATCTGCGACCCCAACGAAGCGTGGATTCTCGAGATGATGGGTTGCGCCAGCGACCGTAAGGTCAGCAAGGAGCGTACCGTTTGGGTGGCCATTCGCATCCCCGACGATGCTATCTGCGGACACGCCAACCAGAGTCGCATCACCACGTTCGACCAGAAAGGCAAGAAGGCTTACGGCAAATGGGCCATGATCAATGGCAAAGGCGATGTGCTGTTCTCCAAGAATGTGGTCAGCTATGCCCGCAAGATGGGCTGGTTCTCGGGCAAAGACGAGGACTTCAGCTACAACGTTGCCTACGCCTTCCCCGATTTCTCGGGCCGTCGCATCTGCGATGCCCGCGTGTGGAGTTTCTTCAATCGTTATGCCGACGGTATGGACCGCTATATCCCCTGGGCTGAAGGTATCGACAAGAATGCCGAGGTCATGCCCCTGTGGGTGAAACCCAACAAGAAACTCTCCGTGCACGATCTGGAAGAGGCCATGCGCGACCATTATGAGGACACGCCCTTCGCACTCGACAGCGACATTGGCGGCGGTATCTGGGAGATGCCCTATCGTCCTACACCTCTTTATTATACAGTAGATGGCAAGAAGTACTTCAACGAGCGCCCCACATCCACACAGCAGGCCACCTTCGTCTATGTGTCGCAGATGCGTTCCTGGCTGCCTCGTGAGGTGGGCGGCATCCTTTGGTTTGCCAATGACGACGGCAACATGGCGCCGTTCACGCCCGTCTATTGCTGCACCACCGAGGCCCCGCGTCCCTACAACACGCCAGGTGCCGACGAGTTGAACTTCTCCTTTGACAATGCCTACTGGGTGCAGAACTGGGTGTCCAACATGGTCTATCCGCGCTATTCGCTGATGTTCCCAAGCCTGAAAGCCGTGCGCGACTCGCTCGACAATAGCTATTTCCGTGCCCAGAAAGAGGTTGAGGACAAGGCGCTGACACTGGAGCGCGAGGGTAGGGTAACCTTCCTTACCAGCTACTCTGCCGAGAAAGCCGACCAGATGTTGGCACGCTGGCAGCAGCTGGCTCAGTATCTCATCGTGAAATACAACGACATGATCCTGAAGCCCGAGGAGAACGGACAGTTCACACGCACCAAGCACGGTCTCGGATCACGTCCTGTAAGACCAGGCTATCCCGAGAAATTTGGACGCCAGCTGGTGAAGCAGACAGCAGGAAAATTCCTCATTCCTGAGCAGTAAAACCGTCATTTCGCGCTACTGCCCAGCCGAAAAAGCAGAAGAAACAAGGGAAAACGCACTTTTTTCGAAAAAAACCGCCAAAAAGTTTGGTCAGTTCGAAAAAAGTGCGTACCTTTGCAACCGCAAATCAGAAACCGACCGCTGCGGAACCTCTCGCAAGTCGGAAAAAGAGGAGCCAAATGGTTCCGTAGCTCAACTGAATAGAGCATCTGACTACGGATCAGAAGGTTGTGGGTTTGAATCCCGCCGGAATCACAAAATGCAGAAATAAGCGAGCAAAGTTATACTTTAGCTCGCTATTTTTTTGCATTTTGATCATTACCCGTGGCAGGGCTTAGGATAGACGAAGTCAATTCCAGCAATAACAGTATTCTTGGACGAGCCAAGCGGCATAGCCGAGCGGACCTCCAGGCTCCGCGTCTTTTTTTTTGCGCTCGCTGTATTTTTTTTGGGGAAGGATGTGTGGGGGGTACGTGAAAAATGTGTACCTTTGCAGCCGTAACGATAGACTGACTTATGGAACAGAAATTCAGCAATAACAGTTTGGACCTTCAGGTGCTGCGCGAGTTTTGCGAGCGCGAGGGTAAGATGGTGGAGTACCGCAAGGGCGAACAGCTGGAGCGCGAGGGCGACCCCGCACGGTGGTTCGGCTTCGTCACCGAGGGGTGCTTCAAGTACATCACGCGAGGCATCAGCGACGAGCGCAATCATCTCACATGGTTCTCGTTTGAGGGCGAATTCGTGGCTGATTATCCTTGCGTCCTGTCAGGCCAACCTTCCCAGGCTACCATCGAAGCCATGATGTCCTGCCGTGTATGGAGGGTTAGCGGTGAGGAGTTGTTTGGCTTCTTCCGTCAGAGCATCAAGAACATGGAACTGCGTGCTGTTATAGGCGAGCACATGCTCAACCAGTTCAAGGCACGCTATCAAGACTTTCATCGTGCCACAGCCCGCGAACGCTATGAGTTACTGCTGAAGCGTTGTCCCGGCATTGTGGAGCATCTTGACTTACAAGACCTCGCCTCGTTTCTCTGCATCACCCCTAACTATCTGAGCACAATTCGCAAATCAATCACGTTCGAAAGCAGAAAATAGGGCAAAACTCTTTAACTAGTTTAAGACCTGCACCCTCGGCGACCGCTTTTCGGTCTTGTCGGGGGCTTTTTCGTGGGACTTTCTGTAACTTTGCCACACGAAGTTCAAATAATTAAAATGCTTAGCAAAATGAAAACAATGAAAATCAGGAGACTCGCCTTTGCGATGCTTGCTGCCATGCTCTCCCTCGCCTCTTGCAGCAGCGATGATGACTATAAGTTTGATGCAAGCAAACTTGAAGGAAAGTGGAGAAAAGCCATACGAAGTGGCATTATGGATGGAGAGACGGTAATATATACTTTCTATTCCGAGAACTGGTATTCTGGTCGCATCGAGCAGCAAGTTTCTGCATGGCCCGATGAAGGTTGGAAAACAACTGACCTCAATTATAGGGTTGGAGAAACGGGACACATGAATATCTTTACAGGAAAAACTTACAACGGGGAATCCAAAATCTACCTTGAAGTTGATGTCCGTAAACTGACTGACTCTGAAATGGTTTGGTACCACACCGATTCCAACGAGGAGATAGCTCGTTTTACAAAAGAGAAATGAACCTGTAAAAATCGGTGATGACAGGGACCTGGTACGTGACATATGCAATCAAAAAAACAATAATCATCATGAATAAGATGAAACTATACAGAAGATTTCAGCTCCTGTTGGCCATGCTATCAGCAGCGACATTCGCAAATGCACAGAATGGCACG
>CAMVDU010000019.1 GCA_947166345.1 uncultured Prevotellaceae bacterium
GAAGACGAGAGAACGAAGTTTTTCTTTGACGAGAAGACGAGAGAACGAAGTTTTTAATCTAACCCAAAACAATGATATGATGAAAAGAATACTGTTTTTCCTATTATGCGCGTTATGCGTGCTGCCCCAGTTGGCAAACGCACAGATGGATGTGGCTACCTATAATAAGGAGAGGCACCAGCTGATCAATTACCACACGAACAGCGATGGTAATCTGGAGTCGGTCGCTATCATCGACAAAGACATGACGACCATCATGCTGAATGTTGACGGCACCACACAGTCGATTGTCAACAGCCTGGCGACGATGGAGTTTGAGTATGACAACAACGAACTGTCAGCCAAATACACGGTCGATGGGCAGCTGCTGTCGCGTACGGCCTACCATATAGATGAGGATGTCGATTTCAAGAAGTTCAAGCAGGAATATCAGATGTATAAAGGTGAGCTGAACTCGTTGGAGAAGATGGACAAGTGGTTGTCGCAGGGTGGTGCGAAGCTGATCTACGACATGACGAACCACACGCTGGAACTGATGAACAACCCGATAAAAGCGTGCTACGACGCGCTGACCGAGGATCCCTATGAGACAGGCAAGACGGAGCTGGTCACTGCCGACAACCTGGCTGAGATCGTGACAGGGGAGTCGTCCATCGAAGAGGTCATAGGAGAGTTCACCGTGGGCTATATCTTCGAACACTACAACGACTGGACGGCTGACTGGGCCTCAACGGTGTATCAATGGCAGGTGCGCCACCGTGAGCACCAGAAGAACCTGAACGAGCAGGTGCAGGGATGGCGCGAGGGTCTGAAGGAGAAGGTGCTGAGAAACGAGATAACCATGGAAGAGGCGTGCCGGAAGATCAACGAGATAGAGAAAGGTCGTCAGGCGTATAAGAAGATGTATGCGGGCTTCTGGCAGGACGTGGCTGTCAATATCACGGAGAAGGACGGCAAAGAGGAGGTCACCTATACGGTTGTGGACAAGGACGGACGGTCGGCCGAGGCGCGGAATGCACCTGCCGATGGCGAGAGCAACAAGGTGATAGACGTGGTGAGGCAATATACGGAGAGAACGAAATACGGCATCCTCGACCATATCAACATCTCGTATTATTCGCCTTCACAAGGTGAGGAGAACTGGAGCTACGCCGAGAAGGATGGCAAGATGGCACTCGACAGTCACACCGTCTATTACGGGCAGGGCAAGCGCGACTATCCCTACTACAGGGTGTGGATAGACTATAGCAACGACGTCAACCCCAATGTGTGGGGCAGCGTGCAGGTACAACTGTGGCTGAGTCCGGAGGGCAGAATCCTCAACACCTACGTGATTGACTGCCGAGGCAAGCAGTCGGACTATATGAATGGCAAAATGCCCAGGAAGACCAGCGGCGAGCAGTTCTTCTTTATTGAGAGATACTAATTTTAAGGGAGTTAACGGGAGTTAGCGGGAGTTAACGAGCCTACGGCTCGAGGAGTTAGCGGACAATAGTTTTGCTGCAGATGGGTTGCACACAGAGTATCGTCCGTTAACTCCCGTTAACTTCCGCGGTCGAAGACCGCTAACTCCCGTTAACTTCCAAAAAGTTACTTCGGCTGCTTGCCGATATAAGCCAGGATACCACCATCGACGTAGAGCACGTGACCGTTGACGGCATCAGAGGCGTGAGAGGCAAGGAACACAGCAGGACCTCCCAGCTCAGAAGGATCGAGCCAGCGGCCAGCAGGCGTCTTGGCACAGATGAACGCGTCGAAGGGATGACGGCTGCCATCGGGCTGACGCTCGCGCAGAGGTGCTGTCTGGGGCGTAGCGATGTAGCCCGGGCCAATGCCGTTGCACTGGATGTTGTACTCGCCATACTCTGAGCAGATATTGCGGGTGAGCATCTTCAGACCACCCTTGGCAGCTGCGTAGGCAGAAACGGTCTCACGACCCAGCTCACTCATCATCGAGCAGATGTTGATGATCTTACCCTCACGACGCTCCATCATCTCAGGGATGACGGCTGACGAGCAGATGAACGGACCAACGAGGTCGATGTCGATGACCTGCTGGAACTCGGCACGCTTCATCTCGTGCATGGGGATGCGCTTGATGATGCCGGCGTTGTTGACGAGGATGTCAATCTGGCCTACTTCCTTGTGGATGGTCTCGACGAGAGCCTTCACGTCGTCTTCCTTGGTGACGTCGCAGACGTAGCCCTTCACATTCTCGATGCCTGCCTCCTTGTAGTTGTCCAGACCACGCTGCAGGGCTGCCTCGTTGATGTCGTTGAAGATAATGTTCTTAATACCAGCGGCCACGAATGCCTTTGCGATGTTGAACCCAATTCCGTAAGATGCGCCAGTGATCCAGGCGTTCTTACCTTCTAATGAAAACATGTTTGTCATTTTGTTGATTGATTTTATTTTAAATCAGTAATTTGAAAAAAGTCTTGATCTCCGTAATCCAGGTTCTCGCCCCCCATGCCCCAGATGAAGGTATAGTTGTGGGTAGCGGCGGCGGAGTGGATGCTCCATTCGGGTGAAAGGACAGCCTGACGGTTGTGGAGCCAGAGGTGGCGCGTTTCCTGCGGCTCACCCATGAAGTGGCAGACGGCCTGGTCGTCAGGCAGCTCGAAGTAGAAGTAGGCCTCCATACGACGGCTGTGGGTGTGGGCAGGCATCGTGTTCCAGACGGAGCCTGGTGCCAGTTCGGTCATACCCATCTGCAGCTGACACGTAGGTAGCACCTGATTGACCAGCATCTTGTTGATGTTGCGCTCGTTCGAGGTTTCCAAAGCACCCATGTGAGCCACGACAGCGTCGGCCTTGGTAACCTTACGGCAAGGACACGACGTGTGGGCCGTTGTCGAGTTGAAATAGAACAAGGCAGGTGTCTCAGCGTCCTTCGAAGAGAATACCACCTCGCGGTCGCCACGACCTATATAGAGGGCCTCCTTGAAGTCGAGTTCAAAGACCTCGTCGCCCACCTTGATAGTGCCAGGACCACCCACATTATAGACACCTACCTCGCGACGCGTGGTGAAGAAGGGAGCCTTCAGGGGGTCGATGGCCTCGAGTGGCAGCGATTCACTGACAGGCATAGCGCCTCCCACCACCATACGATCGTACATGGAATAGACCATGTTCACCTCGTCTTTGGCAAACAGGTGTTCTATCAGGAAATCACGGCGCAGACGGGCAGTGTCGTAGTGACGAGCATCGTCAGGATGGGCCGCATAGCGCACCTCAAAGTTAGTATTCATATCAGCAGTTTTATTGTTTCGGATGCAAAGATACAACTTTTTCTTCGTAATGGAAACAATTAGAATCTGAAAGATACTTAAAAATGTAATATCAGGGAACAGGATCGTAACCAGAGCCTCCCCAGGGATGACAGCGGAGGATGCGGCGGACGGCCAGGTAGAAGCCCTTGAAGGGACCATGTTTGCGGATAGCCTCAACAGCATACTGCGAGCAGGTGGGGGTGAAGCGACACGATGCAGGCGTGAAAGGACTGATGCATCGCTGGTAGAAGAAGATGGGGATGAGTAACACCCACTTCAAGACCTCCTTAAGATAATGCCAGAGAAGGGTCATGGGTTCAAGGGTTCAAGAGTTCAAGAGTTCAAGGTTCAAGGGTTCAAGAGTTCAAGAGTTCAAGAGTTCAAGGTTCAAGAGTTCAAGAGTTCAAGGTTCAAGATCTTTCGGCTATGCGGGTGAGAAGTGATTTGACACGCTGTTCAACGACGGAAGAGGGGAAATGGGCATCGGTGAGCCAGATGAACGATACAGCCACGTGTTTGCCATCGAGCAGATGCTTGTGATGACGATAGGCCTCGCGCAACTGACGCTTCACACGGTTGCGATCAACAGCATGCTTGAAACGCTTCTTGGGGACGGAGAGTAATAATTGAGAGGTGAGAGATGAGAGATGAGAGATGAGAGTTTTTTCAGCAGCTTCACTTGGTGAAAGTGTGGATGTTTCCATTTCCTTGAAGACGGCACGAACAGGAAAGGCAACCAATGAGTGGCTGCCTGACTTGCTAAACAGTTCGTCGATGAGTTTCTGACTGACTATTCGCTCTGATTTCGGAAAAGAGAATTGACCGTTCAAACCACTAATCTATCGTCTAAACTCCTATACTCCTACACTCCTAAACTCCTACACTCCTACACTCCTACAGAATCAGTCTTCCTGCATCAGCAGGTAGTGCTGCAGAGCACCCGTCATTGAAGGATACTTCTCTGTGGGGGCCTCGAGGTCGAGACGCAGGCCAGCATCCTGAACAGCCTTTGCCGTAGAGGGGCCGAAGGTGGCAATAGCGATGTCACCCTGCTTGAAGTCGGGGAAGTTCTTGGTGAGCGACTCGATACCAGAGGGGCTGAAGAACACCAGCATGTCGTAGTCGAAGTTGGCCACCTCCTCAGGGGTGAAGTCATTGCTCACGGTCTTGTACATCACCACCTCCTTATGAATGAGCTTCTTGGAGTCGAGCAGAAGGGTGAGCGAGTCATTATGAACATCGCTCTGGGGCACGAGATACTTTTCGTTCTTATGTTTCACCATCGTAGGCAGCAGGTCGTCAACACGGCCCGTGGTACCAAAGAACACCTTACGCTTGCGGTACTGCACGTACTTCTGGATATAGAGGGCAACGGCCTCAGTGACGCAGAAATACTTCATGTCCTCAGGGATGGTCACGCGCAACTCCTTCGACAGAGTGAAGAAATGGTCGATGGCGTGTCGCGAAGTGAAGACCACGGCAGTATAGTCCAGAATGTTTACGTGTTGTGCGCGGAAGTCGCGTGGGGTCATTCCCTCCACCTTGATAAACGGACGGAACACCAACTCTACTCCAAAGCGCGTAGCCAAGTCGTAATAAGGTGACTTCTCGCTGGCGGGTTTCGGCTGCGAAACCAGAATTTTCTTTATCATCTTCGTGTCCTAAAAATTTATTTCCAAAGAGTCAATCTCCTTTTGCAAAACGCCCACAAAGGCAAGCACAGGTGTGATTTCGAGGGCACAAAAGTACAAAAAAAATGGAACAAAACCATCATTCTTGTGAAAAAAAGTGCGATAGACCTTATAAAATGTCAGCATTTTGTTCAAAAAGACCACAATAATGGTACAAATCATCACAAATTCCCACTGCATTCCTCCAAAAATTTGTAACACCATGATAGGCATCAAGAGCAGTCCTTCAAAGGCCACAAGGAGTTGGAATGAGTCTGACCATTGTAAAGTCTTTTTACCACCGAAGAACAGTAGGTTGACCACCTGATACAACCCCCACTTCAGGAAAAAGAAACCAAGGAAGACACCCCACAACGAGGTCATCACCAGTGTCAGGTGCTTACCCGTGAGGCCTGCTGTATGATGATCGGCCACATAGAAGCTGGTGACATACGACAGCAGCATACAGGTGCCCAGCATCAGCGTCAGGACCATAAACCGCTCTTCCTTCGTCATGCCGCTACGATAGGCCACGGGGCTATCGAAGAAGAACTGCTTGAACTGTCGCTGGATGAACTTGCGGTAGTAGCCCACGAGGGCCACAACGATGCAGAACCCCACCAACAGCGGTAGAATCATGGCATCATCGTGACTGATACTGTAGGGTATCGGATGGCCTGCTACTCCCTGCTGGACATCCATCAGATGTTAAAAGCTCGTTTGATGTCGTCCACACGGTCGAGTTTCTCCCACGTGAACAGCTCCACATCGATGGTCTTCATCTCGTGATAGTGGCTGGTGAAGGTCTTCTTCACCACCTCGGGCTTGCGACCCATATGTCCGTAGGCAGCAGTCTCCAGGTACATGGGCTGACGCAGCTTCAGGGTGCGCTCGATGGCCTTGGGACGCAGGTCGAAGAGTTGCTCAATCTTCTTGGCAATCTCACCATCGGTCATATTCACACGCGAGCGACCATAGGTGTTCACGTAGATATTCATGGGACGAGCCACACCAATGGCATAGGCCACCTGCACCAGCATCTCGTCGGCAACGCCTGCTGCCACCATGTTCTTGGCAATATGACGGGCTGCGTAGGCTGCCGAACGGTCCACTTTAGACGAGTCCTTACCTGAGAAGGCACCACCACCGTGGGCACCCTTGCCACCATAGGTATCGACGATGATCTTACGACCCGTGAGACCTGTATCTCCATGAGGGCCGCCAATGACGAACTTACCCGTGGGGTTGACGTAGTACTTGATATGGTCGTTGAACAGCGCCAGCACCTTCTGCGAGTGGATCTGCTCCTTCACGCGAGGGATGAGGATATTGATGACATCGTCCTTGATCTTCGCCAGCATGGGCTCGTCGGCATCGAACTCGTCGTGCTGGGTAGAGACGACGATGGTGTCGATACGCTGGGGAACGCCCTCATCGCTGTACTCTACCGTGACCTGACTCTTGGAGTCTGGACGCAGATAGGTCATCACCTTGCCCTCCTTACGGATATCAGCCAGCGTGCGCATGATGAGATGGGCCAGGTCGAGCGATACGGGCATGTAGTTCTCAGTCTCGGTGGTGGCGTAGCCAAACATCATGCCCTGGTCGCCAGCACCCTGCTCGTCCTCGTTCTCGCGATCCACACCGCGATTGATATCCTGACTCTGCTCGTGGATGGCTGTCAGGATGCCACAGGAGTTGCCGTCAAACTGGTACTCGGCCTTCGTATAGCCTATCTTCTTGATGGTCTTACGGGCAATGGTCTGCAGGTCGATATACACCTCACTGCGCACCTCACCCATGATCACTACCTGACCTGTGGTCACGAACGACTCTATGGCGCAACGTGCATTCTGATCATAGGCCAGAAACTGATCCAACAACGCATCACTAATCTGATCGGCCACTTTGTCGGGATGGCCCTCCGACACGGACTCTGATGAAAACAAATATGCCATATAACTTACGAATTGACTTTTTACAACTTACAATTTAATAGAAATGAGGGTGCAAAGGTACGGCAAAATAACGAGATTTCAAAATAAAAAACGCAAAACCTTTTCTTAGTTACTAAGAAATGATTACCTTTGTCCTGTGATATTAGTATTCGGAGGTACAACAGAGGGCAGAAAAGCCATCAACGAACTGGAGGAAGCAGGCGCAACCTACTACTACTCCACGAAGACAGGCGAACAGGATGTGACGCTGCACCACGGCGTGCGCATAGACGGCGCACTGGACCGTCAGGCGATGCTCACCTTCTGCAGGGAGCACGACATCCAACTGATGATCGATGCCTCGCATCCCTTTGCACAGCAACTACACCAGACGGTAGCCAGCGTGGCTGACGAACTACGCCTGCCCCTGATACGCTTTGAACGCATCTTCCCTGAACACGACAAGGACATCGAGTGGATTGACGACTACGACGAGCTGAATCGTCTTAAGCATATCCACACCCTGCTGGCAACAACAGGGGTGCAAAGCATCAGCAAGCTGAAACCCCTGGAGCAACAGGGCATCAAGGTGATCTACCGCATACTACCACGAGAGAGCAGCATCCTGCTGGCCCACCAGCAAGGAGCAACAGACAGTCAGCTGTGTTTCTATGACGAGGACAGCGAACTGGAACCCATTGCCGACACCATCCTCCTCAAGGAAAGCGGCATCACAGGCGGTTTCCTGAAGAAGACAGAGCAGGCCCGACGCCTGGGCATGCGGATCATCGCCATCAGACGACCTGCCTATCCACAGCTCC
Source organism: uncultured Prevotellaceae bacterium (assembly GCA_947166345.1). Taxonomy (GTDB): domain Bacteria; phylum Bacteroidota; class Bacteroidia; order Bacteroidales; family Bacteroidaceae; genus Prevotella. The sequence goes on from CAMVDU010000019.1 coordinate 7,701, forward strand.
ACCATACCAGCGTCAACGTGGTGAACGGTGAGCATGGTCTGCGACGGATGGTAGAAAAACTGTTGCCTGATTTCTTTCCCCTACACAGCGGACTGACCACTGGCACCTGCGCTACTGCTGCCGCCATTGCTGCAACCCTGCAACTGCTACAGAAGAAAGACCATTCACCCTCCACCCTCCACCATTCACCACTCCCCACAGAGGTACCTGTCATCCTGCCCAACGGCGAGACCATTCCCGTTGCCGTCAACTATGGCGACGGCTATGCCTATGTCATCAAGGACAGTGGCGACGACCCTGACGTGACCAAGGGCATTGAGATCAGGGCCGAGGTGAGAGGGGCTATGGAGAATGGACAATGGATAATTGATAATGGAAAATGGACTGCGGAAGAGGCCATTCAGATTGTTGGTGGCGAGGGTATCGGCACATTCACGCTCCCAGGCTTCGACTATCCGCCAGGCGAGTCTGCCATCAACAAAGGACCACGGGCGATGATACGTCAGAACCTATCATCTTTCATCTATCATTTCTCATCTATCACAGTCACCCTCAGCGTTCCCAACGGTGCAGAGATAGCCCAACGTACCTTCAACCCCCGTCTGGGCATTGTGGGAGGTATCTCGATAGTGGGGGTCTCGGGCATCATCAAACCGTTCTCTGAGGAAGCATTCATCGACAGCATCCGCAAGTGTATGGAGGTGGCAAAGGCCAGCGGCACCAACCGCGTGGTCATCAACAGCGGTGCCAAGAGTGAGCGTTTTGTGAAGGCGCTCTACCCCACCCTACCCCAACAGGCTTTCGTGGAGTATGGCAACTACATAGGCGAAACGCTACGCATAGCCCACGAACTGAAAATCCCCAACATCACGCTGGGTGTCATGCTGGGGAAAGCGGTAAAACTGGCTGAAGGTCAGCTGGATACTCACAGCAAGAAGGGTACCATGAACAAAGTCTTCATCGCCCAGATGCTGGAGGAAGCCTGCTCGCAACCAGGGACGGCCTCAAACTCTCAACTAGAAAATATCACCCTCGCCCGTGAGCTGTGGGACCTCATTCCAGAAGATCAGCTGCAGACCTTTGCCAATGTGGTGATCGCTCATTGTGAAAAACACTGTCGTCCGCTGTTGCCTGACAGTCAGCTGACCATCCTGCTCATCACGGACGACGGTAGAATCTATAAAAAAGCCCCCACTCCCTCTCCTGATGGAGAGAGATGAGGGAGGTAAAGCTTTTACATCTTTGCGATGACGCCAAGCTTCGTGGAGTGCATGAAGTCGAGGATCGTACGAATCTCAGGACCGTCGGGCACCTGATCTTCAATCTGTTTCACTGCATCAAACAGCGAGGTATTGCTGAGGAACACCAGACGGTAGGCGTTGGCAATGTGCCTGAGCACCTTCTCGTCGATGCCGTTGGCACGACCCATGGTGAAGTTCACACCACCATACTCCGAACGCTTGGTGCAGACGATATAGGGAGGCACATCCTTCGAGAAGGTTGTACCAGCCTGAATCATAGCACCCTCACCCACACGGGTCTTCGCATTCTCGATGACCGATGACGAGAAGATGACGCCATTGCTTATCTCACAGTCACCAGCAATCTTCGTACCATAGCCGAAGACGCAGTTGTCGCCCACCTTCGTGTCGTGACTGATATGGGCACCCTCCATCAGCACGTTGTTGTTGCCGATGACGGTCTGTCCACCAGCATGGGTAGCACGGTTGATGACCACATTCTCACGGATGATATTGTTCTCGCCAATGATACACTCTGACTTCTCACCTCGGAAGTCGAAGTCCTGAGGCAGGGCTCCGATGACGCTGCCCTGGTGCACCTTGTTGTGGCCTCCCATGCGCGTACCACTTAATATAGATACGAAGGGGAAGATGATGCAGTTGTCACCAATGACCACGTCGTCCTCGATATAGACGAATGGGAATATCTTACAGTTCTCGCCGATCTGCGCCTTGGGGCTGATCTCGGCTCTAGGACTAATTTCGCTTGCCATAGTAGCCTCCCCCGACCCCTCCAAAAGGAGGGGAGTAACGCGGGGGACGTTTTTAATTGTTATACACTATATAAATATTTTGATGGTGTTGCACTCCCCCTCCCTTTGGAGGGGGTGGGGGGAGGCTTCCTTATTTACTTCCGCCTCCCAGTGCCTGGTACAGGTTCACCACTGCCTGCATCTTCGTGAAGTCTTCCGTGACCTTCGAGATACGGGCGTTGAGCAGACTGCTCTCAGCACTGATCACCTCCAGATAGCTGCTACCCTTGCTCTTGTAGAGCAGCTGGGTGTCTTCAACATTCTGTGCCAGCACCTTGATGCGCTGGTCCTCCAGCTGACTCTTCTCGTCGCTGGCGGTATAGAGCAAGAGGGCGTTAGACACCTCGTTGCCAGCCTTCAGGATGGTGTTCTGCCACGTGTTGTAGGCCTGCTCCTGCTGAGCCTTGGCTACCTTCAGACCAGCCACAATCTGTCCGTGCTGGAAGATAGGCTGCGTGAGCGAGCCAACGGCATTGAGGAGCCACTTGCCTGGGTTCAGGGCGTCGTTGTAGTTGGTGAACGATGCCGTACCCGTGATGGTGACATTAGGATAGAAGCGCGAGCGGGCCGTCTCCACATCGTAGAAGCACTGTGCCAGCGCCATCTCGGCAGCATGCACATCGGCACGGTTGGTCAGCAGCTGGATACCTACGCCAGCAGCAAACTGCGAGGGCAGCGACTGCTCAGCGAACTTACCACGAGGAATCTGATGACCTGCCTCGTTGAGCAACAGCGACATGGCGTTCTCCATCTCACGGATCTGACGCTTCAGGTCAACGGCCTGCGTCTTCACAGAGTAGTAGTTAGCCTCAGCACTCTGCACACTGGTAGAACGAGCCATGCCCAACTGGTTCTGCAGCTTCATCATGTCCCAGGTCTCCTTGACCAGCTGTTCCATATCAGTAACGATAGCCAGCTGCTCGTCGAGCATCATCAGCGTGTAGTAGAGGTTGGCAACGCCACAGACAATACTGGTCTTCACTGCCACCTGGTAGTCCTTCGTAGCCAGCAGTTTCATCTGTGCCGAGCGTTTCTGCGAGAGGATATTGCCGAAGAGATCGACATTCCACGAGGCAGAGATGGGCAGCGAGTAGCTCTTGGTGTTGACAGCGGGGTCAGTACGCAACGATGTCAGCGTGCCGCTGGGCGCAAAGGCCACAGAGGGCAGGAATGCCAACTTAGCTACCTTGAGCATATCCTCCATCATCTTCACGTTGAGGGCGGCATTGCGCAGGTCCACATTGTTCTCCAGGGCTGTCTCTATCAGCGACTGCAGCTGCGGGTCGGTGAAGACCTCGCGCCAAGACAGGTCGCCGAAGTTCTCGTCGCTGTTGACAACCAGCGTGTCGCCATCGACCACCACGTCGCGAATCAGTCCCTGAGTGTTGACATCAGGACGCTCATATTTGTTGTAGAGTCCGCAGCTCGCCAAAAGAAGGCAGAGGAGGAAGCCTACCCCAACCCCTCCCCAAGGGAGGGGCTTAAGGTTAGACATACTATTGATTATTTGTTTCATATTTCTTCGTATCATAGTAAACTATCTTTCTTGACATCCCTCCCCTTTGGGAGGGCTTGGGTGGGCTTTTATTCTACGGTATATTCTACTGGTCTTTTCGCATACTGCTGCAACTCCGTAGTCACATCAGGATTCTCCTCGTCGCCCTCGAACTTGATAGGCGAAATCTTCTCCTGTATGCTCTGGAAGATGACGAACAGCGTGGGCACAACGAAGATCTGCAACAGCGTACCTATCAACATACCACCCACGGCAGCGGCACCCAGCGTCTGGTTACCGTTCTTGCCTACACCCGATGCGAACATCATAGGCAGCAGACCGATGATCATAGCCAGTGACGTCATGAGGATAGGACGCAGACGGGCTGCGGCACCCAGCACGGCCGACCATGTGATGGCCATACCCGAACGACGGCGCTCCAGTGCGAACTGCACAATCAGAATGGCGTTCTTGGCCAGCAGACCTATCAGCATGATCAACGATATCTGCATGTAGATGTCGTTACTGTGGCCGAAGAGGTAGGTGAACAGGAAACAGCCAGCCAGACCGAAGGGCACAGAGAGCAACACAGCCAGCGGCAGGATGTAGCTCTCGTACTGTGCCGACAGGATAAGATAGATGAACAGGAAGCAGAGTACGAAGATGATCCATGTGGAGTCACTGGCCTTCGACTCCTCGCGGGTCAGACCGCTATAGTCGTAGGTATAACCTGCGGGCAACGTGGTCTCTGCCACTTCCTGACAAGCCTTGATGACCTCACCTGATGAGAAGCCTTCAGCCTGCTGTACCGTCACGTTGATACTGGTGAACAGGTTAAAACGGTTGATATTTGACGGACCATAGACACGCTCCAGCGTACAGAACTCCTGCACAGGCGACATGCCTGCCGGGGTACGCACGTAGATGCTGTTCAAGCTCTCGGGTGTCATACGGGTCTCGGGTGAGCCCTGTACCATCACACGATAGAGCTTACCATAGGCATTGAAGTTAGAAGCATACATACCACCATAGTAACCCTGCAGCGTGGTAAGAATAGTAGAAGGCGAGATACCTGCCTGCTTACACTTAGCCACGTCAACATGGATCATATACTGCGGATAAGAGGGGTTGTATGAGGTCATAGCCATCTGCACTTCAGGACGTTTGTTCAACTCGGCCAGATAGTTCTGCACCACCTCGTAGAACTTGTTAAGATCACCACCGGTACGGTCCTGCATCACCAGCGTAACAGCCTGTGTAGCTGAGAAGCCAGGAATCATGGGCGGCGGGAATGCGATAATCTGTGCATCCTTGATAGCTGCCGTCTGCTTGTAGATCATACCCAGCACAGAGTTCGACTCCATGGGATTGACAAAGAAACGGTAGATGCCATCGCCTTCCCACAGACCACTGATCTTATGCCAGAAGCCACTGGTACGCTCTTCAAAGGGCTTCAACTTGATGATGAAGGTAGCTTGGTCACTACCGGCACCGGCGATGAAGTTATAACCCTGAATCTGCTCACGGCTCTGGATAGCGGGATTGGCAGCCAACATCGAGTCTACCTGATTGATAATCTGCTTGGTACGCTCCACGGATGTTGCGGGAGGCATAGACACAGTACAGAACAGGGTACCTGTATCTTCACTCGGTACCAGACCGGTTTTCGTGATGGACATCGTACCCACCAGTGCACCGATACCCAACAGCACGAAGACACCAATGAGAATGGGCTTGCGCACCAGCTTGTCCATACGACGCTTGTACTTGCCCAGAATCTTGCCGTAGGCTGTGTTGAACGAAGCGTGGAAACGGTCCACCATCGACATCTTACGCTCCGAACCGTCCTCGTTCTTGGGTTTCAGGAAGATGGCACAGAGTGCAGGCGACAGCGTCAGGGCGTTCAATGCCGAGATGAAGATAGACACAGCCATCGTCACACCGAACTCACGGTAGAACGTACCGCTGGTACCACCAATGAACGACACGGGGATGAACACCGAGGCCATCACCAGTGTAATGGAGATGATAGCGCCCGAGATCTCGTTCATGGCGTCGATACTGGCTGTGAGGGCCGACTTATAGCCCTGGTCCAACTTGGCATGCACGGCCTCCACCACCACGATGGCATCATCGACCACGATGGCAATAGCCAACAGCAGGGCCGACAGCGTCAGCAGGTTGATGGAGAAGCCAAAGATACTGAGGAAGAAGAACGTACCTATCAACGACACAGGCACGGCAATCAGCGGGATGAGCGTCGAGCGCCAGTCTTGCAGGAAGACATACACCACGAGGAACACCAGTATCAGCGTCATGATAAGGGTGAATACCACCTCTTCTATTGACGCGTAAAGGAACTCCGTGACGTCGTAGTTGATCTTATAGAACATGCCCGGGGGGAAGTTCTTGGCCTGAGCCTCCAGCTCGGCTTTCACCTCCTTGGCAATCTGGTTGGCGTTAGAGCCGGCAATCTGCTGTACCATACCCATCACCGACGGGATGTTGTTGTTCTTCATCGACACGGTGTACTGCTGACCACCCAGTTCAATTCTGGCGACATCCTTCAGTTTCAGGGTGTTACCATTGGCATCGCTCGAGATGATGATATTGCCAAACTCCTCAGCCGACTTCAGACGACCGGTATAGCGCATGGCGTACTCGTAGGCCACGTCGCTCTGTTCACCGAAGGTACCGGGAGCAGCCTCAACATTCTGTTCGGCCAGCACACCAGTGACATCGCTCGGCATCAAGCCATACTGCTTCATCACGTCGGGCTTCAGCCAGATACGCATAGAGTAGGTCTTCAGACCAGGCGACTGAACGTCACCCACACCCTGAATACGCTTGATAGCCGGAATGATGTTGATATTGTTATAGTTGGTCAGGAACTCGTCGTCGTAACGACCGTCACTGGTCAAGGTGAACATCAGCACTTGTGAGGTCTGACGCTTCATCACCGTCACACCGATACGCGTCACCTCAGCAGGCAACAGCGCTTGGGCCTGTTGCACACGGTTCTGCACGTTGACGGCACACATATCGGCGTTCATACCCTGACGGAACATCACGGTAATCTGAGCCGAACCCGATGAAGCAGAAGAGGTGATATAGTCCATGCCCTCCACACCGTTGATACTCTCCTCCAACGGCGTAATCACGGAGTTCTTCACCGTCTCGGCATCGGCACCAGGATAGCTGGTATAGACGACAACCGTAGGCGGCGCAATATCGGGATACTGCTCAATAGGCAGCGAAAACAGTCCGATGACACCCAGGATGACGATGAGGATAGAGATCACCGTCGACAGCACCGGACGTTTTATAAAGTTTGTAAAAGTCATAATTCTTAATTTTCAATTGTCAATTGTGAATTGTCAATTATCAATTATCAATTATCCATTAAGGAAAACTCACTTTCCTTTCATGGCCTCCACGAAGCCAGCGGCCGAAGCCTGCTTCTTGCCCAGCTCGGTAGCCTCCTTGATCTTTTCCTCATAGCGCTCGGGGGTGATGGCCTTGATGGTGTCACCATCGTGCAGACTTGTAATACCGTTGGTCACATACTTGTCGCCCTCGTTCAGACCGCTGGTCACAATATAGTTCAAGCCGTCGGTCTGGGGATCAACAGTGATCTCGGTATAGTGGGCAATGCCCTTGTCGTCAACCACATAGACAAACTTCTTGTTCTGCACCTCAACCACCACGTTCTGGGGGATGACGATGGCAGCCTCGCTCGAACGGGGCACGATGATGGTACCGCTACCACCGCTCTTCAACAGCTTGTCGGGGTTGGGGAAGTGGGCCTTCAGCTGCACCGATCCTGTCTGCTTGTCAATGACACCGCTGGCAGCAATCACCTCGCCCTCATAGTCGTAGATGGTTCCGTCGGCCAACTGCAGCTTCACCTTGGGGAAGGCAGCAACGGCACCCGTCAGTCCACCCTCGCCTTTCGACAGCGTCAGCATGTCTTTCTCAGTCACAGAGAAATACACCTCCATCTGACTGATATCAGCCACGTGGGTCAGCACGTTCGAGCTGCTCACCAGGGCACCCTTCTTAAAGGGCAGCGTACCAACGACACCCTTGGCAGGACTCTTCACATAGCAGTAGGTCAGCGACTCTTTGGCCGAAGCCAGCGCTGCCAGAGCCTGAGCATGCTGTGCCTGGGCACTGGCATAGGCGTTCTCGGCAGTCTGCAACTCGTAGTCGCCAATCACCTTCTTCTCGTGCAACTGCTTCGAGTTCTCATAGGTCAACTTGGCCGTGTTCACAGCACTCTGGGCCGTGTTCACAGTTGCCTGGGCCTGACGCACCTGCATCTGCTGCGTCTGGTTGTCAATCTCGAAGAGCACCTGTCCGGCCTCTACCGACTGACCTTCCTTCACATAGATCTTCGTGAGGAAGCCCGATGTCTTAGGACGTATCTCTACATCCTGAATACCGTTAATCGTAGCCGGATAAGAGGTCTCGAGCGATGTGCTCTGCGTCGATACCGTCTCCACCGGATACTCATTGTCTCCAAAGTTGGGCATACCACCTCCACCACACGACGTCAGTGCGGCAGCAATGGCTGCAACCATCAGAATCTTGTTCTTTTTCATACGTTTTTTGACACTTAAATTTATATATAAATTTCTTTTTTCTTCTGAAAACTTTCTTTTTGTATGCAGGTTTTCGGGCTGCAAAGTTACAAAAAAAGATGCGTAAGCTTCCCATTATAGGGCTCTTTTTTATAGAAAATTAGCAAAAAACGGCCCGTCTTTCTGCCCTCAACGCCCATCTTTTTACAAAAATAGGGATTTTCCTATTGAAAAAAAGGGAAAAACCTATTGGCATATTACATAATTCTTCTTATCTTTGCAACCGAACAATCGTTATAACCTAAAAACGAATCCATATGAAAAAGAAGATTTTATTCCTGTTGGCACTTGCAGGCATGATGTCAACAAGCGCAATGGCACAAAAGAAGTGCAATAACTGTGACGGTTCGGGTCTGGAGTATCGCTCCTGTGCTTTCTGCGGTGGCGAGGGCATCCGCGAGTGCGACTTCTGCCTGGGCAAGAAGATGGTACGCTGCAACGACTGTGGCGGCACGGGCAAGGTATTCTGCGTCCATTGCAATGGTCGTGGTGGCGTCAACACCAAGAACGGCTGGCGCGACTGCAACTGGTGCGACGGTCAGGGCACACCTGCATGTGAGCGATGCAAGGAGACTGGTCAGATCGTCTGCTGGAAGTGTAGCGGCGTAGGTCACTATGAGTGCAACCAGTGTCATGGCGACAAGGTGCTCCAGTGGCAGTGCCACATCTGTGGCGGCACAGGACTCTCCAAGGACCAGGACGAAGAGATCACCTCTACCTTCAAGGACGACAAGGGCTACTCAGGTACCGTCAAGGTGCAGATCGACCCCAACGACAGCGAGCAGGAGAAGATGCGCAAGATTGCCAAGGCTCGCCTTGCTCACCGTGCCCAGCAGATGAGGGCCAAGGGCATCACCGTGAAATAGGTCGCAACACAAATCCTCCGCTTCCCCAGTATTTACTGCAGAAGCGGAGGTTTTCTTTTTTACATGGCTTCGTATCCGCGCAGCATCGCGAAGAGGTCCTGACCCTCGGTGCCACACTCCTTGAGCACGTCTTTGTGTTGCTTACCTGTCAGCTCGGCAATCTCGAGCGACGTCATTGTCTGAAAATAGGCAATATGACCTGACACGACATTTTGTCGGGTCAGCTCAGAATCTTCAATTGAAAACAGACCGTCTTTACCTCATTGTGTCAACGGTACCTGTCCCTGCTGTCACAAAGGGGGCGGTGTGTACTTACCCTGCCATCACAAATCTGAAGGTTTCAGTCTCTTGCAGTTCAGGACGTTCAGTCACCTTTCTTACGTAGTCACGAATCAAGTGGCGCCAGTCGTTGCCACCCATGCTGAAATACTTCTCCTGGAACTCATGCTGACATTCCAGCACAATATTCATGATGGTGGTACCCTCATACAACTCCATCATGTTGTGTATCAGACGACGTACGTCATCGTCGTTCTCAACATCATCGAGAATGGAGCCCGCAGGTTTCATGCGGATTTCTTGAGCTTTCTTGGCTGGACGCTGTCTGACTTCGGCAGTCTGGAAATTACTCTCATCATCAGCCCAGCGATTACATTGCTCCATAACGGTTTTCAATGCCTGTTCTTGACCCTCGGGGGGATAATGATATTTCTTCAGCAGGCGCTTCACCATGACGCGCATCTTTGCACGGGCTGAGTCTTTGTGATTCCAGTCGATGGTGCGGTTCTTGCGAAGCTGTTCTGTCAGTTCTTTGGTCAGTTCAATGAACTCCTCGTTTGTATAGGCTTCGCGCACGCCTTCTGGCGTTGACAGAGCATCATAGAAAGCTTTCTCTTCAGATGTCAGACCGAGTTCGTCTTCTTCCTCTTCTGTTCGTTTTATTTCAGCAGCTATCCTGAGCAGTTCCTCTATCACTTCTTCGTTTGTGAGGAGGCCTTTCAGATAGTTCGACAGGGCATTGTTCATCATTTCGCTGAACTTAAGGCTCTGCACGATGTTGGTGCGTTCGTATTTGCGAATACGTTCCACCATCAAATCCTCCAAGAGTTTCAAGGCGAGGTTCTTTTCCTTCATCTTCTTTAGTTCATCCTGGAACTTCTTGTCGAAGAGGTTAAACTCTACTCCTGAAGTCAGCACTTCTACACCCTCGCTTTGCAGACTTTGTTCCAGCAGACGGGCAATGCGTTCGTTGATGTCGTGCTTGGTGATTCGTGTGCCTTTCGCATCCAGCCTGATTAACATGACTCTCACAGCATCCATGAAGGCGACTTCCTGCTTTTCCCTAACGGAGATAAGCGATTTGCAGAGCGTTTGAGCGTTATGCAGGAGTTGGCTTTCCTTGATGAAATTCTTCTTCCTGTCTTGCTCTTTTACACCCAGCATGAAGTTTACGCCTCCCTTTATCAATCGGCTGCGCTCTGGATCTGAACCATCGTACCACGTGCTATAATCGAAACCATGCAGCAGGTCGCGGCATATCTCCAGTTTCTCTTGGAACTTCACCAAGGCCGTCTTTTCGATATCGGGGTCGCCAAACTGTTGACGGTCTCTGCTGGTATAGTCGTGCATGGCTTGTTTCAAAGCCTGAGCGATGCCCACATAATCGACAATCAGTCCACCTTCCTTGTCTGGGAAGACACGATTCACACGAGCAATGGCCTGCATCAGGTTGTGGTCGCGCATAGGCTTATAAACATACATCGTTGCCAACGAGGGCACATCGAAGCCTGTCAGCCACATATCCACTACAATGGCAATCTTCATCGGACTTTCATCGTCCTTGAAAAGGGCTGCATATTCTTTGTTCCGCTTGGCATCAATCACATCGTGCCACTCTTCTTTGTCCTGATTAGCAGCACTTGCCACAACATGCATCTTCTCTGTCCAGCCTGGTCGCATCTCCAGAATCTGACGGTAAATCTTGACTGCTGCCTCCTTATTGTAAGCCACAATCATAGCTTTGCCTGTCAGTTCGTTCTGCCTGTACTTTTCGTAGTGCTCCACAACGTCCTTGCAAAGGCTTTCTATCGTGTCTGGGTGACAAAGAATCTCTTTCAGTCCACTATTGTCTTGACGAGCCCTTTGTATTTGTTCATCTGTTGCGCCTTCGTCTTTCAAGAGGTCGAACTCGTCGTCCAACTTCTTCAAGGCTTCTTTGTTCAGGTTCAGTTTGATGACACGACTTTCGTAATAGACAGGTCTTGTAGCTTTATCAGCCACAGCCTGCGTCATGTCATAGATGTCTATGTAGTCGCCAAAGACTTCTTTCGTATCGCGGTCTCGTTCTGAAATGGGCGTACCTGTGAAGCCGATGAAAGAGGCATTGGGCAGAGCTTCACGCATCAGCAGGGCAAAGCCTTTCTTCATCTTCTGGGTTTTCACATCCCAGTATTCATCGCCGTATTGCGAACGATGAGCCTCGTCGGTAATCACAATGATATTCTCTCTGTCAGATAGCAGACCCGTTTCTTCCTCAAACTTCTGAATGGTGGTGAAGATGATGCCACCAGTCCGCAGGTCCTTTAGTTTCCTCACCAAGTCATCACGTCCTCCAGTCTTGGTGAGCTTTCCCTTCTCGTTCAGGTCAAAGCCCACGCGTTGTGGCTCCTGACGCAAGAACTTCTGACAACCTGCAAACTGTTCATACAGCTGCTGGTCCAGGTCGTTGCGGTCTGTCACCACCACGATGGTACATTCTGGGAATTTTTGTATCAACTGATGAACATAGAAGACCATTGACAACGACTTACCCGACCCCTGCGTGTGCCAGAATACGCCAATCTTTCCATCGCCACCAATGGCTGTTTCTGTGTGTTTCAAGGCCTTGCAAACGGCAAAATACTGATGATAGGCTCCCATAATCTTGGCAACCCTTCCATCCTTATGGTCGAAGCAGATGAAGTTCTGCAGCAGGTCAATAAGACGGCGTTTTTCAAAGATGCCTTGGAAGAAAGTATCGTAGTGAATGGGTTCGTTCGTAACGTTCACGCCATCCGTACTCTTCCAGTCCATAAAGCGGTTCGCTTTCGAGGTGATGGTGCCAGCTTTTGAGGTAAGCATATCGCTTGTCACAGAGAACGCATTATAGACAAACAGCGAGGGGCACTTCTGCTGATACTGCTTAATCTGCAAGTATGCATCGTCCTCTTCTACATTTTCATTGCTTGGCGATTTCAGTTCTATCACCACCAGCGGCAGACCATTGATGAATACCACCATGTCACAGCGAATCTTGTCATACTCGATGACTGTCCACTGATTGCAAACCTTGAACTGGTTCTGCAAGGGATTCTCGAAGTTCACCAATTTCACCAGAGCTGTCTTCGGGCGACCTTCTTCCGAGTATTTCACCTCCACACCATTCTGCACGTAGTCCATCAACGTCTCGTTGCGTTGCTCCAGCGTTCCTTCATTCACGTGGGTCACCAGTCGGAAAGCCTCATTCAGCACCTCCGCACTCAACATCGGGTTCAGTCTGCACAGCGCATCCCGCAGATCCTCCTCATAGAAAGGATTCCTGTAGTCACGCTCCACGTCATAGCCACACTCATACGCATATCCCATATCCTGGAACAGCTGTATCAGCGTGTTCTCGTAGCTTGCTTCTGTATGGTGGGTTGTACTCATATCATTTATTATACATCAATCATAGTTATCTTATAGCTTCCAACACTATCTTTGCCTAATTCTATAGCAACATCGCGATTAAATCTGTCTATAAAAGTATCAGCGCTATCTACAAAAAGCTTTCTTAAGTAATATGAATAATTATCGCCTTTATAATGCGTAAAGCTATCCATGGGGGCCATAGTTCTTAACCATGTCTCGTCTTGACGATACTCCTGGGAATCACTAATTGCCTTTTTAGCTTCTAAAATGAAGTTCCTTTTACTATCAGGCCAGATTGTAACTAAAGTTTTAATAATATTTTCAGTAAGGAATTCACATTTGAATAGTAACGAATACAAATCCTTTTCCTTTGTTGATATATCTAGCATCTTGTCTTTCAAATGCTCGGTAAATACCTCCAATTCGTAATGATAGTTTCTTATAAAAAGATACAAATTGCTAAGAGTCAAATAATCTTCAGGCTTTTTCAGATAGATGTGAAGGTCAATATTATCTAGATTTAATCTCATTTTTTTTAGATGTATTTCTGAGGGGTAAACCATAAATTTCTTTTCTTTCATGCGTTCTCGAATAGCATATGTAACAACATAGTTTCTATATAAGTGTCTAACCATATCTATCATCAAGCTTTGTGTTGAGGGTACATTCTTTCCACCTTTTGTACTGTTTTCTGTCGATATTTGCGCCTTCATAGTTCTCCAGCCAATCATAAAAGAACCAGCAGCAAAAAAGGCAGATACTAAAGCTGCGATAAAAGATAACAAAGCTATGATACCAAACTCTGTATTGAGTGCAGTATTCCACGTGTTATCCATAATGTTTGTCAGGGTTGAATCCTGAGGCATATTTTTTGTCGCTGTCAATAAAATACCATATTGTACCATAATCATTTGATTTAAGTGATTAATGTTTTTAGATTTCTACTTCATTTACTTTCAGTTCTCCAGACATCAACTTCGGAAGGAGGGTGTCACGGGGGGGCGCAGAGCGACGGAATTCATGTAGCAAGACAAAAATTTATTCAAATAGAAGATTTGTGCTACAGGTCATCTTTGTCTGTATCTATTGATGCATTAAATATTTTATCATCGTAATATACTAAGTCTTGATACCATATGCCCTGACTGTTTTCATAGTGAAATCGCAATACGGTATTATCGTCAAGAAAAAATTTAGTATATTCTTCAGAATCTGGTGAATAGTAATCTCCATACTTTTCAAAAAAACTATTTAAAAAGAAATCCCATCTATTATCTAATAGTTCTTTGCTATTATTCCCTGTTGAGGAAACCAAAAAAATCTGATAAAACTTATTCTTATAAAATGCAAATCGTACTTCATCCCAAATCTGCCCCCCAAACTTTAGATTCTTGACAACTAATACATCGTCTTCATATGACACTGATTTGTTTTGACTCTTGAAATGGTTTGATATTTGTTGCTTATTAGCCATACCGAGTGTAAAACCAAAGAAACGTCTTTGAATTTGAGCATCAGCATTAATGCTTAGCATCATCAAAAATATAAGCAATACTTTTTTCATAGTCAATCTTATTATTCATTTACTTTCAGTTTCCCAGACATCAGCTTCGGAAGGAGGGTGTCGCGGAGGGTGGCGAGGCGACGGGATTCGTTCCGATTATCTAATATTTTATTGATAATGGGTGTTGCAATTTCGCAATATTTTAAGCTGTAGGTTTCGTTATAAGCGATTTTATATCTTAAAGATTCTTCTGGATGAAATCTTTGATGACTGCCAGTAGCCCCGTTGACCATTGACATTACAAAATCATAGAATCCCTGACTATTTATCAAACTATATATGAATGATGATTTTGAATCTTCAATTGCCTTATATGGAACAAACTCTGTTGAGCATATTGAATTATTATCTAATTTATCCAAATACCATACACGCTTTATTCGAGGATTTAATTTTGAGAACAAGGTCATCTTGTTTTTAATAATATACTTGTTGCTCTTTATTTCTTCTCCTAATTGTATTTCTGGTTTCATTCCATCATCATAAGATGGGATACTATAATGTTTGAATTCTGTTTGAGGTTGCTTTTGTGGATTAATTGACACTTTTGAGATTTCTGCAATATCTTCTATTTCTTTTATAATCCATCCCTTCGGAATCATTCCCAGTTCACTCTCCACGAACTCACCATCCTTGAATGGTTCGAAGTCCACAAACCACGACTTAAACAACGCCTGCGCCTGCTGCTCTAAATTCTCGTTTATCCGCCTGTTCACCTCGATTTTGTCATCAAGGGATTTAAGAACTTCCAATATTCGACGTTGCTGCTCGATGGGCGGCAATTTAATCTCCATATTAGCCACCTCACTAAATGTTATTTGGGGGAAAGTTCCTGAACGAGATTCTGCCAACATTTGTAATTCATCAAGAACTGCTTTGCTCTTTAATATATAGAATAGGTATTGTGGCAAAATCCTCTCATTACGCCTAATGACCATCAACTTCGTAGATGCGATATAGTCCGTTGCGTCAAAGTCAATGTATGCATAGCGCTTGTTGGCTGGCCTTATCTCACTATATAGAATGTCATCTTTCCGAAAAGTCTTCTTAAACTGCCCTTTCAAATCTCTATTAGGCGTTTTAATGTGGTTTAGACATTTTCCATCTAACACATCAGACGTGTTTATAAGAACAACCTCCTCAGCATTGCCCTTATATGTATCTGATATAGTATTACAGACATCTCCTATTATATATTCTGTCCACTCTTCCATAAATGGGAATTTACTTGTTAATTACCCTTCCTCTTGATTGTCTTTATTATCCAATAGAGCCTTGACAGCCTTGTCGAAATCGCTTTCTAATAATCGCATTTCGCGCTCACGATAAATTTCGAACTCGCGCTCTGCTTTCTCAATAGCCTCTTGATGCGACACAGTGCCACTGCCTTCAAGTATATTTTTACGCAGACGAAGTATTTGATCATCTAGTGCAGCCACCCAGTCGGCCATTGTCATTGGATTCTGCTCTAAAGCTTGGAACTCAGCGTAATCCAAGAATTGAGAGGTCAGCAGGTTCAAACGTTGCAACTCTAACTCCGTCAGGTAGTTTTTGGCTATCTTCACATCATCGCGTGTAACATAGTTACCCTTAAAGTTGGTCATGCCAACAAAAGGTTTCTCGTTATCTACACGCTCATATATCAGCTCGGCAGCTGTATGCTCATGCACAGCATAGTGCATCTTATTCTGTACAGTAGAGAAGAACAGCTTAGTAGTTTTGGAACGAGGGTCATAATCTGTTGATGTAGCATAGATATCAGTTACCTGCTGATAGAAGTTGCGCTCACTACTACGGATGTCGCGAATGCGTTGCAGCAATTCTTTAAAGTAGCGATTACCGCCCTGTTTCAGTCGCTCGTCATCCATTGTGAAGCCCTTCTGGATATACTCATGCAATAAACGTGTGGCCCAACGACGGAAACGTACTGCTATAGGCGACTGGACACGATAACCAAGAGCAATGATAACATCGAGATTGTAGTGCAGTACCTCATGAGTCTGAGTTTTGCCTTCGATTGCACCATGTTGAGTGGTTGTTCGGAATTTCCGAACTACCACTTCTTTGTCTAGTTCTTTATCTTCAAAGATGTTTTTAAGATGCTCACTGATATTCGACTTGCTCGACTGGTAAATCTCTACCAGTTGCGCTTGTGTCAGCCATACATCTTCATCAGCAAACAGAGTATTTACGCTCAGTTTCCCTTCATCATCTTTATATAGTATCAGTTTATTCTCTTTTTGTGACATATTTAGTTTTCCCAATTATATCTCAAATCCAATACTACCCAGCTGTTTCTTGATCTCAACTTCCAGACGGTGGCTCTCGGCAAAGAGGCCGCTGAGTTCGGTGGTCAGTCGCTTCATCTTTTCGTCGAATGGTTCGCCATCATCCTCCTGCTCGGCTATGCCTACATAGCGACCTGGGGTGAGAATGTAGTCCTGAGCTGCAATATCCTGCAAGGTCTTTACAGCACAATAGCCTGCTTCATCTTCAAGCGTGCCATTGCGGAAGGCCTCGAAGGTGTCTGCAATCTTGCGGATATCGGGCTCCATCAATTCACGAACAGCACGAGTCACCATCGTGCCCATATTCCTTGCATCAATAAACAGCACCTTGCCAGCCTGCTGCTTGTTGCGAGAGAGGAACCATAGCGAGACAGGAATACCAGTAGAATAGAACAGTTGCGAAGGCAGGGCAATGATACCTTCTACAAGGTCTGCTTCTACTATCTTCTGACGGATGGTGCCTTCACCTCCTGTCTGACTGCTCAGAGCACCATTAGCCAATACCAAACCGATACGGCCTACAGGCGAGAGGTGATGAATCATGTGTTGCATCCAAGCAAAGTTGGCGTTGCCTGCTGGGGGCAGACCGAACTTCCAGCGTGGGTCTTTCTCCAGTTTGTCGGCTCCCCAGTCGCTAAGATTAAAAGGAGGATTAGCCATGATGAAGTCTGCCTTCAGTGTGGGGTGCTGGTCGTTGAAGAAGGTATCTGCATACGACTTACCCAAATTGGCCTCCAGTCCACGGATAGCGACATTCATGTGGGCCATCTTCCAAGTCGAGGGGTTGGCCTCCTGACCATAGACGCTGATGTTGTTGATGTCCTTCTGGTGGTTATAGATGAACTTGGCACTCTGAACGAACATACCACCGCTGCCGCAGCAGGGGTCATAGACGCGACCTTGGTAGGGCTGCAGAATCTCGACAATGGTACGCACGATACAACTGGGGGTGTAGAATTCGCCAGCGTTCTTGCCTTCCATCGAGGCGAACTTCTGCAGGCAGTATTCATAGACACGACCCAACAGGTCTTTCTCATCACCCGAAGCCAGCATGTGGATATTGGTAAAGAGATCTACCACATCGCCCAGACGACGTTTATCCAACTCGGGACGGGCATAGTTGCCAGGCAACACACCTTTCAGTTTGGTGTTCTCGCGTTCGATAGCCTCCAAGGCATCATCAATCACCTTACCAATCTCAGGTGTATGGGCAGCAAGACTGATAACCTGCCAACGAGCCTCCTGAGGGACAAAGAAAACATTATCTGCCTCGTATTCATCCTTATCCTCTACGTCTGCATCGGGCTCCTGCAGCAGTTCCTGATATTTCGCCTCGAACTTATCGCTGATGTACTTCAGGAATATCAAACCCAGCACTACACCTTCGTATTCCGAAGCATTCAAGTTGCCGCGAAGTTTATCCGCAGCTCTCCATATCGCATCCTCAAATCCTATCGAGGTAGTATTTTCTTTCTTTGCCATATTCAGTTTTTAGTTCATATCGCACAAAGGGTCAGACCCTCTGTGTCATTTTAGGTTTTGCTCGCATCCTTTAGGATGCAAAAGTAGCAAATATTTTGCAGAAAGCGAAAAAAAACGGAAAAAAATTAGATGCTTACAGAAAAAGTTTTTAATCTTCACGGTTTGATATGGTACGTTATTAGCGCGTGTGAGAATTTTGTGAAATTTGCTACCACGCTACCACAGAGCACCTGAAATGGTCTGTATATGGGCAAATGGAGTGCGGTGGTAGATACTGAAAATGTGGTAGCAATGCCACCACTTTGACATGTTTTGCGCAAAAAATTGGGTAGAAACGAGGATTTTTCATGTCTTGTGATCCAAAAAGTGCGTCACTTTCTGGGAGAGAATGACGCAGTTTCTTCGAGAGAGTGACGCACTTTCTCAGGGCAAGTGACACAGAAGGCAACCCTTTGACTTAAGTCGAACGACCTTTTGACTTAAGTCACGAGACCTTTTGACTTAAGTCGAAAACCTTTTTGACTTAAGTCACGCGGTAGGGAAGTGCGTCTTCTTGTGTTGACAAGTGTGTCATTTTACCTTACTATTTTCACTTTTCGAGCAAGGAGACGCTGCGTGGAGGGTGCCGAGCGTCTGTCGGCACCGCACCGAGATACTCCGATACAACTATAGTGACACATCTTGCGACGCAAAGTGACGCTCGGCGCGTTGCTTCGAGACGCTCCCAGCAGCCAAAGTGAAAAAGTGGGTGTTGGTGTGTGTAGAGAATGTTGGTAATATTTATTTACAATGAGTCAAAATGACTAGGATACAGGAACGGGCTGTCTCTCTGGTATTCCACATTTTCCACATTCCACATTTTCCACATTTACTATTTTTGACTTTCAAACAAAGATATATTATAATATATCTTTGAACTATAAAATTTAATTTTGTGAATCCAGAAAGTGTTATATGTGGAAAATGTGGAAATGTGGAAATGTGGAAATGTGGAATGTGGAAGAAAAATGTTTACAGACTTCAAACACAATTAGAAAAATATCGAAAACATAAAGAATAATTTGGTGGTGTGAGAAGATCGTTGGGGAGGCCCTCTTCATCGGTATAATAGACCAGGGTATTGGGGTTTCCCTCGGCCGTCAGGGTACGGTCGGTGGAGTAGAAGAAGTTTTCTACGTTATGACCCATCACAATGATTTTGTCGCCTGCCAGGGCAACCTGTACTGCCATCACCGACAGCAGTACCATCAGTATTCTATTTGTTTTCATAAGCCTTTCAACTCCCCGCATATCTTTTCCAGCCAGTGACGGTCCGTATCGTCAAAAATGAAACGAAATCAGTGAAAATCAGATGTTTTGAGGGCTTCACGCAAGTCTCCTGGGAGAGCATGACGGTTGAGGAACAGGTAGGTGGTATTCAGTGCCATATAGTCGCGCGACATATACCAGATACCCTTATACAGTCCACTCTTGCCCCATGAGTTCTTCACCAGATAGTAGGGTTTGCCATTTTCATCAACTGCCTTTCCGTAGATCAGCATCACATGGTCATAGGTAAAACGCCAGTCGTTCCACTGCTCCTGACGCATCGCTTGTGTGGGTGTCACGCCATCAGGCAGCATAGCCAGTCCTGTGCGAGTGAAATCGCCCGTCACATCACCGCCCCAGGCCACCGTATAGCCAGCATCCAATGCTCTGTCGAGCACATCCATCAACTGATCGATGGGAATGTTATAGCTGGGCTTCAAACGCCATTTATAGGGAGCCTCGATGATGAACCACTTGTTGAACGGATGGTGCGTATAGCTGGTCAGACTCACGTAGTCGTCGGGAACAAAGCCAAGACTCTCGGCAAACGACTTCGGCGTGTATGTCTTTCCCTCATACACAAAAGACTCGGGACAACGGCCTACATACCGTTCAATGACGGTCTGAACACTGTCCTGCCAGTGTGGCTGGGGTTCTTTCGCACCCTTCCTCACGATGCTGCTCACCGTCCGCTCCAGCTCCGGAAAGAACACATTGAAGTTGGCCAGCGAGTCGCCTGTCAGCGAACCAGGTGCTGGCATGGCATTCTCCGGGCAGATGCCATGTTCACGAATCACCTCCAGCACATCGTCACAGGAGCCGCCCTCCGATATCTGACTATAGCCATGCATACGCACATAGTGTGTGGCACAGTCCATATAGTCCTTGTTCACCACGAACATCTCGCACAGGTCGTAGGTCTTGCCCGTCTTGCGCAGTATCTCACTCTCGAAATAGCCCAAAGTGGCATAGTCCCAGCACGTCCCGCTGCGATACTGGTTCTTCACACTCGTTATCGGCAGTTCCTTCACTGTCGTGAACACCTTCTCCACCTTCTTGGTGCTTGCCTGCTTCTGCAGGTTCTCTTGTGCCGTTGCCTGAATCGTCACCAACAGCATGGCAATTGCTATGATTGTTCTCATCTCTTCAATCTTTGGGGGCAAAATTAAGCATATTATCCGAAACTGCCAAACAATTCAGCATTATTCTTTATACATCTATTTTCAATGTTTCATTACAAGGCGGTCGGATGTAAGGCTCCATCGTTTGAACCTCGACATATGAGAATTGGATAAAAAAATAAGATTTTCTTGATTTTTTTTGTTTGTTTCAATTTCTTTTAATACCTTTGTTGCATCATATTGAGCCAATAGACAAATACAACTTACAAAAACAATCAATAACAAACTAAAACAACAAGTAATTATGAAGGATCTTTTCACTTTCGGAGAACAAGAGAATGCCGCCATTCAGGTGTTTGGCGAGGAAGGTATTGATAATGGTAGCGGTGAGGTGCGCCAGGAAATTTTCCAGGGAACAGAACCTACCTGCGCTATCCGCAGTCAGCAAATTATTCTGCGTGACTTTGGCGTAGACCTCCCCCAGGAGTATCTGAAAGAGTTGGCACAGGAAAACGGCTGGTATGTTGACCATGCAGGTACACCAGTAGAGGCTATCGGCAACATCCTTGAATCGCAAGGCGTGGGTGTTCATACCCAGGCAAATGCCACCGTCTATGACCTTATCAATGAATTGGCACAAGGCCGTCGTGTCATTGTGGGTGTGGATTCTGGTGAGTTGTGGGCAGTACGCAATGACGACGAGAATGCACAACAGGCCGAGGAGTTTGAAGACAAGATCAATGCTCAGGGCGCCGACCATGCTCTTATCGTGGCTGGCATCGAGGTGAACCCTGATGATCCTGATGATGTGAAAGTCATTCTGACCGATCCTGGAACCGGTGATCTGCGTATCGAATATCCGTTGGAAGATTTCATGGATGCCTGGCAGGACTCCAACTGCTATATGGTGGCTACTGACCAGCCCGCTCCCTATCAGTATGATCCGGAGAACAACCAGATGGTGCCGTCGAACTTTGCTGTTGATGAGTTTATCGCCGACAACACCTTCACGCTGAACGATGAAGAGCTCATTGTGCCTGCAGAGACTGAGTTCCCCATGAACCCTGAGGAAGTAAGCGTGCCGCAGGACTATACGCCTTATTATGATGACGGTCATCTGAACACCATACCTTTCGACTTCTCGTCGCTTAATTGGGACTTCAATGCACTTGACCTGGGTTTCCAGTTTGACTTCGACCCATGGCTCAACTCTCTGCCTACACCTGTGTTAGACTTGGATTGGTATAACTGGCAGAATGCCTACACTCTGGCTTATGCCGATGGTACTGGCGTGTTCAACATGAATCCCTTCATGACGCAGGTGATGGTGGTAGTTGTGCCTGTGCCAGTAGAGGTCACCCCTGTTTATCCTGAGAATATTGACGTGACTCCTGAAGATATAGATACTTGGAGCCCCGAGACTGTTGAAGACAATCAAGACACAGACGCTGATACTGTAGAACTGGACGAAGCATAAATGACCAACGAACAACTTATCAATTTGTCGCAGGACATCAAGCATGGTGTGCTCAGCATGATGGAACAGATGCTGGCCTTCGGGAAGAAATACCCGAAGGCTGCACTGCCTCAGCCAGAAAACGACTTCAATGGTGCTAAGATGCTGTTGGAGCGAGGCGAGTTTAACCTGGCAGTTTGTGGTAAAGTGAAAAACGGCAAGAGCTCCTTGATCAATGCGCTCATTGGCAGGGAACTCTTACCCGTGTGTACAGATGTGGCTACGTCGAGAGTGTTCAAGATATCGAATGCAGAGAAAGACAGCTTTTTTGTGGTCTATGCCAATGGCGACCGTAAGTCCATTGCTCAGGAAGAACTGGCTGCCTACGGCTCACAAGCAACTATTGACGAGCAGGGTATGGCCGAGGCCGACAAAACGATTGCCTATATCGAAGTTAACACAAAGATTGACTTCCTGCCAAAGGGAGTCGCTATCATTGATACGCCGGGTATCGGTTCGACCTATCCACACCATACGGCTATTACGCGAGAGTATCTGAAACTGGCCGATGCTGCCCTCTTTGTTGCCAATCCAACGCCACTGGAAGCTGTCGAGATAGATTTCTTGAAAGATGTGGTGAACGTGACGCCCAACATCATGTTTGTCACGACAAAAGTAGACCTGAACGGAGAGGAAAGTGTGAACGAAAGCATCAAACGCAATACCACACTTATCAGTGAGGCCGTGGGCGACCGTTTGGTCAGAAAGGTCAAGATGCTTCGCATGTCGAGTCAACTTCTTCTTGAAGCCAACAGTAGCGATGATGAGTGGAAAGAAATCTACATAGAGAACTCCCACTACAACGAAGTGAAAGAGGAGTTGTTGCGCACGGTGTTCATCACTCAGGGCTACTATCGTGCTGGTGTGGCTTATAATAGTGCCTCCAAGTACTACCGTACCATACTTGGCACCCTTCAGAACCGTTTGGATGGCGCCAAGAAGCAAGGAGAAGAGTTTGAGCGTATACTTGATCAATACGAGAAAGCCCGTGAAGATTTCTCGAGTCGTTTGGGTGACAAGAAAAAAGCAGAGGTGTTGGCTGAGATCAGTCAGATACTGAATACTATGCAGTTTGAGTTTAATCAGATTTTTGCCCCTGCAGGCTCGCTCTTCAAAAAGTTCGATGATGAAATTCAGAACCTGACATCTGACGAGGTGGCCAGCTACAAACAGGATATTGGTTCTAACTTAGTCAATGATGCACGCTGCGAGTGGGAGAAGCTGACGGCAACAGTCTACCAGCGCATGATGGAGACGCTCAATAAGTACAATGAGGAATGTCGCATGGTCATGCCGCAAGGTTCCGGCCTGATTGCACCTGAAAACGCAGGTGCACCTGAAATCAGTGAGATGACCTTCAAGGATACCATGACTGCAGCCCGTACAGAGATATTGACAGCTGGTCTCATCACTACATCGGCAACCACCATCGTTACAGGTCTAAATGCCTTGGCTCCTGCACTGTTGGCACCAGCCATGCCTATTCTGACGCCCGCACTGGCTGTGATAGGCGTTGGCGTATTGCTCTGGGGTGCACTTGCAGGCAAGAAGGCGGCAGAACAAAAGAAACTGCAGAAGGACAAGGCCTCACTCACCAAGTTCGTGCAGGATACGCTGACCGCCATTCGAAGGCAGTTGGTAGAAACATCGCTGCAAGACGGTAAATACACCTCGCAGTATCAAGGCTTTGTGATGGGTGTGAACGAACAGGCCCAGAAGTCGGTGAACGATACCTATAATAAATACAAGACAGAGCTTGACGCCATGCGTAAGACTCTGCTCGAATCAAAACAGAATCCAAAGCTCATTGAGGCATTGGAGGTGATGCTGAACGAGTGGAAGAAACAGGAAACGAATCTTACAGAAGTAAAGACTCAACTAGACAAAGTGGAAGTTTGAGGATACAGCAATGATAGGTATTGATTTTGGAGCATCCTTCCTGACAGTTGCCTGTATTTCGCCACAAACGGGAATGCCCGAAGCGGTGAGGTTTATGAGCGGTCAAGGGCCATCGGTCAAGCTACCGTCTGTACTAGCTGGTACAGATAAAGGCTTCGTGATAGGTTATGAAGCTGTAAAGGTGATGGAACACTATGCCAGTTTACCTGTCAATCAGCGAAGACAAAAGATGGCTAATGTAATATCCGAAATCAGAGTGTTGTTAACACCTGGCATGAAGGAACACATCAATGGCAGGAACTACACACATGCCGAACTGCTAAGCATATTCTTTGATCTGCTGCTGAAAGCGGTGAAGACTGCATGTCCACAAGACGATGCTATTGATGACTACGTAGTGTTGACCCATCCTGTGGACATAGCTCATCCCAAACTGGAAATGATGGTGGAGGCATTGCACAAGCAGGGCGTCAGCAGGGTGAAAACCCTTGCAGAGCCCTTTGCCGCCGTGAAAGGTTATGAACTGACACATACTGTTAATGAAGGGGAAGGGCTATTGGTATTCCACTTCGGAGCCGTTGGTACAGAGGTCTGTTATATGAAGAAACAAGAGGGCAAGCTGCATATCCTGGCTGCTCCAGCAACGAATGCACACTGCGGCGGCAACGATCTGGACTACTTGCTCTATGAACATCTTCACAACTACCTGTTAAAAAGTCAGCATCAAGACATCTCGGCTGACGGGATAGACCTATGTATCCTGCAGCAATGCCGCAAGCTGAAAGAAATGTTTGGCACATGTGACGATTCTGTCTGTGAGACAGACATTCACCATGCAGGTAGATTCAGGCTTAGCCGTGAAGCTTTCAACGCTCTTGTCTATTCCAAGATTGATGAGGCGATTAACGTAGCCCGTATAGTGGCAAACGATGTAAAGGGCAAGAAATTCAATATCGACAAGATACTGCTTGTAGGCGGTTCTTCACACTTACCATTAGTAAAGTCCCACCTGTCAGAGTCGTTTACGGAAACACCCATTGAAATGTGTTGTAATGAAGACACCGCTGCTGCCAGAGGAGCCATCGGTCAGTATGCAGTAGGGGCTGACGGTCCTTTCGACCCTCATTTATCCATGATATGCCGCAAGTGTCAGTCTCCTTTCTGCTTCCGTTATAAGGATGTCATCCCAGGACGAGGTTTTGTCTATCACTGTCTAGATTGCGGATGGGAGGGATCAGGAGTTAAAGTCGTACTATTTTGATTTTTGAGAGAAGATGAAAGTTCTCATGATAGGACATAGTGGCGCCGGCAAGACATCATTCATGGCTGGCATGTACAAGCGACTGGGCGAAGAGCGAAGTGGCTATGGCATGCATACCACCGACGAGGAGCAGCACATGCAACTGAAGCGCCTGGCCGACAGATTGTCACGTGGGCAATACCCTGAGGGTACCGATGTTCAGTCATCGTACCTTTTCAATTTTACTCGCAATGGCAAGCCCATTATGCCCATTGAATGGATTGATTATCGAGGGGGCGCACTGACAAGTACCGATAAAGATGACAAGGAACTCAAAGTGCTAACCGACCAGATTGCTGACAGTGATGCATTGATTATCTTTCTGGATGGAACGAAGTTGAATGAGTTGAGGTGGGAGACCCAGTGTGAGTTTGACATCATCATCTCGTGTGTGGAACTTGCATTAAAAAAGGAACGCAAGCATTGGCTACCCATTAGCATGGTCATCACAAAGGCTGATCTCATTACGGTGGACGATGATTTGCTAAAAGGCCTGCACTATTTCGACATGTTCCTTGAGAACGCCCAATACAGTGATGTGGTAAAGGTTTCTGTGAGCCGTTGCACAGTTACTCAGGATGACTGCGAATCGACCATCTATCCCTTCCTGTTTGCAATGGATGGTATTCTACCCAACTACATCGTACAGTGCAGGGAGGAAGAAGCCGTGTGTAAGAAAGAATACAAGGAACAAAGCCCATGTGACCTGATAGAAGGAATCTTTTTCTTGGCTGAGCAACTGTTGGAATGGGCTTTTGTCATCGTCAGTTTTATTCTTCAAAAACTACTGAAATGGATATTCGGCATCAATATGAATCTGTGGAGTTGGACGACGCATTTCAAATGGAAATATTGGAAACGACAAGACTGGAAAGAGGCTACGCGCAACCGCAAACATGCTGAAAAGCGCGTGAAGAAAGTTGACAAAGACATCAGAAAATATATCAAAAAACAAAAATTCAAAATCTATGGCAAGTAAAATTTCTATCTATGGACTGAGTGGTTCGGGAAAGTCATGCTACATCTATGCAATGACAAAAGCCATGAACAAAGGCATCAAGTTTGACAATGGCAAAGTAATGACGATGGTCAACTCCGACCTGAAACAAGTCAACTTGCTGAATCAGCGATTCAATATGATGGTCAACGGAATGTGGCCTCCAGGAACTACAGAAACAACTGTATTCTCCTATAATAACCGAATCGCTTTCAAATTCATCACAGACATCAGCATCCGTGATTATCGTGGTGGTATTTTTACCAACATTGAAGAAGACATGAACGAGGTAGATGATCTTTACAAATCGTTTAAAGATTCTGGTTCACTGGCTTTTTTCATCGGTGTAGATAAGGTGATGCGTGCCTTGAAAGGTGATGTAGAGGCCTTTAACGACCTTGATTTAATGAACAACCTTTATGCCAGGTATCTAGACCTCTACCCTAACGACACCACTCCCATCATCTTCGTGCTCACAAAAGCCGACCTGGCTTCACCCGAGGAACTTGAAACCTGCAAGAACTTCATTCGCGATAACTATGCTGCATTCTTTGGTGCCGGCACGGGATTAACAGTCGGTCTGACGGCAGTTACGCTAGGTCGCAACTTAGGCTGTGGTGCCGACAATGAGCTGATAGGCGAACTGCGTGTTGGGCCTTCTGAGGGTAACATCCAGATACCTATCCTCTTTACCATCTTCGGTATCTACAGCAAACGTATTGCTGAAGAGCTGGAGAGAAATGCCGCATACAACAAGACATTAGAAACACGACAAGGAACACTTGCCCAAAGAGAACAGAAAGGTTTCTTTAGTAAAATATGGTATGGAGGTACATCAAGCATCAAAAGGCAAATAGAAGCTATTCAGGGACAAATAAAGAAATCCAATGAAGATTTATTACTGATGGCTGATTGTATAGACCTTATAAAGTCAAAGATGCGCGATGGCGTTGAATTATATGTTGACGGAGAACTGCAAAACATTTAAGGGACTACATTATGGATAAACAACTATTTATCTTTTCACGTACGCAGAAGGTTGACTATGGCGTGATGGTGTCACCGACATCGGATTTCTGTCCGAGAGAGGTAAAGATGTTTTTCAAGGAACAAGTGAGAGGACTGCTGAATGCAGACCAATATACCCCCGACTTCACCAATCCCCGTTGGCTGCTGAGCCGAGTGGGAGATCTGACACTATGGGGTGTGGGATGCTGGAATGAGACACATGGTGAAGAGTTTACGACAGACGAGGCAGGACGTAAACATCTTCGTAACTTCGTAGGCATTGTTTACCAAGGAGAAATAGATTCATTACCTTATGATATTGACTATTTCAGCACAGAGTTCAACAAACATATCGGAAAGGTATGGACCATGTCACGTATGGATATTCAAATTGCAACAGGGGTTGTTCCTGTGGATTATACTGGCAATAAGACCATTAAAGGCGGTGTGGCTCCTGGACTGAATACGATGCCCAACAGGTCATTGATCATTGACCCAGCAAAGACTGAAAGCCTGATTGGTGCTGCCCTCATCACTAAGGGGGACATCTCCATTGCCACCAACATCCTCGACGTGAAGCTGGCTTGCGATGATCGTTATCAATTCCTTAACGCCAGCGTTATCAACCATCCGGGAGGACAGGTTCATACATTTACGGTACCCAGCAAGATTCCCAACGTGGTAGTAACGCCCAAGCCGACACCAGATCCCAAACCCAAACCCGAACCGAATCCTAAGCCCGGCCCCATTCCTCCCAAGCCAGGTCCAGGTCCTGTTCCCCCCAAACCGGAACCTCCTAAGCCAATACCTCCTGTGGATGAGAAAAGGAATTCCAATCCCTTCAAGATCATTGCCTTTATCGAATTGCTGATTATCATCGGTCTTCTCATTGCCTATTGCACCAAAGGCGGAGACAAGGAAGAATCGGAAAATAATGATGACAAGCAAGAACAGATGGAGAAAAAGAACGACCAGGAAGAAAAGCCTCAGAATACCATTACGCCAAATAATGAAGGTGTCCACAAGGGCCTGTTTAAAGAAAGTGAACCAAAAGACGAGAAAGAGATTGACCCAAAGTTAAAACTGAATAATGACTGACGTAGAGATGTTGCAACACACACAGGAACTGCTTCGTGATGTGTGTTGTTTTCTGGAGCTGGAGCATAGGAAACACGTTGCTGCCCTGCAAACGCTCCAAGAAGAATTGACATCACCATGTGTTTTGGCAGTGGCTGGTAAGGTGAAGGCAGGCAAAAGCTTTCTTATCAATGCGCTTTTGGGGGTTGACCTAGCTATGACAGGTAGCACTGAAACGACAGCCACCATCAATGTATTCAAGAAAGGTACGCCACCGTCACCTGACAAGCCAATTCTATGTCAACGAATTGACGGAAAGGAAGAGTGGAAACCACGATCATTCCTGAACGCGTTGCAGGGTACTAGCGAGGACACTTTAAAAGAAACTGCACAAATAGAGAAATTGATATTCTATATCAATGACAACCCTCTTTTGGAAGACGTCACTCTAGTGGATACACCAGGTATCGGTGCAGATGTAGGTGATGACGGTGATGCTCACCAACAACACACTGATGCCTACTTTCGCCTTCGTGAAAGACATCAACAGGAGACGGTAAGTCTGTCTAACAATGCCGATGCAGTGATATACCTCTTCAATACTGTCCCCACTGAGACTGACAAAAATTTCATAGCCTCACTTTATGACAACGGCAATGGTCTAACAGCACTTAACGGCATTGGTGTGCTATCTAAGATTGACAAGAATCTGGAGGGGCTACGTTACGTGGATAAATATGCCAGCGAGTTCAACAAGGAGTTATTTTCCATTAAACCTGTCTCTGCTGCTATATGCAAGTACACGCCCAAACGTGAACAAGCCATACGACTGGGACGCGAACTTAGGGAGGGCTTCCCTCAAGAGAAAGGATTCAGAATGTCAATAGGCTCAGAGAGCATTTTCCTTATGGAGAAGCTGCCAGGTTGCACGATTTCTGCTAAACGTCGTAAAGAGATTCTACAACAGTTTGCTGAACGTGATCTACCCTGGAGTACTTTCATGCTGGTTGCTTCTGAGCTCTATTCACATGAGAATGTTGATGAGGCATTGGCAAACCTCAGAGACATAGGAGGAATAGAACCTCTACGACAGCTCATCAACGACCATTTCTTCAGTCGCAGCAGGATGCTCAGAATCGGGAAGGTTCTCACCAGTTTGATGCATATTCTCAAAGACATAGAATACGGAATACCTTTGCAGAAAGAGCAAGTACGGACTACTGTCAAAAATGAGAAGAAGTCTTTTTCCAAGTATGAAGAAAATGGAACACTATCCATCGTCATCAAGCACGAAGCGCCAAAAACAAACAATCAGAAGACAATACAGGAAAAAGTGCAGGCTTTTGAGAAACGGGTAGAGAAACTACAGCTTGAAATGTCTGATATCAACAATAGCTATCTTGCCTTTCGGAAAGCAATGGCTGCACGTGATCAGTTCACCGAAGAAGAATTCTCAGAGTTGACAACACTGCTAACAGCAAAACCTACACAAGAGGATTGTTGTCAACGTCAGTGCTATTGGAGAGCAATCGCAAATATGTCGGCCCCCAACAGCACTAGACAAATGGTAGCTCGCACTGCTGTATTGATGTATGGAAAAGCGATTAGTTGAAAGCAGATACTAATATTCCGAGTAAAGAAAACCTAAGAGAGAAACAAGTGCAAGATCACTCCGCATCTACACGGACAAAAGACGGTCGGACATCAGGCTCCACCGTTTGAACCTCTACATCTGAGAAATGGATATTGCGCGTGTGGCGCAGGAAGAAACCCTTGGCTGGCAGCAGACCCCACATCGTGGCTTCGGGGTAGGCCTTGGCTCGCTCGTCAGCCACAGCATCGTCGATGGCCTTCAGGTCGTTCTGCGTCACACCTCCCTGCTGAAGGATGGAGATCTGCGAGAGCCTCACATTCTGCACAGGATGGTCAGGCAGTCCGCTGATGGAACAGCCTGTAGGTCCTGCGTTCCTTATCTGGAAATGCGCTATGCTGATGCCGTCGATGGTGCCTACATGGTCTATGGGAATCAGCTCCGCTATCGTGTCGTCATTACCCTGTCCGCTCAGTCCGCCACCTTCCCCCTCGCCTTTTGGAGAGGGGTTAGGGGAGAGGCTCGAGGTTTTCAACTTGTAACCCCGTCCTCTGTTGCCCAGTCGGATGAAGATGGGCGACTCTGTACCCTCTACAGTGAAGTCAGAGGCGCTGACGTTCTCCATCACGCCCCCATCAACAATCTCGAGCGAGAGGGCCGACGTGCCGTTGGGTCGTCCGAAGAACAGCTCTCGCTGGTCTGCACTCGGCTTCACCACCACCCCACTGATATTGATATTGCGGAAGCCGCCGTTGGTCTCTGTGCCCAGTTTCACGGCATTGCAGTGGCTCGACACCACGCAGTCGGCAATGCGGATGTTCTCGCAGAGCCGTGGTGACGTACTCTTCAGCGTGATGCCGTCATCGTCCGAATCAGCGATGACACCCCTCACCACTACCTCGTGGCATCCGTCGATGTCCAGCGCATCGTTGTTGTAGTTGTTGCGGTTGAACACCCTGATATCCTCGATCCTCACCCTGTCGCAGGCCAGGTAGTGCTGCATCCAGCAGCCCGAGTTCTTGAGGGTGACGTCCTTCACCGTGATGTCCTCGCTCTGGATGAAACGTAGCAGGTGCGGACGCGTGATGCCCTCGTCGTTCCAC
Source organism: uncultured Prevotellaceae bacterium (assembly GCA_947166345.1). Lineage (GTDB taxonomy): Bacteria > Bacteroidota > Bacteroidia > Bacteroidales > Bacteroidaceae > Prevotella. The sequence continues at coordinate 38,681 of CAMVDU010000019.1, forward strand.
GACAGTTTCTTGAAGGCCCTGCCCCTTCCGTCAATCGTTCCATAGCCGTCTATCACCACGTTCTTCACCCTGTCGGCATAGATCAGTTGGATGGTGTGTGTCTGCGTGCGCAGCGACACATAGTCCGACTTCTGGGGCACATAGTCCTTCAGGTCCGTACTGCCATAGAGCGTGGCACCCCGTTCCAGGTAGAGGTGCACGTCCGACCTCAGGACGATGGAGCCAATCTTATACTGTCCGGTAGGCACCACCACCCTACCCCCTCCAGCCTGCGAACAGTCGTCGATAGCCTGCTGCAGCGCCTTTGTGCTGAGCACGGTGGTGTCAGCCCTGGCTCCATAGTCCACGATATTATAGTCGCGTGCCTCCACGCTGCCTGCCAGCATCAGCAGCACAGCCGACAAACAAAAAGCATTCATTTATTTTCCTTCTCCCGCATCCTCTTCTCAAAGGCCTTCGAAACCTCTTGTTTCTTTAAATCCAGGTCATGTATCTCTTTCTGTATTTTTTCGTCAATATCTTCATCTTTTACATCCCTAGCAGCTTTTGAAAGAGCCTTCTCGTAGTCTTGGTAAGCGTCTCTGAACTCATCAATCTCCTTTTCAGAGGGATCACCCTCCATGAATTCAATCTTGGCTTCCAACGCCTGCTTGTAATTCTCCGCTATCTCATTTGCAGAAAGATTGTCTCCCTTCTTGAGTTCCTTTGTCAACTCCACCAGCGTCGCCGTGGGGTCGCCGCTTGTTTCATCGTCTTCTTTCTCGCTGTCGCTCTTGCTGCCGCACGACATCACCATTGCCACCATCATCAACATGGTCAGCACTTTTCTCCATGAATCAATTGTCTTCATAATCTTCGTTTTTATGTTTACGTCTGCAAAGATAAGAAAAATCATCAAATCTCGTAAAAAGTTGCGTAATAAATATGTTTTTTTAGCTATAATTTGTACTTTTGCAGTCTATAACATCAAATAATTAAAAACTTATTATGACAGAACCTATTGTTGACAACATCCTAAACGTGACAAATGACTCTATTCCTCATGTAGTGGCAGAGGTAGTAAGCGACTCAACGCTTCACAATATTAATTCATTGATGGAGACCGCAGCAAATAACACAGCCTTTGGCTATGATAATGAAGAGTTATATTATAAAGGTGACATTATAAAGTTCCAAAGTTACCTTAACGAAACCACCCCAAAGAGAAAGTCATTCCATGTACAGAAATTGTATAAAGGCAATGAAGATGCATTCTTTAAGGCAATCAATAACGACATAAAGATTGAATGCGGAAGCAACAAGAATGGTTCCACGAAGATTTATATGATACCTATTTCCTAAAAACAAAGAATGGCCGATGATTGGGGATTATTCCCAGTCATCGACCTTGAAATAGAGGTCGGCCTCAGCCGAGGGGGTGTAGTCACTCCAGTAATCAAAGAAGTTCTGCGACTGCGGGGGCTGTTCGCCCTGCACCTCATAGAAGAACAGCTCTGACTGCTGATAGTCAACAGCCTCATTGCGCATCTCAATATAATAGTCACGCAGACTCTCCCAGTCGGCATCGTACTTCTCATACCAGAAAGCGTCATACCAACCGTCGCCAGCCCTGTACTCCCAACTGTCGCGCCCATGGGCATCTGAGAGTCCGAGGCTCCGCTCCACATCATCAATACGACGGCCTATAACCTCGCAGATGCCGTTGGAGATAACATCCTGCAGGCGTACATACTTTGTATTGAAACACACGTCGATCCAGTCGTCATAGTCTTTGGAATGGATCTGTGACAGCGTGAACTTCCATATCTTCAAGGCCCACACAGAATGGTGAGCCTCAGCACAGAGGTCGCCCAGCAGCAATCCTTTCTGGGCCTTCCGAGCACTGGTAGAAGCACAACGGATGGGGTGGATTTCACGATTGACCAGTTCCCTCAACAGTCTGGTTTCGAGATGGGTCACAACACCAAAGGGTGTGCAGCTGCACACCCTATACGGTAGTTTTCTTCTCATGGTTGTAAGGTATTAGAATCCTATTTTGCGACGTTCCTTAGGCACCTCGATGGGCAGGATGTCCTCGGGGGTGAGCATGCGCATCTGACACTTATCGGCCGGACGGTGATGAACACAGCGGGTGGCATGACTGACGTAGATACGCTCCAGTTGGTTGGCAATGAAACGGGCATTGCCCCAGGTCTCAGGGTTGCGCTGCTGGTAGGCCTGTGACAGCATCTCGCTGTACTTTTCCCAGGCCGGGGGTGTGAACTCGTACTCGTACTCTTTCACACGGCGACGCGTAATCTCCAGCAGCTCATCGACAGAGAAGTCGGTAAACTCGAACTTATTGGGAAAGCGCGACAGCAGACCTGGGTTGGTTTCCAAGAGCCTTTCCATAGGTTCCTTGTAGCCACAGAGCACCACAGCGATGTCTCGCTGGGTCTCGTCGGCCAGGATGTTCATCAGCTGTTGGATGACCAGACGGCCAGGGTCATGCTCATGTTTGCTGTTGAAGAGGTAAGCCTCGTCAATCATCAGCACCCCACCCTTTGCTATTTCCAGCACCTGTCTCAACGAGCGTTCCTCGTCGCCCCACAGGGTACCGATGAAAGTACCACGGTCGCACACCACAACATGACCTTTCGACAAGGCACCAGCCTTCCGCAACAACGAACCGAATATCTTGCAGACAGTGGTCTTACCGGTTCCAGGCCTTCCCAGAAAGACGCTATGTAGCGACACCTGATGCTGCCTGCTGTCTGGGAAAAGGTCGCGCATCATCTTGTTGTAGCTGGTCAGCGCGAGCAGCTCGTCCATTCGCCGCTTGATGTCGGCACAGCCCACCAACTTATCAAGTTCCTCGTAGGGATTTGCTATGGGGCGCAGTATCTCCACCTTCACATTCACTCCCTGGTTCTGTTCGATCCTGCCATCTGGAATCTGAATGTGACTGATATCATCGTCATCGTCGTCATCAGCAGATGGGACGTCAGCAGCAGATGGGTCGTCAGCAGGCAGGTCAATATCGTCAGGCAGGTCGTCATCCTCGTCCTCGCCATCCTCATCACCGGTCTCTTCCACCACCTCGCAACCACTCCTGATAAACGCATCGAGCATCCGATCGAAGCTGTCGTCTGGCTTTGCTATCTTGCCCTCAAGTATGATATCGACCATCTGTTTAGCGGTAGCATGACCGTTCTCATTCACGTCAATCTCACACTGCTGCAGGTCGCTGAGCCCGTCAATCACATTGACATTCATCGTTTCCCATACATCTTCCACATCCTCTCTGTTAAAGAGCGTACTCTCCGTCATCAGCACACCATAGACTTTGACGTATTTGCCGTGATCCAACAGACGCTGATGCATCATTTTCATGGTCTCAGACAGATGCCACACGGGACTCACGCGATGGTCGGAATCCGTAAAATAAAGCGGATGTTCTTCATTGGCGAACGGCTCTTCATCAGCCAGCTCGTCCCTTTTTCCGCATTTGTCGAGTAGCACCACCACCAGATTGCGGGGGTCGGCAAAGAGATAGATATCATTTTGTTTCAGATGGGGAGCATACCCATCAATGTGTGTGGAATAAATGGTATTATTATCCTTCAGTGCGTCAAGAAATGGAAAAACACCCCATTTTTCAAGTCTCTTAAAATCGTTAATACATGTCTCAAGTTTCATCATAGTCATCAAAAAAACATCCCAAAAGCAAAAAACATCACATCATCAACCCCGTCAATAGGGGCGCAAGAGTTAACGGACAGATGCCAAAGCACCTGCCCTTATATCCATAGAGTATTCGTATGTAATAACTCTATCACATCAACACAAATTGTAGCAACATGTCAAAGAACACACATCAAGGCACACTTCTGCCGAGTCCATAGCCAAAGCACTAACTTTGTCTAAGAACCGCTCTACAGTAGATGGTTTCCTTGATTGTTCGTGTCATTGTTACTTGATTTGTTTTTTGTGATAGATTGGTTTTTCGGGTGCAAATGTAAGTATTATTTTTGGAATCGCCAAAGAAAATCGAAAAAAAATGATTCTCTGTTTTTTCTTACATATATTTATGTTTTATTTTGCCGATTGGTTTGTTTTTACTATCTTTGCGGCAAAATAAGCGATGAGTACTGTGAGGATACGATATACCATGCTGCTGATAGCACTGGCCGTCTGCACGCAGTCCTGGGCACAAGAGGCAGCATTGCCACAAGACAGCGACAGCGCAGGGGGCAAGGGTGCCGCGGCCTTCATCAGGAAGGTATTCACGCTGATCGACTCCATGTCGGTCAGGGGCTTGGACCGTCGTTACATCGACGCGCCAGAAAGACCCTGGCAGTTCATCGTGAAGAGCAGCCTGAACCAGAGTACGTTGAAGATGCACGCCAAGGGCACCATTGACGGCATACACTACGAAGCCACGCCCTACCTCAGGACCGAGCCGTCGCGCTATGTCGGCCTGTGGGCAGGTTACAGGGGCTATGGTCTGGGCTACACGGTGAACGTGGGAGGCGACAAGGGTAGCTACCTGTCGTTTGGTGCCACGGGTGGCGCCTACGGCCTCAACGTGCGCCTCCATTCGTTCGAGAACAACCATCCGCACTATGACCTGAACACCGACCTCATCGCCGACGAGTACAAGGACGACTGGAAGCAGATGAACCTGCGCAGTCCCATCAAGGTGCACACCATCATTGCCGACGGCTACTACCTCTTCAACGGCAAGCACTTCTCCTACGCTGCCGCCTACGACCAGTCCGTCATCCAGAAGCGGTCGGCAGGCTCGCTCATGGCAGGAGGCATGTACTATTACGGTCACGTCGACTACGCCTCGTCCGTGAATGGCGACCTCATCTACCTGATGCAGGGACTGGGACAGGTAAAACTGTGGCAGGGCAGCGTGGGCATAGGCTATGCCTACAACTGGGTGCCTACAAAGGGACTACTCGTCAACGTGATGGCAATGCCCATGCTCACCTTCGTCAACAGAATCAAGGGCTATGGATACGCAACCAACGTCCTCGACCTGCTGGAGGACCCCATCATGTTCGATGACGATATCGAGGACGACGAATGGGACGACTGGTGGTACAGCAGCCTGCGCATAGAGCACATAGCCGACAGGACGTACAACAGCGGCATGACCGTCAACCTGGACGCACGCCTGTCGCTGACCTACAATTTTGACTGGTTCTTCGTCAACGTCTATGGTCAGTTCAACAATTTCCGATACCGTCACAGCCTTAGCCACGGCCACATCAACGACTGGTTCGTCAACGCCGCCGTCGGACTACGACTATAAGAAAAACATATTAAAGACGCTTACTCCACGACCTTGAGCATTGCTCGAGCTCGTTCACGCTCGATAAAGTATGAGCAAGCTCTGCTTTATTCTCACTTAATCACGACCTTGAGCATGTGCTGGCTGTCCCAGAGATACTTGTCGGTGATTTTCAACTCGGAGATGACGGGCAGACACAGGAAAGCCATCGTGATGAAGGGAGCACGCATCTGACAACCGGTACGACGCGCCATCTCACCCAACTGCAGACAACGATAGGCCACCTCATGACCTCCCAATGGGGACATGAGTCCAGCGATGGGCAGCGCCAGATCAACCATATCGTCCTGGGCAATAGCCATCTGACCGCCTTTCATCTCGATAATGCGATTAATGGCCTTCACCAGGTACTCGTCGCTGGAACCGATAGCCACGATATTGTGACAGTCGTGAGCCACCGAGCCTGCAATGGCGCCGTTCTTGATGTTGAAGCCACGCACCATGCCCACCACAGGACGCGCATGGGGCTGGTAGCGGTTCAGCACGACAATCTTCTGGACCTCGGCCCACGGATAGCGGGAGTCTTCAAAGGGGTTGCCCGTGATGGTGACCACCTCATGGCCTGTGTAGAGGCTGCCGTCGGTGGCACTCATGATGTGCATGGTGTCGGAGGCCTTGATGGAGGTATGGATATCTTCCACTGTAAAGGGACTGGCAACGAAATTGTTGGGATACTCGTAGGTGCCGTTGATGCCATCATTGTGGATGGACGACAGCAACGAGCCGAAGGTGGTGTTGCAGTCATAGACCTCGATGCCCTTGATGACGGTCTGCAGCACACGGAAGTGGGTATTCAGCGCGTCAACGGCTATGAAGTTGGCCTGATCGCCCTCCTGCAGCATACCCCAGTCAAGATGGTAGTGACGCTGGGCATTGATACAGGCAACCATGAGGATGTTCCAGAGGCTGTAGCCCTCGGCAAGGGCACGCTTCACCAAGAGGTTGATATGTCCGCGTATGAGGTCGTCGGGGTGACAGTCGTCAGTACACAGCATCACCATATTGGGCGATTCTTCGATGAGCGGACTGAGCTTGACAAAGTCCTTGGCAGCGCTGCCCTCGCGGATGATGACCTTCATGCCCGACGATATGCAGGCACGGCCCTCGTCGAGGTTAGAGCACTCATGGTCGGTAGTGATACCTGCCAGGGCATAGCGTTGGCGCTCGTTGCCCACCAGTCCGGGAGCATGACCATCCACCGGCTTACCGTTGGCAAGGGCTGCCTTCAGCTTGCGCATCACCTCAGGGTCGGCACCAAGCACACCCGGGTAGTTCATCATCTCGCCCAAAACGCCGATTTCATCGCGTGCCATGAGCTGTTCCACGCCAGCAGCGTCAATCACGGCACCGCTGGTCTCAATGCCGCCACCGCAGGCAGGCACACAACTGGGCGCAGCGAAACAGTAGTTGAACGGCGACAGCTTGCCCGAGTCGATCATATAGTTGACGCCCTCGATGCCCAGCACGTTGCCTATCTCATGAGGATCGGCCACCACGCCGATGGTGCCGTGACTGGCAGCCACACGGGCAAACTCGCAGGGGGCCATCATGCTGCTCTCAATGTGCACATGACTGTCGACGAAGCCTGGCATCAGGTAAGGATACTGCCGTCCCTTGTCAGGCAACTCGCAGGCCTTCACCTTGACGATACCACTATCAGTTCGCCATCGAAAATCTCGCGGCGCACCACATCAACGATATGTCCTTGATACTTTTTCATCATATGATAGTTTTAGATTGTTATGTATTTTTTTTCATCAGACTACAAAGATACAGCCCCAAAAGGATGAGGGCAGTGCCCAGAAGAAACCAGGGGGTGATCTGTTCGCTCAACAGCCACCAGGCAAAGAGGATGGTGGTGATGGGGTTGAAATAGACCCAGTTGGTAGCAACGACGGCACCCAACTGGCGGATGACCCAGTTCCACACGAGGAAACAGCCCATCGAGGCGACGACACCAAGGAACAGCAGGTTGCACAGCACCTGAGGGCTGAAGATGATGTCGAAGGAAGGGAAGCCTGGGACGACAAGATAGTAGGGAAACATCGTCAGCAGACCGTAGAAGAATACCTTGCGCGTAATGAAAAAGGTGGAATAGCGCTCGGTCACCGACTTCATCAGCAGGGAATAGACGGCCCAGCACAGACAGGCGCCAAAGGCCAGCAAGTCGCCCAAGGGAGACAGATGGAGCACAAAGCGTCCGTTGAGCACAACCGCAGCCATACCCATGAAGGCCAGCAGCGAGCCCACAACCTGAAGACGCGAGAAATGCTCGCTCTGCCGATAGACAAGGGCTACGAGCAGCATGGCAAACAGCGGACACGAGCAGACGATGAGCGAGGTGTTGGTAGCCGTGGTGAAGAGCATGGCGGCATTCTCGGTCAGGAAGTAGAGCGACCCTCCCGTGATGCCCAGCAACAGCATGATCAGCTCATCGCGCCACGAGGCACTAAGCCACCTGAACGTCTGTCGTCTGACTGTCATCTCAAACGCCAGCAGCAGCACGTAGGCGATGATGAAACGCAGCGTGAAGATGTGGGCAGGCGACAGTCCATTGAGCAGCAGCATCTTGGTAAACACAAACGTGCTTCCCCATATTGCCACCGTGACGAATGCCAAGAAATGGGCAACACCTACCTTCCCTATTGACTGACGGTTCATGATATAATCAATTAGTCTCAATCATCATTATAAATACCTATAGATCAGGCATCGACAACAACCTGATAGGCAAGAATGGTGTCGTCAGACTTTCGCATCAATATATAGGTGGTGCCAGGAGATAAGCCCAGAAGGGCATTGTCCTCAATCTTCACAACAACACCATCAACGAAAACGATGGACTCTCCGTCAGCGCAAGGCAGACTCTGACCCACCTGAAGATGCAGGACCTCTGGTTGCAACCGGTAGTAGGTGAAACGACCCATCTTTGTCATGACGGAGAGGGCGTTGTCAGTAAGTGCCATCACGTACCAGTTGTAGCGGAACTGGTAACCATAGCCGTTGGACCACAGAGTAAGCAGCGCCCCCCTGTTAGCATACCAGCCATAGGTCATCGAATCGAAGCCATAAGAGAAATAGCTGTCGTAGCCCGTATAGGTGTTGTCAGGATTGAACGTCAGCAGCTCATAGTAACCTGCCTCCACACTACCCCACAGCCAACTGCCTGTCAGCGTGACGTCAACAGACTGCTGCTCGGTTTCAGACTTATCAGAAAACGCGAGGCTATCAATCTCCTCAATGGGGATGTCCACAAGCGTTCCATTCTTATAATAAACGTGCATGAACCCCTGTGCGTAACAGACGTCACACAGCGCAATGACTGAAAGGAGAAATAAAAATCGTTTCATAGGCTCACTCTCTTTTGGGGGTCAAAGGTACGAATAAGCGAGGACAATACAAAACAAAAATCACTTTTTTTGTTTTTATTGTCGAGCGAAAGTATCTTCGACGTAGTCAAAGATACGAATAATTCACCAAAGCACCAAACAACTGATACAAAAAAAGAGTGCTGCGACCCTCCCGAGCCGCAACACTTACAAGCCTATGTTTAACTAAAAATCCTTTTTTCGAAAGAAATTTTTAATCCACAAGGACTAAAAATTTGAAAGTTTAAAGGGCGTTTCCCAACGACCTCCTGCTATCCACAGTTGAAAACTTTCTTTTTACCAATAACTAAAAACCTAAAACTATAAATATTAC
>CAMVDU010000020.1 GCA_947166345.1 uncultured Prevotellaceae bacterium
GTGGCAGCATGGAGAGCACATCGTCAGCAGTTCCTACATCCTTCAGCAGCGAGTTTTGAATATCAACGGTCATGCCGCCCGTGGTCATCTTGTATTGCGGTATCTCGCCTCTAACAACGACTCCTTTCAGCGTCATCGTTTCTGGCTGCATCCGTATCGTGCCGAGTTCTTTGGTGTCACATTGTCTGTAAATCGTCTTGTAACCCACGTATGAGACACGTGCGAGGACGGGCTGCTGCTCGCAAGGAATGACGAAGAAACCGCTTTCGTTCGACACGCCGCCAGTAATCAGCGTGGAGTCCTGCGGCGAGAGCAGGGCGATGTTGGCGTATGCTACTGGCTGGCCTTGCTCGTCGATGACGGTGCCCTTGTAGCGGAGGGCCGTCTTCTGCGGACACTCCACAATGATTTCCTTGTCATCAACGGTCATGCGGATGGGATAAAAGCCTATCATCTGACGGATGGCATCGGGTATGGTCTTGCGGTGTACCGAAGTGGTGATGCGGAAGTCCTCCAGTTCGTTGTAGAGGAAACTGATGGTGTATTCCTCGGTCTGCTCGTTCAGTTGGCGCAGGGCCTCGCTGAGCGACACGTTGTTGTATTCGTGTGTAATCTTTTGGGCCTGCACTCCGGCAAAGACAAAGCAGCAGACAAGCATTGATATGATTCTCTTCATGGCTTATTCTACTACTATCTTGTCCGACTTCAGTTCTACGGTGATGCTCTCGAAGAGGTTGAGACGATGCAGCACGACGTCGAGCGTCTCATCCTGTTTCCACACGAAATAGAAACGGAACTGACGGGCATCGGTATTCTGGAACTCCACCTCCTTATTATAATAGGCAGCTATCTGAGGTAGCATCTTATCCAATGCAACATTGTCGAAAACAATGGGCTTCACGTTGGCGTTCGTGTCTGTCTTGACTGTATCTGTCGGCAATGCCGATGTAGGCTTGGCAGATATGGTTTGTTCTGCCTGCATAGTCTGCGGTTTGGGATCGCTAACCATACGCACGATGTGGATGGCGGCAAAGGCCACTCCCGCCGTAAAGAGTATGCCGATGATGCTTGCTGCAACCTTGTAAGGGAGTATGCCCATCAGTCTCGTAATGGTGGCAGTGCGTGGTTCTTCTTTTTCAAGGGCTTCTAATTCTTCAGCGTGTTCCGTTGCGAATTTCTCCCACTCCTCGTCCACGGGGACGGATTCCTTTTCGACTTCGCGCTTCACAAAGGCTTGCTTCGTCAGCGCGAGCAGTTCCTGGTTCTCTGCTACCAACTGGTCAATTTTGTCTTGCTTTTCCATAACGTTTATCGTTTTGCTGTTTCTTTCTGAAAATACTCTTTGATTCGCTGTACCGACTGTGACAGGTGGTTGTAGACCGTCACTTTGCTCACGCCCGCGGCCTGTGCCACTTCCTCATAACTCATCTCGCTGAGAAACCGCAGCCGGAATATCTGCTGGCTAAGCGGTGGCAGTTCCGCCTCGATAAATTGCATCAGCCGTTCCAGACGGTCATCGTCATTCATCGAAACGATCTGGCTCTGCATCGACTCCTGCAAGAAGTGCTTTTCCACCCGTTCCTGCATCGACTTGCGGTTGAGCACGTCGCGACAGCGGTTGCGCACGGCAGTCATCAGGTAGCCTTCCGTCTGGTTCTGTTGGGGTTGATACTTCTCCCGTAACAGTCGGGCGAAGATGTCGCTTACCACGTCCTTGCTTTCGTCGACATCATAGAGCATCGTCCTTGCTAGACGGTACATCTTGGCATAATGCTGACGGTATATGTTTTCAAATTCTTCTTTGGTCATAAACAGACTTTTTTATCAGTCATACACTACAGGGACGATTCAGCAAACCGAAAAACTAAGCAAAACGATAACTTTTTTCAAATTTCCTTCATTTTTCTACTGTCTTTTGTCATTTCGAGCTACAAAATTACAGAAAGTCCCACGAAAAAGCCCCCGACAAGACCGAAAAAGTGTCTTCCGAGGTGAAAGTCTGAACAAATGTTCAGGGGTTTAGTGAATATTTGGAAGAGAAGGGTTATGAAACGGCGGTTATTGCCACAAAGGTTCGCTCTTCCATCCGCGAGGGAAGCCCATGGCGGTGACGTCGATGGACGGGTAAGCGGCGAGCAGAGCATCGACCTTCGCCTTCATGTCGTTGTTGGGCGAAATGATGTTGAGGAAATACTTGATGATGCAAAGATTGAAATAGATGCGGAGGGCATCGGTAGGCAGTGTAATCCAACTGCCTGTCATGCGGTTGGGGAGCATCGGACGGATGGTGTTCTGCTTGTTCCATACACGGGCATGGTGGCAGCAGGAATTGCGCGTCAGGGTGACGATAGTGAGCCACGACTCGAAGGGGGCTACTTGCAGGCCGAACTTGCGGGCAATGCTCTTCTTGATACGCGGGGTTTTGATGTTGCTGAAGATGTTGGTAATGACACCGAATGGTAGCACTTCGACCAATATCCAAGCGGGCGGATATGCATTGGAATAGGTCTGCTTGAAGTGGACGATGAAGTCTTCGCGCGAACGGTGTAGCTCTGCGTCTATCAAGTCCATCGTGTGACGGAACTTCGCGGCATCGATGAAATTGCTGCTGTCGGTCATCCAGAAGGGATTGCCCGTCATGTCGCTGCCGATGTTGACGATGGCGCTGCGCACGGCTACTTCAATTTTCTCGATCTCGTTGAAGATGAGCAGACGCAGTTTCTTGTCGAAGCGATAGAGCATCATCACTTGGTCGAACGTGGTGTTTGGTTTGTAGCGGTGCTGCTCCTTGGGTATCTGTAGGAGGGGATACATGTAGGCCGACAAACGGTAGTAGCCAATGAATTCGAGGTATCGCTCAGCCTTGGCAGTGTCGGCTACCGTCAAGCCGCGTGACTGTAGCAGGCTGACCAGGTCGTGCACACAGGCATATGATTTCTGAAATGGAATTCTGTTGCTCATCGTATAAAAATAAAACGACCCGCACATTTGAGCATCGTTGAGAGGCTTGGCGGGTTCTAGTGGTGCAAAGGTACGAATAATTTTCGAATCACCAAAGAATTTACTTACTTTTTTGGGAAAAGCCTTGTTTTTTCCACTTTTATACCCTGAGCTTCCCAATAGGTATCTATTATTTCCAGCATTCTATTTGGACCACTTAACTTTTTCAAAATAGTACTTTCCTCAGTATTCGCAAATGGCTCCGCAAAAACCTCTTTAATGAAATCGACACAAGCTTTGTTGTCTTCCCCAATCAAATAAAGAGCACTACAAATCTCAATAATACGACTATGGCTATATAGCTTATTCTTTTGAACAGCAACCGTCGGCGGCGAAAATTTTCCTTCTTTCACGAATTCTATCGCACAAGCTTTTATGGCATTTCTCTCTCCTTCACCATATTGATTTAACTGATCCAAGAACCAAGGCATCACTTTCCCTTTAAGTTCTTCCCTTTGCATTCTTTCTGCTTCAGTCAATGCGTCATTCTTGGCATCACTTTTAGTATTTACTTTAGCGTCATCCTTGAGTTCATTATCAGTTTCATCCTCAACATCATCTTTTTCTTCCGCTTCTGTCACATTTGCCGAGGCCTCTTCTTTACAGCCAGTAATTTCTTCGTTATCAACATCTTTGTTTACGCCATCAGCGTTAATAACATCAGTATTTTCAGCATTAACGCAGACAGCATCGTCATTGACTGCGTCTGTATCCGTTTGCTTGTTTTCATTTGTAACAAGAACAGCAGGATTTACTTGATTCTCCATAGGTGCAGTATTGGTTATAGGCTTAACCAAGTCCATAAACCCTACACCTGCTAACACCAAAGCAGCCAGGACACCTACCCCACCTAATAGATACCAGTCAAGAGGTTGACCTGCCCCATTTGGATGCCACATCATAATATATAATAGGTATGCGATGGATATAAATGAAAGTCCAAAGCATAGCCACTTTCGCATTGGCGACTTGAAACGAGCCATCAATACAAAGATAGCGAGAAATAGTAGCACTACCAATGCAACCAACCAAGGAAACGTTAATGTTATCATAACAATCTTTTTACGGAGTGCAAAATTACACAATAAAAACCATAACCAAATAGTGTTGAAGATAAAAATCCAAAATTTAACACTTCAGCTTAACGCACATAAAGGATGACATACATGATACTAATTGCGAACTTCACAGTTAAACAATCTAAACGATAATAAGTCGAAAAACGATACTTATGGATGCTTATTCCTACGTACTATCTGCTATCAAAAATTTGGGATATATTTGCGACACATTGTCGTATCTTATTGATTATCAGCAAGGATTATTTTCGAGGAGGTCAAGTAAAGTGCAAGCCGAGAGCAATGCCATGCTTGCATGAGCATAGCCGAGGCGCAGCCTTTACTCGACGAAGTCAAATGAGACGCATAAGTAAAGACATAACAAAACACTATCAAATGGCGTGTAGCTCAATGAGTTACACGCCATTTGCTTTTTATAGGCTCATGTTTTCTATGTGCTTATTCCCCCTTTTTTTACGGCTTTCTTCAGCGGATCAAAGTCCCGTGATTCAGGCTCAGCAGATTGCACCCTGACTATGAATTCAATACCACTGATAAGCAGTACAACAACTGCCTAAACAGTAAAGGAAGTGGAGTGGTGTTCTATAAATTAAAGTGTTAATAATTAATGATTTATTTGCTCGATTCAAGGAAAAGTCGTACCTTTGTGGTATAAATCAGACGAAAAGATGGATAAACTGACAATCCGCCAGTTCCTTGGGAGGGTGAAATTCCCAAAGTAATTATTCTAACGGAACGGCTTCCACACGAATTTATGAATTAATAGATATTACCATAAACTAATAACTCAATGAAAATTTTCAGTTTTCTCTTCATGGCAGTGATGATGCTCCTGCCTTCCAACATGAACGCACAACGCATCCAGCAGACATTGGGGCGTGGTGTGGTAGCAGTGAAACGTAGTGGTACAAGCCGTACGGCAGATGGTGGCAGTGGAGCCTTAATCTCATGGCGAAAACTGGCACAAGAACCAGAAGGTACAACGTATAACCTTTACCAGCGTAAAGCCGGCAGTGAGAATTATACAAAGGTCAACTCCACTCCCTTAACCAAAACCAATTATTCACCATCAACGTTGACTGCGAACACAGAATTTGCTGTAAGCGCAATTATCAATGGGGTGGAAGGCGAAATCTGTGCTCCTTTCCTATATAAATCCTATCCCTGGGACAATGTGTGGTTTGACTTTGACTTCGACAACACAGTCATCAAGCGCGATGAGTACCGCACCAAATACGTTTGGCCTATGGACTTGGACGGCAATGGCGAAGTGGATGCCGTAGTGGTTGACCGCCTGTTTGCTGGTGCAGTCAGTTCTGACGAGACCGAACAAGAAGAGAATACCGCCACAACAAGTCACAAGATTCAGGCTTACCGTCTAGACGGCACTCTCCTGTGGACCGTGGATATGGGACCGAACGTGAACATCTGTGGTGGTCAGAACGACATGGTTGTGGCCTACGACATTAATTGCGATGGACGCTGTGAGGTGATGGTTCGTTCCAGCGACGGCACTCGTTTCTGGGATAAGGCCAACGAGACATGGGGAAAATACGCCATGGGAAGTTCGAAGGCAGATGTGGATGGCGACGGTATTGTTGACTACAGGACTCAGTCGAAGCGCAACCGTCCATTCTATGTGTCGGTCATTGATGGTGCGACAGGAGAGGAACTGGCATGCAGCGAACTGGACTACAGCAAGGTGAAGGACGGCAGTGACTCCTACACTCGTGACAACCGAAGCGACTATATGAGCGACAGTTATTCTGCGATGGACGGACATTTCTCTATCTGTTACCTTGATGGCGTGCATCCGTCATTGGTGATGGAGTGTCTCGACCGCGATAACAACAAGACCCATCATAATTATGTGTTTTCCTGGGATTTCGACTGGACTGCTGGTGTGGCGTCCAACTGGCATCATAGTGCCACATGGAGCCGTAACGACAAACGTCCTTGGCCCGCCGAGTTTCATCAACTGCGAGTTGCGGATGTTGATGGTGACGGACGTGACGAGATGTTGCAGGGAGGCTACAGTATTAACCCATTGACAGGATGGTTCAAGAGTCCAGGCATTGGACATGGCGACCGTTTCATCGTGAGCGATATCAATCCGGAACGGCCTGGCATGGAAGTCTTTGCCATTCAACAAAGTGCGTTGCTTGGTCAACTCATTTACGACCCGGCAACTGGCGAGCGTATCAAGGAATGGTACCTGCCCAGCGTCTATGACGTGGGGCGTGGTTCATGCATGGATATAGACCCTGGACACATAGGCTATGAAATATATAGTTTCACAGATGACTATATCTACGACTGTCAGGGTGACGGAACGGGTGAAACCCGTTCTCAATGGGGCATCTCAACGTGTTTTGAAGGATGCTGGTGGAATGGTGACCTATTGCGTGAAGAATTGTCTTCTCCTGGTGGTAAAGGCTGGGGCACCAACCTGATGGTGACAACGGTAAGAGGTAAATCGCGCCTTATCGAGTTCTCACGCGAAGCCAATTGGGGCGCAATGGCAGCAACAGGCACAAGACCTGCTTTCATGGGCGACATCATTGGTGACTGGCGTGAAGAAGTGATACTAGCCAAGCAAAGCGATGACCACAGCACGGGAATTGTGGGGTACAGTACCAACCTAACTACCAACTTCAGTATCTACTGCTTGCAACAAGACCCGCACTATCGCGGCGACTGTACCACTCGTGGCTACTACCAGCACCCCAACACCAGTTTCTATCTGGGCGCGGGGATGCCGCTGCCACCGTTGCCACCAGTAATGGTAACCAACTTACGCTACGCCAATGGTGTTTGGAGTGACGGAAGCAATGGTTTTATATCTTACGACCAGAAGCAAAAGCTCTCGTTCGCTAACGGACAAAGCGTCATCTTCGACCTTACTGGCGATAATACGTCCGTTGTGGAGATGAAAGGCGATGTACAGCCAAAAGCCACTTATCTGATGAATCCCAAAGGCAAGGACTACACCTTCAGCGGCAACCTTGGTGGAACGGGAGATGTTTTCAAATCCCAGTCAGGTACAGCCACCTTCAACGGCAACTTCACCACCACGGGCAAGACGATTGTCAGCGAAGGAACTCTTGCTTTGAATGGAACAATGGAAGGACCGTTGGAACTGCGAGCCAAAGGAACTCTGGCAGGAAATGCTGTACTCAATGGTGTTGTGACCTTTGAAGGAGGGCTCAATCATGAGGGATGCCGTCTCTCACCGGGAACGCCAGACAAACCGTTTGGCTTGATTACCTCAAATCAAGACCTGACACTTACAGGTGGCGTATATGTGGAATTGAACCTGCAGACGGAGGGTGAGGTAAAATGCGACCTTGTTCAGGTCAATGGAAACCTTTCCCTGAACAAAACGAACACTTTGACCATTGTTCTTGCAGAGACAAAGCCCTTGGCTGGTGAATATGTGATGATGGAATGCACAGGTACACTTTCCGCCGATGCGAAAAACATCCAAGTGCGTGGTCTGGTGGGGCTGAACTATGTGGTAGAAGTGCGCGAAAAGCAGATTGTGCTTGTGATTCGCGACATGCGTGAACCTGCCAAAGATGTACTTTGGACTGGTGCGGAAAATAGCAACTGGGACTATCAGACAGCCAATTTCTCCTTGAACGACATAGCTGTGGCTTTTGTGACCAACGATGAAATCATCTTCCCCGAGGAAGCTGCACAGCGTACTGTGAACCTGACCGACAAGATGGTGACAGGCGGCGTGCGCTTCACACATGACAGTGGCAAATACACCTTCAATGGCGATGGTGGCTTCAGTGGCAAGGGCGATTTGGTGATGGACGGTGCAGGAACATTGGTGCTCAATGCCACTAAGAGCGACTATACAGGAAAGACCATTCTAAACCGTGGTACAGTGACTGTGAAGAATCTGGAGAACAAAGGTGTTGAGAGTTGTTTCGGTGCTGGAACTACCATAGAGATAGGAAAGGCTACCCTGAATGTGAACCACACCAATGCGGCATCCGACCGCAGTGTGGTGCTGACAGACTCAGCTGCCATAAACATACCTGCCAATAGCACAACTACGTTGCAGTCAGCACTGACAGGAAAGGGTGTGTTGGTGAAGAAGGGGGCTGGCCAACTGAACTTGAACTACGGTGGCAACAACGGATATGCAGGAACAGTCCTTGAAGGCGGTACGCTCTCACAGGGTGCATGGAACGCCACTTTAGGAAAGGCTGGCTCCAAGATAGACGTAACTGGAAATGCCACTATCAGGGTGTTCAACAACAACTCCACCAGTGCTGTACCAGCCCTCAACAACGCCATTACCGTGCAGAAAGGGAAGACGCTCACTATCAGTACAGGACAACGTTGCAAGGTGCAAGGTTCGCTCTCTGGTGAAGGCACTGTGAAAATCAGTTTCCCATATGTACGCGGAGACTTTGAGACCAATCTCACCAACTTCGAGGGAACCTTGAATCCCACTGGCGGACAATTCCGACTGACTTCGGGCATGAACATGCAGAAGGGTACTTTCATGCTTGGAGAAGGAGTTTACGCAGTGGGTGTGAAAAGTCAGAGCGCATCGGAAACGAGTCTGACACACAAGATTGGTGCGCTCAGCAGCACTGCCGCTGATGCCCAACTCGGAACAAGCACATGGAATGTCGGTTACCTCGGAACGAACACCACATTCGCAGGCATCATCGGTCAGAACGCCACCTTGAACAAATACGGGGAGGGAACACTTTCGCTTACAGGGGAAAGTACAGGTAAAATCAACGTCTATGAGGGTGCAGTCAGCCTTGATAACAACACATCCACCACGTCGGCTTTGGTGACTGCCGCCAATGGAGGAATGGTGGTGGGAACAGGTACAACCGCCAATGTTACGGTCAACAAGGGAGGTACAGTCGGGGCAGGAAAGGCCAACAGCATAACTGTAGGCACACTCAACATCACTGGCACTCTCAATGTGCAAAATGGTGGAACCATCCGTGTGCGCGGTCGCAGTGCCCGCAGTGTGGATGATTTCAAGGTGGCAGGAAAAGTTACCCTCAACAATCCTTTATTCCGCATGGAACGCCTTTCTGATGATTGGGCTACAGACACCGACTACAAGGTCTTTACAGGAACAGCTACCATTACCATCACAGGAACTCCGACCTTTGAGCCCACAGTGCCTATGGAAGGCTATCTCTGGGACTACAGCGCACTGGCTTCCGATGGTATCCTCCGAGTGGTGGCAGATCCGACAGGCATTGAAGAGATTACGGAAGAAGAGTTGAGGAACATGGATGTTTATGACCTTAACGGCAGGAAACAGTCTGCTGTAAAATTCAAGAAAGGAATTTATATCATCAACGGTAAAAAGTATCTCGTAAAATAAAAGCATCACGATGAGACCGGTAAAGACCTCGTTCTCTCGTCATAAAACTTTCGGAATCATTTTTGACATTTACTACTTTCAAAAAATCTCCGCTTCCAGAGTGTTTACAGTGGAAGCGGAGAATTTCATGCTAAATGTCCATTGTCAATTGTGCGCTCCAGCTTTGCTGGCTTTTACAAAGCGAAGCGACTAAAAGAACTATGAACTGTGAACTGTGAACTATGAACTCTAAACCAACTTCCACGCTTGGCTCAGCTCAAAGTCCGTGGGCGTGTAGCGACTCTCGAACTCACTCATGGCCGTGAGCAGCGCGTTGATGACAGTCCTGTTCGTGTAGCTGATGCGCCGCTTGGGGTCAAAGTCCAGGGCGTACTTCCACTCGTTCACCAGCAGCAGCTCCATGCGCTTCTCCACGTAGGCCACATACGCCTTCGTGGGGTTGCCGTCCACGCCCGCTGGTGCCCATCGTTTGACTATTGCCCTCGGCGTGTCCGTACCCTCCAAGCAGTACTTGGTAATCAGTTTCAAGGCCGCCCTCAGTCCGTATTCCATCGACCTGAACTCCTCGAAGACCTGGTCTTTCTTCTCCCTGTCGGGCACCTTTCCCTGCCACTTGTTCCTCTCTGAATACTTGATGTTCAGCGGGTTGCAATTCCTCACGCCCCGCGTAATTGTACATTTTCCATTATCCATTGTTAATTTTCCATTATTTAAGTTTTCCATGGTTTCCTCGTTTTTATTACCCTACAAAGGTACTAAATTTTTCCGAGATATGCAAATAATTCAGGAAAAAACTCAGGGGAATAACTAAATGTCCCCTGAGTGATGCGAAGATGAAAGAGCTTTATCCTTCGATTCGTTATTGGCTATTTGAGATTAAAGTCATTTTCTTTTCATCACAAGAAACGACAGCCTCGCACACGTTATAGCCACCAAAGCCATTTTTTGCTCTGTATCTTACAGTGACAAGCTTTCCTGTTTCTGGAGTGATTTCAATCAATTGGTAGCTGTCTGGATCACGAAGTGTCTTTTTGATTAATGATTCTGCGGTGACTTTAATTGCAATTGCATCATCATACAAAGGTTTGTCGGGATCTGAAGATAATGAATCACCAGAACCTGCTGCGCTTAACAGGAAGAAACCGAGAAAAGCAAATGAAACAAAATACTTAATAACCTTTTTCATAATTTGATTTTTAGAATTAGATATACTACATACGGAACTATATAGAGTGATAAATCTACGACATCAAATGTTCCCCTTGACAAATTGAAATACTGAAATATCTCTAAAGTAACACCAAAAAACGGAATTATGCCACCAAAGAGTAGTTGTTTTTTGACATCAGGAGACCAAATGGCATCCATTAATATAATGTAAGACAATGTCCACAAACCATCGGGAATACAATATAAAATTGTTGATGGTAGATGGATGCCATTTGCAATGCTTCTAACTACCAAAACAATGTCGTGTAACCCTATATAATTGAACCAATCAAACATCCGCAATGAAGTGCTGCGAAAAGCAACATAAATGCCTCCGCCCAAAGCGAATAAGAGTAAAGCTATGGTGATTTCTAAAGCTCTGCTCGTATAAGTCCGTTTATATAGCTCAACCATACAGATAATCTCAAATATGGCAAACGCAAAAAGCGCAAGCCCTCCATATCTCTGCCAGGCTCGCTACAAGCCCCAAATGTACTATGGTGAAGCCTGCGCTCTATAAGCGCAACTTCAATGTACATTTGGTTTGCTTTCTATTCTCCTTGGAGGTAGCGATTCGGCAGAGAATTGAGCAAATATGTCTTATGTCTCTTACGAAACACGATGCAAAGATACGACTTTGTTTTGAATATTACGCATATATTGCAAAAAAAATGCAGAAAAATTTGGATTGTAACTAAAATTTAGTTACTTTTGCAGCAAGATTTAAATCACTATGTAATGGGAACGAAAGAAAAGTTAAGAGAACGCTTCAAGAAGATGCCGTCGGACTTCACGTTCGACGAGATGCAACGACTGCTCGAAGGCTATGGCTATGTGAAGGGCGACAAGGGCAGAACTTCTGGCTCGCGCGTCATTTTCAAGAATGGCGACAAACGACCCATCATGTTGCACAAACCCCATCCCGGCAACATCGTGAAGGATTACACCATGAAGCAAGTACTAAATGATTTGAAAGAAGCTGGTTTTATTAAATAGAAGGAGGAAAAAGATATGAATACAATGACTTACAAAGGCTATATTGGCTCGGTGGCCTATAGCGAGAAGGACAATGTTTTCTTCGGAAAGATCGAGGGCATCAACGGACTGGTGAACTTCGAGGGTGAAAGCGTACAGGAACTAACAGATGCTTTCCATGAGGCTGTAGACGACTATCTGGCCTATTGCGAGGATGAAGGTATTGAACCCGACAAGAGCTACAGCGGCGTACTAAACGTTAGGCTGACACCAGCCATTCACCGTCAGATAGCTATCCTTGCCCGTCAGGCTGGTTTGACGCTTAATGCCTACATTAAGGATGCATTAGAAGAGAAGGTCGAGGCAGAAGTAGCTGTGTGATGCTGGCCTACGGCTTCCCCGTCAAGACCATGACCGAGAGTCAGTGCGTCGCCGAACTATTTAAGATGTACCAACAATTAACGAAAGAATAAAAGTACACAGCGGAACCGACCCTATTGTGTACTATTGAAAATATCCCTGCAAAGGCATACGAATATGTCGTTAATGGTAAATCTGCCATTGAATGAATTGTAGAACGCTATTGCGTGAGCCAAGATAAGAAGTCGCTTATCAAGAACGATGCCAACGACTGGGGTAAGGAACACGGGAAACCTCGCTACATCCTTGACCTGCTAATCTCTGTAATCAACGTCTCTGTGCAGACTGTTGATATCGTTAATAAACTACCTAAATTAAAGTTTGAATAATAATGTCTACATTTGCTATATATACATACAGATTTGAACAGATAAAACCATCAGACAAGAGAGAACTTCTCATTGAAAATTTCCTCCCATATTGTACTGATGAAGAGTTTGAAAAGAGATTGGAACTATTTCGTGAGTTCTTTAAGAAAGATATTCCCCTTGAACATCGGACATTTCAGAGAGGAAAGTCAACTTATGTATATGATACCATATTTATTGAAGGGAATACAGCCATCATGAAATTTGGTAGATTGTCAAAGAAACACTATACCGACATCAAACTGAATGATCACAAAATAGAGGATTATCCTTGGTGTTATGTGGTATGGGACAATCGAGATGGAATTCAGAGAATGTTTGTCGAACAGAAGCCAAGTGCTTGGCAAAACACAGAGAAGACAACAGGAACCATGAAGGTTGCTATTGCCCTAAAAAAAATAATAGATGAATGGATGTCAAATAAGTATGGCATTCATTTTGATATTGGCGATGGTCCCGTGTACAAATCGGATGATTTTTGGGAATATGTAAAACGTTATCCAAAGGGCTTTACAAAAATTCATTTCTCATTTCCACCTCCTAATTTGGGTCGTTTATTGACTTTAGGAGATAATTTAAATACATTGAGAGTAGAGACAGGCGGCGGTGTAGATGCAGACTTGAAAGCACCTAAGGGAAGTGTTCTTGTCTTGAATAAAGATAATCCCCAAACCTGTTCACTAATTGATTTACATTCAGCTTGTGGAAAGGAAATAAAAGCATATCCCAAAAATAGTCATGCAGTGATAAGGATATCGGGTGATAACTTAGAAAATGACGTCGTGATGGAAATCCCTGATGCCTTTATTCCTATTCTGACTTCAAACTCATTGTTTGGGAAAAACGACTTTGATAAATTTATTGAGATATTGAATAGCGCCAAGAACGTATATTAAATGTTTAGAAAGCTGTCTTTCACTAGTTCGCAAGAGAAACGTGAAGAATATAGGAAAAATCCTATATATAGGATAGTTTATACCCCTCTGTGGCGGCAGCGTGGTGATGACCTTTCACCCGTAGAAGTTTGGATAGAGGGTAATAATTTGGCAGCTTCTCTTAAAGACTATGAGAAAAATGATTGCAGGATAAGGGTTCAAGAAGCATTTGAGGATTTATGTTACCGCTATTCATGCTTTGTTAATAATGATAATGAAGAGATAAAAAGAAGTTTTGCCCAGTCAGAACACTCTGCAATGATGGTATCTCTTGTAGCCTTTTTATTGTTAGCCAATGTTTATCCAGAAGCAAAAGGGCATCCTCATCTCAAAACATGCCAAGCGATAACTGATGTAATAAGCAACATAAGTGGTTACAAGCAACTATATGAAGAAACTCGTAAAGAAGAAGATGAGCGGGAGGAACATGGGGAGTTTATTGCTGTTGCTGACTTTATAGAAGAAATAGCAACGCAGGAAGAACCACTCTTACCTGCCCAGGTAGAGTTTGCATGCAAAAGATTGGAGGAGTTTGTTAAAGAGAACAAATATTGCAATTTAACGACAATGGTTGACAACGAGAGGATGATTTCGCGTGTCAACGACGCAAATAACCATTGTTTCGATAATCAATTAGAATTGTTAAGAGCAGAGATTAATACTGTTCGAGAAAACATGTCAGGCAGCAGTCAGGACAGTAGAATAAACGAACAAATTGACGAAATGCTTGCTCGTGCTATAGAGAATTGCCAACAGTATTTCTGGGGAAATAGTTCCTATGCTGTGGTGTTCTGTATTTGTCGTGATGACCTCAAAATGAAATTAAACATGACTGCTTTTGAGAGGAAAGTAGAGGCACTTCCATACAAGAATAAACGGGATTTTAAATGTCCCAAAGGCACTATTTCCAATGCGTTCAGCGACAATCTTATCTATAAAGATCATGTAGATAAGTGGGATGATTTTAATCCAACACCACGTATCATAAAGTTACGCAATGAACTGCGAAGAGAATTAAAGTTATAGAAAAAGTTATATAAGTTCTATAGGTGTCTAAAGCTTCTTTAGGCACCTATTTTTTTGTCGTACCTTTGCCAGTGAAATCAGAGGTCGGCGGGCTCTATAAACCCCAAAGACGATTTCACCAATAAACATTATTAATCAAAAAAAATGATTTATGGAAACAAGGATTTTAAAGGTAGTCAAGAGTGGGGAAATGTTCTCCGTGAAAAGTGAAAAATCAGAAACAGGCGTGTTGAACAAGCGCAGCCTGGTGCTGAAAGAGCTGGGCGGAAAGTACGAAAACGAGTACGCTGTTTCGGTGCTGGGCAATGCAGCCTCGCTGGTGTTTAATGAGAACGACCTTGTGGTTGTGACACTGAGGTTCCAGACGAAGGAGTACAACGGCCAAGTGTTTCAGGACATCACCGTTACGGACATTTATCCACTGAGTAGGTAACAAATTGTATTAATCGGGCGAAGGCGTAGTGGAGGAAGTCTCTAGAGTGAAAATAATGGCCAATTCCGACACGAATCCTTCACTCACAAATTCGCAAGATTATGAAGAAGATTATTATTTCTACAGAGAATCAGGTAATGCTTGACGGTCTTTTGACCTTAGGCTTGTTGGAGAATGGACTTCACACGTTCGACTTTGAGTGTTGTGAGGATGTAGAGGCAGAGCCTTTTACAGGAAACTGCAAGGTACAGATGATGCGCGACGGCAACGTCTATATGACTGAACTGCCCAAGCGAATCAGGAACAAAGCTATATTTCGCGACGACAACTGCACGCTGTCGCACGGACGGGACGGCAGGTGGTACTTCTATTTCTCGCTCGATGAGGACGAACTGCATAAGTTGCCCGAGCAGCTGGTACGTCAGGCCAGCAACATCGCACAGAAAGTGCTGAAGAAAATGGTCCTCTTAGAGAAAGGGGACTGGAAACCATTCGGCATGGAGTGGTAGACTGGCTAAAAGGTTAAAGCGTTTCAGCGTTTCAAGCGTTTCAGGTGTCATCAAGGGGGTTACGACCTCTCTCTTAAATCTGTAACTATCTAATAATAAGTAAGTTATATAATAAATAAAGAGTATGAAACCCTGCAGATATACCACTGAAACGCTGAAACGCGAAACGCTGAGCCTCAAAGTAATCATAGTATTTTAACGTAAATAATTGATTTTCAATATGATGTACGACGTAACAAAACAGACGGCTCCCAAAGGGCCGCGTCTCGGTAAAGGCCTAGAAGCTTACAATCTGCTGATTTCTCAGACGAGTCAAGACATGCATGACCCCCTGTTGCCTTTACTTTCTCCTGTAATAGGCACACGTATCTCGAATGCCGAGTTTCAGTATCCAAGCGGACAGTGGCTCGAACCGTGCGGCCAACAGGTTGCACTTATAGCTCCCAGCGCAGGAAACAAGGGGCAACTGGGGTTGATAGTTGAGGCTTGTAACCGCGACTTTCGTCAGCAGGATGCAGAAGAACTGAAGAAGTACCTGCAGTATCAGAAGACTTACAAGAAGCGTTCGCAGTCGAAAGAGTTTAAGTCAGAAGAGGTTTTCCCCTTGCTGCGTTTCCTGCCCGCTGACACTACCAAGCCTGGCTATCTGAAGGCACAGATGGCTTGTCAGGAGCATGGCGGACTAACCACCTACATCGACCTGAAGGAGATTGAGCAGCTGGACAACCTGTGTGGCTCGCACAGGCAGGTAACTCAGATGCTACGCCTGATGTGGGACAGGGAGATTTACAATGCTCTGCGTGCTACGGTGGATGGAGTCACGGGCTCTGCGATTTTGAGAACAAATCTGACGGTCAGTACTACTCCTGTCCGTGCAAGGCAGTTTTTCAAGGGTAACCTCTTTGATGGTACGCTCGGCCGTATGGTATTCTCCTACAAGCCTCGTGGTGGCCGCGACGGAAAGATTCCACATATCGGCAAGTTCAGCGACGAGTTCTATGAGAAGTTGGACGTCTATCTGGCCCGCCTCGACAACTGCAAGGGTCGCTATATCATCCGTCCGCTGAATAAGCTCATAGAGCGGTTGTCTGATGATGTGGCAGAGTTGGGTGACCTGACGGACAACGACTGTCTCTGGGACATGGGTAAGAGAAGTCTGATTTCAGCATGGAAGGCAGGCTGCGTGATGTGGGCTCTGAACAACATGACGTGGAGCCGTTCGATGGCCGATGTCGTAGAGTTTTTGGTATGGCACGATCTGTGGAGCAAGTACCAGGTGCTGGGCGATATGCTGAAAGAGGGCGACACCAGCACGGATGATGCCTCGAAAGCCATTCCTCCCAACATGCTCGACGACATCAAAGGCGACTCGTTCACCGAACAGCAGTTGGATGCGCTTCGCCAGAGTCTGGGCAAGCCCACAGGCAGCGCAACTAAGCGTCAGCTACGTGTATGGTTGCATCGCGGGTTGGTTACCTTCAATGCCGAGACGGATCTCTATTCCAAAACCGAGGCTTACCTAAACCGTACACGCTGATGGATAAACTAGAACTTCAAAAGCTCCGCGACCTCCCCATAGAGGGGGTCGCAGAGCGACTCGGATTACGAGTATCACGACATAAATGTTTGTGTCCCTTCCACGACGACAGCCACCCCAGTTTATCGTTTAAGGTCAGCCGCAACACCTTCCGCTGCTTTGTCTGTGGGGCCTCTGGCGGAACGATCGACTTGGTGATGAAGCATCTCGGTAAGAACTTTAAAGAGGCCTGCCTTTGGCTCGCTGATGAGCACAACATCATCCTCGATGAGTGGCGACCAGCTCACCCCCTCCCTTTGGAGGGGGCTGGGGGGAGGCTTTTCGATGCATCGCGCTACCAACGGTTTTTCGAGCATCCCTTCCTGAACGACGAGGCACGGCGTTTCCTTTTTGACGAGCGCAGGCTTGATCCTCGCGTCGTCCGCTGGTGCCGCCTCACCTCATGGCGCGACAAGCAGGGCGTGCTTTGGCTGCAGATACCTTATTATAATCGTGAGGGCCAGTTGATTGGCGTGCAGAACCGCAACCTCGCAAAACAACACAAAGGGTCTGACCCTTTGTGCGATTTGCCGCGATTCAAGTTCCCGCAAGGCTCGCAATGCGGCATCTACAACCTGCCTGTGCTGAACCTCTTAAAGCCTGGCGACGAGCTCTATATCACCGAGGGTTGCTCCGACTGCTGGGCCATGCTTTCTGCCGGTCACAAAGCCATCGCCATCCCCTCAGCCACGCTACTCACGAAGCGCGACGCGGAGCAATTATCCATTATCCATTCTCAATTATCCATTAGATTCGGAATGTGGCCTGACAGGGATGCCCCTGGCGAGCGCCTCTTCCTACAACTGAAAGAGGTATTGCCCTCGCTGGTCCATCATCAACTACCCTTGGGCTGCAAGGACTATAGCGAAATGTACTTGAAAGGTAAAGAGACACTCCTTGCATAGCGCCGAGACGTTCCGCGGTGAGCAAGCCGACTGTTCTTGGTGACCACCGAGACGCTCCTTGCACACCAACGAGACGCTCAAAAGTACACAAAAGGGACGGTTGACTTTCCCCTTCGGGCCGTCGAGCTAAACCTTCATTTTGTGTACTTTTTTTGCGAAAAAAGTTGAGAAAAAGTTTGGTGGTTTCAGAAAAATTTTGTACCTTTGTAACGTTAATCATGAGAGACAAAATGCGGGAGGCGGCCACCCGATGAAGCTGGTCGCAAGAGTAATTTAATACCATCAAAAACATTTACAATTATGGCACTGAAGTATTTTAAGTATCAGAACAAGAACGACAAGAACGAGAAGGCTTACCTGAAGTGGTACGGCCGAGCCGTCTACGACGAGTGTGTGGACATCGAGCGCATCGCCGACATGATGCAGGAGAACTGCACCGTGAAGCGCGCCGACATCCTGGCAGTGCTGAGCGAGCTGGGTCCCACCATGAAGAAGTTCATGGAGGAGTCGAAGAGCGTGAAGCTGCCCTACCTGGGCACGTTCAAGTACGGCATCTCGACCGAGGGCGCCGAGAGCGAGAGCGACTTCACCGCCCAGAACGTGAAGAAGGTGCGCGTGCTGTTCCAGCCCATCACCAGTCGCGAGGCAGGCGGCAAGACCGTTCAGGAGATGACCCGTGGCGTACGCGTCCGTGAGTACAAGAATGTGGAGCCTGGCGAGAGCTCCAGCAGCTCAGGCGGACTGACGCCAGTGGAGCCTGAAGAGCCTTAAGCGAGTGTAGAGTGTAGAGTGTAGAGTGTAGAGTGTAGAGTTTGCTACCGCCGCGGAGATCAGCAAGTCTATCGTCTACACTCCTAAACTCAAAAACTCAAAAACTCATCAACTTATTAACTCAAAAACTCATCAACTATGAAGAATTTCCCTTTGCGAAAGGTGTTGGAGCTGGCCGTCACTATCATCACCGCTATCCTGACTACAATTACGACGGCTTCGTGCGCGGGCTATTAGTCCTGCTGGTGTGGACCGCCAACGTATCGTTCCTCTAATGACGCAATTCTAATCCCCACTTTTTTGACATTTAGCGTCAAATCCTCCGCTTCCGCAGTAAACACTCTGGAAGCGGAGATTTTTTGAAAGTAGTAAATGTCAAAAATGGGTCGAATTATTTTCTGTATAATTATGGTCCACGACAACAGCAACCTGCGTGTCAGGCACCAGAGGTTGTATCTCATTGGTAAGTTGGCTGACGAGGGCAGCGTCATGTGGCCATCCGTGAATTCATCTGGCGACGGATGGTGAAGTGAATCTGGGCGCATGGAGTCTATAACAACATCCTCCATGCCATTTGGATTTGTGTCATTAGCATTCTTCCTACTGTTACACGATAGCAAGAGCGACACCATAATCAATATGTATAATACATTCTTCATTCTAGAAACCTTGCTACTCCTTTGCTATGGTTCTGTATCTCTGCCGGGGATGGTTGGGAACGTCTGGATGCTCTTTTTCCAGTTTCTCGGACAGTCGCGGCAAGACTTTATTCCTTATGTAGTTCTTGTCTCTGTTTGCGAATTGCGCTATTTCGTCCATTGTCCGCCACGTGGAACAGTATTCCAAGATGTAGATGGCCATTTCTTCGGACGATATTTTCTTTTTCAAGGTTGCATCCTTTAGTCCTGAACTTGCAACCTTTTCATCCAAGGTTGCAACCTTTGAACTGGAGGTTGCATTCTTAGATATGCTTGCAAGAATGTTTTCTACGACATTTTCTTTGTTTTCTACGACATTTTCTACGACATCTGAGGGCTTTTCTACGTCATTAAGATCTTTTCCCACGACATTTTCTACGATATCACCGCCAACCTTACCGCCATTCTCGTTGGCATAGCTCTGTGAGACTTTCACATCAACCTTGAATGCCGTGATAAGATTAACGTTGAACTCTGCGGGTTGGTTGCCATTTTCCTTCAAGTCAGTCTGGACTTGCCCTACACCTCGATTGAACATATTGACATAGCCCAGCGTCTTCATGGCACTGGCAACAAGAGGATTGCGATAGTCGTTCACACTTGGGAAATTCTCTGGACGTGCGTTTCCATACAAGCCACCAGCATTCAGAATCTCCAGATGGTTGGCAAACTCATAGAAGCGAAGTGGCGTATTACTCTGTATAATTATGGTCCACGACAACAGCAACCTGCGTGTCAGGCACCAGAGGTTGTATCTCATTGGTAAGTTGGCTGACGAGGGCAGCGTCATCGTGAACGGAAATATCAGGTACGATATCGATAGAGAGATATTTGTCTTTCTCTGAATAGTAGAAACCATGCACCTGAACAATATCCTTGTGGGCAGCAAGACTCTGCATTACCTTCGACTGCAACTCAGTACGACGGTTCTCGCCTGTGGCGACGGCATAGACTCCCACCGTCATGATAATACCGTGATGCTCGTACATCTGCATGGTAATCTTACGCGTCAGTCCGTGAATGTCGTGAGCCGACATGGTGTCATAAACGTTGATGTGCAGTGAACCGATCTTCACGTCGGGGCCGTAGTTGTGCAGTATCAGGTCATAGACTCCATGCACACCTTCGAAGTCTGAGACTTCTTTCTGAATCTGTTTGGCATAGTCAGCCGAAATGCTCGTACCCAGCAGCTCGTTGACAGGCGAAGCCAGCATCTCGATACCAGCCTTGATGATCACAATGGAAATCAGTGCACCCAAGATGCCATCGAGCGACACGCCCCACAAAAGCATAACACCAGCCGAGACGAGCGTTGCCAGCGTGATAACCGCATCAAACAGCGCATCCGAGCCGGAAGCTATCAGCGCGTCACTCTTCAGCTGTTCACCCTTGCGCTTGACATACTGGCCAAGAATGAGTTTTACTACGATGGCCACCACGATAACCACGAGTGTGGTCGTCGTATACGAAGGCTCCGTAGGGTCGAAGATTTTCTTTACCGACTCAATAAGTGAGGTGATACCTGCCGACAGCACAATGACAGCGATGATGATGGCACTGAAATACTCGATGCGCCCGAAACCGAAAGGATGCTTCCTGTCGGCAGGGCGCTGTGAGAGTTTCGTACCTACGATGGTGATGACACTCGATAGTGCATCGCTCAGGTTGTTGACAGCATCCATCACGATGGCCACACTACTGGCCAGAATACCGACTGCGGCCTTGAAGCCCGCCAACAACACATTAGCTATAATACCAATCCAACTGGTACGGATGATTTCCTGACTTCTGTCCATAAAAAGTTGTTAATGCGTTTCATGCTTTATTGAACTTCGTCTTCGGCTGTTTGCAGCGTGGGCAGCGCCAGTCATCTGGCAGGTCCTCGAAAGCAACGCCATCATGTTCGGCTGGATCATACAGATAGCCACAGACAGAGCAAATATACTTGCCGGAATCTTCTTTTTGGGAGAAATCTATCTCTGCCAACACCGTCGGTACGGGATTGTCCAGATCCATCACACGCTTGGCCTCCAGGTTCTCATAGCCCTGTGGCGTATGGGTGCCGCAATATACGGTAGGTTGGTTGCGAACGAACTCGCGTACTCGGTCCATAGTCTCACGAGCTGCTGGCAGATCGTCGAAGACAACAGAGAGCTTGTTTGCATAAAGGGCCTCGTCAACGTAGGTGATGTCTCCCTCGAACATATAGAACAATCCCTCGTTCTCTGCGACGATAAGGCTGTTGCCATTCGTATGTCCCTTGGCCTTGACAAAGTAAACGCCATCGGCGACCTTCTGACTCTCAGGGAAATTGTAATAAGGTCCGTCAGTGAACTCAATAGGAACTATATTAGGAATGTCCTTGAGTTCGTCTGCTCCAATCTCTTCCGCATTGACATAAATCTTTGCATTGGGGAAGGAGCGCAGCTCTCCTGAGTGGTCGGCATGCTTGTGGGTCAGCAGTATCTTTGTCACCTGCTCTGGTTTGTATCCCAATGCTGCCAAAGCATCCATATAGTCGCAGATGCTCTTACCGATATAGATAGATGCCGTTTCCTCTGGAGCACCATCGGGGAAACCTGCTGGCAGGCCGGTATCCACCAAGATGACTTCGTTGCCGGTGTCTATCAGATAGTTCTGCAGACTGCCACGATAGCGGATGTTCATGTCAAACTTCTCTTGTCCTTCCTCGCCACCAAATACGAATGGCTGAGAATAGAATCCGTCTTTGCGGAATTTTACTGCTTTGATGTCCATAGTCTTTTCTTGTGTCATGGTCTGATTTGTTTTATGTGAATACTATTGTTTGATAGTTCTTGACGGCAAAGTTACAAAAATAAATCGAAACAAATACTGATATGCTCAAAAAACTCCATAAATAAGCCAAAATATGACCAAAAGACCAATCTTTTGATGGATACATGACAAAATTCATGCGTACATTATATATAATGTGTATCTGAAGTAAGCAAAAAAATAAGCAAAAAAAACGTTATGGCCATGCTGTAACGGTTTTTTTTTGTATCTTTGCACACAAATAATGAAAATCTAAAAAATACTATCTTTATGAAACGACTTCTAATCGCAATTATCGTATGTCTGATGACCGTGTGGTCGTCACAGGCTGATCCTATCAGCCGCGAGCAGGCTAAGCAGAAAGCAGAGCAGTTCCTGAAAGATAAGAGCGGACAGAAACGACTGTCGGCTGTGACCAGTCAGAAACGACTGGCGCCCAAGAAGGGGGCAGCAACGACTCCTGATGCATACTACGTGTTTGACCGCGGTGAGAACGGGGGCTTCGTCATCGTATCGGGCGATGACCAGACTATCGATGTGCTGGGCTACTGCGACAATGGGTCGTTTGATTATGAGCAGCTGCCGCCACAGCTGCAGGGCATGCTTGAAAGCTACACCCGTCAGATTCAGGCCATACAAGCTGGAGCGCCCGTTCTGAAACTGCCTGCCAACCATCCCAAGGTGGAACAGTTCATGTTCTGCAAATGGAGTCAGGGCTCACCCTACAACAACCTCTGTCCCCTGGACGGTGGCTCGCGTTCTGTGACAGGCTGTGTGGCAACGGCAATGGCACAGATTCTGTACTATAATCGTGAGAAGTCAGTTACGGAAACACAGGCTGCCATTCCTGGCTACACCTCATGGACGAAAGGATTACAGGTTTCTGGCATCGATGCTGGAGCCCCCATCGACTGGGACAACATGAAGGACACCTACGGCTCAGCATCAGAACTGCAGAAGCAGGCAGTAGCCCAACTGATGCTTTACTGCGGTGTATCTGTTGAGATGGACTATACCAGCAGCTCATCGGGTGCTCAAATCTATAAGGTGGCAGAAGCCTGCCAGAAATATTTCGGCTATGGCAACTCTGTAAAATATATCAACAGCTTCGGTAGCGAAGACGAACTGGACCAGCTGGTTTATACCGAACTGGCAGCAGGACGTCCCGTCTATCTGGGCGGCTACACAGGAGACTGGAGCGTAGGCCACGCCTTCCTGACCTGCGGTTACGAGAACCAGCGCTATTACATCAACTGGGGTTGGGGCGGACAGAGCGACGGCTTCTACTACCTGACCAACCTGACGCCTGGCAACGGACAGGGCACTGGTGGTAGTGATGACGGTTATAGTACTGGCAGGTCTATCATCATTGGACTGGAGCCCGAGAACTTCGGCGAGAAGGTCATGAGCTTCACTGATGCAACCGTGAAGAGAATCTGCGTGACCAACTGGGATGCCGACGGCGATGGCAAGCTGACCTATAACGAGGCAGCAGCCGTTACCTCTATCGGTGAGGCCTTCAAGGGCAATACCACCATTAAGAAATTTCCTGAACTCTACTATTTCACGGGTATCACCACACTGAGCGACGATGCCTTCAACGGCTGTAGCAACCTGACTACGCTGCGTCTGCCCAAGGCGCTGAAGACCGTAGGCAATCGTGCCCTGAAAAATTGTAAGAAGCTGGAACAGGTGAACCTGCCCACAGGCGTCAACGCCATTGGCGAGGAAGCCTTCGAGGGATGTGTGCTGCTGACAGAGATAGAGCTGGCCAACGACATCACCAACATCGAGAAGGCTACATTCAAGGGATGTACGGCCCTCACCACCTTCAACCTGCCCATCAGCGTGAGCAGTATCGGCGACGAGGCTTTTGCCGGTTGCACCAAACTCACCAACTTCACTGTGAACACCTATCATCCTGCCGACATCACTCTGGGAACATCCGTATTTGGCACCACCGACCTGAGCAAGGCCACTCTACACGTGATGCAGGGCACGAAGAGCTACTTCGAGACGGCAGCCCAATGGAACACCTTTGGCAAGATTGTGCAGACACGCGACATCTCCGGTGGACAGTTTACAACCATCGAGAACGGCAAGACCTATTATATATATAATGTCGGCACAGGTCGTTACCTGACCAAGGGCGAAGCCTACAAGACACAGGCCGTAGTTGGCACAGAACCCATGCGTTTCAAGGCTGTCCATCTGTCAAGCAAACCCGAGGGCGTCTTCTACTTCGACTCACCCGACACAGGCAATAACGGCAGATACCTGTTCCGCACCAGTACCGACGACAATGTGGGACAAGGCGTCAAGGCATGCTTCGTAGATGGCTCATCATTCACCAACGGCTATTGGAACGTGCAGCAGACAGGCGACCAAATCTACACCATTCAGGTGCCCTCAACAGAGTCCGCCTATGTAGCGGGTGAATACCTGGGCGTACAGACCGACCACCAGAGCAGCGCGGCATCACCCACCTATGGTGCCTACTACGACGTGGTTTACGACGCCCATCCGCTGAACTGTCAGTGGCAGTTTGTGCTCTACGACGAGGCACTCACGGAACGTTTCAACGAGGCCCAGACGCTGGAGAAGCTCATCTCTACTGCCAAGAAGCGTAACATCAAGTATGATGAGGAACAGGCTGTCTATGACAATCTGGAGAGTAGCACGGAGGACATCAAGGCTGCTCAGAGTTCTCTGCGTAAGAAGCTGAAGTTCATGGAGTTTGCCAACGAGAACGTGCGCACCAAGTGCATCGCCTATTTCGACGGCGACTCTGACGGCGAGCTGAGCTACAAGGAGGCTGCCGACGTGTCTGACTTCGGTTGGACGTTCTACTTCCAGGATGACAAGACCATCGTCACCTTCGACGAGTTGCAATATTTCAGCTCTGCCAAGGACATCTATGGTAACACGTTCAACGGATGCATCAACATGGAGTCGATTGTTCTGCCTGAAAACATCGTCCACATCTACTACGGTGCCTTCTACAACTGTAAGAAGATCACAAAGATCAACATTCCTGAATACGTATCGCTGATTGGCGACAACTGCTTCACAAACTGTACAGCCCTGCGCGAGGTGACTGTGGGCAATCCCGACCCTGCAACCATCAGTCTGGGTGAGAGCATCTTCGGCAATGTCAACCTGTCACAATGCACCCTCTACGTGCCGCTGGGCACCAAAGCCCTTTATGAGAACGCCCCCGTATGGATGCAGTTCGGACAGATTGTCGAAAAGCGAATGACCACACAGCCCAAGTTCTCACCCATCACGGAGAACGTCTCGGGCTATATCTACAACATCGGCACACACAAACTGATCACCTTGGGCGAAGCCTATGGCACCCAGTCGGTCGTTGACACCAAGGGCCGTCTGTACCAGTGGAAACGCACCAATACGATGGCCGAGGGTGTTTACTATCTGCAGGACGCTTCCTCTGGAAAGGCCGTCTTCCGCACCTCAACCGACAAGAACGTGGGTGAAGGTGTGAAGACTTGCTTCGGCGATGGAAGCGCAACGGTCAAGGCCTACTGGAAGACTGCATTGGCAGGTGAGAACATCTACACCCTGCAAGTGCCCGAGAACGATGCCGACTATACAGAAGGCGAATATCTGGGTATCGATGAGAACCACAAGAGTGAAGCAGCCAGTCCTACCTACGGACTTTACTGGGACATTGCCGACTCAAACGTTTACACGCAGTGGGCTTTCGTCACAGAAGAGGACATGAACGCTGCCAAAGCCATCAACCAGGCCAGCAAGGAACTGGCCACCCTCATTGAGATGGCCCATCAGGAGGGAACGGACGTTGCACAGGAAGAGGCCGTCTATGACAATATAGCCAGCACCATCGATGATTTCAATGCTGCCCTTGCTTCAGTTCGCAAGAAGCTCCACTTCATTGCTTTCAACGATGACAAAGCGAAGGCTGTATGCATCGAGAACTGGGACAAGAACGAGGATGGTGAGCTGCATCAGTCGGAGGTTGCCGAAGTGACAGACATCTCTACTGCTTTCAGAAAGCAGAGTGGCATCAAGACCTTTGAGGAGCTGCGCTACTTCACCTCTCTGACCTCTATCCCTGACAGCACCTTCATAGACTGCTCCAGTCTGGCTGTCATCGCCATTCCTAAGAACGTGCAGACGATGGGCAAGTATGCCTTCCTGCGCTGTAGCGAACTGAAATATGCTATCATCGACAACGAGGAGCAGGTGGTAGCGCGAGGCAACAGCAACCTGCCGACAAGTGCTACGCTCTTTGTGCCTGCTGCATTGCTCGAAGCCTATAAGGCGGAGAACGGCAGTTGGAGCAACATGTACCACATCTCGGCCTATACAGGTCAGCCCGTTGTCACAGCCAAGGGCTCGCGTGAGTATGGTCGTACTACACTTGGCTTCAACATCTTCGTTGACGGAGCACCCATTGAGGGTACACCTACAGCAGAGCTCAAGGATACTATAGACCGCTATTCAATTGCCGGTGAGTATCCTATCCTGATGAGTGCAGGCACTGTGACTACGCCCAACGTGCAGTATGTGGAAGGTGTGTTCACCATCATCAAGGCGCCGTTGACCGTCACCGCTAAGTCTTACTCCCGTGAGGTGGGACAGCCCAACCCCACCTTCGAGGTTACCTACAGCGCCTTCCGCAACCGCGAGACGTCAGAGGTCTTCACCAAACAGCCCGTCGTCACCTGCGAAGCCAACGAGCAGAGTCCTGCCGGCACCTACGACATCGTCGTCTCTGGAGCCGAAGCGCAAAACTATGACTTCACCTACGTGAATGGCACGCTGACAGTAACTGGTACAGAAGGCATCGAGTCTGTTCAGAGTTCACAGTCCACAGTTCATAGTTATTATGACCTGCAGGGCCGCAGGGTTAATTCTCAATTCTCAGTTCCCAATTCTCAATTGAAGAAGGGCCTCTATATCCGTGGCAACAAAAAAGTGATTGTCAGATAAAAGCGCACGATGAAACGAATCATACTGATTACTGGCGGACAACGCTCAGGCAAGAGTGAGGAGGCCGAGCGACTGGCTCTCAGCCTGAGTGCGGAGCCCGTCTATATGGCGACGGCCCACGTCTGGGACGAGGAGTTCAGACAGCGTGTAGAGCGTCATCAGCAGCGGCGCGGACCACAGTGGACCAACATCGAGGAAGAGCGTTGTCTCAGTCAGCACAACGTCTCTGGACGTGTCGTGCTCATCGACTGTGTGACACTGTGGCTCACCAATCTCTTCTTCGACACGCACGATGTGGCCCAAGCCTTAGAGACAGCCCAGACGGAGTTTGACCGTTTCACGTCGCAGGATGCCACATTCATCTTTGTCACCAACGAGATTGGTTGGGGCGGCGTGAGTATCGACAAGGTGCAGCGCCAGTTTACCGACCTGCAAGGATGGATGAACCAGTACATAGCCCAAAAGGCTGACGAGGTGCTGCTGATGGTCAGCGGCATCGCCGTAAAAGTGAAGAGCCAGGAATGAAAACATTCAAGATAGAAGTGCCCGACCGCTCCATGGAGCAGGTCATCCAGGCAAAGATTGACAACCTGAACAAGCCCAAGGGGTCGTTAGGCGTCCTTGAAGAGCTTGCCATGCAGATATGTCTGGTGCAGCAGACGTTGCAGCCAGCCTTGACGCATCCCTGTCACCTGCTGCTTGGAGGCGACCACGGCATCGAACGTGAGGGTGTCAGCGTGAGTCCCCGTGAGGTGACGTGGCAACAAATGATCAACTTCACCCGTGGCGGTGGGGGTGTGAATATGTTCTGCCGGCAGCACGGTTTCGACCTGAGCATCGTCGATGTGGGCGTGGATTACGACCTGT
This sequence comes from uncultured Prevotellaceae bacterium, assembly GCA_947166345.1. GTDB lineage: Bacteria > Bacteroidota > Bacteroidia > Bacteroidales > Bacteroidaceae > Prevotella. The sequence continues at coordinate 27,919 of CAMVDU010000020.1, forward strand.
CGCCCTACCCCGCCATCCTCAACCGAAAGATTGCCCGTGGCACCAAGAACTTCCTCTACGAATCTGCCATGAGCGAAGACGAGTACAATGAGTCCATCCGCGTGGGCTGTGAACTCGTTGACGCCTGCAAGGAGAAAGGCTGCAACATCGTCAGCATTGGTGAGATGGGCATCGGCAACACGTCGCCGTCGAGCATCTGGATGCACCTCTTCTGCAACATTCCCCTCGAGGAGTGCATCGGTGCCGGCTCAGGACTCAACAACGACGGCATCCGCCATAAGTATGAGGTGCTCTCTCGTGCGGTAGCACGCTCCAGCTCTGCACTATCAAGGGCGGTAGCAAACTCTACACTCTACACTCTACATTCTACACCTGACGAAGTCATCGCCTACTTCGGCGGCTTCGAGATGGTGGCAGCCATCGGTGCCATGCTGCGGGCGGCAGAGCTCAGGATGCTGGTGCTGGTCGATGGCTTCATCATGACGGCCTGTGCTTTGGCAGCCACACGACTCTACCCTGCCTCACAGCACTATATGATCTTCTGCCATTGTGGCGACGAGAGCGGACACCGTCGCATGCTCGATGCCCTCCATGCACGTCCGCTGCTCAACCTCGGCCTGCGACTGGGCGAAGGCACCGGAGCACTCTGTGCCTATCCCCTCATCGACTCTGCCGTGAGAATGGTCAACGAAATGAACAACTTTGACAATGCAAGAATCACCAAATATTTTTAACCGCATCTGGGCTGCCTTCATCTTCTTCACGCGCCTGCCTTTCTGGCGTGTGCACCAGCCCCCACGAGAGTGTTACACCTCTGTGGTCGAATACTGGCCGCTGGTAGGGTGGCTCACTGCCGGCATCATGGCTGGCACACTCTTTCTGGGCAGTCACCTGCTCCCCTATCCCATTGCCGTCCTGCTGGCCATCGCAACCCGCATGCTGCTCACAGGAGCCCTCCACGAAGACGGACTGGCCGACTTCTTCGACGGTTTCGGTGGTGGAGGCAGCGACCGTCAGCGCATCCTCGATATCATGAAGGACTCCCACATCGGCACCTATGGCGTGCTCGGCGTGGTGCTCTACGTAGCCCTGCTGTTCTTCACCCTGCTGAGCATGGGACCACTCCTGGCCACCTTCACCATCCTGGCTGTCGATCCCTTTGCCAAGATGCTGTCGGCACAGTTAGTGATGATGCTGCCCTATGCCCGTACCGAAGAGACCTCCAAGGCCCACAACATCTACCGTCGCATGAACACCAAGGCTGGCATCCTGCTGGCCCTGCAGGGCTTGCTGCCCATCGGCATCTACAGCTATTTCCTTCACCCGCTCATCGACTGGCAGTTGCTCGTCTTCCTGCCCTGTCTCACCATGTATTTTCTCTACCGGCTCATGTGGAGTCGTCTGCGTGGCTATACGGGCGACTGTTGCGGTGCCATGTTCCTCTTGGTCGAGTTGTCGGCCTATCTTGCGGTAATTATCAGAATCTAAATAATTAAGAATAAGAGAATGTCTAAGAAAGTATTTGTATCGGGATGTTACGACTTGCTACATAGCGGTCACGTAGAGTTCTTCCGGCAGGCAGCAGCCTATGGCGACCTCTATGTGGGCATTGGCAGCGATGCCACCATCCTCAGCTACAAGAACCACAAGACCGTGTACAGCGAACAGGAACGCCTCTTCATGGTCAAGAGCATCCGCTATGTGAAGGACGCCTTCATCAATGCCGGCAGCGGCATCATGGACTTTGTGCCCACCGTCGATTTCCTGAAGCCCGACATCCTGGTGGTCAACGAGGACGGCGGCAATGACGAGAAGCGCCGTTTCTGCGAGGAACGCGGCATACAGTATGTCGTCTTGCAGCGCGTGCCCCAAGAGGGACTCACCGCACGCAGCAGTACCGACCTGAAGAAGACGGAGAGCCAGATACCCACCCGTCTTGACCTTGCAGGCACGTGGATAGACCAACCCTACGTGTCGCAGTATGCCCCAGGCTGGGCCATCACCATCTCGCTGGAGCCCACCTTCGAGATTCGCGAGCGTTGCGGTCTGTCCACATCAACGCGCAACATGATCAAGAAGATATGGCCCTATCAGTTGCCCAATATGGCCCCCGAGATGCTAGCCAAGCTCGTATTCTGCTTTGAGAACGATCCTGAGCGCAGCGCAGGCATCATCAGCGGTGCACAGGACGCCATCGGTATCTGTGTACCAGGTCTCTGCCGCCATTACTACAACAACCGCTTCTGGCCCGAGAAGATAGAGAGTTGCCAGGACGAGCCCATCCTCAGTTGGCTGGAAAACCACTTGGCGATGATTCCCATGGAACCGCGCCGACCAAGATGCTCAGTCGTGGATGGCAAAGACATCACAGAGACGAAAGTAAAGGCCTTGGCCAAGGCTGCCGACGACTGCTGGCAGGCCATCATGAACCGCGACCTGCAGGCCTTTGCTGCAGCCTATCAAGCCAGTTTCCAGGCCCAAACCGCCATGTTCCCCGCCATGATTCAGGGCACGGTACAAAGCTACATCGACCAGTATCGTGACCAGGTACTTGCCTGGAAGATGCCTGGCGCAGGCGGTGGCGGCTATCTCGCCTGTGTGGTCAGCGATGTCGCTGCCTTCATCCTCTCCCACCCCGAGGCCATTCGCCTCACCATCCGCAGGGGCGGTATGTAGGAACTTAATGAGAAAGTAAGAAAGTAGGAAAGTAGGAATTCTCTCTCACGCCCCAAAACAGCTTAATGTCTACTTTCCGCATTTCCTACTTTCCTACTTTTATGTTTAACAAAACCACCGAGACGCTACAAGGAGGCCGTCAAATGGTGGAAGAAGGCAGCCAGTGATGGTCATGAGCCTTCGCAGAAAGCGCTGAAGGCCTGTAACGAGACGTGGTGACAAGAAAAAAGTCGGTTACTCAACGGTAACCGACTTTGCCAAATTGCGGGGCTGGTCCACATTCTTGCCCTTGCAGACCGCCACATGATAGGCCAGGAGCTGCAGGGGGATGGTGGCCACAAGGGGTTCCAGGCACTCCAGAACGTCGGGCAGCTCGACCACCTCGTCGGCAATGCGGCTGATGGTGTCGTCGCCCTTGGACACCAGCGCGATGACACGTCCCTGACGGGCCTTAATCTCTTGGATATTAGACAGCACCTTCTCGTACATGGCATTATGTGTGGCAATGACCACAACGGGCATGTCGCTGTCGATGAGGGCAATAGGACCGTGCTTCATCTCGGCAGCAGGATAGCCCTCGGCATGGATATAGGATATCTCCTTCAGCTTCAGGGCACCCTCGAGGGCTACGGGATAGGAATAGCCACGACCCAGGTAGAGGAAGTTGTGGGCATAGGTGAAGGTGCGTGCAAGGTCGCGCACTTTTTCGTTGGTCTTCAGCACCTCCTTGATGGTCTCGGGAATGCGGCTGAGGCCCTTCACCACCTTCAGGTACTCATCACGGTTGATGGTTCCCTTGGCCTCGCCCAGAGCAAGGGCAAACATGGTGAGCACGGTGACCTGACCGGTGAAAGCCTTCGTGGAGGCCACACCAATCTCGGGACCTACGTGGATATAGGTACCGGTATCGGTGGCACGGGGGATGCTGGAGCCAATGGCATTGCAGATGCCATAGATGAAGGCGCCCTTCTCCTTGGCCAACTGGATGGCAGCAAGGGTGTCGGCAGTCTCACCACTCTGGGAGATAGCAATGACCACATCGTCGCAGGTGACTACGGGGTTGCGATAGCGGAACTCGGAGGCATACTCCACCTCACAGGGAATGCGGCAGAAAGTCTCGATGAGCTGCTTGCCGATGAGACCGGCATGCCACGAGGTGCCACACGCCACAATGACGATGCGCTTGGCTTCCAACAGTTGGCGACGATAGTCGATGAGGGCTGAGAGCGTCACGTGGTCGGCCTCCACATTGATGCGTCCGCGCATACAGTTGGTGAGACACTCGGGCTGCTCGAAGATCTCCTTCAGCATGAAGTGGTCGTAACCGCCCTTCTCAATCTGTCCCAGGTCAATGTCCACCTTCTTCACCTTCAGTTCCTGCTCCTCGCCGAGGATGCTCATCACCTTCAGCTCTTCACCCAGACGGATGACGGCAATCATGCCATCCTCGAGGTACACCACCTTGTCGGTATATTCAATGATAGGACTGGCGTCAGAACCCAGAAAGAACTCATCCTGACCGATACCCACCACCAGCGGACTCTGCTTGCGGGCAGCAATAATCTGACTGGGGTCACGCTTATCAACGATAGCGATGGCGTAGGCGCCAATCACCTGGAAGAGGGCCACCTGAACAGCCTCGAGGAGGGTGAGCTTCTTCTTCACCATGATATACTCCACCAGCTGCACCAGCACCTCGGTATCGGTATCGCTCTTGAACTCCACACCCTTCGCCTTGAGCTTGGCCTTGATGTCGGCATAGTTCTCGATGATGCCGTTGTGGATGATGGCCAGATTGTGGCTCTGCGAATAGTGGGGGTGGGCATTGCGCGCCGAGGGCTCACCATGGGTGGCCCAACGGGTATGGGCAATACCTATGCAACCAGAGACATCCTTGTCGGAGCAATACTCCGTGAGGTTGTCAACCTTTCCTTTCGCCTTATAGACATTGAGTTCGTTGCCAGCGTTGATAAGTGCCACACCGGCAGAGTCGTAACCACGGTACTCCAGTCGACGGAGTCCCTTAATAAGTATTGGATAAGCCTGCTGCTTACCAATATAACCAACTATTCCGCACATATTTTCTGTTTGTGTTAATGGTGGAGCTGGAGGGAGTCGAACCCTCGTCCGCACAAGGAAACCATACGCTTTCTACACGCTTATCTTGGACTTCGTTTTCGTGCTGTGGCAAGACCCAAGCCACCAACCACAGCCTTATCTCCTAAAGCTTCATCTGACAGTCGGAGCGCCCGACAGACTATTTCCGATGTTTACTGCACCGCTTGACCCTCGGATTCGGAACCAGACCCTTGGAGCGATGTCTCGTTCGCCTACCTTGTAAGCGAATAAAGCTCTAATCTACTATGCTTCGATTAAGCAGCGAGAGCATACTCGTTGTTGCCAATTAATTATCCTACAGAAGAGATTAAGGAGCCTCCCATAGCCCAGCTCCGCGTGCTTACGTACCATCTCGTCTTGCCGTCAAATCCAGTCAACCCCAGATGATAGTGGGTGCAAAGGTAATGATTTTAAGTGAAAAGTGAAGAGTGAAGAGTGAACAATTTGCTGCCGCCAGCAGAATTTTAACTTTTATTTAAACAGCGAGAAGTTGACGCTGCCGTAGGCACGGTGCTCCACAAAGTGGGGATACTGGGAGAAATCGTGGTCCTTGCCATGCTCCAGAACGAAGACGCCGTCGGGAGATAAAAGGGAAGAGGGAATAGTGAAAAGTGAACAATTTGCTTCCGCCGTAGTAGGCTGCGTATCCCTAAAGATGAGATCTGGCAGCCGGGAGAGTTCCTTGAGGGCGTAGGGGGGATCGGCAAAGATGAAGTCGAACTGCTGACGGCAGGACCTCAGGAAGCGGAAGACGTCGGCACGAAGAATGGAGGATTGAGTATTGAGAATTGAGAGTTTTTTTGTGCATTCACAGATGAAGCGGTGATGGTCGCGGTCCAGTTCGATGCTGGTGACATGGGCACAGCCACGAGACAGCAGTTCGAGGGTGATGCTGCCCGTACCCGAGAAGAGGTCGAGAGCCTTGGCACCATCGAAGTCAACATACTGAATGAGCACGTTGAAGATGTTCTCCTTGGCAAAATCGGTAGTGGGCCGCGCCTTGAAGGTACGGGGAATGTCGAAATGACGTCCTTTATATTTTCCTGTAATGATCCTCAAGGGAAATTTATAATTTAGAATTTATAATTTAGAATTCCTTACCTGCCTTTGACAAATAGTGTTTGCATGTCGTAGGGCATACCCTTGATCTGAGTGACAGGAGCCTGATTGAAGTCGGCAACAGGGTTGATGACGTAAGCCTTCTGCAGGTATTTCTTCAGTTCGCTCAGCAACCACTGCTGCTCGGGAATGTCGCCCACGATATGCAGCTCGTCATGCTCGGGCTGCAACTGTAGTTGCTTCCACACATAGAGCAGGAAATAGAGCGAGTCGTGGGGACGGCCTGCCGCAAACGAGTTACAGAACTTGAAACGGTTCTGCTGGAAGCTGAAGATGTCTATCTGCTTTTCGTGGAAGTAGGCATAGAGCTTATGGCGGTTGCCCGTGAAGCTGCGCTGGTGTAGATGGCGCCATACGGGACTGATGGCAGCCACCAGCGTCACATCCTTGAAATGGTCGTCGATGACAAGACGCAGGTCACGGTTCATCGAAAACACAGCAACGGCATTCAGGTCGGGCAACACATTGTAATAGACTATCTCCTGCTCCTTGCTAGGGAAGGCATGACGATACATCGTCTCCATGGTATCTTCCTGAAACAACTCGACAGGCACCATCAGCACGTCACCATCGTAGAGCACACGCACCCGCGGCGGAGTATCCAGCAACAGGTCGGCCTTCTTGAAAGCGTCACGCAGGTTGGCAGCCATGGAGATGCCGCTCTTCACCACATAGGGTTCGAATATGATGCTATCGCCATCTTCAGAAGGCGTGGCAAACGACAGGGTGCCGCGTCCTATGCGGATGGTCATTCGTTGTCTGAGGTTAGTTGTTTCTGACATGTTCGATAAACTCTTTTTGTTTCTTTTCGCGCTGCACCTCTTTGGTCACGCTACGCACGCAGAGCACCAGCAGCACTATGGCCAGCGCTGCCAACAGCACACTGATGGCTATGTCTTTTTTCTGCATTCTGCTTGCAAAGGTAATATTTTTAAGTGAAAAGTGAAGAGTGAAAAGTGAATAATTTGCTGCCGCACATGATTTTTTTAACAAAACGGCTATGGGAGGAGTGCCAGCAGCTTCTCAACGAGACGAGGCAGGGCAAACTGGTCGAGTTCGGCTTCCTTGATCCAGAAGTAGTCGGAGGGCAAGACTGGACGCTCGTCGGTATCAAAGAGGTAGAAGTCGGCATAGAGGACACGGTGTGTCAGGACGTGCTTCACGTTCTGGCGAAGCAATTGACAATGTTTGTCAATGGATGATGGACCATTGTTAATGGATAATGGATGATTGATAATGGATAATTGACCATCCTCCATCATCAACGGTTCGTAGAGACCCTGCCAGATATCGCCTGCAGGACGACGATGGATGGCGGTATAGCCCTGACAGCGGATATAGACATAGGTCAGGTGGCGCTCTTTGACTTTCAAGGTCTTCAGTTTGACGGGCAGCTCTCCCACCCTACCCTCACGCAGGGCCACACACGATTCTTGCAAAGGACAATCAGCACAGCGGGGTGCCGCTGGTGTACACTGCAGAGCACCGAAGTCCATGATAGCCTGGTTGTAAATGCCGGAATTTCCGGAGTTACCGGAATCTCCGGGACATCCGGACTTTCCGGACAACCCAGAGACCAGCTCCTGTGCTAAGAGCGCAAACTCCTTTTTGCCTTCCGTGGTATTGATAGGCGTAGAGATGCCAAAATAGCGACTGAGCACACGATACACATTACCATCGACCACAGCCACTGGCAGACCGAAAGCAATGGAACCGATGGCTGCCGCCGTATAGTCGCCCACACCCTTCAGCGAGCGCAGACCCTCGATAGTCGTAGGGAAACCACCCAGCGCCACAATCTGTTTGGCAGCAAAGTGGAGGTTGCGGGCACGACTGTAATAGCCCAGTCCCTGCCACAGGCGCAGCACCTCATCCTCAGAGGCTGCTGCCAATCGCTCCACCGCAGGCCACTGTTGCATGAAACGCTCCCAGTAGGCCCATCCCTGCTTCACCTGCGTCTGCTGCAAGATGATCTCTGACAGCCAGATGGCATAGGGGTCGCTGGTATCACGCCAAGGCAACTGGCGCCCGTTCTCACGGAACCATTGCAACAGGGTCAATACAAAAGGATGAGGTTCTCTGTTCATTGTACATTATACATTGTACATTGTTAACGCGTCAGCGAGAATTTCATGGAAATGCCGAAGTCCTGTGTGGTGGTAGGATAACTGCTGCTGGAGAGCAACGGCGTATTGGTCTGACGGTCGTAGTAGGCGGTCAGGGTGAGGAAGCGTGACAGGGTATAGTCAGCCGAGATGGAGATCTTCAGAGCCGAGTTACCGCTGCTGGCCGAAGACACACCCGTGGCAATGTCGCGCGTGATGGCAGCCTGGTTGCGGAAGGATATATCAAGACGGGTGTTCAGGTCGTGGTTCACGCCCTTGCTATTCGACTTGATCTGCTTCTCATTCTCGTTCTTCGCGTTCTTGCTGTTTTTTCCACCTTTCACCTTACGATGACCACCGCCCGAACCGAAGATATTGAAATTGCTAATCTTATAACCCAGTCCGATGACCCAGTCCTTCGACTTCGACTCGTTGATCTGTACAGAGGTCATGGAGAGATTCAGCACGCGGGTGGTCTTATATTCAACCTTGGCTGTGAGGTTGTTGTTGAACGTCACGTCGAGACCCAGCAGCGGTGAGAAAGCCTCGTTGATGCTAACAGTAGAGATGTCATACATGGACGAAGGCGTATAACTGCCGTCAGCAGCCTGCACGTAACCCAGGTCACCCATATACTCCTGCCACGAGCTGTAGGAAGCATAGGAACCCACACTATAGATGCTCTTGTAGGCATGGTTGATGTTGACGCTCTTGAAGTGGTCGCGCAGCCAGGGCAGCTTGGAGAGACCCGAATAGCGCAGCGTCCAGTTGGGCAGCAGACGCGTGATGGCTGGGAAGATGTCGAGCGAGTTGCTGCCACCCAGCGTATAGCTTGACAGGAAGGCAGGGATGAGCACGTCGGCGCTGTAGGGATCAACAGGGTTCACGCCGGATATTCCGGACGTTCCGGATAATCCGGAATTTCCGGAGTTTCCGGAGTTATCAGGATACTGTGCCTGCACACGGTCACGGAAGGAGGCTATCTTTCCGCAGAACTCCTCAAAGGTCTTCGAGTAGTAGCCGTTGTTGGCATCGCCCATACCCTCAAGGGCACTCTTGATGGAGATGGTCGTCATGGTGAACGTTCCTCCAAAGGTGGAAGGCGTGCCGGCATACATATACTGGATGCTCTTCGTCTTGTTGACAGTACGAGTGGCAGAGAGATCTATCTTCAGGTCGCGCACAGGCTCCAATGTGGCCTTGATCTGCAGGTCCTCGGTAGCCGACGTGTTGGCAGGTGTTGCCACATTGTCGTTGCACAGCAGCCAGTTGTTCTCCATAGCCTTGTCGATATAGCTGTCGCCAGAGAGTCCGAAGGCGAAGTCGAGACCTGGTGCCATCACACCTCCTGTACGCTGTCCGAAGGCATCGCCAATATTGGGCATGAAGCCTGGCAACTGCATAGAGTACTGGTTGCGGTAGCTGACGTTAAGGGTGCGCACCATCATGAGGAAGCGTGCCGCCTGCTGGGCACCGTTGTACCACCACTGGTTGTCCAGCGGTTCCTTGGCGGTGACGTTCAGCTTCAGCTGGAGGCTGTCGCCTGTAGGCTTGATGAGGATTTTGTTGTCGTCAACCACCTTATACTTAATAGGATAGGTCTTGCCGTCCTTGGTCTTTGCCGAGACGATGAGACGTTTCGACTTCTTACCATGCTGCACGGTGATGGCGCTGTCAGGCAGAATGGTGATCTCCTTCTGGAAGGTGTTCTTGTTCTTGGGCAGTGCCGCCTTCTCCTTGTCGGCATCCTTCTGGGCGTTCTTATCATCACCCTTGTCGCCTGCAGCATCCTTCTTCTTGGAGTCGTTTTTCTTCTTCGACTCTGTCTTCTTCTGCGTCTGGGCCTGTTTCTTGAAACGCTCGTTGGTCTTCTTCAGGAAGGGGATATGGTTGTAGAGCGTCTCGAAGTTGATAGATCCGTTGATGTTCAGGTTGCGGTTGTTCTGGATGGTATTACCCAGCGAAGTGCCGTCGTCGAGCTCCGTACCACGCAGCCATGAATAGGTGGCATTATAGGAAGCATCAGCCTTCATCCAGTCGAAGATGGGCAGTTTGTCGAGCGGCAGCTGATAGCTGGCTGTGAACGTCTGCTGGTAGTCGAGGGGCACACCAAAGTGTTTCAGGGATGTCCACACGGAGTCTTTCCATGCCTGGTAACTGTCGGCATAGAGGTCTTTGTTGATGGGCGTGTAGGGTTCTTCTATCTCTGCATGGGTTGCCGACTGGAAGTTCATGTGGAGGTTCTTCGTCAGGTCCCAGCGCAGGGAGAAGTCGCGGTTCCACAGGAACTGCTCCGAGAAGGTCAGCGGCAGGTTGGGGTTCTCTGTATTCTCCAGGTCACGTTCCTGCAACTCGTAGTAGCTGCGCGACAGTTCGGAGTTGAACGAGATGCTCTGCGGCAGGTAGTTCAGTCCCAGGGCCTTGGGGAAGTTCATCCACTTGGACTTCGACTTGATATTCTTGAACGGCTCCCACGTCTTATAGACGGGCGAGTAGGTATAATTCAGTGAGCCACGCCACTGGTCATCATTCTCATAGACAGTGGTCTCGCCAGTGGTGTTACGATGCGAATGACTATAGCTGAAGGCGAAGTTGGCAGGGTCGTAGGGCATGGGATGGCGTTTGTTCTTGATGCCCACACGTGCATTCGAGATAGAGAAGTTACGCGACACATTCTTTGTCACTGCCATCGACTCTATTGAGTCACGCTCATGACGGTTGGCAGCAGCGTCAAGCGCATCGTCGAGTTCCATATCGGTATCCAGCGGGTTATACTTCGGACTGACGGTCTCCTTGGTGTAGGAATAGTACAGCGGTGCCGTCACCTTGGCCTTCTCAGGGAACAGCTTACCCAGCTCCAGATTGGTGGTTATCGAGTACGACATCTGGTTGTCGGTATTTCGCTGCATGACGGTCTCTTCCAGTCCGCCAAAGCCCTCAGTGATATAACGTCCAGTCATGTTCACGCTACCGAAGTCCGACAGTTGCACGTTCATGGTACCGTTGGCAGCCCAACCGCCCTCATTGCGGGCATCCTTCAGTCGCAACTCATTGACCCACACCTCACCCGACTTCATGCCACTGGAGAGGTTGCGCACACCGATAATCATCGTCTTCACCTCACCCAACGACGGGTTACCGATGATTGACACCTTGTTGTTGGGTTTGTTGGGATCATAGTCGGAATAGAGCTGCGTATAGCTGGCCGTACCCTGTGCACGTGCCTTGTTGCGGGCTTTCTTCAGTTGGGTGAAGATGCTCATATCAATATCGAGCATATTCTCCTCAGGCCATACCAGCGGACGGTCGGTAGGCACATTCCATCGGTAGTTGCCCTCGGGCGTCAGCTTCAGGGGTATGAGATACTCATAGTAGTTGCTCTTGTAGTCGGAACCCAGACGGATGAACACTGCCAACTGGTAGTCTTCAAGGTTGGTATTGTTAGGCACCAGATAGTTGGCATGCACAAACATCTGCATGTGCTTGTACTGGCGCAGGTCGAGGTTGGTGTTCTTATAGACGGCCTTCGACTCGTTCTGCGACAAGTTCTTCACCGTCAGACAAAGTGCCTGCTCGTTGTTCTCCGTAAGCTGGGGCTGTGAGGGGTCGGTAGCACGGCTGATGCCTGGAGGCAGGACATAGGCCACAGGTTTGCGGTCTGTATTCTCCTCAATGTTCACGGCACTCATCTCCAGCACACCCGTCTCAGTACCTGCCGATGTCTGGAGGTTCTGCTTGTATTGACGCCACTCGCCACGCACCAGGTCGAGCGAACCGAAACGCAACACGATAGGCTCCTCGAAACCCGTCAGGAACATACGCATGAAACGTATCGAAGTGAAGTCGTTGATGCTACCCACGCGCTCTTCATATTCTGCCAGAGGCACACGGAACTGATACCAGCGTACGGTGGTGGAGTCGCCGTTGCGCAACTTGGCATTATAGTCGCGATGGTCCACGATATAGCTGTCCTCCGACTTCATGCCACTGTTATAGGCCTGCAACTCGTCGTCGCTGATGGGTATGCGGTACTGGTAGTAGCGCTCGTACTCATTGAGGGTGAAGTCCTGGTTGATATCCTCCACATCGGGACCGGTCTTATAGGAGGTGTCGTAAGATTCTGTCTGGTCATCGCTGGCAGGCGAGTTACCCTGCGGGTTGTTGATCAGCTTATAGCGGTCCATGATGCTGCGGCGCTCACGGTCATAGTCTGAGCCACGGAAATAGTGGTAGTCGTCGCCTGCAGGGTCCTGTTGCCATGACTGCAACACGGAATCGTTCTGCACGATGCCGTTCACCTCGTTCAGCCAATCAGCATAGGTGGCAAAGGTACGTTCCTCCTCGTTGGTAAGACCGTTGAGACCCACATCCTGTTTCTCGCGCGAGCCGCTGGTGGTGGCAAAGGCATAGGTCTGGGTGGCCTGCTGGGGAATCCTACCCCACTGTGTCTCATCAAAGGCTGTAGTGCCGTCAACGGGCATGCCGCTCTCATAGAACTTCTTTCCATCGCGCAGCACATCCTCGCAGACCTCACCCAGGTTCAGATACAACTCACCACTATGACGGGCCGCCGTACCGTCCTTACGGGTATAGATAAAGGGGTCGAGCAGCCAGAACTCCACATATTCTATATTAGCCTGCTCGAAGTCGGTAGTCTCCAGACGACGCATCATACCACCCCACATCTGGGAGGGATTGCGCAGGGTACCGTCGCTGTTGAACTGGGTGGTCAGGTTATAAGGTCCGCGCTCCTGCGGATAGTAGGCCAGGTTGAGTACGGGCAACGTCGAGGTAGCACCGTTGTAGGTTGACTGGTCGCGGTTGGGATAAAGTTCACGCACATAAACCTCGCGCACATAGTGGTTACTGAGTTGTTCCAGGTCGCTCTTGATATGGGCTGGTGTCAGCGATGACGAACGACGGGTGAAGATGGGGTCCACATTATACCACGCCAGACGTGCACGGTTATAGCCACTGGCCACCGATGTCTTGTCGTCGTGGTTGGGGAACATCGTTGGCACACTCGACAGCACCCATGCCTTGGGATCGCTCACGTCGAGAAGATTCTTGGTATTCTCGAAGTCATCGATATAGGAAGCGTTGTCCTGCGTGCCGTGGGCCTTGCCAGCTATGAGCTGGGCAAACTCACCTGTCAGAGTGATCTGCGAGGGCTGGGTCACATGCAGCAGGGGCAGCTTGTTCAGCATATTCGTCAACCACTGCGACTCCTGTTTCCAGTTCAGGTTCAGTCCCCAGATGGTATTGTTCAGGGGTTCCTCGCCCATCGACACCTTTGTTGTGAGGGCCTGCTCCTGCAGGTGCATCAGCGTACCACCCAACGTGAAGTTCTTGTTGAAGTCGTATTCCCAGTTCACGCCAAACATCGTCTTGCGTTGCATGCCGTAGCTGGTATTGTCTTCCAGCGACACACTGACATTGGTACCCGCATCAATGATGCTCTGGTTGAGGATGGTCACCTCGCCTGCCGAGTAATCGACGCTATAGTCTGAGCCTTCCTGCAGCTCTACGCCACCTGCCGTCACTTTCACAGAACCCTGAGGCACGTTGTAGGCACCCAGCGAGATGACGTTGGCACTGGTTCCCTTATACTGACCTGTCAGGATAAACTTGTCTTTCTCAGCGTTCTGACGGGCTACGGTCTTGGTAGAGTCGTACAGCTGGTCGAAGCAGTACTTGTCGGCCAGTGCCCCCATACCCTTGCTTTCCAGATAGTTTCGCAGATAGTCGCCAAAGGGCTCAGCAGCAGGTAGGAACACGCGACCGTCTGATATCGTGTAGCCATCCACATAGTCAACTTGTCCGTTGGCGTGGGGTTTCATGTTGGCATCCAAGCGGTCCAGACCCATCACTTTCAGCAGCGTTGTCGATTTCAGCTGCTCTTCAGGCAGGTAGGTCAGATAAGTACCTGTGGTGTCGCTCTGGTACTTGATGTCCAGACGGAACTTCTCCCTCTCAACGGTCTGTGCCAGGTAATAGACGTTCTTCATCATCAGACGCCAGTTGGCCTGCGTGGGGTTGTTGGAGGTATTCTTCAATGCCTTGACAAACAAGCAGTTGCTGGTCTGTGTGATATCGGTAGAGAACTCACCCACCTGATAGGTCTGTCCGCCATAGGTATATTCGAAGGCCACAGCCAACACCTGGTCGGTCTGCAGACCTGTCTTCAGCGAGATATAGCCCAGAGCAGTGTTGACGGTATATTCACTCGAGTTCAGCAGACGTGCCGACGACAGTTTCTCGTAATCGACACCACCCGTCAGACCGTTGATAGCCTCCAGTCCGGCTGTCACCTGATCGACACTTCGCGACTCTGCGTCTATCTGACCGACGATGGTAGCATACAGGTTGTTGGCCTGGTTGCTGGGCAGCTCGCTTCCCGTAGCGTTCCACATGGGGTTCTGGATGTAGGTGCCCTCGCCCAACTCACTGAATGCCACAATATTACGGGTATTGGAGGTGGTACCTGTTTTGTTGGTCACCCACACCTCCACACGGTTGATCTTGATACCTGTCGTCAGGTTGGGCAACGTTGTCATCGCCTTGTCGTAGATCTGACGGAAATAGTGGGAGAGGAAGAAGTGGCGGTTGTCCTCGTATTCGGCAACGTCAATCTCGAAGGGCGTGGTCTGCGTGCCGCCTTTCGACGAGACGCTCTTCGATGTTGACTTTTTCTGCGACACCACCGTCTGCAGCTTCAGCTTACCAAACTGCATATCGGTACGCAGACCGAAGAGCGACGAGGCACCCTGCACCAGGGAGTTGTTGGAGGGGAAGGTCACATTACCGGCCTCCACCAACTTGATGATCTCATCTTCCTTGCCGTCATACTTCAACTTGAGGTTCTTGGTATCAAAGTCGAAGGTGGCGTCGGTGTTGTAGTTCAGGTTCATGTTCACCTTGTCGCCCACCTTACCATTGACGCTCAGGTTGATCTTCTCATCGAAGTCGAAGCTGGTCGTCTTCCTGTTGCGGATAGGCAGCGACGGGTTGTCAATGTTCTTCAGCGTGGCACCCACCTTCAGCTCGGCAGTACCCTGTGTCTTCACCCTCACACCACCAGGACCGAAGATCTTCTCGGCAGGTCCCAGGTCGAACTGCATATCGGTGAAGTCAAACTTATTGGTACCTTTCGACTTCACGTTCTCGGCATCCTTCTTCCTGAAGAACATCTCACGCTCACGACGCTCACTCCACTTCATGTATTCTGCCGGCGTCATGACAATGGGGGCATTCAGATAGCCTTCACCTATCTTAGAACCAATATAGTAGAGGTTCAGCGAGTCGTCGTACTCTACCTGCTGCTTCACGTTCTCAGGCATCTTCAGGTCGAGGGCGCTCGAATCGAGGTCGGTCTGATAGAGAGGTGCCGTGGGTTGTATCCTCCAACGGGCATGCAACAGCGAGTCAGGGATGCTTTCGTCCTCGACAGTTAAGCCCTTCGGCTGTGCCTTAATCTGGTTTGAGGGTTGAGGTTTAGGGGTTGAGGCAGGCTGGTTGGTCTGGGCAACAGCGACCAGACTAACGCAACACATCAGGAGTATCATCAATAGCTTCCTCATAACCTCAATTCTCAATTCTCAATTCTCAATTCTCACCTCTCAGTTCTCAATTCTCAGTTTTCACCTCTCAGTTCTCAGTTTCACTTGATTTGTTTCAATGCCAGCTTCACCACCTGTTCCACAGGCAGGTCGGGCTGCTGCTCAAGGATGCTGACCACCACCTTGTGGGTGGGTGCAGGCGCAAAGCCCAGCATCGTCAGGGCCGATACAGCCTCGTCCTTCACAGCATTGTTCACAGGAGCGGCAATCTGTCCGCCAGCGGGAATCTCGTCAGAGACGCCTGTCGTCACAATCTTGTCACGCAGATCGACGATGATGCGCTGAGCTGTCATCTTACCGATGCCCTTGATGCTCTGAATGAGACGGGCATTACCCGTAGAGATGGCATTGCACAGTTCTGCAACACTCATCGACGACAGCATCATACGGGCCGTATTAGCCCCCACTCCACTCACGGTGATGAGCAGTTCAAACATCTCGCGTTCCTTTTTATTATAAAAGCCATAGAGCACATAGGCATCCTCGCGAATAGCCTCATAGACGTAGAGTTTGGCTATTGGCTGGCCACCGGCTGTTGGCTTCACCCCTTGCAGGGCGCTGTAAGTATTCAGCGAGATATTCAGTCCGTAGCCCACCCCGCCGGCCTCTACCGTTGCAAAGGCAGGAGTAAGCTCGGTCAGCTCGCCCCGAATGTATTCAATCATAATTCCTCAAATTGTATATATACAAAAGAATTAACGACCTTTCGCGAATTTTATTGCATATTTGTTGGTCATATGAAGAAAAAAGTGTATTTTTGCACGCGATTTCATTAACACAACACATTAAACAAAGCACAAATGAAAAAGATTAGAGCAGCTGTCGTAGGTTACGGCAACATCGGTCGCTACACCATCGAGGCGTTAGAGGCTGCACAGGATTTCGAGATTGCAGGCGTGGTTCGCAGAAACGGCGCCCAGGATAAACCCGCTGAACTGGCTCAGTACGAGGTAGTGAAGGACATCCGCGAACTGAAGGACGTGGATGTAGCCATTCTCGCCACCCCCACCCGTTCGTGCGAGGAGTATGCCAAGCAGATTCTGCCGCTGGGCATCAACACCGTCGATTCTTTCGACATTCACACCAACATACGCGGTTATCGTGAGCGTCTGATGGAGCTGAACAAGAAGACCAACACCGTCAGCGTCATTGCTGCAGGATGGGACCCAGGCAGCGACTCCATCGTGCGTACCCTCATGCAAAGTCTGGCTCCCAAGGGTCTTTCCTACACCAACTTCGGCCCTGGCATGTCGATGGGTCACAGCGTCTGCGTGCGCTCAAAGGCAGGCGTGAAGAACGCTCTCTCAATGACCATTCCCCTTGGCGAGGGCATCCATCGCCGCATGGTCTATGTAGAGCTGGAAGATGGTGCCAAGCTCGACGAGGTGACGGCAGCTATCAAGGCCGATCCCTACTTCGCCAACGACGAGACCCACGTGTTCCAGGTTGCCTCAGTCGATGAGGTGCGCGACATGGGTCATGGTGTTCACCTCGTGCGCAAGGGTGTCTCTGGTAAGACGCAGAACCAGCGCTTCGAGTTCAACATGAGCATCAACAACCCTGCTCTCACCGCCCAGGTGCTGGTCAACGTGGCCCGTGCCTCCATGCGTCAGCAGCCCGGCTGCTACACCATGGTAGAGCTTCCTGTCATCGATATGCTGCCAGGCGACCGTGCCGATCTCATCGAGCATCTGGTGTAATACTTATATATATGACAAAGAATCTGTATAGTCTAGTTTTACATCATTGGAGACATAAAGGCTAAAAAAAATCGAGTGAGACCTCATGTCTCACTCGATTTTTTTACAGTCCTTCGACAGCGTCAATAACGAACGACTCTTTGTAGTAGTCAGCCTCAACCTTCACGATGCCCACATTTTGCGACAACCAAAGCGTGTAGCTGGTGTCCTTCAGTTTGACTGTCTGGAACGATCCGTTCAGTTTACCATCGATGCGGATACAGTGGAAAACACCGGCAGCAGTCTCAACATCCTCCTCGGCTGTCACAGTGAAGTTGTCATACGAAATGCTGTTGTGCACCTTAGGTCCCATCGGAGCCTTCGTTGTCTGCTCGATAGAACCACTCTCCAGCTTATCGCCAACCTTCAGCTCTGCAGGAATCTTCAAGAAGAAACCGCCCTCTTCGATTGGTCCAGCCAGTCCAAACAGCGGATCATTGAAGATGGTATATGCTCCCTGAGTAAAGGTGCAACTGGCATCGGCACCATCAGCAAAACCGGAAAAAGCAGCATTCTTACTGGGCTTCTTCTTACGGTTCAGTATTTTCGAGTTGGTCACTACAACGTCGTTGTCGCCATCCTTTTCAATGGCTTTCACTGTGGTGCGCATATAGGCCAGCAAACTAGGTTTGCTCGACATGGCTGCAGCATAGAAAGCATAATCTACAACTACGCCCGGCTTTGTCAGCGCATAGGCATTCAACGTCTCCTGGGCATTCACGGTCACTGCTGCCAAGCAGAAAGCGACCATTGCAATAATTTTTTTCATGTTCAATAATAATTAGTTTATAATAATAGGTTTATAAGTTTTAATCCTTCAGGAACTCCTCACGATACTTCTTCAGTTCCTTGATATTTTCTTTCAGGCTCTGTATATGCAGCACCGTCATCGTATTGTGCTCCTTAGCCTCGCGTATCTCGGCACTCCTCAATGACTCCTCTAGTTCCTTGATTCTACGGTCAATGCTCGATGTGTCGCGCGGACGACGAGGTTCATCTTCCTTCTCCTCCTCATCAGCCGACGAGGTGTCTACGCTTGCCGATGACTTGCTGCCCGTAGCTTTGCCAGTCCGACGGGTGGAAGGCTTAGATCTGTTACGATCATCCGCCTTGGCTAAATTGTCAAGTGTCGTTGTCAGAGCCTGTGCTGAAGCAGCCATCACCGTCATCCACATCTGTGCATTTGCCTGACGGCGTTCCACCGATGCTTGGTAACCGGCCAGCGAACTGCTATACAGCGCGTTCACATCGTCTACCATTCCCAACAGGTAGTCTTGTTCCACACCGTTATACAATAGTTCCAGCGTCGATTCCACCTGCTTTGTATCGATGTTGAACACCAGTCCCCTTGGCAGACGGTGATCCATCGCGTTGTCCTGCACCATATGAACCAGCGGTTCATACATGCTCAGATTCTTATAGCAGTCCAAAATCGAGGTAAACGTGATGAAGTTGGGCATCGACATATCTGAACACAAAGCCTGACGGTCGTGACTGTCATAGAAACTAATACAGAACAACGCATCGTTATACTTCTTTTTCTCAAAGAAGCTCCAGAACAACTTCACCCACACATTGTTGTGAAAACTGATATTGTCCATCCCGTTGTTCATGTCCAGGTCAGCAATGGGTATCCACGGGTGCTGGTCACCTTCGCCGGCATTGTCTGCCGTCACGGGCTTCCCGTCGGGGTAGAACAGCTGTTCCACCTCTTCTTTCTGGTTTGTCTGCTTACAATAGACCGCCACATGGTTGTCACGCGACAGATAGACGGCATCCATAAACTGCACGTTATTCAGTTCGCACACCTTCTGTCCCAATGTGCTCCAAACGTCGACTTTGCCCGTACCAGCATTATTCTGCAAGCCGAATATCAGCCCATCGCTTATTCGCTTGAAGTTCAGCGTCCAATACTGGAACGGCACCACCTGACGTCCGCTACTGGTCACCACGCCGCGCCTTGAGCCCACCTTCATCACGTAGAAACTATCACACAGCAGTTCCAACTGAGTATAGTCATACTGCGGAAGAATCACCTCGCCCTGCAATGTGATAGACTTGCCGTTTGTATTCTCAATCCATTCGCTGTGCAGAATACCGTATTTGTCAGGCCATTTCTTGGTCTGTGCCAGTACCTCCTTACTAATATCCGTACGGTAGGAGTAGGCATCCAACATATTCTTCCTTATTTCCTTAGTCAGCCTTCGGTTCTCCTGACCTTGTACCGTTGTCACCATCATCAGTGCCACAGCCCCTATCATCCATTTCTTTAGCGTCTTCATCTTTCAATAATAATATTCCGACTGCAAATTTAGATAAAATTTTCGAGATTATAAGCCAGTCGAGATAAAAATGTT
>CAMVDU010000021.1 GCA_947166345.1 uncultured Prevotellaceae bacterium
TCAGCAAGATAGAGCGAGGTGACAGACGGGCAAAGCGCGAACATGTAATCAAGCTTGCAGAATACTTGCATCAGGACGAGAAGGAAATGCTGACGTTGTGGTTGGCAGATAAAGTTCTTGATGCTGTAGGCGATGATGAACTTAGCAAGGATGCAATCACAATTGCGCAAGAACAGATTCAAAAGTGATAACAGCATAACGGTAATTCGATGTGTTAACAACTGCCAATTGCGTTCCGTCGTAAAAAAAATCTCATTGTGGCCTCTTGAACATCAATTGCCAGAGGTGTTATAGTTTGGGAACATTATGGTATCAGTACATCAAGTGGTCACCTGTAACATACTGATAATCAATATTAACAAAATATAATTCTGGCTCAAACGTGGGTATCCACCTTTTGCCCGTCTACTATCTGAGGCCTACCACAGCCCTGTGTACTGACGAACAAAGTGATACCCACGAACATATTGCTGATACACCCGTAAGTGTGCTATGAAGGGGTGGTTAGCCTTCACGCACACAACGGGGATACGTATTCAGCATTCCCGTGACATCAACTCCGCATTGTCTTTGGTACACATCTTTTTTCTTACCGAAAAGCATGTAACACTAATTTGCTTTTCTAAATGTCCCTTTTGCAAATCCTTCGCCGACGAGTGTTTGGCTGTCTTTGATTACAAACAGCAAATCACTTTTGTCCGTCTTTACTCTAATTACGTCCTCGTCCAATTCATAGCCTGATGCAAAGGACATTCCAAAAAAGGCATCAACAATCGTAACGGTCTTCTTTCCCCTGAAAATTAATTTACGATAGAAGGCGCAGTCTTTTGAAACATAAGTTCCTTGAAGGTGAGCATAGTGCTTGTATTGCTTTTTCCTGACTTCGGCGGTTTTAACATTTCGTCAAATAGCAATCTCTCAAAGTGCCCATAAATAGGGAGTTTTTGACTTTTTGAAAGGTGATTTTGGGTGACGCAGAAAAATCGCGTATTTGGAACATCTCTCGTAGGGGGGTACGGAGTCGAAATAAAAATAGAGGCTGATATAACCGTTTTGGTGACGTATCGCCGAAGTCAGGTGGAGCGTGAATGTCTGCAATATGGTTTCAGCGAAGAACAGACCGGCAAACTGCTACACGGGCAGACCGTCAACTATAGCGGATGGCTACACTCCAATGAGTACAGGCGCAATGCACTTGCCAATAACGTAACGGCACAGGTAATAGCGGATGAGAAACGTTTTCTCTTCCTGCATATTAACGAGACACCCATTGTCCAATGGTTTAAGGAGCAGTTCGGATTAGGACAAGAACAACGGAGAGGAATTAAAATGTAAACAACGAGGGCAATCAGCTGATTGCCCTCGTTTCATTATATTCGATTAGCTCCAGCCTGTCGTTTGGCTTTTGAATCTTCAAGTCGTTCTTGTATCTGCTTATCCATCATCTTATTAACAACAATTTTGCCAATAAGCCAAATAATGAGATATACAAATGCCGTTGTAAAATTGAATACATACCAGAGCAGCAGTGCAAGAACCCAAAGCCAAGTAACATAGCCTTTTATCTTCTCTTTTCCATTTACAAAATCGACCTCTTCCTGATTAACAGGGTAACTGTATTCTGTGCGCTGTCCGATACCATCCATCAAAAAGTGAAACTGGCCTCCAGCATAGTTGTAATAGACGAACCAGAACGGGGCGTACACATATTTTCCTTTAGTAGTCAGATTCCAGCTTGAAGAAGCACGGAAATTACGAATCTCCTGATTACCAATCTGATTCAAGGCTGCATTCTTTGCAGTTTCCTCTACCATGTCCTTACCATGCTTCTGCCAAACCAAAGTCTCATCAGCATTACGCTCCAATGTCATCATGTTTTCATCATTGAAGTCAATCATGCCATCGGCATACTCTTTTGACATCATGACATCATACGGAAAAAGTCTGGTAAATTGGCGAAGTTCCTCGGGAATCTCATTGCCCTCGTTGGCCAGGCAGAGGAAGGCGAAGTTACCTGCGGCATTTCCATTTTGCGGACGCCATTTCTTAACATCTTTTGTCGAAACGCTGTTGCTGCCTACTTTCACCTTCTGATCCATATACGATGACTCGCAACTCCATGAGGCATTGTAAGTTCCCTCAAAGAGGTACATGGGGAGGTAAGCCTGGATGACGTCACCAGTACTAATCGCCTCAAAGATGTTGGTGGGGACATAGTCTTGATTAATCAAGGCATTCGTCAGGGCGTTCTCAAACGTCTGTTCGTTGGTGGTAAAGGGAATGATACGCTCAGGAACAGGTACATCCTTGGGCTTAACAAGCGGGTTTACCATTTTGCTGTGACAATAAGGACACTCAGCCATCAATTTGTTGGGATTGAACGTGTTGATGGGTCGTTTGCACGATGGACAGATGACTTGTTGAAGTCTCAATGTTGTTTCTTCTGCCATAATGAATTGATTTTAAAAGATTAGTAATTTATATAATTAAGAAAATCTTGCCATACGAATAGCTTGGTTACGATGTTTCATCGCTACTTGTATATTCTGAATCTGTTGTCCAAGTTGACTTGTATCGCCTTGCTCTACAAAAGAACATAATGTATTGACAGCATTTTCTAGTTCCAACTCAGCATCAAGTGTTTCTGGGAAACTTTCAAGCGAACTATTGCTCAAAGACTCATAGCAATTTGCCAGCTGTTTATGTAATGTAGGGTCGTTTACTTGTCGCATGGCTTCTTTCAGGTTCTCGGCTATAGAGCGGATGTAAACCCTTTCCTGGCGTTGCTTGGCTAATGAGGCTTTTGTTGCATCGTTTGCCAATACACTCATTAGTTGAAGAATCAGGAAAACGGCTAGCAGTATTCCTTGAATGATGGCGGGCCACACAATGGAAATAGGGTTATAGGCATTATACCAAATGAATCCCAAACCTATTACCAACTCTGTAAAAAAGTAGAATAATGCTCGAAGATAGAGGCTGGCAGAGAGAACGGTCTCTCCTTTTCCTGCATTACAAAAGAGCGGTGTAACCAATAGACATAAGTATGCAGCATGAATAAACCCATAACAAACCCATTCCGTGTCTGAGCGTTCCGTTCCTCCCAGAAAGAAGAACAACACATTGAACACTATCAGAAAGATAACTCCAATAACGAATCTCAAGATATTTGCCTTCATACGTTAATTGTTTAGGATTATAATCTGCTCATAATTTCAGCAACCTTTGCATCGTACTGCTCTTGTTTAATCAGTCCGGCATCAAGCAATTGCTTCATTTTAGATAGTGATTCCATAGGATCGGGTTGGACAGAAGCAGGTTGCTGCTGTGGAGCACCACCCGTGCCGAAACGCCCTTGACCCCCAAATCCTTGTGGCTGAGGTGGCTGTTGTGGTTGGGGATTACCAAATGCCGTTGTTGCCATCTGGGCGAAGGCGTTGCCTGCAGCCATTCCCATGCCAAGCCCAGCCCCTGCACTGGCTATGCCGCCAGCACCAGGATTCACAGCAACATCTTTGAGAAGTTCCTGTTGAACGGCCTTGTCATAGCTGCCCGTATGCGCAGCTGCTATCAGTCTGTCAAGATACTTCTTCCGCTCGTCTGTCTCGTCAAT
This sequence comes from uncultured Prevotellaceae bacterium, assembly GCA_947166345.1. GTDB lineage: Bacteria > Bacteroidota > Bacteroidia > Bacteroidales > Bacteroidaceae > Prevotella. Next base: position 3,614 of record CAMVDU010000021.1, read on the forward strand.
ATTCAAATTGTAGAATGAGAAATTGACAAGTTCCAAACCATAGTCAACAAAAACTTCATCGAATCGAGGTTTCAAGACCGTAGCGAAATCCTCTAACTGGCTCGAAATAGCATTGATAGAACGTTGCATGGAAATACTTTCCAATGTCTTTCCAACCACAGAACTGATTTTCTGTCCTATTTCAGCCTCAAACATAATTCCCAAATCAGCCACTGTATAAGTACTTTGGTCACCCATCAGACGCATAAAAGCCCTTTTACTGGCGTCATCATCTTCATTAATGTTGAAGCGAACACGGAAAGCGGCTGCACCGCGTATCAAAGTGGGAACACCTATAACGCCCCCACCAAGAAAGAAATCTTGGATTTCTATGGGTGTTGACGTGCCCCAGTCTATTTTCTGTTCATTAGTCTGAACATGATACACTTGGCATGTAAACGTACTCATGCCACCCGTCAGCATATTGCGGATTCGACTCAATAGCGGATAGTTCTCTGTCTTTACCTCATGGCGTCCACTTGGTAGTGTACCATAGAATTCACCATTTTTGATGAAGATAGCTTGTTCGTTAGGAGCTACCGTAATCACCGAATTGGTATTAAAGTCCTGTCTTGGGTCGAGATATATCAGCGTACCAGTATCATTTTGACGCTGAATGGACTCCATCACGTTTTTGCTGCCTCCAGCAAAATTAGCTTCATTCTCGTTTCTGTGAAATAATCCCATAGTTGTTATGCTTTTAGTTAATAATTCATTCTATATCATCACCGCCACTGAAGTCACTGCTAGAGTCGGTCATATCACCACCATCGGTTCCCCAGCCGCCACCGTCGCCCATGCCTCCTTCGTAGTCATCATCGCCAGAGTCATAGCTGTCGTCTCCTTGATCCCATGAGTTTTCATACTCAGGGAAGTAGTCTCCACCCTCCACATAGTCATCATTAGTGTCCTCTCCACCAGTTGTATCCCATTCTCCAAACGTACTGTCATCCTCACTTCCAGTTGTGTCCCAAGTGCCAAAGTTGTCATCAGAAGAATTCTCGTCTGAAGAGAAATCTGAGCCACTGTCGGTTAAGTCATCACCTGATTCACTTGAAGAATAGTCGGGACCGCTGTCTGTAACGTCTTCTCCCGATTCCGATGATGAATAATCTGGTTCACTATCTGATGACTCTTCTGTACTCTCGCCATTGTCAAGTTCTGTGTCAGCGGATGTTTCCTTTGGGGTGAAATCGTTATTGTCCGACTGTTCCGCACTTGAATCATCCCCGTGATCGTAGGTGTCAATTTTGTATCCCAGCTCGTCGCGTTGGTTCCACAAGTCATCAGCCCGTGACTGCCAATAATCCTGTTCTTCTGGACTACGGCTCATCTCTATGTCATTCTTCGCATTCTGATACTGCTGGTCAATGTCCTTATAGTCATTTTGCAGTTGCTGAAATTCTTCACTATATTCTTTCATTGTAGTATTGTTTTAGGATTGGTAATCACGTTTGATGGACTGCTCAATATCGGTAGGACGTATTCTCAGACGAGTTTCATATTTTAACTTGCGCCAAAAATGGACTTTTACGCATGAACGAAGTTCCATAGTGAATGGCTCATCGTTTAGTTCTTTCCGTATCAAGTTACTAAACTGTGAAAATACCTTCTTAACATATTCTGGTTCATTTGTGTTTAGCGGAACACCTTGCCTGAAAATTCTCCGAGCCACTTCCCTTGCCAACAACCGGCAATTGTAGTTGCAACATTTCTCGCAGCAAGGGGCAAAAGCACATTCTGGATATGGACGAAGTAATTCTTGCTTGTCATTCCAATAGGTGGAAAGTTGTTTGATACTATCGTCGGATAAGGATATACTTATCTGATTGTTTAAGCGATAGTCGGGTGTGATAATCTCCTCCGGCTCATCCAAGCGATTGAAGAATAAAAAAGCTTCGCCAGGTTTTAGTTTTGCCAGCCGTGCCATTTGCGTCTCACTCATGCTTGTTGAATTGGCAAGTATCTCTTTATCCTGCCCTTCTACAAGGCGGAAAGCTACTTTTATATCAGTAAGCGCTACGATGTCTATGCCGACCTTACGGGGTGACTGGTCTGCTATGGCTATTCCTACTCCATACGAGCGTATTTCTGCAAGCATTCGCTTAACAAGCCCTTGGGCTATGGCACTGGGATTGGCCGAACCTTCACCGCCACTATTGGTATCGGCGTCAAGCAGTACATGTGCTTCTTCCAGCAGGATAAAGTTCCGCAATCCTCCTTCACCTATGTAGTTAGCATTCACGTAAGCAAGGATGGAGAGTAGTAGCAGGGCGATAATAAGGGCTTTCTGCTCACTATTTTCAATGGCAGCTAGTTCTATAATGGTCGGCTTCTGGAGTATATCCTCAATGGGAATGGAATAATAGTTATCAAACAAGTTCACAAGGCTTTTCAGTCTCACAATACCTGCCCGCCCGATATTCTTCGCATCTCCTGTGTAGCCGATCTCATCGAATGTCTCTTGGAAGCACTTGATAAAGTCTGTAATGTTGAATTGCTGCCCCTTATTGTCAGTCGTATAGGAGTCGAGCCACCGAAAATCGGAGTAGCAGTTATTAATAGTGTCTTCGAAAATTTTATCAAGTGGCGTCGACATAGAAACACCTGCAGCGAAAGCTGTCTTTAGAGTCGATTTGTATGTTTCCAATCGCACATTCTTTGGTGGTACAAAGGGATTGAATACAAATGGAGAAATAAAGTTCTTTCCAGGAGTAAACACCTGTAATTCTGGAATACTCTGAACTAATGCCCGATATTCATTCTTTGCAGGTTCTATGACAAGGAAAGGAATATGATGGTCTTTCCACAGACGGTCAAGCAGTCCAACGGAAAATGTCGTCTTACCAGAACCTGGCGTTCCAACGACGAGCATGTGTTTAGCAAGGTCCTTCAGCGTAAAGCCTATGGAGTTGGCCGAAGACGATTTCAGCTTTCCAATCTCAATGTCGCCTGCGTTGATGAGATTCTGCGAATATGTCTTACTTGTTTTCCCTGTTTCATTAACCGTCAAGCCGGCATTCACGCGGTCGTCACCAATAGGCAGGCGGAAGAACGCTGCGGCTTCATCAGAGGTGATGATGAAAGGGAATCGATAAAGGGCATTGCTCACATAACCGCTACTCCATATTGATGCGTTTCTATTGCGATTGAGCAATATATCACTTATTACCCAAGGTTGTGGATAAAGCATTTCTTGTGATGCGCAGACTTCTTCGTGCGGAAGGTTTATCAACTGAAGGTTTGGCACATCGTGCTGTGTGGAATTCAGTTGTCCTAACACTCGGGTCGAAACAGCACTTAAAGACTGAAATTCTCCATATATAATTATGTTATAGTGAAAGAGTGGTCTGTTCTTATTGTCAGAATAGTATTTGTATAACTGGCTTACCCGTTCCGCATTCGTAAAACTCACATTGCCAACTTGTCGGTCATTGATACCTTGACTCAGCATGCTTACGCTCTGATTTAGACGATTTAATTCTGTGAGTTCCTCATTATTATAGTAGGTAGGAATGAGTTGGAAAGAAACTGCACACCCTGGATGCATGATAAGGATGTTCGCTATGCGACTCAAATCTTGATAGTCAGTAGGCAATTTGTCATATGCATAGCAGGCTGGCAAGTAGCTATTTTGTAGGTCTTCTATTCGTTCTTCTTTAACGATTGCCTGAACACCGCCACCTGTAGCCGTTCTAAATACACCATAATAGTCAGCGAATGAGCACTCGTCATATTCATATCTTCCACTATCAAGTGTCGCTTTCATGAGGCCAAGTAGCACTTGAAGTGTTTTGTCTGCCTCTTCTTGTATTCTGTGTATGCTTCGCAATATAAGGAACAAATGTATCTTGGCCTTATAGGGTTGATTGATAACAGCCTCATTAACCCAGCTTACTTCCAAGGCTATGTCTGTATTCTGACCTGACTGTTTGAATAACTCCTTGTATTGTTGATAAACCTCATTTAACAGGTTTGCCATATCTTGAGCATAGTGCTCTATATGTTCTTGTTGCGTATTGTTCTCAGACAATATGGAGATGTGGGGGATTGACCTGATTGCCAAGACCCTCATGCCTATGTATTCACCACTGTTAATCTGTATGACATCCATTACTTTTATGCTGTGCCATCATTAGCCAGTGTTCCCTAACTGGACACATTCTACCACATGCGATACGGCATAAAAGAAAGACGTGGGAACCGTTCTGCTGCCCGTCCCACATCCAAAGGCTCTCGCATTGCCCGATATTGTTGAACGAGCAACGCTGATAGCCCACGCCGATATGAATATAGAATCCCTAAACACGACAGATGTCACACTTGTGACAGTGTGAATATCGGTAAAGGAATGCGTATAAACACATCCCGAGGACATCTACCGTTGCCTTGCTCTGACAATATCGTTCAAATTTGCGAGATTCTTGGATGCCAAAGACAAGACGCTTGAAGACGCCTTTTTAATATGTCGTGACTTCTGTTTTCTCCCACCCAATGCCCGCCTTGTTGCAGCAGCATCGCCTCACATGGCTCGGCGTGGACAGTCTTTTGCTGTGAGCGTCGGACACGTCCGACTGTACACATTGGCGCAAGACCACAGAAATCGGGCGTAAAAATACAAAAATCTCTTGACAATACCACCAATTTTTGCAAAAAACATATAAAAAATTGCATTATTTAAGAATTTGTGCTATATTTGCACCCGAAAATAAGAAGATTCTTGGATAAGACAGTCCAAATCAAACGATAACAGAACCCGTCGGCATCCCGTAGATCTGCTGGCGGGTCACCTTTTTTTAGAAACAGCAATGAGCAATCAGAAGCCACGCACAATAGAAGAACAAATTCGCTTACTCCGTTCAAGGGGTATGGCGTTTGGCAAAGAAGAGAAAGCCAAGCAGTGTTTGGCGCACATCAGTTATTTCCGATTGAAGTATTATTGGACGGATATGCAAGATGAGGAAACAGAGCATGACTTTAAAAAGGGTGCTTTGTTTGATGATGTCATTGCCCGATATAACTTTGACCGCAATCTACGGCTAATTCTCTTTGATGCCATTGAGATCATAGAGGTGGCACTGAGGGCGAAGATTATCAACCATCTGTCACAGGCAAAAGGTAGCGGACTATGGTACTTGGATTCTTCTCTTTTTGAGCGCAAGGACTACTACGAGGATTTCGTGTTCGACCTCAAACATGAGTTTGACCGTAGCACTGAGCCTTTTGCCAAAGAGTATATATCTGAGCACCCTAATTGGGATTGGGAGTCAATGGAGGGGGACAATCCTGATGCATGGATGATTCTCGAAAGTGCAACCTTTGGCACACTCTCCAAAATGTACAAGAACTTAAAGAGCCAGTTGCCAGAACGTGCTGCTATTGCTAACGATTTCGGGCTGTATTCCGCAAAGGAACTATCCAGTTGGCTGGAAGCCATTTCTGTGCTTCGTAACATCATTGCCCACCACTCACGTCTTTGGAACCGTAGCCTTGCCAAACAAGTGACCAACCCCAAAGGACATCGTGACAAGTGGTTACTGAATCCATTAACGGACAATCAAAAGAAAAAGCCGTATGGAGTTATTACTGCCATGCTCTATCTCTGCAATGCAGTATATCCAGAGAACCAGATAAAAGAGAAACTGCTTGCCTTGATTGACAACAACACAAGCATACCTTATTACAAATACGGATTCACGGGAGACTGGCGAAAGGAACCGATATGGCGGTTCTAGACAATCCACTTCTTTATGCAGGAAAGGATGTCTTAATGCTTTTCTTTCTGATTAGCGCGATATTAAGTGTATTTCTTATTGTGTGTGACATTAATTTCTGCCAGTCTGTCAGTCAGGCTGGCAGTTTTTTGTTTGGCTTGTTTTTTGCTTCTTGGATTTCCGGTATAAATATTATACTCCATGCGGACATCACCACATATAGGCAACTCCCACTTGGAGCAGATGAATTTGATATACGAATTCATCTGTAATTTTGATGTCCACAATCTGCTATATGCTATAAATGGCAAACACCTTGATGAAGACCAGATTATCAGCCTGACAAACGATATTAGCGAATACCACGTCAAGTTGAAACGTCAGAAGCAGTATTTGTTCAAGTTTTGTAAGACATTTCCTAAAGAGTTTGCAAGTGAAGATAACAGATTGGTTGATTCCTCGGTAAAGGTATCATGGCGTATGCGGAGCGGGTCGGCAGGCATCAAAAGAGTGTTCAAGAAGTTTTGTAAGGTTTCACGCAAAAAACTGCCTGAAGGAGTGCCAGACCATCAGGCTCATGAAGTATCGCTAATCAGCACGGAGAATTATATTCTTGACTTGTTTGGTCTTTCATCCTATCCTGCGTGCGTAAAGGAGTTGTTCAAAGTCATGTTTGAGTTCTATATGGACTTGAATGAGTGTCTCGAAGAGGGCTTGCGTACCGTTGATGAAGTTAAGACAACAAAAGGCGATGCTCACAAGTGCCTTGAAATCTTGATTCAAGCGTGCGAAAAGAGCAAGAAGCACCAGCAGGTGCTCATTGAAGCCATTATGACTGATCCGGATATGAAGGATGCCGTTATGAAGAACAAGACGTTTTCGGGCGATGGGAACCTGGTTTTAAAGGATTTCCAGAAAACCACATCCAGCAAGGAGGCATTTGCCCAGAAGTATTATAAGAATTGTTCTCCAAAGGATGTTGACAAAATAACCATCTACCAAGTGACGTCTAGCGACGACGACCCGAACCTGAGCTTTGCCAAGTTGATTTTCGGTAATGATATTGAAAAGATTCGCAAGATTAACTATCTGATTGAGCATTTCGATGAATTGCTGCCGGTGAAGTGTAAACGCGACAAGATTCCTGCTTTGAATCTGTATTTCTTTTATACGTGGTGTAACCCGGTTGTGGGGATTGATCAATTTCTTAAATACTTCAATATGCACTATATGGAGCATCATGGAAGATGGAAGGTGATAGGCAAATCTTCAATCTCTGGCGCTTGTACAAAACATACTCAATGCAAAGACGGATCTACGCAGGAGTTGAAAGACAAGATGATGAAACAAATAGAGTCAATGCTCGAAGAACAATTCCCCCAAGGGGAGAAAGCATAATAGGCACCACTTTGTTTGGTGTCTTTTTTTATGCTCCTTTACCAGTTATATGTCCTTGGTTTATGAAACTATCGTGTGTATAGTATGTACACATAATGGGAGTTCGTGAAAAATGCGTAGTTCCTGAATAGCTTTCGTGTATGAATGAAAGTACACGAAATAGTTGTCTCATATACGAAACAGAATTACGTGAACATTGCCTGTTCACAGACAAACACGAAACGATGAAACTGCCATATTTCAATGTGTCTAATAACCATTATATGGAATCCTTAAGAGTCCATTTAAACATTTTGCCTTCCCCAAAAAGCCTTATACCTTTGCACCGCAGTCCTGAAGTAACAGGTTGCGGTGCTCTTTCTCCTTGTGCACTTTTATGGGGATAAGCATCGAGGCGCGCGTCTCATCTTTTACTAATTAAAATAGTAATAAGAAGATGAAGACAAACATCTATCGCGTAGTCTCGCAGACAGAAGCAAGCTACGTTGCCTCTCAGAAGGCAGAAAGTGGCCAGTTGGCCAAGTGTGTGATCAGACTCAAGGAGTTTGGTGGTTCTAAGTTCGGCAATGAGTACGCATGTACCATGTTCGGCAATCTTGCTCAGTGCAGGTTCTATGAGGGTGACCTGGTGGTAGCATCGCTGCGTTTCCAAGTTCATGAGGTGAACGGTGCTGTCTATCAGGAAGTCGTAGTAAATGATATTGTTAAACTGAAGTAATAAATAAGAAATTATGAAAAGTAACAATTTTCAGGCAGTAGTCTACGACGACTTTGCGGGAGTTCCGTTGGTAGTAACGTTCCTCGGCGGTCGGTGGTGGGTGACCACTCCAGGCGAGAAGGTGCAGACTTTGGAAGATTACTTCGAGGGTGATAGTATTGAATGCAGATTCCTCTGCGAGGCAGGCGGCAGGGTGGGTGCGCTGGCTCTGGCCAAGATGCTGGGCAAGGCACTCGAAAACCCTGAGGACTATGTCGACAAGATACTGCGCCAGAGGGTGAATAGTCTGAAGCGCCTGGGCGTAACGCTCGACGTGAAGGACGAGCCGCTGGTGCTGGAGTTGAGCATCTTCACCAATTTCGACAAACCCGCTCGTCAGGGTAACTACTCTGCAGTATGCCACCTGGATGGTAACTGCTTCGTGAACATCTTCGATATCGATGCCTTCGAGACTCGGCGCGACGCTGAGGAGTGGACTGGATACTACTTCGAATTGCTCGAGGAGTTGGGAATTGAATTTAAAATTGTAAAAGACAATAGATATGGAACAGACTGTTAAGAAACAGAAGAAAGTCAGGGTTCGCGGAACGGGAACCTTTGACCCCGAGACTCAGAAATTCGGCTTCGAACCTTTCAACGAGGCTCCGTCGACGCAGACGAACGTGAAGACCTGTGCCGGAGGCGGCAAGCGCTGGACGACCACTGGCAGCGACCCGTCGAAGATGCTCTCGCTGAAGGTGAAGGAGTCGTCGGCCGACCAGTACAGCGACTTGGTAAGGCAGTTCAACTTGCTGACCAAGGACCTGAAACCGAAGAAGCCTATAGTGCCACCCTCGGAGCAGCGCGTGGTCAGCGAGCAAGATCTGGAGTGCTGGCTCAACGAAGAGAAGAACGAGATGACTTTTACGGGTACCATCAATCTCACCCGCCATCCTCGTGACTGGCAAGCTGAGACGCTGCGCTTGGTGCAGTTGGTGGTTCGCCGACTGCCGGCATGTGAACGATTCAACAAAGTTATTAACAACATTAAAAATAAAAATGGAGGAAACAAATAATGTTTAGAATTTGTTATCAAGTTCGTACTTATCTCGAAATGACGCAGATGGGGTACGAGGAGTGGCAGCAGGCCATGCAGACGGCTAAAGCCATCGTAGCTGAGATTCGTCGTGAATACAAGGCATACCTTGACACAGGCGATAAAACTCATAGTAAAAAGGCTGACGAACTGAAGGGCACGTTGCCTGGAGCCTGTTTCCAGACTGGTGATGTTGCCATAAGCGTTGGCACTAAGAAGTTCAACAAGGGTAAGCGGGGACGTTGGCGCGAAATGCGCCACGCCTTCCTCAACGGACTTGTCGTCATCGACATTGACCACCTGAAGGAAGACCCACGGCAGTTGTTCGTGCGCCTTAGCACAGATTACGATCTGAAGGCTCTGGGCATCTTGCTGGTCTATGTGTCAGCACGCGGCGAAGGTCTGAAAATCGTGTTCAAAGCTCGACCTTCAGCCGAATGGGGCAATCTGATTTGCCAGCAGTATGAAATGGCATCATTGCTCGGATTGCTCGAATACGTGGATGACTCGTGCAAAGACTCTACTCGTTTGAGTTGGCTCACGGGCCCCGACGACGTGCTCTATTGTGATACCAAAGAACTATTCAATGTTGAACCGCAAAATGATTAATACGACTATGACAGAAGAAATTATCCGTACAGAATTTGACCTGGCTTGTGGTGACCGCTACCGTCAGGAGCCAAAAGGCGATTCGTCGCCCACCATGCCCAAATGGCAGGAGTTTGAAAAACAACGCAGGGCCGAGCGTCGCAAGGCCAAGCTGAAAGAATCCAAGGTAACCAAGGAAGAATCTAAACAGTCACCTGATACTGCAGAAGTGGCTGTATCTTCTCAGGCAGAGACTATCGAGAAGCAGTTCACGCCTTATCAGCAGGCTTGCATAAAAGCTCTGAACGGCTACTACGGTAAGAGCCTTGGCGAAGGTCAGAAGCATCCGACATTTTGTCAGCAGACATCTCATTGGTTGTGCTGGCTGTCGGACAACGACCCACAGAAAGCCATTGATATGGCTTATGAACTGGACTATGTGAAGGACTGGCAACCTCAGCCTAATGAGGTTGAAGAACTGATACAGTCTGCTGCCAAAAAGAAACTCCTAAAATGTACGCCAAAAGAACTGAAAGGTCTGTTAGAGGAGGCTGGTATCGACGTTATGCCGCAAAAGGCAGTTTCCAAAGATGCCGACCCGATGGCCGACCTGCCTTTCGGCGACTGGTGCGACCGCATCGAGCAGTTCTTCGATGTCTATCCCTGTCTGCGCGAGGTCTGCGAGCCCCATCCGCGCCGTCTGTGGCCATTCCTGCTCTTTGCCTCGGCGGCGATGATGGGCACGTGCATGGATCTGTGCTACTACTTCTTCTACGCCGACGAGAGTGAGCGTTCGCGCCTGAACTACATCATCTGGGGCGTGGGCGACCCTACGTCGGGCAAGCGCTGCCTGATGCGCCTGAACAACCTGCTGCTGGCTCCCATCATCGAGGAGGGCAAGCTGGCCGACGAGAGTACCAACACCTGGAAGGAGACCACCGATTCCAAGGGCAGCAACAAAGACAAGGATGTGCGCCCGCCTCTTTACAACCGTATCTTCGGCTATCGTTCGAGCAACGCTGAGTTCATCCGCAGCATGATGAACTGCAAGGAGGAGGTGGACGGCGTGGAGATGGGGCGCCACCTGGTGACCGTCTCGACCGAGAAGGATGTGGAGATTGGCAAGTCGGGCAGCTGGATATCGCGCAGCAACATGATCCTGCTCAGTTTCCACGGCGAGTGGGACGACCAGCACTACAGCAACAAGCAGTCGGTATCGGGCCGTTTCCGGGTATTCTGGAACATGTGTGAGACGTTCACGCCGCCCACGCTGAAACTGCTTGTGAATGAGAGGTCGGTCAACTCAGGTCTCGACACCCGTACGGCCACCATCCCCATGGGTGAGGACGACTTCGTGATGATCCCCCTGCGGCGCAAGGAGGAGTCGAGCCTGGCAGCCTACAACGAGACGCTGCGCCAGTGGGCCTACCGCCTGGACCAGCGTCGCGGGGAGCTGCCCCTGTGGCCGCTGGTGGAGCACGTGCACAAGTGGTGCGACGACCGCCGTGCCGTTGCCGAATTCAACGGCAGGGACAAGGCCGACTGGCTGCTCATCAAGCGCGTGCCATACTACGGCATCAACGTGTCGGCACCCTATATCGACATGCGTCACTGGCTGGAGCGCGAGCAGACGGGTACGTACCAGATTGACGACACGGACCGCCGTCTGTGCGACCTGGTGCTCGACATCCAGTACCGCACGCAGCTCTACTGGTACTATGACCTGCACCGTCAGTACTACGACAACCAGCTCCGCGATGCTGCCCGCCAGTGCCGCCGCACCAACAAGTTCAAGGAGTGCTTCCTGCTGTTGCCTGAGGAGTTCACCACCGAGAAGTTCTGTCAGGTGTATGGCTATGCCAACAACCGATCTGGTCAGAAGACGCTGCAGCGCCTGATCGACGACAAGGCCATCGAGCGCACCAAGCGAGGTGAGTATCGCAAACTGGTGCAGGACATCGGCTGAGGCTGCAGGAAAGTAGGAAAGTAGGAAAGTCACTTGTAGACAGGAAGCCTTCTGCAAGCGCAAAAGAAAAAGGAGCATCCGACATTCGGATGCTCCTTTGCTATAGATAGGACAGGGGATTAGTCCTGACTCCAGTCTTCCTGCGTCTTGCGGACGTAGGTCTTGTAGCGCAGCTGGGCCATCTTCTGGGCCTCGGCGAAGAGCTCCTCGGCCTCGTTGGGATAAGCCTTCTTGACAGAGAGGTAGCGAACCTCGCCCAGCAGGAAGTCGTGGAAGTTAGCCCAGTTCGGCTCCTTAGAGTCGAGGCTGAACGGATTCTTGCCTTCCTCGGCCAGAGCGGGATTGTAGCGCCACAGGTGCCAGTAGCCGCACTCCACAGCCTTCTTCTCCTCGGCCTGGCTCTTACCCATACCGCCCTTGGCCTTCAGACCGTGGTTGATACAGGGAGCGTAGGCGATGACGATAGAAGGTCCGTGCCAAGCCTCGGCCTCGCGGATAGCCTTCAGGGTCTGAGCGTGGTCAGCACCCATAGCAATCTGAGCTACATATACATAACCGTAGGTGGTAGCGATCATACCGAGATCCTTCTTGCGGATGCGCTTACCCTGGGCAGCGAACTGAGCGATAGCGCCGAGCGGCGTAGCCTTAGAGGCCTGACCACCGGTGTTAGAGTAAACCTCAGTATCGAGCACGAGGATGTTCACGTCCTCACCGCTGGCAATCACGTGGTCGAGACCGCCGTAACCGATGTCGTAAGAAGCACCGTCGCCACCGATGATCCACTGTGAGCGCTTCACCAGATAGTGGTCGAGGGTCTGCAGTTCCTGGTTGACGGGGCAGCCGGCAGCAGCAGCGGCACGGATGGCAGCACGCAGCTTCGGAGCAATCTCCTTGGTCTTGTCGGCATCGTCCTTGTTGTCGATCCACTCCTTAGCCAGAGCCTTGTACTCCTCAGAAGCATTGGGATTCTCGCAAGCCTCCTGGAGCAGCTTAGCCACGCGCTCCTTCATCTTCTTGTTACCGAGAGCCATACCGAGACCGAACTCGCAGAAGTCCTCGAACAGAGAGTTGTTGAAGCATGGGCCCTGACCCTTCTCGTTCTTGGTGTAAGGCGTAGAGGGGATAGAGGCAGAATAGATAGACGAGCAACCAGTAGCGTTGGCAATCATCTGACGGTCACCGAACAGCTGGCTGATGAGCTTCACGTAAGGAGTCTCACCGCAACCAGAGCAAGCGCCAGAGAACTCGAACAGCGGCTGAGCGAACTGAGAGTTCTTCACGTTGCTCTTGATGTCAACGAGATCCTGCTTGCTGGGCACCTTAACCAGTTTGTCCCAGTCGGCAGCCATCTTCTTCATATCGGCAGCATCGGGGTTGAACGGAACCATCGTCAGGGCCTTGCCCAGCTTCGGGTTGCCCGGGCAGATGTCGGCGCAGTTGCCGCAACCCAGACAGTCGAGTACTGAAGGCTCGATGACGAAGTGCATGCCCTTCATGGCGGCGGGAGCCTTCATCTCGAGGGTCTCCAGGCCGTCGAACTGAGCCAGCTCGTCGTCGGTGAGGACGAACGGACGGATGGCAGCGTGAGGACAGATGTAAGCACACTGGTTACACTGGATACAGTTCTCCTTGTTCCAGAGGGGCACGAAGGCCTCTACGCCACGCTTCTCGTAAGCGGCAGTACCAACCTCCCAAGAACCGTCCTGAGTGCCGAACTTGGTGAATGCGCTGACGGGTAGCAGGTCGCCGGCCTGAGCGTTGATAGGACGAACGAGCTCCTTGACGAATGCGGGAGCATTGTCAGCCTTCGGCTCGTCATCGGGCAGGTTAGCCCACTCGGGCTTCACGGTCAGCTGTTGGTACTCACCACCACGGTCGATGGCAGCGTAGTTCTTGTCGACCACGTCCTGACCCTTGGCTCCGTAAGACTTCAGGGCAGCAGCCTTCATCTTCTCCACGGCGAGCTCCACGGGGATGACGCCGGTGATGCGGAAGAATGCCGACTGCAGGATGGTGTTGGTGCGGTTGCCCAGACCAATCTCCTGTGCAATCTTGGTAGCGTTGATGGTATATACGGTGATATTGTTCTGTGCGAAGTACTTCTTCACCTTGTTAGGCATGAACTTCTCCAGCTCGTCGGCGTCGAAGATAGTGTTGAGCAGGAACTGACCGTTCTTCTGCAGACCACGTGTCACGTCGTACATGTGGAGGTAAGCCTGCACGTGGCAAGCCACGAAGTTAGGTGTGGTCACCAGGTATGTAGAGCGGATAGGTGTGTCACCGAAACGCAGGTGAGAGCAGGTGAAGCCACCCGACTTCTTCGAGTCGTAAGAGAAGTAAGCCTGGCAGTACTTGTCGGTGTTGTCGCCGATGATCTTCACGGAGTTCTTGTTGGCACCCACGGTACCATCAGCACCCAGACCGTAGAACTTAGCCTGGAACATACCCTTACCACCGAGAGCAATCTCCTCGACCTCAGGCAGAGAGGTGAAGGTGACGTCGTCGACGATACCGATGGTGAAGTGGTTCTTAGGCTCGGGCATAGCGAGGTTGTTGAACACGCTGATGATCTGAGCGGGAGTGGTGTCGTGAGAACCGAGACCGTAGCGGCCACCCACGATGAGGGGACGATTCTCAACATCGTAGAAGGCATCCTTCACGTCGAGGTACAGAGGCTCGCCGTTGGCTCCGGGCTCCTTGGTGCGGTCGAGGACGGCAATCTTCTTGACCGTCTTGGGAACAGCAGCCAGCAGGTGCTTCACGCTGAACGGACGATAGAGGTGAACCGAGATCATACCCACCTTCTGGCCGTTGGCGTTCAGGTAGTCGATAGCCTCGCGGGCAGCATCGGTAGCCGAACCCATGAGGATGATCATGCGATCTGCATCCTCGGCTCCGTAGTATGAGAACAGGTGATACTCTCGACCGGTGATCTTTGAGAGCTCGCCCAGATACTTCTCAACCACTTCGGGTACTGAGTCGTAGTAGGGGTTGCAGGCCTCACGGTGTGTGAAGAATGTCTCGGGGTTCTCTGCGGTACCGCGAGTGATAGGACGCTCAGGCGACATAGCACGGTCGCGGAAGCGCTTGATGTACTCCTCGTTGACCAGCGGACGGATGTCGTCGTTCTCGAGCAGCTCAATCTTATGATACTCGTGAGAGGTGCGGAAACCGTCGAAGAAGTTGACGAACGGCACGCAGGTCTCCAGCGATGCCAGGTGGGCAGCGGCAGTCATGTCCATCACCTCCTGTACGGAGCCCTCGCAGAGCATGGCGAAGCCCGTCTGGCGGCAAGCCATCACGTCCTGGTGGTCGCCGAAGATACAGAGAGAGTGGCTGGCCAGCGTACGAGCCGAAACGTCGAAGACGCAGGGAATCAGCTCACCGGCAATCTTATACATGTTAGGAATCATGAGCAGCAGACCCTGCGAAGCGGTGAAGGTGGTGGTGAGGGCACCAGCCTGCAGCGAACCGTGAACGGCACCGGCAGCACCGGCCTCCGACTGCATCTCCTGCACACTTACGGTCTGGCCCCAGAGGTTCTTACGACCACGGGCGGCCCACTCGTCAACGTGCTCGGCCATAGGCGAGCTCGGGGTGATGGGGTAGATAGCGGCTACCTCCGAGAACATGTAGCTGATGTGAGCTGCAGCCTCGTTACCATCACAGGTGATAAATTTCTTTTCTTTAGCCATTTGTTTAGATAGATATTAAAATGAATAAACCTAATTATGTAGTCTCAATATAGGAATCCGAGTAACCATAGCGGGATGAGTTTCCCCTTGCCCACCTCGGTGTTGTAGCGCGTATAGTAGACATCGGGCTGGATGCGCTGCTTGCCGAGCGCCTGGGCATCGGTGATCTTGAACTTCAGGTTGCCGTCGACGATGAAATGGCAGTCGCGGCCTCCGGTGTTCACCTTGTGGTCTTTCCACAGGGAGTTGACGAAGAAGGTCTCCATAGCCTCCTGCTTCTCTACCTGGATGGGGTAGATGGCGTAGAGCAGGTTGGAGTTGTGGAGCATCACCTTGGCGGGCTTCTTGGGGAAGTCCTCGCCCACGGGGTAGATGAGGTTCAGCAGCCGGGCGTCGGTCAGGTACTTGATGTAGTTCATCACGGTGGCCCTGCTGGTCTCGATGTCGTGGGCCAGCTTACTCACGTTGGGTGACTTCTTCGAGCCGTCCTCGGCAATCTGGTAGAAGAGTTTCTTGATCTTCGTGAGATACTTCAGCTCAATCTGCTTGATGAGCAGGATGTCTACCTCGGTCATCATGTTCATCGTCTTGAGCAGGTTCTCCGAGTAGTTGCGGCGCTCCTGGAAGAAGGGGTAGAATCCGTGGTGGATGTAGTCCTGGAAATAGCGGTTGGGCGACACCTTGGGCAGTATCTGTCTGGCGATGCGCTCATGGTCTTCGAGGATCTCGCTGAGCGTGTAGGCTCGGAAGTCGTTGCCCGTGAGCAGGTTGATGAACTCGCGGAAGGAGAATCCTCTGAGGTTGTAGGACTTAACGATGCCGTTGAGCTCGGGGTTCTCTTCCTTGAGTCGCATGACGCTGGAGCCCGTGAAGACAATCTTCAGGTTGGGGTAGAGGTCGTAGCACTTGCGCAGTTCGTTGCACCAGTCTGGCTGCTTGAACACCTGGTCGATGAGCAGCACGCGTCCTCCGTGGTGGTAGAACTCACCCGCGAACTCAGAGATGCCGTGGCCCTGGAAGTAGAAGTTGTTCATGTTGATGTACAGGCATTGCTTGTCCTGCACGTCGAAGTGCTGCTTGGCGTATTGCAGCAGGAAGGTGGTTTTTCCCACGCCACGCGTACCTTTGATGCCAATCATGCGGTCCGTCCAGTCGATCTCATCCATGAGCGTACGGCGAACGGGCGCATTGACATGCTCCACCAGGTATCTGTGAGTTCTGAAAAAAGCCTCCATTCTTTATGATTTGTTTTAAAACGCCTGCAAAGGTACTAATTTTATTCCGAATTGCAAACTCTAAATTGCAAAATCTTGCAAAATGCCCTTATTTGGGCATTGTCTAAATAGCGGAATCAGAACTTGTAGGCAACAGTTGCCATCCACCATCTGCCTTTCTGGGGCACACCTCCTGTGCAGGCACCTCCCAGTGTGTATTGCTTGTCTAGCACATTATGGACATTCACTCCCAGCTCCAGTTTCCCGATGGTGTAGTTGGCTCCCAAGTCCATGACGAAGTATGCAGGGATGTCTTTTTCTGGGTACGGATTCTCTCTGGCTTGGTCATACATTTTGACGGCCTCAGCCATTTTCACTTGTTCTTCGGCGGTAAGTTTCTGTCCAGCTTTTTCTTTTTCTTGCAGTTTGCTTATGAGGTCAAAAGCTCTTTGCATGGCGGCATAATTGATTAAGTCAATATAGATGGTGCGCTGCCGACTGTAGAATGCCATGTGTGTGTGCAGTTTGAGGTGCTTGGTAACTCTCCATGCCAGAGTGGTATTGGCCGAGAATTCCGGCATGTTGAAAGGCTTTTCATACTTATTGTAGAAAAGTGTATAATCGGTGGCTTTCTGCCAGCTTGCCGAGAGATTGACTGAAAAGTTTCGGTATCTGTAGTCTCCTGAGAGTTCCAGTCCGTAGATATCAGAGCTGCCCATGTTATAGTGCTCAATGAGATCCATATAGATAAGGTCGCGCGTGCGATTGTAGAATGCATTCAGCTCCAGGTTGAGTCCTGGCAGCAGCTGATTCGTTCCAAAGGTGAGCTGGTAGGAGTGCATGAATTCCGGATTGAGTCCATACGTCAGCTGTTCTCTGCCCTTTTTCCCTGCGAAAGCCAGCAGGAACTGGTTGGTCTTGCGATAGAGATAAGGTGCGTCGATGAAGGCTTTGGCATAGCTCAGCTTGACGTTCCACTTTGGTTGGAGGAAGATGAGTGCCACGCGTGGCGACACCTCCCGTATGTGAGTACCCTCATAGCGTCCCTTGAAGTCGTAGCGCAGTCCGGCGTTCAGGATCAGCGGCCCCCATTGATGCTTGAGCTGCAGAAAGGCGTTGGCATTGTTCTCATGCCCCTTTCCCAGTTCAGAGATGTTGACGGTCTCGGGGAGCGTCTTATCGAAGTCATAGACGAAGACGTAGCGTGAGTCGTCCAACTGGAAGTGGCTATACTCGGCCCCGAAGGTGAGCAGTCCCTTGTGCTTGCCGTTGTCGATGTATCTCCAGTCGCCCTGCACCTTTGCACCGAAGGTGTGCTCCTGTCCGCTGATATAGCGTCCGAAGCCTCCTATGGTGTCTTTGACAAGTGACTTTGAGGTCGCTGGCAGCGGCAGGAGGTCCATAAAGCCGGGCAGTGGCAGTTCGGTGATGACCTGATAGTGGGTCAGATTGCTGTTGTCGTAGGTTACCCGACCTTTCAGATAGACTTTTCCGAACACCTGTTCGTAGCTCAGGTCGGCATGGTGGGTCATGGTGGTGTGGCTTGGTCGTATGCCATAGAAAGTCTTGTAGCGCTCTATGTCGTATGGCGAGAAGGTGTGCGTCATCGTCATGGGTGCCTGTACTTGAGAGTACTGCGTGTTGTAGAGGAACTCCAGGTTCTTGTACTTGATGGATGTTCCGAAGTCGTAGGAGGGCTTGTTGCCGATGCCTCCTACGGTGACGTCTCCGCCAGCCATTCTGAGTCCAGTCTCAGACTTGTCTACGTATTTCTTTTGTCCCTCTGCCAGATGGAAGCTTCCCCAGAGCAGGATGTCGAGGTCGAAGTAGCGCTTGCCGAATATCAGGTCGCCATGATACTGTCCGTAGTTGCCTATGCCCACCTTGGCTTTGACACCGTCGATGTCGGCTCCCGCCTTGGTGATTAGGTTGACCACTGCCGTCAGAGCCACACCACCGTAGAGGGATGATGCCGGTCCGCGCAGCACCTCAACCTGTTTGAGCTTTTCGAGTGCGATACTGAAGTCGGGTGCTGCCGTATTGGTACAATAGCTGTTCAGACGGTGTCCGTCGAGCATGAAGAGTATTTTCTCCTGTCCGCTGCTGTAGATGCCTCGCATGGCGATGTTGATGTCGTCGCTGCAGTCGATGATGTACATACCAGGCACGTAGGCCGCCAGCAATTCCTGCAGGTTGCGTGCTCCGCTGTTTTGTATCATCTCCTCTGTAATCAGAGTGACAGGCACAGGCACCTCGTTGAGATTCTCCGACTGGCTCGAGGCGGTGGTGATGGTGGCGGAACGGCCGGCCTTGATGCTCTCCACGATGTCAGTAAACCGCTGGGGGTCTTTCAGCGAGGTGGTGTAGTAGGGGTCGTCGGCCAGCAGCAGAGAGGCATAGCGCTCTGCCTCGTCCGTCCGGTCGAGCGCCAGGTTGCAGAGCGAGAGCAGTCGGTAGACGCTTTGGCTGAGGTTGTTGGGGAATTTGCCGACATGCTCCATCAGCAACTCCATCGACTGTTCGACGCGTCCCATGTTATATGCTTGTTCTGCCTGGTTGTAGACCTGCATCATGTCGTCCTTTTGAGCTTGCGCCGGGAGTGCGAGCCATAGGGATATAAATATAATAAGGTGTAGTCTGTTGTTCATCTCTTGATGGGAATGGTGAATGTGAAGTTGGTGCCCTCTCCCTTAGTCGACTCAAAGGTGAGGCGACCGCCGTGCTTGTTCTCGATGATATCGCGCGTGATGCTCATACCGAGTCCCGTGCCTTGTCCGGCGGGCTTGGTGGTGTAGAAGTTCTCGAAGAGCCGCTGCTTGGTCTCCTCGTCCATGCCTTCGCCATTGTCGGCGATACTGATTTCCAGCTCTCCGCTGTTGCTCTTCACGCTGACGTTCACCTGAGGCTGATAGCCCTCTGGGTTGTCTTGCGCCTTACGCCAAACCGCATAGCAGGCATTGTTCATCACATTGAGTACGGCGCGACTCAAGTCTTGCGGAATGACCATCATCGGCTGCAGCCCCTGCTCATAGTCCTCATGGATGCTGATGTTGAAGTTCTTGAAGTTGGCTCGCATGGCGTGGTAGGAGAGCCACACGTATTCCTTCACCAGGTGGCATACGTCGGTGGGCAGGGCTTCGTTTTCCTTGCCCCTTGACATCAGCAGGATGCCCCGTATGATGCTGATGGCCCGTTCGCCGTGCTCCACAATCTTCGACATGTTCTCCTTCAGGTCGGCCACAATGTCCTCCAGGTCTTCGCGGTCGTCGTCAGAGATCTTGTCCTCATAATCTTCTACAATATCTGTCAGGTCCGAGAGAAGCTTGTCCGACATCTTGCTGAAGTTGATCACGAAGTTCAGCGGGTTTTGGATTTCATGGGCTATGCCGGCACTCAGCAGGCCCAGCGAGGCCAGCTTCTCTTGTTTCTTTAGTTGCTCCTTGAGCTTTTCAACCTGTTCTTCCATAAGCCTTTACTGTGTTAGGGTGGGGAGTGTAATGGTAAACTCGCTGTATTTGTTCTTTTCTGATTTCACATGGATGTCGCCTCCGTAGTTCTGTATGATCTCACGGCTGAGGTATAGGCCTACGCCGGAAGCCTCGCCTGTGGTCTTGGTGGTGAAGAAGGGGTCGAAGATCTTGTTGATGATGGTGTCCTCGATGCCGATGCCGTTGTCGCGGATGGTCAGGGTGACGAGGTTTCCGTCTTGTCGTGCCGTCAGCGATACCTCCGGCTGGAAATCCTCGCGCTGTATCTTCTTCACTACGGCGTAGATGCCGTTGCCCAGCATGCTCATCAGGGCCTTGCTCAGGTGGTCGGGATTGCCGTTGATGGGCAGTTCGCCGTCGGGCAGGCTGAAGTCCACTTGGATGTGGTACTTCGAGATGTCGCCGGCAAAGTAGGTCCTGATCATCTCCTCGTCCTGACGGATCAGCTTGGCCAGGTCCATCCTGACGATGCCTCCGCTACGGTCTTTGAGCATCTCTTCCATAGCCTTGAGGGTACGGGTGGTGTTCTGGCCGTGCTCACCCACCTTCTGAAGGTTGCCGCGCAGCATGCTCAGCACGTCGAGCGTGTCCTCATAGTTCTCTTCGTCCATCTTGTCCTTCTCATCCTCGATGTTGGCCTCGATGTCCTTCACCAGTCCTTCCGATAGCTTGGAGAAGTTGTTGATGTAGTTCAACGGGTTGAGGATACGGTCAATGAGTCCCTGAGTCAGTTTACCCACGGTGGCCATCTTCTCCTGGCGTATCAGTTCGTTCTGTGCGGTGTGCAGGTCGTTGAGGGCTTCCTCCAGGCTCTTCGATTTCAACTCGATTTCGTCCTTTTGCTTCACCACCTCGGCGGTGCGCTCCTGGACGATGCTTTCCAGCTGGGCCTTATCTTTCTCCAGTCTGTTCAGGCGATAGCGGAACAGAGCGTAGATGAGCAAGGCCGCCAGGATGAAGTAGAGTACCATCGTGTACCATCTCATGTACACGGGATAGGCGATGGAGAAGTTCACCGATACCGGGTCGGTCAGTTCTCCCGTTGCTTGTCGGGCTTGGATGGTAAGGGTGTATGAGCCGTAGGGCAGTTGGCTGTATTCCACTCCTTTACTGGTTGACCATACGCTCCATTTGTCGTCGTTCAGCTTGTAGCGGTAGTAGACCTGTCCAACCAGCGGTGTGTAGTCGAGTGAATAGGTGAATCTCAGGCTCCTGTCCTTGCTGCCGAGTCCCGGCAGGCTGGCTGGCATTTCACCGAAGCCTCCCCAGAGGATGCTGTCGCCGCCCAGCGTGATGGAGCGGAACTGTAGTTTGGCCTGGGTATTGAACAGGGGGTCCGAGGCCTTCTTGTCGATGACCCATAGCGCATGGTCGCTGCCGAGCCATATTTTGTCGCCTTCGAGATAGAGGGCTTGTATGGGTGTTTCCTCAAAGGGGATGAGCAACCGGTGCAGGTCGTCGAGTTTCTTGCCGTCCTTCCATCTGTAGAGCCGCTTGCCTTCGCTGTTGGTCAGCCAGTTCACGCCATGCTCGTCGAGATGCGAGAAGAGGGGGTAGGGGAAAGGCTTTTCTTCCTCAGCGCCGATCACCTCTACCTTATTGCCTACGGGGACGATGGCAGCGATGGCCTCGATGTCGCCGTGGTTGACTGCCTTGAAGGCGGTGTCGGAAGAGCGCTTGTACCACACTTCGCCATAGACGTTCTGTAGCCAGATGGTACCCTGGCTGTCCTTGAGGATCTTGTTCACCTTTTCTGCGTCGCACACCTTGGCTCTGCTCTTGCTGGATAAGTTCAGACGGTAGATGCCGTCGAACTCTCCGATATAGCAGTCGAGGCCGTCAACAAAGATGGTGGTGCTGCTGGTCTGTGTCAGCTGGGTTGCCTTACCGTCGGGGGTGATGAGGTAGACACCGTTGGCTGTGGATGCCACGAGTCCCATGGCCGAGAATTGCAGTTTCCAGCAGGCGTGGTGGATGTCGCCCACCATTTCAAACGTGTTGCCTTCCAATCGGAACAGTCCCTGGCTTGTGCCCACATATTTCTTGCCGTCCAGACTCTCTATGGTCTGTATAGAACCTGGTAGCCCCTCGTTGGCCGTAAAGTGACTGAAGAAGGAGGGCAGGTTGATGGCAAAGACGGCCTCGTCGGCAGCTCCCCAGATGGTGCCATGACCGTCGTAGGAAATCCATATCACATTGTTGGTGTACAGGCCGTGCTCCTTGGTCAGGTGCATGAGCTCTTTGCCATTGGCATCGAAGATCTTGATTCCTTCGCCTTTCAGCACGACGGCCGTCATGCCGTTCTCCAGGTCTACCTCTTCGATATAGTGCGACAGTACTGATACATCCTCTTGTTCTTCGGCATTGTTGGCATAGACGACATCGGTCATACCCACCTTGCCGGTATTGTTGACGGTAGCCTTGACGGATATTTTGCCGTCGACCAACTGGTAGATATGGTCGTCGTTGACGATGAACTGCAGTTTATTGTCCTTTTCGAATATTTCGAGCACTTCGCCGTGGAAGGTGTCAGCATCGCCTATGCGTTCCAAGGCGAGCTCTCCGTTGGGTTTGGTGACCACTCGTCCGAAGTAGTTGTAGCCACCCACCCAGATGTTGCCGTCCTTGTCGCACATGACCACGGTGACTCGTGTGATGCCGGGTGTGTGGATAATGCGCCATTCCGCTTTGTCGTAATACATCAGCCCCTCGAAGTTGGCCACGAAGACGGTTCCGTTCTTGTCGGTGTCCAGATCGAAGTTCACGTTGTGCGCCTTGTATTCCTTTTGTGTGAAGTTGCGGATGACGGGGTAGCCCTGCGACCAGGTCGTGGCGGCAGTCAGTACCAGCAGGAGGGTGGATAGCAGTCTCTTCATCGGCGTACCTCCTTTCTGTGCTGTGCTGTGGCCGTATTGACAAAGGTCTCATAGGGCACTTTGCTGCCGATGAAGTAGTTCCATTCGCTCGGGGTGAAGTTACGCTTCAGCTTCTTTTGTACCTTGTCCACCATCATGGGGATGGATATAAGGGCCTCCG
The DNA here is from genome assembly GCA_947166345.1 of uncultured Prevotellaceae bacterium. GTDB lineage: Bacteria > Bacteroidota > Bacteroidia > Bacteroidales > Bacteroidaceae > Prevotella. The sequence goes on from CAMVDU010000021.1 coordinate 26,545, forward strand.
AGAGGTTACCGTCGCGACTGCCCGTCCACACGTAGTTCTTCGATACGTCGAAGGTGAAGGAGGTGATCCAGTCGTTGTTGTTCAGCAGGGTCATCGGCTCGGGTTTCTCACTTGTTGTCACCCATAGGTTGAGCGTCCCGTCGTAGCTTGACGAGTAGAGACGTCTGCCGTTGAATTTCAGTTTGGAGATACGCGACAGGTGTCCCACGTACTTGGTGGCCTTGCCCTTTTTGTCTACGAAATAGATGGTGCCGTCGCTCATGCCGTAGGCGCTGATACCATTGTTGTTGCTGCTGGCAAAGGCGGTCACGTTGCCTTTCACCGGTACGTTGCTGGTCTGGATGTTGCTCAGCGATGTCACCTTGTGCATCTTCCCGTTGTCGTCGAACACCAGGGGCTTGTGGTCGTGACGGGCGGCAAAGGTCAGGCGGGCATCGAACTGCTTCACGCCGGTGAGCTTTCCTGCGGCGATGTTGTAGACGGCCATCTTATGGTCGCCGATGATGAGCAGCTGGTCTTTCGACAGCTCTTCCAGTCCGTGGGGATGCTGGATGTCGTTGAGCAGGACAATCTGTGTCTTGCCTGCCTCGTTGGTGACAACCATGTGGCCGCTGCGGCTCAGGGCATATATGTTTCCGTTTGTCGGGTGTACATAGAGGCCTCTGAAGTCAAAGTTCTTGTCCTTGAAGATGGGTTTGGAGTTCAGGCGGTCGCCACTCTTCTCGTGAAAGAGAATCTCTCCGTAGGTACCGGCAGTCACCATCTTGTTGTCGTTGCCGGGCATGAAGGCCAGGCCCATCAGCATGCCGTTGTGCGAGGGCCATTCGCGCCTGCTCTGGCTCGATAGCGTCAGGGCTTCGTAGACGGCGGGATAGTACACGTCGCCATGATAGCGGTCGGTGTAGAAATAGGATGCATAGCTGAGCAGGTCGGCCGTCTCCTTGTTGCCCGAGCGGTACTGTACGGTAGAGAGTGACCCGAGCGAGCGCCCCAGGGCTATATAGCTCAGGGTGTCGGCCGTACGCTTGGACATTTCAGCCTGTATCCGCTGATGCTCGGCAATGAGCCGTTCGGACTCAGCCGTGGACTGGGCTTCGAGGGCTTTCTTCTCTGAGACGAGGGCGGCGTGCTCGGCTGCCTGTGCGTGCTGTCGCTCCTGTTCCGAGCGCTGGCGCATCTCGTTGGCCACGCGCGTCTGCTGGATGGCTTCCTCGCGCTGCTCGTCGGAGATGTCCTTCTGCTGCAGGGCTATCACCTCCATCTGCTGGCTGACGCTTCGCAGCACGACCGAACGCTTCTCCTGACGCTCCAGTTCGGTGAGCTGCGCCTGCAGTTCTCCTATCTGGCGGTGGGCTGAATACCAACCGCCAAGTCCTGTCACCGATGTGGCCGTCAACAGGAGCATCAGACCGCCGAGGGCTACGTTTTTCCTCTTCATAAATCTCTCAATCTCTCAATCTCTCAATCTCTCAATCTCTCAATCTCTCAATCTCTCAATCCTACAGCCTCTTGATGGCCAGCATCGTGATGTCGTCACTCTGCTCGGCACCTGTGGTAAATGCAGACAGGTCTGCCTTAACGGCCTTGATAGTCTCCTGGCAGTCCTTGTTGACCGACTGCTTGAGGATATTGATGAGCCGCTCGTCGCCATACTCCTCCAGCTCGGTATTCATGGCCTCGTTGACGCCGTCGGTGAACATGATCAGCATGTCGCCCTTGTCCAGCTGGAGGGTGGCCTGATGATATTCCAGGAAGTCGAAGGCTCCCACGATCGGGTCTTGTGGCATGGGTGTCTCCACCACCTGTCCGTCGCTCTTCAGGATGTAGGGCGGGTTATGACCGGCGTTGGTGTAGGTCAGCTCGCCGGTGCGGAGGTTGTAGATGCCGTAGAACACGGTGACGAACATGCAGTTGACCGACTCCTTCGCCAGTAGCTTGTTGGAGTAGGTGATGCACTCTGCCGCCGAGTCTCCCTGGATGCCCGTGGCCCTGATGAGCGTACGGCTGACGGCCATGAAGATGGCAGCCGGGATGCCCTTGCCGCTGACATCGGCGATGCACACGCCGATGTGGTCCTCGTCGATGCGGAAGAAGTCGTAGAAGTCGCCACCGATGTCCTTGGCTGCTTCCATCGAGGCTGCTATGTCCAGAAAGCCTGTTTCCTCGGGGAAGGGCGGGAAGATGCGCGGCAGGATAGCCTGCTGTATCTCGTGGGCCACGGCCAGGTCGCCCTTGAGCGACTGCAGCTGGTTGCTGTCCTCCTGCATCTGACGGATGTAGTGGATCTGCTCGATGGCCTTCTCGATGGTGCGGCTCAGGTCGTCCAGGTCGATGGGCTTCGTGGCGAAGTCGAAGGCGCCGTTGTTCATCGCCTGGCGGATGTTACCCATGTCGCCATAGGCCGACACCATGATGCACTTCAAGGCGGGATTCTGCATCTCGTTGATCTTCGTCAGCAGCGTCAGTCCGTCCATCTCCGGCATGTTGATGTCGGAAAGGATGATGTCGATGTCCTTGTGCTTCAGAAGCATCGTCAGGGCCTCAAGGCCGTTGTGGGCAAAGAAGAACTCATATTCACCCTTACGTATCTTTCTACGGAAATATTGCGTTAATAGCAATTCGAGATCCATCTCGTCGTCAACGCTTAAAATCTTTGTTGGCATATCTTTAAATTGTCTTAATAGTTATTTCCCGTGCAAAATTAAAATAAAAATGTGGGATTACCAAATCTTTTTCACGGAAAACGAAAAAAAATGCTTACCTTTGCTGCCGAAATGATGATTTTATACGTATTTAACCCCGAACACGACCTCGCTTTGGCCTCCGGGCTGAGTAATTTTACGGCTCCACATGCAGGGCGCCAGCTACATGCCGACCTCGACTGGCTCCCCGCCATCTGGGCTCAGCCGGGCGATATCGTGCTGGTGGATAGTGCCGAGGCCGCTCAAAGGGCTTTCGGCCGACTGATGCATCGCTCCTTCGACGGCTTTGTGGTGAAGTCACAACTGTCTCGTCTGGATATCAGTCGTGTAGACCCCTGGGGCTGGGACGAACCCTTGCGCCGATTCCTGCTGCGTTGGGGCGTGTCGCCGCAGGCCTGTCTGACTGAGGCTGAAGTGGCCGACGTGCGCGAGCTGTCTCACCGGCGGACGGCGGTCGGGCTGCTCCCTCAGCTGCGTCTCGAAGGTACCGTGGGCGAGTCGCGGCTGGCCGATTCCGTCGATGCCGTCAGAGTATTGGCCGACAAGTGGGGCAGGGTGGTGGTCAAGGCACCATGGAGCAGCAGCGGTCGGGGAATACGTTTCATCTCCGGCGAGCCCGATGCCTATCAACTGGGTTGGCTACAGAACATATTCCAGCGGCAGGGCTCTGTCGTCGTGGAGCCGCAATATAATAAGGTGAAGGATTTCGCCATCGAGTTCTTTCGTCTCGACGACGGGCGAATCGTCTGTCGCGGCCTATCTCTGTTCCATACTTCCAATGGTGCCTATACCGGCAATATCCTCGCCTCTGAGGATGAAAAGCGGGAGATTATAAGTCGCTATCTGTCAGTCGGTCTGCTCGATGCCGTTCAAGCAGAGATTTGCCGATTGCTTGCTCCCATGCTCGGCTCCTATCATGGACCTTTCGGGGTGGACATGATGGTGGTGGCCCGACCTGAGGCCGACGGATTCCTGCTCCATCCTTGCGTGGAGATCAACCTGCGACGCACGATGGGACATGTGGCCCTCACCATCCCGCGGCGAGGCGTGATGCAGGTCGCATATACAGATAATCACTACAAACTAAGAATAAGACCCGTATGAGAAAACTAATCCTAATCGCAGCTGCCCTGCCCATGATGGCCGTGGCTCAGAACTACAACAATCCCGAGCATAGCTCGCAGACCCGCAGCCTTTCACAGGTATGGTCGCCCGACAATGGCGACGGCACCTACACTAACCCCGTCATCAACGCCGACTACTCCGACCCCGACGTCTGCGTGGGCCCCTCCGGCGAGGACTACTACATGACGGCATCCTCCTTCCAATGCATCCCAGGACTGCCCATCCTGCACTCCCGCGACCTGGTGAACTGGGAGATTGTCAACTACGCCGTCAAGCAGCTCGAGCCTGCCGAACTCTTCGCCAAGCCCTCCCACGGCAACGGCGTGTGGGCTCCGTCCATCCGCTATCATGAGGGAGAATACTATATCTACTGGGGTGACCCCGACAACGGCGTATTCATGGTCAAGACCCGTGGCGGCGACCCTGCCGGAGAGTGGGAGAAGCCGCTGCTCGTCATCGCCGGCAAGGGCATGATCGACACCACGCCTCTCTGGGACGACGACGGACGATGCTATCTCGTGAACGGATGGGCCAACTCGCGCAATAAGTTCGCATCCGTGCTCACCGTGCGTGAGATGTCGCCCGACGGCACGCGTGCCATTGGCAACCCCGTCATCGTGTTCGACGGCAACGGCAACGAGAACCGCACCTGCGAGGGACCTAAGTTCTACAAGCGCGACGGCTGGTACTGGATTATGTGTCCCGCAGGCGGCGTGCCTACAGGATTCCAACTGGCCATGCGCTCAAAGAGCCCCTACGGGCCCTACGAGCACAAAATCGTGCTCCAGCAGGGCAAGACCACTATCAACGGCCCGCACCAGGGCGGATGGGTACATACCAAGTACGGCGAAGACTGGTTCCTCCACTTCCAGGACAAGGAGGCCTACGGGCGCGTGGTACACCTGAACCCCGTCGACTGGAGCAGCGGCTGGCCCGTGATGGGCAAGAAGGGAGAGCCCGTGCTGACATACCGTAAGCCTAAGAGCGACGGACAATGGCCTGTGGTCAACCCTCAGGAGAGCGACGAGTTCAGCACCCCGCACCTCGGCCTGCAATGGCAATGGCACGCCAACTACCATCAGGCGTTCGGCATGCCGACGGCCTTCGGCACCATGCGCATCTACACCTATAAACTCTCTGAGGGATGGAAGAACTTCTGGGAGGTGCCCAACCTGTTGCTCCAGAAGACGCCTGCCGACAACTTCACGGTCACCACCAAGCTGCGCATGACCTCGAAGGCCGACGGACAGTTTGGCGGACTGATCATGATGGGACTCGACTACTCGGCTCTCGTCGTGCGCCGCATCGGACAGGAGTTCCAGCTCGTGCGCATGACCTGCCACGATGCTGATCGCGGCAAGCCCCAGACCGAGGAGGTCATCGCCACCCTGAAGCCCTCGGCCAAGGACAAGATCGACTACAAGCCCGGTATCCACGAAGACATCTACCTGCGTCTGAAGGTCGCCTACGTCGGTGGCCAGAATGCCGACGGCACCTATCGCCACGAGGCGCGCGTCACCTTCTTCTGGTCGCCCGACGGCAGGAAGTTCTCCGAGGCAGGTCCCGCCTTCCGCATGCGTCAGGGCAAATGGATTGGGGCCAAGTTCGGCTTCATAGCTGCCGAACCTGACCCCAAGTGTGACCGTGGCTGGGTGGATGCCGACTGGATTCGCGTCACGCCCTAAGGCTCCGGATCGGGAGCCGTGGCCACGGCATAGCTCGAGATGGGTATCTTCTCCTGATACTTCACCTCCTTGCCGTCGACGGTCTTCTTCACCGAGCGGACGACGTAGGCCGCCTGCAGCACGCACTCCTTCTTCAGCTCGCGCGAGGTGAGCTCCTCGCCCTTCGAGTTCTCGGGGATGAAGCGCAGATGCACGCCCTCCACCAGCTCGTCGAGACCCATAGCGAGCGTCTCCTCAACGGTCGACTTGGCCTTCTTGCCGTCGTTCTCGATGGTCGGCGTGAACGTGCCGAAGCCGTCGAGCTTCACGGGCTGGCCCTGGGTGATGAGCTCCTTCAGGCAGCTCACGATGTTCAGCAGCACCAGCTGGGCCAGGTCGTAGGTCACCAGCTTTCCGTGGTCGGAGATGTGCTTGGCGAAGCCCTTCAGGTTCAGGGGCTCCTTCGTGTCGGGCTCGGCGAAATACTTCGAGAAGGCCGACGAGGATGAATTCTGGTTCTGTCGCAGATTCACCGGAAATGCAATGTTCTCTTTTGCCATGTTCGTTTAAATGTTTTTCATGGTATTAGATTCGTGCCAGCAGCTACTTCGGGTGACTGGCTCCCGCCTTTTCTAATGATGCTACAAAGGTACAAAAAAATCCTGAGACTACCAAATATTTTTGCAACTTTTTTCGAAAGTTTTTCGCATAAACAAACTTTAACTTAGGGCCAGGTCCCAGCTTCAAGTCTCTTTAACTTCGGACCTGGCCCCAGCTTTAAGTTTGTAGGGAGGAAAGTCGGGGTTTGCTCCGAGGAAAGTCAGAGTTTGCTCCGGGCAAAGTACTCACCGAAGTCCTTGCATCCCGGGGGCAGCTGGTGGTGCTCGAGCGAGGGCAGCACCTGCCTGAGCTGCAGGAACAGCCGCTCGCCGGGCTCGTCGCGGTCGGGGTACATGTGGAATGTCAGTCCGTGGGAGTCGGCCAGACGAGTCAGCAGCTGCACATCCTTGCGGCCCAGCAGCGTGGCCGAGGGGATGGCGATGGCCTTGCAGCCCGAGGAGAGCATCGCCCAGCAGTCGGAGCATCCCTCGGTGATCCAGAGCTCGTCGCCGGGGCGCAGTCGGTTGAGCACGGGCTGGTTGTAGATCGTGCATACCGAGCCCTGCGGGAAGAGGAACCGTGGCGAGCCGCCCTGCGCGAGGTTGCGGCTTTGCACGCCAGTGAGCTGCCCTTGCATATTATAATAAGGTGTCTGCAGCCAGGGGGTGCCCCGACGGTCGCGAAATGAGGTCAGGCGGCACCAGCCGACCACTCTGGGGTCGATGCCGCGCTCCTGGAAGAGGAACCGCCGGGCCTCGTCGGAGAGCCACGGGCGGCTGAAGAACGGCTCGTAGCGGCTGGCATCGAACGCCCTCGGAGGCAACTCTTCCTTCGGTTTATACTCTGTCAGGATGATATTGCTCTCGTCGGCCAGCCACTTACAACTATCGGCGAAGTTTTTGCCAAGCACCTTTTCGGCAAGCGTGAACACGTCTCCGCTAGCGCCACAGCTCCAGCACTTGAATTTTCCATTCCTGAACGTCATCGAGGGGGTGTGGTCGTCGTGGAAGGGGCACAGGCATCTGTGCCTGACGACTCTCAGTCCGAGTCGCTCCGCGACACCCTCGATTGGGAGTGCGTCGCGGAGCTTCTGAATATCAAACTTATCCATCATCGTGAACTCGTTTTTAAAGTGTCCGGGAGATCACTTGCGCTTCAGATAAGTCTCGGTCTTCGAGTAGAGGCCGGTCTGGGCGGAGTACTCGATGAACCCACGGCTGCGCCAGACGGCAATCTGGTGCTTGGTGCCCTCCTTGCTTTTGCCAAGACTTGCGCGTAGGTTCTCAAGCTGCTGCTCATTGAACGGGTTCTGGAGCTCGTCAAGCAGGTTCTTCGGGCCGCGCTTCTGCGAATCTTCCAACTGAGGCTCGCCCAGTCCCAGCATGTCGTTGAACACGCGGAGCTTCGCCCACAGGTCGTAGTAGCAGAAGTATATCATCCACTCGCCGATGCTGCGCGAGTAGGTCTGGTCGTTCAGGAGCCAGAGTACTGCGGCCTTCTTCCACGCCGAGAAGATGCTGCGATGGCTCAGCTGGAACAGCTCGTCAGAGTCGGCCAGGTTGGCCAGGTCGCACATCTCCTGGGCAAGTTGGTCGGCCACCTTGTTCAGGGGTTTCACCACAAAGCGTCCTGTGGCGTTGGTCAGGCGCAGCAGGTATTGGTCAAGCTTGGCCAGATACTCCTCGTCGTTGTCGGTTCCGAGTCTTGGGATGCGCCCCTTGCGTTCGCTGGGTGGCACATAAGAGAAGCTGATGCGTCCGAATGTACCGTTCACCATGTCGCGCTTGTACCAGTCGCGGGCCTCGTCGGGAGTGCTACTGAGGGTAAGACACAGACGGAGTCTGGGGTTGGCCGTGATGCCGCTTTCGGTAGCTCTCAGCTGACCACTGCGTGCCACGTCGTAGCATTGGCGGATTAGCTGGCTCACCGCCTTGTGTCCGCAGGCTATGCGGTCGGCCAGCCCCACCTCTGGCAGGTTCAGGTACATCACCCGGCCACCGTGATGTTCGAGCGCCTCGGCGTTCTGGGTAAAGGCCGCAGGGGTGATGTTACTTGGTGGGAAAGTGAAGTAGACCGATGGGCGTTCGGGCTTCGACTTCGAATTGCCCAGCGTCTTCATCTGGCGAGACCAGTCGGCCAGTCGGCGGTACTCACCCTCGTCGTGTTCCGAGAAATCGCGGCAGACGGCATCTACTTGATAAGTCAGCTGGTTTTTACCCACACCGCTGTTGCCGATGATGTGTCCCATCTGTCCGGCACCTATCTCGTAATACTTGTTGTCGCTGTACATCAGTTCCACGGAGGAGTTCAGGTGTGCTGCCAGTGGCGGGAACATCATGGGCAGCAGCGGCTGGCGCATCTCTTTTGATGCTTTTGAGAGGAGTAAACCTATCACCTCGGTCCCCTTGCCGATGCGTGGCATTGCCGGGGCTTGTGTGCTAAAAATATCGTAAGTCATTGTCTTCTAATATTTTAAGTTTTTACTTGTTACAGATGAAATACACTTGGTAGTCTCAATCTCAAATCTCAGTTGTTTTTTCAAGCCACCCCACCTTTATTCATCCCATACTTATATATCTGATTATTAATAAGTTATGATGTCTGTAAAGGCGGTTTTCCGTGTTTTCTGTGACCTGCTTTTGAAACTGAGATTTGAGATATTGAGACAGCCCGGAGACTACGCTTCCGAATCCTCCTCTCCTAAGAGGCGGGCTACTACCAGCAACTCCTGCGCTGCTGCGAGGCAAAAGTCGCGAAAGGTGTAATCTTTGAAGAAACGAGGACGGGCGAACTCCAGACGATACGTGCCGTCGGCCAGGCGATGGACGTTGACCGTGCCGCCCTCAAAGACGATCGGGTTGCGGCGCACCGGCTTTACCAGCTTCTTCTCGGTGACATTCTCAATGAGCGTGAATTGGTCTTCGCTGCTTCGTACCAGCGTGCCAAGAATCATGTCGCCAATCTCCATGTGCGCGGGCTGGCGGGTGAGCACCTTCAGGTCAATGCACGGATGCGAGTCCGGGTAGAGCTCCCTGAAGAGGCCGTCGCGGTAAGCGCGTGCCAAAGGTTCGTTGCTGTTCTCCAAATAGTCGTGTAGGATTTCTCCTACGAGGCGCGGGCCGTACTGTACTTCCGCCCCTTCGCGTTTTCTTTGTTTCTTTTTCATGTTACTTTGGGCAGACAGATTTGACCGCTGCCCTCAGCAATGGGGTGGAGAAGCCTGATTCTGTTAGAATAATTATCGAATTTTCTAACAAACTTATTCTAACAGACAATTTTTCTAACACGACAAAGCCGAAACTCCACATTCAGCAGAATTTCGGCTTACAAAAAAAATATATAGAAATATACTTGTTTCTAACAGTTCATCTAACAGTCCACATGATTATTCATACCATTTATTCAAGTCTTTTATGACATGAAGTTCTTGCTTATATACCGCATTCATAACTGAATCGCTATAATCGCAACCGTCACCTCTTCCTCTTTTTGGCAAATCTTTGAATTGAACTTCAGGGTCAAGGACGACAATAATCAAGGCTATACGATTTTTATCTTCAGCAGATATCCGTTCAAAGTTATAATTAACAGATTTCAGACCAAACTGATTTTTAATAATAGCTGATTCGCTTGCACCTGTCTGTTTTTCGAAGAATGTTTGTTCCTGGAGTTTTTGAATCAGCAGGGTCAGAATAGTTTGAGGCTTTCCAGTCCATTTCAAGTTACATGCCCGATGTTTTCCGTTGAAGAAGTCGCAGAAATCATCTGCATCTCTTGGCTCGGCTATCCATCCCCAGTTTTGCATCAATATCATGGCTCGCTGAAGTCTGTTTGTACGAGTCGTTTCATCGCTACAAACATATTTCAAAACGTATGGAGTCTTATCATCTACTTTTAAAGGTCTCTCTGTCTTTTTGGACTTTTGTGGATGAAGTACTTCTTCGATTTCCTTAGTCATGCTTTGTACTGAAACAAAATACTCTTTCATCCATTCCATCATTTCAACTGTATGCTGATTGACCGGCTCATGAAGCTTCTTCTCAATGTTTCTGCAATTCTCATTACCATACAATTCGTGAATACATTCATGAAGTGTTCTCTGAAGAGTACCCCGATAATGTGAATGGTTGACTGTTGCTACACCATACATCACCATGTAAAACAACATGGCAACCTCAGCCATAGTGTCGTTCTTGTCGCCAGCCCCCTGGTCTTGCTCACGATATTGGTTGTATTTTTCAGTCCACAAATTGTGGCATCGCTCAGCTAATTTATCGCCTGTTTGCAAGATACTATCCAAAGTCTGAGCAGCATCGACAAATAACTGTTCAGGAGTCATAACCATCGTAGGGTACAACTTCTGGAACTCATCAAATACCGTCTTACACAATTTGTAGTAAGGGTAATCATGAAAATGCTCCTTCAGTTTATTCCATTGGTTTTGTTGGAATCTCTTCGCCATCTTTTCCTTCTTTTACTTTCGTGAATACATCGTCAAGCCATGATCTCAAATCGAAATCACTATTAACGATATCGGGTGTAATAAAGTCCTTATAATAGCTGATGACCGCATCGTTCATCGGATATTTTGCGATGACCCCGTCTCTGCATGAATACTCGCCGAAATCTCTCAGCTTGACCTTTAAGTCCCACGCGTTATCCGAAACCATCTCTACAACTCTAGACAACAAGTATAGCTTTTTGCGGTCGACAGCCGACTCCATGTTGACCGTTGACATTCCGCTAACGGCTCCATAGTACTCCAAAATTTTGGTATGCAGCTCCATTTCCTCTGTCAGTTCCTTAGGGATTCTGGCGGTAGGCTTTTTCTTCAGGTTGACGTACTCAAAAGTGAATGATTCAATCATGTCGCCGTGATTCATCGTGCGCTGGTCTATGAATTGTTCGAAATCCTTTCTTACCGTCTTCTCTTTGATATCCGTACTAACTCCCAGTCTATTTAGCAGCCCGCTATTGTTGAAGAAGTTTTTCAGACATACTTTTATCGTGTCTGTCTTGCTATCCCATGAGGGGGATTTCTCTATAGCTATCTGGCATCTGCCATCACGATAGTCGACCACCACATAGGCAAATGGGTAGCTAGGTTGAGCAATAGCGGGACATTCTCCTATGTCCTTGTCCTTATCCTCGGGCAATTTGATGATGTCATATATCTCCTTATTATGTATTCGTATAAGGGCTATGCCTCCTTCATTGCGTAAGACGTAGTTGGGTACATGCTCCTCTCCACCTCCCCGGCGAGTACGATATATCCTAAGCACATTGCCCTTCTCTCCTATGACCTTACCTAAATAATGGTTTGGATACTTGGCTACAGGCTTGTCGGAATCCTCTTCATGGTTAAAATCACATTGGGGAGTTACCGATAAGTCAATATTGTGGATGATGTAGTCACTCATTAATAAATTGTTTTTGGGTTAAAATAATAATTCTGGGGAACAGTTAATGACGAAAAATGATTTCGTTACAAGTCCCATTTTCTAATGAGCAACTAATGTGCCAATAATCAAGTACTCGTCCAGACTGACATATTGACAGATTCAAACGAGGCTATAGCACACGGGGGTCCCCTGTGAACCAGCCCCACAGGGGGACTGTCCGCACAGGGGGTGACCCGGGGACAGGCACAGGTGTGACCTTAGCTTTTCAAGTTTTGTCATATTGGTAGATTTTTATTGTTTTATTTGTTTGTTTCGCTAAATTGTCGTATCTTTGCCCCTGTGAAATTCTAAGCAAAGATGAGTCATGACATATCTCAACCAGTTCCACAAGGAAGCAACGGAGCGCAAGATGCGGAAAATAGCCGCATCGCAACAATCGCCGATGAGCTCGAGCGACTTTGCGCAATACATGAAGCGCAACTTCGAGATAGCCAAGCAGATGTAAGTCATTTTGAGGCAGAGCAGCGTGCTGCTGAGCAAATGGCTAAAGCCGGCGGCTATTGGATTCCCATGATGGACATTTTCGACTTGGGCGTTCCTGGGCCGAGCGGGAATGAGAATGACACCTATGTAGCCGAAAAACTTATTTTTAAGGTGAACAATCTTTTGAACAGCGGAAGTATTGTAGCCCTGCTCAAAAAGATTCTGATGCACAATCTGCTTTTTCCTGACACAGCCTATTCCTTCTATGGTTTTGCCGGCTTTGATGGCCGCACGGTTCAGCCAGTCATTACCCAGCCGCGCATTGCTGATGCTCATCCTGCCACACAGGTTATGATAGACACCTATATGGCCGCTCTCGGTTTCGAGAAGACTACCCAAGAGGGGCGTTTCTCTAATGGAACGTATGAGGTATGGGACCTTGTTCCTCGTAACGTGTTGGTTGACGAGGATGGCGACATCTTTGTGGTTGATGCAGAGATTAAGCATATTTAGCCAGTACAATTTGGGGCCTGGCCCCAGAGTCAACCATTTGTCCTCTATATTCAATTGCTATTCGATTTGATTTTCCTGTCTTTAGATTGTCATATCGCCACGGATGTCTCAACTTTCTCTTCCAATGCATTCTTGATATACGCATTCAGCGTCATGCCTGCCTGACGGGCAAGCATGGCAATCTGACGGTGGATGGCGGGTGTCAGCCTGACGTTGAGCATGCCGCTGTAGCTTGATGCCCTCAATCTTTCCAAAAAACACATTGTCCTTCTCGCTGAAAGCTACCGATCCCAGATAGCCTTTATAAGTCATCGTATTCATATCTTTCTCCTTTTTTATTTTATAAAACCTGCTTCTTTTAAGTCATCATAAACCTGTTTCATGGCATAGCCCTTCACTATATTGTCAGGATGTGGCTTGTGTAGCATGATGGGGGGAATACTGCTCGCTGGCAATTCAACCCTCATACCAGGAAAATTTTGCGGACTGCCCCAGGTAAAAATTGCGGCCAGCCTAGGTCGCAAAAAGAGCCACTTATCTGCGCAAAAAGAGCCACTTATCTGACGACATGAGCAACCCCAATTTTGCTATCTTAAAGATTACAAAAGCATGGAGAAAGAACCGATAATCTTCTACTATACCATGTTTGTATACATAAAACGCAGTCCGTTAACATTTATTCGCTAAATTTTCTATGAATAACGCTCTCTTATTCGTATATTTAGGACCAAAGTATTATGCTTGGTGCAGATCAAACAGGAAAATGATCAGTCCCTACTTTATATATTCCTTAACATTAAAAATTATAATTATGAACAAGAAGAATTATTTCAGTGCTTTAATGGCCATGTTTGCCATGATAAGCGTAATGATCCTTTCGTCATGCGGTCATGATGACTACTATTACAACGAGGATAAAGCAAAGCAGGCTCTGAATGACCAGTATGCTATTGCTTTCGAGAAAGCATTTGGCAAGGTAGGTCCTAATGTCGACTGGGGCTTCAGCAGCAAGAACAGCAGCACCCGCGCCTTTACCCGCTCAGGTGTGGCCTTTACCACTACGATTACCTTCCCGGGGGATTGTGATGCCAGCAATTTCTTAAAAGCTGTGCCCGAAGGTGTTAATAAACTGCCTGCATATGGAGGTGGAGCAAATTCTTGGTATATTGATGCAAGTACCACTAAGGTTTCTACGTGGGCAGGCGCTAGTAAGGTTTATGTAACAGGTACCGTTGATCTATCCGCAGGAGACACAGATGCTGCAGATCCCAGATTTCAAGTATCCACAACTTCAGAAATCTATCTGCTAGAAGGCGCTACCTTAAAAATTGGCCAAGCTAGTGCCGAGAATTTCATTGGTGCTGCTGTTTATATTGCAGAAGGTGCAACACTTTCAACAGACTATCCTTTACTCCTGAACTCTGGAATGGATGTATACAATCATGGAACCATCAACGTGAAGGATCTTCAGGTTAATACGAACAGCATACTTTATAATAGTGGTACCGTGAAAGCCACAGGAACTGTGAGCGCAGAAAGCAATAGTTCCAACGGTGATCAAAGCTCTATCGTAAATAATGGCTCCATAGAATGTGCAGATGTTGTTGTGAATGCTGGTGCTGTGCTGAACATTCTTGAGTGGACTGTTTCAGGCACTACTAGAATCAACTCTAACAACTCGGGCTGGATTAACAATGGACAATGGACGACCCGGGATTACGCTTACGTAGGCGGAAGCGAGAACGTGATCAACAATTGTTACCTTTGGGTGACGAACGACTTCGAGATGAACATTTCATCAGTGAAGGGATCATTCAAGATTAATAGTGAGGGTGGTGTGCTGGCAAGTAATTTCTATGGAGGTAGAGATTCAAGTACAGGAGCTGTTTCAGGTCCGTTCAAAATCGAGATGGGGCAGAATGCTGTGTTCAAAGTTAATGGAAATGCTACTTTTGAGAGTGGACGCAGTTCCATAGCTGATACTTATGAATATGGAATCTTTGGTCCCTCTGAAGGATATGCAGTATTCCAAGCTGAGAATATTGTCAGAGAAACATCCCTTGCAGATACTTGGGGCGCTGTTACCTATGGCGGCAACTTATACGTTTCTGCAAAGACACATTTTGCACAGGGAGACGACGGCTATGCCCCTCACAAGTATATTATTACACAAGACGGTTTCAGCCTAGGAAACAATATCTATGCAGCAGGCTTCAAGTCTGGCAAACCAAATATCAACATTCCTGAGACGCCATGCTGCCCAGGTTTCGAAGGTGATGAAGAGTCTGGTGGTGATCCGCTCTATCGTGTGATTGCTGAGGACCTGTCGGCTACGGAGGCTGGTGACTTCGACTTCAACGATGTTGTTTTCGACGTAGTGGGAGCTGAAGGTGGCAAGACCACACTTAAGCTGATTGCAGCAGGAGGTATTTACAAACTTACTGTTGGTGGTCAGGAAGTGCACGAGCTGTTTGAGCAGCAAGCAAAGGCTGACGGATCCTATCCTATGGTCAACACGGGTGCTGGCGCGACCCACGCCCCCGTTGAATTTGAAGTTGATGGAACTTATACTACGCCTGAACTGATTAAGTATATTCAGATTATCGTATACAAGCCTGGTTTTGAAAATGGTATTGAGCTGTATGCAAATACAGGCGAGCCAGCTTGTAAGATTCTTGTAGACGATTCATTTGATGTCATACCAGAAAGAAAGAATATTGCGAATGAATACAAGAAATTCACCAACTATGTGCAAGGTCAATTTGTGAATGACTTCTGGTGGAAATAATTACATCAAATACTTATATAGATTGTAATAAGAAGAGGGGGGGCTGCGTGAGGCAGATGCCCCTTTTTAGTTGAGCCGATATTTTCAGGATACAAGATTTCCCAGTACGCCTGTGCGGTACTGCTCTTCGTGAGCAGCACCGCACTTGTGGCGTATCAGGTGATAGAGACCGACGGCGGGGATGAGGGATGAAATCAACGAGGACTATGTGATCGGGGGCGTCCTTCTTATCTGCGGATGAGGCGCACCTCGGAGTTGAGACCGCTGGGGACGGGCTCCCAGGCGTCGTAGGTGGTGCGCTTGTAGTTGATGTCGACCACGTTGATCTCCTCCATCTTGCGCCATTTAATGCCTCGGCGGTCGTAGTCGGCGATGCGGTTGGCTGGCAGGTTGGTTACCTCGATGCGGATGTCGTTCCATCCGGCCTTGAGTGTCTGACGGCCGTCGAGCACGAAGGGCACGCTCCAGGCGCATCCGATGAGCTGGCCGTTGATGTAGACACGGGCCGACTCTCGTACGTCGCCCAGGTCGATCTGCCAGTCGTTGGCACCCTTCAGGTCTCGCCTGGTGAGTTTCACTCGGGTGGTGTAGACGCCAGTTCCCATCGTCACGCGGGCACTATCGTCGTCGAGGGTTTCCCAGGTCTGGAGCTTGGGCAGCTGGAAGGTCTTGGCCACGCGGGGAGACTCCTCTGTAAAGGAGAGCTTCCAGGGTCCGGAGAGGGCATACACCTGCTGGGGTGCAGGTGAGACGTGACGATAGATCTCGGCCAGATTGTCGAGTAGTGACGAGGTGGTCTGTTCGGGTGCTTCATTGTAGGTCTGCAGGATGATTGACTCTCCGCTCCGCAACGAGAGGTGTATCAGTCCCTGCTCGTTGATGACGGCAGGGGTGATGTCGCCGTTGAGGGGGTTAAAGAAGCAGGCTGCCTTGAACGGAACGGCCAGAGCCACATCATCTTCGATATCGTTAGGCGAGAGGTTGGCGATGAAGTAGTGGTAGCCCGTGGCATTGCTGCGTCGGATGGCTTTCAGTCCGCACTCCTGCTTCATGGCTTCCGGACGGGCGGCTGCGCTGAGGTCGGCTGCCTTGGTGCCGTAGATGACATGTGCGCCCTGGGCGCGTAGCTGCTCGATATGCTGGCGCAGATCCTCGGGCATCATCTGGCACTCGGGTATGACGAGGCCTTTGTATCGTGTACCGGCAGCCGTCTGGAGCATGCCGTCCTTCAGTTCGGTAGTCATCAGGTATTGGTCGGAGACGTAGTCGCAGTCGAAGCCTGCGCGGTCGATATCGAGGATGGCCTGTATGAACTCAGGCGCCAGTTTGCCCATCTGGTGGATGGAGAACTGCATGAGCAACTTGTCGGTCTGCTTCTGCCACATGTCGCGGATGGGGAGGTAGACGAGGAAGTCG
>CAMVDU010000022.1 GCA_947166345.1 uncultured Prevotellaceae bacterium
AAATATTACTACTAACCTAAAACAATCTATTAACCTTTTGACGATGCAAAGGTACAACGTTTTTTAAAACCACACAAATTTTTTAGTGTTCAGAATACAAAAAATCACTCTATTCTTGATTTGAATCAAGCCTTGTGTGCGAAAACAACACATTTTCACACATATTTCACAGCTATTTACAATTCAGCGTGCAGAAATCTCAAGTAATTGTATTACCTTTGCAACTGCAATGAGAGTACTGATAGTCAACACGAGTGAAAGGACCGGTGGTGCAGCCGTAGCTGCCCACCGTCTGATGGATGCCCTGAACAACCACGGTGTGAAGGCTAAGATGCTGGTAAGAGACCGTTCGACCCAGTGTCTGACGGTCAGCACCTTGCCTGCCTCATGGAAACAGCGATGGCATTTCCTGTGGGAAAGGTTTATCATCTGGAGATATCTCCACTTTAAACGTGAACATCTTTTTGAGATAGACATTGCCAACTGCGGCACGGACATCACACGACTGCCCGAGTTCAAAGAGGCTGACGTGATACACCTGCAATGGATCAATCAAGGTATGCTCTCGCTAAAGATTATTCGCAAGATCTTGGAAAGTGGTAAACCAGTGGTATGGACCATGCACGATATATGGCCTGCCACAGCTATCTGCCACTTGACGATGAGCTGCAAGCAGTTTATGAGCCGTTGTACCATGTGTCCATATCTCCCTGGCGGCAACAAGAAGACCACTCGCCTGGCTATAAAGGTATGGCAGCGCAAAATGACGATGCTGACCCATGGCAACATTGTTTTTGTGGCTTGTAGTCATTGGCTGGAAGGTGAAGCCAGCAAAAGTGCGCTACTGAAAGGTCAGAAGGTGATAAGCATCCCCAATGCCATTGATACTCGCACATTCTCACCAGGCAATGCGTCAGAAGCCCGTCAAGCCCTGGGCTTGCCACAGGACAAGTTACTACTATTATTTGTATGCCAGCGCGTGACTAATGTAAACAAAGGCATGCACTATCTGGCGGAGGCTTGTCGCAAACTGGCGCATCAGCACCCAGAACTGAGCGAACGACTGGGGTTGGTACTGTTAGGAGGACATGCCGATGAGGTGAGTGCCGAGATGCCGTTCGCCACCTACCCCATGGGTTATGTCAGCGACGAGGCACAGATTGTGAGTATCTATCAGGCCTCAGACGTATTTGTCTTGCCATCGCTCAGCGAAAACCTGCCCAACACCATCATGGAAGCAATGGCCTGTGGACTGCCTTGCATAGGTTTTCGCGTTGGAGGCATTCCTGAAGAGATTGACCATAAGAAGAATGGCTACGTGGCTGAATACCGCAACAGTGACGACTTGGCACGAGGCATCCACTGGACACTTTGCGAGGCCAATCGTGAAGCACTATCGGTAGCAGCCATCAAGAAGGTTCACCACAACTTCTCGCAGAGTAGCGTGGCTCTGCAATACAGCGAAGTGTATCAAGAATTGCTGGCTCAAAAACACTTTATGCTATGACGAAGTTTACGGTCATCACCATTACATACAACGCAGAGAAGGTGTTGGAGAGAACGCTGCAAAGCGTACTCACCCAGACTTACGAGGACGTGGAACACCTGATCATAGACGGGGCGTCGAAGGATAAGACGCTGGCACTTGCTGAAGCCTACAAGAAAGCAAGTGACGATTCAGGACAAGGACATAAGGTCATCATCAAGTCGGAGCCTGACGAAGGCATCTATGACGCCATGAACAAAGGGCTGACACAGGCCTCTGGCGACTATATCGTGTTTATGAATGCAGGCGACTTTTTCCCACAAGACGATACGCTGGAGGAGATTGCCCACCGCTGTCACCTGAACGAGCTGCCCAGTGCAGAACTGCCTGCCGTACTCTATGGCAACACGGATATTGTGGACGGTGAAGGACGCTACCTGCATCCGCGCCGACTGCAGCCACCAGCAAAACTCACGTGGCACTCGTTTCGTCACGGCATGCTGGTATGCCACCAGGCATTCTATGCCCGTACAGACATTGCCAAGAACATACAGTACGACATGCAATACCGCTACTCAGCCGATGTAGACTGGTGTATTCGTGTGATGAAAGAAGCCGACCGTCTGGGACTGCCGCTCTACAATATAAATAAGGTAGTAGCGAACTATACAGAGGAGGGTGCAACAACACTGCACCATCACGAGTCGCTACGTGAGCGCTACCGCGTGATGGTGCAGCATTATGGTCGTGTTTCTACGTTCCTGATGCACTGCTGGTTTGCAGTGCGCAGCGTTATCTCACGATAAACTTCTTGCCATTCTTGATGTAGATGCCCCGTGGCAGTTGACCATTTACAACTTTGCGTCCCTGCAGGTCGTAGATGATGTCGTTGGCATTCTTGTCGAGGGTCACATCGTTGATGCCGGCAGTAACGAGTCCGAAGAATCCCTCCTTGGTATAGTAGCCACCGTTCTTGAACTGAAGGTCAGCCGTCTTGGGTGAGCCGTTGCTGCCGTTACTGAAAATAATCATACCGGGTTGAGCAACGGTGGTATTCTTCTCTCGAGTGCCGTCCCACTTCCATTTCCACACCTTATTACCATTGAGAGCATCGCCCAGATAGGTACAGTCAGCACCAGGCCATGTGCCTGTAGCAGAAGTGAAGTTCTCGGCAGGCGAGTTGTTCCAGGCCCAGCACTTGATGGTCTGTGTCCATGTGACAGGGGCTTCAAAGAAAGCACACACGTCACCCTCTGCATAGTGACAGAAGTCGGGGATAACCACCTCGGTACTCTTCTTTTCCTTCACCGTATAGTTACGGGTGATGATGCCGCTCACCTGATTATTGATGAGTAAGCCCACCTTCAGGGTTGTAGTGCCAATGGGGATAGTGATGGTGGTACCGCTGGCTACCTTGGTGCTGCTGGCAGTAGGATCACTACCGTTGGTGGTATAAACCAGTTGGGCACCTGCGGAAGCAGTAACAGCTGTCAGCAAAGCTTTCTGCTCACCCTCATAGACACTGGAAGCCAAATCAACATAAGCCGTCTCCATTGCCTTGGGGAAATAGTAGGCATAATGATAGCCAGAAAGCACCTTGACCCACTGCTGCTCATTAATAGCATTTGTTGCTTCCAAAGCAGCCACATCCCCCACAGCAACTAACATAAGGAGGTTGGCATTTGTATTATCTTTTTTGATAATACTAGCATAATACTTAGTATTGCTACGGAACATACCGTAGTTACTTTCAGCATTGATACCTGCAGTCTTACGAGCTGCCACCATCGCCTTAATCTCAGTGGGATAAGCCAACCAGTGGGGCTGGAAAATACAGGGTGTGCCAGGCATAGCCAACAGATAGGCATTGGCAGCCAACGTATCTTTCTTCAACGGACCATTCGAAGAACCATCAGACCTCAGCTGGGTATCATGGTTTTCGACAAAGGTAACAGCATAACGACGATAAGCCATCTGATTAACAAGTGGATAATTGCCATCATTCTGCTTACCCAGATAGGTCCAGTCTTTTTTGTCAACCGCATTGCGTACCACATACTTGAACTGGAAATCGAAAGCAGCACTCTGAATGGCGTTGTTGACCTTTGTTCCATCTATCCAACTTTTAATAACGCTAGTACCATCCCAACATTCACCTACCGAAAACTCAGGGTTGGAAGCTGTATTATAGATTCCCGTAAACTCTGGACTATAGCCCTTTACCATATCATAGCGGAAACCTGCATAGCCCAGATCGTTGAGCAGGAAGTTCAAATAGGCCTTGACAATGGTTTGCACATTCTGACTCTTATGATCAAGGTCGCGCATGCCACCCCAGTCTTCACCGGTATCGTTATTGGCACTGACGCTGAGTCCCAACTTGGCAGCCTCTTTAGCCGCATTACCACCATCATCATTCTTACAGATATCGGTTGACAACATCTCATATTTTACGCCATTATAGGTCTCTGCAGGGAAGTCAACCCAATTGGACTTATTCTTACGATGGTTAATCACCACGTCGGCAATGGTCTTGATACCCTTGGCCTTGAATGTATTGATGAGTGAGCGGAGTTCGGCCTCACTGCCAAACGAGCTGTTGTAGTTGGTAAACCAGTACAGGTCATCGTAGCCCATGGACTGTCCGCCACAGTTACCACTCTGAGGCAGCCACACCAGTTCGAAGGTGCTGGCGAGCTCATCAGCCTGCTGTTGCAGCACCACCCAGTTGGTTTCGTCGTAGCTGTCCCACGAGAACGCCTGCAACATCACACCCTTGTATTCTGAAGGCCAGCCCTGAGCAAAGCTATATGACAAATTACAAATTACGAATGATAAAAGTAAAAGTAAGCGCTTCATATCTATATTGTTTTTGGTTTCGTCTGCGAAGATACGACAATTATTTGACAAAATAGGTTTCGGTTGGATATAATAAAAGAGAAGCCGGAATGCAAACGGTTGCACTCCGGCTTGAATTCATGTATGAAGCAGGGATTACTTCTTCTCGACCTGAACGGTGCGAGTCTTTTCGACCTGACGGGTCTTCTCGACCTTCTCTTCATAGGTCTCGTACTTGGTAACCTTGAAGTTACCCTCACCCTTCACGATGACGCAACGGTTCTTGTCGTTCTCAGCAAACGGCTGAACGGTGTCGCCCTTCCACTGGGTGGTGATATTGGCTGCATTGATACCATGCTCGTTGACCAGTTTGCTGACAACACCCTCGGCACGCTCCTTAGAGAGGCGCTCATTGATTTCGGGAGTACCAGTCTCCTTGTCAGCGTAACCTGTGACGATAATCTTAGCATTAGGATCGGTCTTGATCAGATCGGCAACCTCTTTAATGGCTGCATCGACACCCTGGCCTTTCTCAACATCGCTCACGTTAATGGTGTAGTAAACAACCTTCTCGATGTTAGACACCTGAACGGTCTCCACAGGACGCTGCTTCTGAATGGTCTCAGTGTAAGGCTCGTCAACATAGTAGGTCTCTACCACATCAACATACTTAGCCTTCTTGGGGCCACCAAACTTGAAGGTGAGACCCAGCAGAGCAGATAGCTGCCAGTCGGGATCATAGTTGCGCTTCAAGTTAAATTCATCATTCTTGTAGTTGGCATCGATTTCGAGACCCAGAGCCACACATCGTGACAGGTTGAAGTTAAATTGCGTACCAAGACGACCGTTGAAAGTTGAGTGTTTGCTATCACACATCACTGGACCATGATAGAAATTATTGTCATTGGTAAGGGGTAGAAGATTATTGAACTCATCGAAATCCCATGCATAGTTCACACCAAAACCAGCCAGCAACACCCAGTCGAATGTGTCGTTGATACGATTGGGGTTGATGATATTGGTCATGTTCATCAACAAGTCGATGTCACCAGTGATTGCCTTAAACTTGTAATCCCTATCCTCTGTCAAGAAGGGGAAACGTTTCTGTTCGAAGCCACCTTTAGCTTCCCAGCCCTGCACATGCAGACGGGCACCCACCTTCGAGTTGAAGTAACGACCGAAGGAAACGGCAGCCTGAGGTGTAATCAGGTCAGAAAGGCTATAGTGGGTCAACGTAACCTGTGCACCCCCTTGCAGGGTAATGAAGTTGTAGGGATAGTTATCCTCTACGCTCTGTGCATTGGCTGTTGTGGACACTCCGAAGAGGAGTGCCACAGCAGCTGCTATATTAAGAATTCTTTTCATGATTGTTACCATTATAGTTTACTGTTTTGTAATAATCACCTTATTATTACCTTCGTAGGTAATGTAAAGCTCAATCTTATAGGTACCGGCTTCAGACAAATCAAGATCTTTGCCATTATTTTGGGTCAGGTTATTATACGCTGTAGGATCGCCGTTAGCTCCACCCCAAGATACGGACCAATCGTGGTTCATACGGAACTTCATAGCGCCAGCACTAAGATCGGTTACGACCTCCCAAGCACCTGATGCATTATTGTAGGTCAGGTCGGTATCGGTATCCCAATTACCATTAACGGTACCGATAATACTGATGCTGTTAACCAAGGTAATATTGTAGGTCATGGCTGCAAGATCCACATCAATCTGATAGAAACCTGCTTCAGCACTGCAGTCCTGCTCACCATCCTGCACTAACGTACCAAAAACACCGTTTGGATCCTGTCCCCAGTCTCCATCCCAATTATTCTCATTGGGTTTGAACTTAAAGCCACCATCCAGATAATAGTAACCCTGATACTTACCATCAGAGTTAGCCCCATAGAGAGGCATTGACTGGCTCCATCCATGACTATTACCTATCTCGTAAATATAATCACTAAAGCTGACTGGCTTCACGGTGTATGTTCCTTCGAGAAGATTGAGGGAAATGCTATAGAACAAAGCGCCCTCTTCGGCAGCAAATTTAATATTGCCGCCAGCATTACTGTGAGACAGACGACCACTATAGGCCACTTCATCTACATCCTTAAGCGCTGATAAAGCGATATCCCAGTTAGCAATGCTACCATCTCCATTGAAAGCAGAAGCGGGAATGAACTTAATCTCATAAGTCTCTATGCCTTCTACAGCAGGGAGCAGATAGTTGAACACAGGGTTCTCATAAACATCACCTCCATTATTCACCAAATGCCATTCGTCAACTTTAGTACATGTCCATCCATCGACATTACCAACGATGTAATAGCCATCAGGATCTATAAAAGGAGCCTCAGCAATAGCTTTAACTTCGAATGGGGCAGAAGATGCCAACTTAACATTGGAACTGCCATTGGTCATCCACATTTCAATAGTAGCCATCAGCGTTTGGGTGACATTGGGATTACGTCCATAATTATCAGCCAGATACTGCTGAAGGTCAGCAACAGCCATTCTTCCTTGATTGTCAAGTTCATAGCTTGCATTTCCAAAGTTAATAAGATAGATTGGCGTAAAATCTGCAACATTAGTAGTTGGCTCAGTCAGACTACATACCTGTACACTATCCTGTCCCTCTTCAATAGCATTAAGGTTGACTGTTGAGACACTAGCAACAGCTCCATCGGCAAAAGTGGCGACAGTAGGCTGTTCGATGACTGCGGGAGAGTCCCAGTCCTTGTAGTCGTCGGTGCATGCTGCTACCGACGCCACAAGAGCTATTCCAAATAATATTTTCTTAGTCATAATAATCTGTTTTAGCAATGGTTTGTTTACTGCTTAATAAAACGATAATAACCTGTTATGTCATTAAAGATGACAAGGTAGCTGCCAGTTTCAGGAATTACGATATTAGGACCGTTCTGCGTACCAAAACCGTAATAACCATCTGTTAGATTGATAAGTGATCCACCACGATTATAGGTCCAATCTGCACCATCATAGAACTTCACCTCATCATTAGCCTGGAGATCGACTTCGATATACCAGTCATGATTTTGGGTGGCTGCTGTATGGACGGCCTGCATAGGATTAGAATTGTCCCATCCACAGAACGAACCAGTGAAATACATATCTGTCAAGGTTGTGACACTCTCGGTGTACTCCTCAACAGTGAGGACATCAGAACCAGTATTAAGCGTCACTTGATAGATACCAGCAGCAGGAACGGTAATGTTGCCTGAACCACCGTCATTCTTGACAAACGTACCAAATGAAGCTCCCTGTCCCCACTGGTAATCCCAGCTATCAGGATATTGTTTCAGTTTGAAACCGTTACCCTCTAAGTATCCAACCCATTGGATTTCACCTTGACCAGTCTTTGCATCATACTCGGCACCATCAACAAGCTGCATCGGGAATGTCTGGGAAGGAACATTACCACCCCACGAACCATCACCGATATCAGCACCAATGAGATACCATATCTCAGGATCTGCATTAAGCAGTTCAACATATATAGGCTTAGTGTTCACAGATACAATGTTAGAATATATGGGATAATATTCCGTAAAGGAAGCATCACGAACCACAGCTTTTATACGGAAATAGAGCATCTGTGTTTCTGGCACTGCATCTGCAGCCCATCCATTGAGTTTTTGCATTGACTTATTAATATCGTCTTTCAAGATATCAACGTTACCAACAGAATGAGATTCAGCCAACTGAATGTAGTCAGCTCCTGTATTGTCATCTGCTGTATCGTCAAAAGCTTTCTCGAATGTCCCAGACGTTGACATTTGGATGTAATACGTTGGGATAACTGGCGCATTAAAGTCAGTATAAGGAGTAGGCTGTGACCAAGTAAGGTTAATAGATGCTGTGGTAGCCATATCCACAAGGGATGTTCCAACCACTGGCGTATTGAGGACGAACGTGTTCGGCTGCATCAGCGTTGGGTTAGAATCGTTGTCATCTTCGCACGATGTCATTGCAATAGTGCCAACAAGCAACGTCATTGCATAGAAAAATATCTTTTTCATATTGTATGTACGCTTTTAGATGATGTTTAGTAATTAGGGTTCTGCGTCAGATTCGGGTTAGCCGTCATGTCTGATGCGGGAATTGCAAAGAGGTTACGATATGCGGGGATGCTTGCACCATTCTGTGAGCCATTTTTCCACTCCCAGAGGTACTGACCACTCTTATCGCCTGCAAAGTATCCGTAACGGATAAGGTCAGTACGGCGGAAGCCTTCCCAGTAAAGTTCACGTGAACGCTCGTCCAGAATCTGGTCAAGACTATAAGAATTGAGTTTCTGAGCCTTGTGTGCACGATCACGTAATGCGTTGATATACTTTGCACAATCTGTAGTAATACCATTATTCATATGTGCATCTGCCTCTGCTGCGATGAGATAGGCTTCAGCTGAACGCATCAAGAAGTAATCAGCATCGGGGAAAGATGTGCTATGAGGAGTTGCACCTGTTGAGTAAGTATTGCGGAACTTTCCTACTGAGAAGCCAGAGGCAAAGGTGCCAGGAGTCTCAACGGCAACAGTACGGTCGATGCCATGGAACAAAGCACGATCATCGCCAGCTGCGACATACATATCATTGATCGAAGCCTCAGGAGCATCATCATTGGGGAAGAACTTCAAAATGAGCTGATGACGAGCACGGTTGCCTGCCCAGAACTTACCTACCATTCCAAAATCGTCGTTTACATCCATGTCTTCATTCCAAGCAGAAGACATCAAGAACATAGAAGTACCATATGAGGTTGTTTTAATGCCATCACCCAGCAAAGGCAGAATGGCTTCGATTGAAGAACCATTTTCACCATTGTCGCCCATGAACAACATCTGATAAGGAGTCCACATTCCATTATCGCTGTACTGATCCCACAATTTGTGGGGACCGTTGATAACCTCCTCGGCATACTTCTTAGCATCAGACCAACGAGCTTCACCCGTGTACACCTCTGCATTCAGGTACATACGAGCCAGCAAAAGGTTGGCGGCATCGCGATCTGCACGACCATAACCATCAGAAGAGCTAGTACGTACAACAGGATCGTCCATCTCATCTTTTACTGCCAATAGTTCACTCTCAATCCACTCAAACAGTTTAGCACGCTCAATCTGTTCAGGTGAGGTAGCCATGAGTTGGGTTGCGAAAGGCACATTGCCAAAGCAGTCCATCAGGAAATAGTAGTACATTGCACGGAGGAAGCGAACCTCAGCTGTATGAGTTTCGTTCTTACCACCACATACTTCTAGGTAATGATTGCAGAATGCAATGCTAGTATACAAACGGTTATAGAAACCTTCGAGCATAGGATGAGCCGAACCCCAAGTGCAGTAGTTGAATTCGGGGATACCCGGGTCACCCCATGCACAGATTGCCTCATCGGTTGTCAGTTCGTTTGAATTCCACATCTGACGAACAAAACCTGTAGTACCACCATCTAGACGGTCTATATCGCAATCACCGCTGTCACCACCCCAGTTACCCGACAATGCCATCGTAGCATAGCACTTTGCAAAGAGCTCGGGTTCACTAGGCACCATTGTCTGGTTGGGATCGATAGGTGTCACGTCTAGGTCTTTTGTACAGGATGTCAAGCCTGCGATTAGCAGTAACACTGCTCCTGGCAGAATATTTTTGAAATTATGTAATTTCATAGCTGTATTCCTTATATATTAATATGTTATTAGTTAGAAGTTGAGATTCAGACCCATCTGGACGGTGAATGGACGTGGATACATCTGATTGTCGATACCACCAAACACCTCAGGATCAAGACCGTCATACTTGGTAATGGTAAACACATTGGTTGCCGATGCGTAGATACGTCCGGAGAGTCCATTGTACTTGCCACCCTTGAAAAGGTTCTCAAAGCTATATCCCAGAGTGATATTGTCGCACTTCAAGAAGGAAGCATTACGGACAAAATAGTCAGTAACAAAGTGATCATAGGTTGTCCATCCGTTCTCAATTGCCTGTGGTATGACATTCTGCAGATAGTTGAAAGAATTGTCATAACGCACAGCTATGTTTGCATAGCTGGCACCACGATCCCAGAACACATAGTTGTCGAAGCTGGCACGGAGACCGAATCCGAAGTCCCAGTTCTTAAACTGAATGCGAGAGCTCAAGCCAGCAGTATAAGGAGCCATGGGACTCTTGTAGAAGATTCGGTCATCGTCGTTGATGATACCATCGGCATTTTGGTCAACGAACACACCCTCAAGAGGCTTGCCCTGCTCATCGTAAACCTGCTGGAATACATAGAATGAGTTGGCTGGATGTCCTACGGCATGTGCCTGAACTTGGTTACCTGTACCTGACGAAATACCACCAGTCTTAATAATGTCAGCTTCACCTGTTAACTCTGTAATCTCGTTCTTGTTATACGTAAAGTTACCTGTTACTTCCCATGAGAAGTCCTTTGTAACGATAGGACGTACTGTCAAAGCAGCTTCAACACCACGGTTTTCCAACGATCCAATATTACTTCTAACCTGGTTACGGAAGTTTGAACCAGCAGATACAGTAGCATCATTTATCAGGTCGGTTGTCTTGCGATAGTAATAATCAACACTGGCAGTAACACGATTCTTGAACAAACTAATGTCAAGACCTGCGTTCCATGTCGTTGTGGTCTCCCACTTCAAATTCTTGTTATAAGCATTGGGACGATAGAGATAACCATTGGGGTTTACACCATTAATAGGATAAAGTCCATTGGTACTGGTCGTATTAACATTATATGTAGCAAAATAGTTGTAATCACCAATATTATCCTGCTGACCTGTCATACCCCAGCCAAGGCGAAGTTTCAGTTCTTCCAGCCAGTTTACATTTTTCAGGAAAGCTTCTTCATTAATCTTCCAACCAAGAGCTACAGAGGGGAATGTTGCCCAGTGATCGTAGAAGCGACTTGAACCATCACGACGTACGGTAGCTGTCAGCATATAACGATCAAAAGCGGTGTAGTTCATACGTCCAAAGAAACTAACGAGATAGCTCTCGGTTCTCTCTCTACCCGTACCTGCAGAGAAGGCAGTGCCACGGAGTTGCATCAATTCTGGGTCATCCGCAATAATTGGGTTCCCTTCCAAATCATAGCCTTCGATAGAAGTACCATAAGTCATTGGATAGAGCTGTTCGTAAGCTGAACGTCCCCACTGCTTCACATGACTCCACTCATAACCTGCCATGATATCAAAATGTTGTGTCTTGGCAAAGTCCTTATAGTACTGTGCATAAGCCGAGTAGGTCAGGTTGAACTTACTCTGCTTGGCAAAGCTTGAACTTCCATAATAGAAAGCAGAAGAACCCCAAGGAGCTATATCAGTATCTTCACGGCCCGTTCCATAATCACCACTGAAATTCATGTGCAGACGCAGATCTTCGAAACCATGAATCTGGTAGTCAACCTCCAAATTACCCATATAGTCATATGAGTCGGCGTGCTTGTTCTGCTCGTTAAGCATAGCCACAGGGTTCTTTCCAGGACCAGTAGCTTGAATGGCACGGTCTATTGTCCAGTCGTGGTAGCTGGCACCTGAAGCACCCCACTGGTAGTATCCATGGAAGTCTTTGTACAGAGGATCATTACTCTTCACTGGCTTGGTAGGATCAAAACGAACAGCCTCTCCGATAGCGCCATCATTTGCATAACGATTGTGCGAATACATGAACTTACCATTGATATTGAACTTCAGATGATCATTCAACAAAGATGGGTTCAGGGTAAAGCTTGCGGTAGTACGCTGGAAGTTTGAAGTCTTCAAGATACCATTCTGATCTGTATAACCAGCGCTAATGCGATAAGGCATATTTTTCAGGCCACCTTGAATAGTCACATTGTGATCACTCGAAACGGCACCATGAAAAATCTCATCCTGCCAATCTGTATTTGCATCGCCCAACAAAGCAGCAGCATCACTATTCTCACCATAATATTCCTTAATGAAAGCACGATACTCGTTACCATCAAGCACATCCAGTTTATTACGCTTCACAGAGTAGCTTACATTACCATTATAGCTAACCTGAGGAGCCATATTCTTACGACCTTTTTTAGTAGTAATGATAATGACACCGTTAGAACCACGGCTACCATAGATAGCTGTTGCAGAAGCATCCTTCAAAACGGTGAACGACTCAATATCATTGGGGTTTACCATCGACAAGGCGTTGGGTGCACCTTTCACACCAACACGGTCCATTGCCAAACCATCAATCACAATCAGAGGATCGTTAGAAGCATTCAGTGACGAACCACCACGGATACGGATAGTCGAGCTTCCACCAGGAGTACCACCATCACTCGTCACATTCACACCGGCAATCTTACCAGAAAGCATTTCCTGAGCACTGGTAATCAAACCGTGGTTCTTCTCATCGGGTTTCAGTGCAGTGACCGAACCTGTGAGGTCGTTCTTCTTGGCAACACCATAACCGATGACCACCACCTCGTTCAAAACTGTTTGGTCTTCTTCGAGCGTTACCACAACACTGGGAGCAGCCTTGACCGTAGCTGTCTGGTAGCCCATAAAGCTCACCTGAAGGTCGGCTCCTTGCTTAGCCTGCAGGGTGAAGTTACCATCAAAGTCGGTGATGGTAGCGTTTTGTGTACCAGCCACACGAACCGTAGCGCCGATAACACCTTCACCTGTAGCATCTTTCACATGACCTTTGACAGTAATCTGTGCAAAGGCGCCCATGGATAGGAACAAGCCCACAACAAGGGCCAGCATCCTAAACGGAAACTTAATGTTTACCTGCTTCATCATTACATTAGATTTAATTTAAATAAGTTAGTATTATTCGTTTTCGTTTTAAGCTTTCTCGATAATTTCGGATGCAAAGATAAGAATATCTTAACACGCGTATAATATTTTTTTATTAAAAAACGTTTATAGATTAATGCAAACGTTTGCATCAATACTTGTGCACAAATAAAAAAGTAAAGAAAACGGAGTATGAAAATTATGCTTAATTTTGCAATGCAATGACTAAAGACTGCTCATTATGAGAGACATCACGCCACTGACAATGAAAGATATTGCACGGGAGTTGGGTATTTCCGTGGCAACAGTGTCGCGTGCCCTAAAAGACTCTCCCCGTATCTCGGCAGAGCGACGTGAAATAATACAAAGGTACGCGCGTGAACATCACTTTACACCCAATGTACTGGCAGAGTCGCTGCGCCATAGTCGTGTGCAACCGCAAAAGATCATCGGAGTCATCATCCCCGAACTGGTACACTACTACTTTGCCTCTATCCTTAAAGGTATTGAAGAAGAGGCCACGGCCCACGGTTACCAGATTATAGTGGCTCAAAGTGGTGAGCACTACGAGCGCGAAGTCAAGTTGTGCAGGATGTTTTTTGAGCACAAGGTGTGTGGCATCATCGTATCGCAGGCAAAGGATACACAACAGTATGAGCACTTCCAACAACTCATTGATGCTGGTGTGCCCATCGTATTCTATGACCGTATTTGCACTGGCGTTAACGCCAGTCGTGTGGTGGTAGACGACTATATGGGTGCTTTCAATGCCGTGACTCACCTGATAGAGACAGGGTGTCGTCATATCGCCTTCTACGGTTCGCAAATGAATATGGAGATATCCAAGAACCGCTATAATGGCTACAAGGATGCCCTCTTGAAACATGGTCTGCCGTTTGATGAGCGGTTGACGCGTGTCTGTGACAATCGCGCTGATGCTGAGATGATTACACCCATGATGTTTGACGACACGCCTTATCCCGATGCTTTCTTTGCTGTCAACGACGACACGGCTATCGGCATTCTCTACACTGTGAAGAGAATGGGCTTGCGCGTACCTGAGGATATCTCTATCTGCGGTTTCACCAATGGTGAACGTGCCGTATCCTGCGACCCCATGCTGACCACCGTTGAGCAACGGGGCATTCGTGTGGGCGAGGAGGCTGCCAACATCCTTATCGGCCATGTAGAGGGCACCATCCCCATGGATCGAATTGAAAAGCGTGTCGTGCGTACCCGCCTGATTCTTAGGGGAACAACAAGGTAGTTTAAAATACAACCAATGTTTTTTAAGACAACCTAAACAACAAAGACAACCTTTATTTTGATAATCTTTATGATAGATATTCCAGCCTTGAAGCAGCATATTTATGACGTGATTGGAGCTTTGCTCCAAAATTTTGCAACCATTGAACGTTATTTCTATGATAAGGACGTAGGTGAGGTCTTGACTGTAGAGGGTCGCATTGCCCGCCATTTATAATAAAGTTGTCTTTGTTGTTTAAGTTGTCTTTAATATAAGATTTGTCGTAAAATAATAAATAAAAATAGTTGTAGTATATGAAACAGAAACCGGATTTATCGTTTTGGAAGCTCTGGAACCTGAGCTTCGGATTCTTTGGTGTACAGATTGCGTATTCGCTGCAGAATGCCAATATCTCACGCATCTTTGCCACATTGGGTGCTGACCCTCACACGCTGAGTTTCTTCTGGATACTTCCCCCACTGATGGGTATGCTTGTACAGCCTATTGTAGGCACAATGAGTGATAAGACCTGGACACGCTTTGGCCGTCGCATTCCTTATCTGTTCGTGGGTGCTGCCGCTGCCGTTGCCGTGATGTGCCTGTTGCCGAATGCCGGATCGTTCGGCTTGTCTGTGGGGGTTGCCCTATGGTTTGGTGCCTGCGCCCTGATGTTCCTCGATACTAGCATTAACATGGCTATGCAGCCGTTCAAAATGATGGTGGGCGACATGGTAAATGAGAAACAGAAAGGCAAGGCCTACTCTATCCAGTCGTTCCTGTGTAATGCCGGCGGACTCGTTGGTTTTGTATTCCCCTTCTTCTTTACAGCCATCGGTATTGCCAACACTGCCCCTGAGGGTCAAGTGCCCGACTCAGTAGTCTATTCGTTCTACATCGGAGCCGCCATACTTATCCTTTGCGTCATCTATACGGTGATGAAAGTAAAGGAGTGGCCTCCTAAAGTCTATGCTGAGTACAATGCACCTGCAGAAGAAAAAGAAGATAAGGCCAGCTGGATATCACTCCTGAAGAAAGCTCCTACAGCCTTCTGGCAGGTAGCTTTAGTGCAGTTCTTCTGCTGGGCTGCGTTCCTGTATATGTGGAACTACACGACAGGAACCATCGGTGAGACCGTTTGGGGAACCACGGATGTGAAGTCGCAGGGTTATCAAGATGCAGGTAACTGGACAGGTATTGTCTTTGGCATACAGACGCTGGGAGCCGTACTTTGGGCAGCTGTACTACCAAGATTCAAGAACATGAAAATGGCCTATGCCGTTAGTCTTGCCATTGGCGCCATTGGTTTCGCTATGATTCCATTTATACATTACGACATTCTACTACCCATCTTGGACACTTCAACAGGAGGCAACTTCGTATTTGCCATTAAAGCACAGTATCTGCTGTTTATTCCTTATCTGCTCATTGGCTGCGCTTGGGCTGCCATGCTGGCTATGCCTTTTGCCCTGGTCACCAACGCCTTGCAGGGATACGGACACATGGGTGCCTATCTGGGCCTCTTCAACTGTGCCATCTGTGTACCTCAGATTATTGCCGCCCTCTTGGGTGGAACCATACTCACACTCGTGGGTAGCCATCAATACAACATGATGCTCGTGTCAGCAGTCAGTCTGATTATCGGCGCTGCATGCGTCTTCGTTATCCGCACAAAAAACCAAGAAGTCAAATAACCTATGGAACAAGGAGCTTTTTTTGAGATATGCGGTTGGGTGGCTAGTATCACCATGATACTGGGCTACCTGCCACAGGCCATCACCACTATCCGCACACGCAACACCGACGGCATTGCCCTGCCCACATTTCTGATGATGGGTATTGGTAGCGCCTGCTTTATGCTGCAGGGCATTATGCACAAGCCCGATGTGCTGTGGGCATTGTTTTTCACCAACCTGATAACAACCACGTGCAGCATCATTGTGTTCAGTATCAAGGTCTATAATGATTACATCAAGAAGAGATAATCAGATGCAAACGTTTGCATCACCTAATACCAACAATCCCGTCAACCTCTACAAGGCAGACGGGATTTTTTCTGTACTTTTGTCCTCAAAGAACCAAAAACTACCATATTATGAAATTAATATTTAACCTTGAGTATCAGACCATTTTCGGTGAACAACTCGTACTGAACTTCGTGGACGAGACTGGCAAGGCCGAGCCTCATACAATGGACACGCGTGACGGCAAGCACTGGACCTACGAGTACAGTAAGGTTATTAAGACTGGCAAATGCCTGGACTATTACTACAGTGTGCAACGCGGTGACGAAGTGATACGTCACGAATGGCTGGTGCAGCCCCACCGTCTGGAACTGATAGCTGGTGAAGGAAGCCGCTATACGATGTATGACCACTGGATCGACATTCCTCAGGACAGCTACCTCTACTCATCAGCCATTACAGAGTGTGTGATAGGGCGTGAGCAACAGATGAGTGCCCCTGCCGAGACACAGCGCACAGTTCGCCTGAAAGTGCGTGCTCCACAGCTACGCAACGGGGAACGGCTCGCCATCGTAGGAGCCCCCTACATCTTAGGCATATGGGACAGTAAGAAAGCAGTGCCGATGGTGGAACATGCCTACCACGAGTGGGTGGTCAGCTTGGATGCCGACCGTCTGGGTATCGACGTGGAATTCAAGTTCGTCGTACTGAACAACGAGGACGTTATCTGGGAAAGCGCCAACAACCGCACGTTGTCGCTGCCAGCATTGAAGAAGGGCGAGGTCTATGTCTATGAACTGAATCAGGCCCGGTTCTCCATTCCTGAATGGAAGGGTGCCGGCACGGTGGTTCCTGTATTCTCCCTGCGCACTGAGGGCAGTTTCGGCGTTGGCGATTTCGGTGACCTAAAGATGATGATTGACTGGTGTGCCAAGACACAGCAACGCGTTCTTCAGATCCTGCCTATCAACGACACGACGATTACCCACACATGGCAAGACTCCTATCCCTACAACTCCATCAGTATCTATGCCCTGCATCCTCAATATACTGACCTCCGTCAGCTACCTGAGATTAAAGACGAGCAGTTAAAGGCGAAATACGAGCAGTTGCAGAAGGAGTTGAACGCCTTGGTACAGATAGACTACGAGCGCGTGAACCAGGCCAAGATGGAGTATCTGCACATCATCTTTGCACAGGAGGGTGCTAACATTCAGCGCACCAATGCCTACAAGGAATTCTTTGAGCGCAACAAGGAATGGCTGGTGCCTTACGCAGAGTTCTGCTACTACCGCGACAAGTACGGCACTTCCACCTTCTCTGAGTGGCCCGAGAAGCTGCCGAAGGCCGATGCCAAGATTGTTAAGTTCTGGTATTTCGTGCAGTTCAACCTCGACCAGCAGATGCATGCTGCTCATGAGCATGCCCGCAAGAACCACATCATCCTGAAGGGCGACATACCTATCGGCATCTCGCGCGACGGTGTGGAGGCTTGGGTAGAACCTAAGTACTTCAACCTCAACGGACAGGCCGGTGCTCCACCCGATGCTTTCTCAGCAAACGGACAGAACTGGGGCTTCCCCACCTACAACTGGGATGCTATGCTCGCTGACGGTTGTCAGTGGTGGGTACGCCGTTTCCGCAAGATGTCAGAGTTCTTCGATGCCTATCGCATAGACCACGTGCTGGGCTTCTTCCGCATCTGGGAAATTCCCATCGATGCCGTTCATGGTTTGCTCGGACAGTTCTCACCCTCACTCGGCATGACCCGTGAGGAGATTGAGGCCTACGGACTGAACTTCAACGAAGAACACATGACGCGTCCCTTCATCGCCGACTGGACACTTCAACGTATCTTTGGTGAGCGTACGGCCTATGTCAAAGAACACTTCCTCAATCATCAGCACGACGATATTTGGGAGATGAAGCCCGAATTTGACACACAGCGCAAGATTGAGCAGTTCTTCAAAGGCAAGAACGAAGACTACCTGCGTGACGGACTCTATGCTCTCGTCAGCGACGTGCTCTTCGTGCACGACCGTAAGAACCCCAACAAGTTCCACCCACGTATCGGCGTGCAGAACGACTTTGTCTATGAGGCTCTCTGGGATCAGGACAAGGATGCCTTCAACCGCCTCTACAACGACTATTTCTACCGTCGCAACAACCAGTACTGGTATCAGGAGGCCATGAAGAAACTGCCACGCCTGACACAGGCCACCCGCATGCTTGTCTGTGCCGAAGACCTCGGTATGGTGCCCGACTGCGTGCCCTGGGTCATGGACGAGCTGCGCATTCTCTCTCTCGAGATCCAGTCCATGCCGAAAGACCCGAAAGTTCGCTTCGGTCATCTGGCCCGCAACCCCTACCGTTCAGTGGCTACCATCTCCACTCACGACATGTCCACGCTGCGCCAATGGTGGGACGAAGACGAGGAACAGACACAGACCTACTTCAACCAGATGCTCCACCATGCGGGTCCAGCACCTCATCCCCTGCCCGACTGGCTGGCTAAGGAGATTGTGGCAGCACATCTGATGTCGCCCTCTATGCTCTGTCTGCTGTCCCTGCAAGACTGGCTCAGCATCGACGGTCGTCTGCGTCTGCCCGACCAGAACGCCGAGCGCATCAACATTCCTGCCAACCCACGTCACTACTGGCGCTATCGCATGCACATGACCATCGAACAGCTGATGAAGGAAGACGACTTCAACCACGAGGTGCGTTTGCTCATCCAGCAGGGTGGTAGATAAACGGAACTACAACTAGACATAATACTTTTAAAATGAGAAATTGTTTTGCAATTTTATTCCTGTTGTTGTCAACGACATTATCAGCAACAGAGGTGAAGTCGCCTAATGGCAACATCGCGGTGAACTTCTGGGTTGACGGAAACGGACGCCCTACCTATGAGATGACCTACAAGGGGAAAGCTGTAGTCAATCCCTCTCACCTGGGACTCGAACTTGCCAAGGACAAGCATGCCTCGAAGAAACTGAAGGAGACCGACCTCATGGACGGCTTTACCATCAAGAACGAGCAGACATCGACCTTCGACGAGACGTGGCAACCCGTATGGGGCGAGACCGCCAACATCCGCAACAACTATGTTGAATATGCCGCTACGCTGTTGCAGCCAAAGGAACAGAGGGAGATCATCATCCGCTTCCGCGTCTATGACGACGGCATAGGCTTCCGCTATGAGTTCCCACAGCAGGAGAACCTCAACTACTTCCTCATTCAGGAGGAACGGACGGAGTTCGCTATGACTGGTGACCACACGGCCTGGTGGATTCCTGGCGACTATGACACACAGGAACAGGAGACCCAAGAGACTAAACTCTCTGAGATTCGCGACAAGTTCAGGGAAGCCGTCAACTGGGGCAATTCCTCTGTGGCAGCCTTCTCTGAGACGGGTGTGCAGACGGCCCTGCAGATGAAGACCGAGGATGGCCTCTATATCAACATCCACGAGGCAGCCTGTATCAACTATGCTACCATGCACCTCGAACTGGTGGATGCCAAGACAAAGGCACTCTCTACCAAGCTCTTGGGCAACAGCAATGGTTACACCCCTGCTCCCAAGCCCTCACCCTACTATTCAAATCTTGATTCTCAGAACTCAAACGTCAAGCCCTTCACCTTCGTCAGTCACCTAACACCCGATGCCACAGGTCTGAAAGGTTGCATGCAGTCGCCCTGTCAGTCACCCTGGCGCACAGTCATGGTCAGCGACGATGCCCGCGATATGCTCGCCTCGAACCTCATCCTGAATCTCAACGAGCCCTGTGCCCTCGACGACACCTCGTGGATTCATCCCACGAAGTACTGTGGTGTGTGGTGGGAAATGATTGTGGGTAAGAGCAACTGGCATTATACCAACGACTTCCCCTCTGTCTATATCGACAAGGTGGACTGGCAGAAGGTGAAGCCCAACGGTCGTCATGCTGCCAACAACGAGAAGGTGCGCCGCTATATCGACTTTGCTGCCGACAACGGTCTGGACCAGATATTGGTAGAGGGTTGGAACATCGGTTGGGAGGACTGGGCCAACATGTGGAAACGCGATGTGTTTGACTTTGTGACCCCCTATCCCGATTTCGATATCAAGGCCCTCAACGACTATGCCCACCAGCGTGGCGTGAAGCTGATGATGCACCACGAGACCTCGTCATCTACACAGAACTACGAGCGTCACATGGAAAAGGCATACACGTTGATGAACAAGTATGGCTATGATGCTGTGAAGAGCGGCTATGTGGGCGACATCATCCCCCGTGGCGACCATCACTTCTCACAGTCCATGAACAACCACTACCTGTATTGCATTCAAGAGGCCGCCAAGCACCATATCATGGTGAATGCCCACGAGGCAGTTAGGCCTACAGGACTCTGTCGTACCTACCCCAACCTCGTAGGTAACGAGAGTGCACGCGGCACGGAGTACGAGGCCTTCGGAGGCTCTCGTCCCGATCACACCGTCATCCTGCCGTTCACACGCCTGCAGGGTGGTCCTATGGACTATACGCCTGGCATCTTGGAGACACAGCTCAAGACCTGGAGCGACAATCCCAACTTCGTACACACCACACTCGTTGGTCAGCTGGCCCTCTACGTCACGTTCTACAGTCCGCTACAGATGGCTGCCGACCTGCCAGAGAACTATGCGAAATATATGGATGCCTTCCAGTTCATCAAGGACGTGGCTGTTGACTGGGACGACACGAAATACCTTGAAGCCGAGCCTGCCGACTATATCACGGTGGCGCGCAAGGCTAAAGGTTCTGACAATTGGTTCATAGGTGGCAAGTGCGATGAGAACGGACACCAGACCGTGCTGACATTAGACTTCCTTGACAAGGGTCGCAAATACGAGGCTATCATCTATGCCGATGCCAAGGACGCCCACTACGAGACCAACCCCAAGGCTTATACCATTACCAAGAAGACGGTGAAGGCTGGTCAGAAAATAAAACTGACGGAGGCTCCTGGCGGTGGTTTCGCCATTTCTCTCCGTCCGTTATGAAAACTGGATATTCCGGACTTTCCGGGTTATCCGGATGTTCCGGAAATTCAATATTAGAGGTTCTCCTCCTGGAAATCCAGGTCGGCCTCAACAACGAAAAACACATCTTGAGGGTCGAGCGCTGCTCGGCCCTCTTTCTTTGCCTGCTCACAGACATGCTGAGACACTTCTTCCAGATCGATGTCAATCTCGTCGTCATCGCTATCCAGGATACCACTGTCCACATAGTAATCGACAATGGTATCCAGCATCCATCGCAACTGTTCGTCGTTGTACTGCTCTTTCAGGTCCATCGGCAGACGCTCGCGGATAAAGGCTATCTCTCGAGCCGTCTCCTGCTCGTCCTGAAGCAGCTCTTCTTCAAAACTACTCATAAGCTTAAGCTTTTCTTCATGGAGTTAACGGAAGTTAGCGGTCTACGACCGCGGGAGTTAACGCTTCGCTTGGAAGTTCTTTTAGTCGCTACGCTTTGTAAAAGCCAGCAGAGCTGGAGCGAACGGACGATACTCAGTCGGCAACTCTTCTGCAGCAAAACTATTGTCCGATAACTCCACAGGCTGAAAGCCTGTTAACTCCCGATAACTCCCGTTAACTCCCAGGATTAATTACAACAGCGATTCAAACTTCTGCTCAAGGGTTGCCTTGGGAACACCACCTACCAGCTTGTCAACAATCTGACCGTTCTTGAAGAAGAGGATGGTGGGGATGCTACGAATGCCAAACTCGGCAGCCAGCTCGTCGTTCTCCTCCACGTCGCACTTGCCTACCACGATCTTTCCGTCATACTGCTCGGCCAGTTCCGACACGATGGGACCAATCATACGGCAGGGACCGCACCATGTGGCCCAGAAATCGACTACTAAAGGCTGTGCGCCATTCTTCAGACTCTCAAAATTCTCACTTGTAATCTGTACTTCCATAATTGTCTTCTTTTAGTTAATAATCTGCCACAAAGATAATCATTATATTTGAAACACCACACTTTCTCCTAAGATTTTCGCAACATTTAGTTGATTTTTGCATCTCTTTTTCAAAAAACAACGACAAAAGTGTTGCACAATGGCAATATTTTTGTATCTTTGCACGGAAAAAAGGAAAAACTATATATGCAAGAAAGAAGAGTGAGGGTGCGTTTTGCGCCCAGTCCCACAGGACCCCTACATATCGGCGGCGTGCGTACCGCCCTCTACAATTATCTCTTTGCCCGTCAGCACGGCGGCGATCTGGTGTTCCGTATCGAGGATACTGACACCACTCGCTTTGTGCCTGGAGCCGAGGCCTACATCATCGAAGCCTTCCAGTGGTTGGGCATCAAGTTTGACGAAGGCGTAAGCTTTGGTGGCAACTATGGTCCCTACCGTCAGAGCGAGCGTCGCGACATCTACAAGAAATATGTGCAGCAACTGCTCGACAACGGCAAGGCCTACATCGCTTTCGACACACCCGAGGAGCTGGATGCCAAGCGTCAGGAGATAGAGAACTTCCAGTACGACAACAAGACGCGTCTCCAGATGCGCAACTCGCTGACCCTTCCCAAGGAGGAGGTCGATGCGCTGATAGCCGCTGGTCACCAGTATGTGGTGCGCATCAAGATTGACGCTGGCGAGGAGGTCCTGGTCGATGATATGATTCGTGGTGAGGTGCGCGTAAAGAGCGATATCCTCGACGACAAGGTGCTCTACAAGAGTGCCGACCAGCTACCCACTTATCATCTGGCCAACATCGTCGATGACCACCTGATGGAGATCTCGCACGTCATCCGCGGCGAAGAGTGGTTGCCCAGTGCCCCACTCCACGTGCTGCTCTACAAAGCCTTCGGATGGGAGGACACCATGCCTCGCTTTGCCCATCTGCCCCTGCTGCTGAAGCCCGTAGGCAACGGCAAGCTGTCGAAACGTGACGGTGACAAGCTGGGCTTCGCCGTGTTCCCACTCGAATGGCACGACCCCAAGACGGGTGAGGTCAGCTCAGGCTACCGTGAGCAGGGCTACCTGCCCGAGGCCGTCATCAACTTCCTGGCTTTGTTGGGATGGAACCCAGGCAACGACCAGGAGCTCATGACACTCGACGAGATGGTCCGTCTCTTCGACATCTACAAATGCTCAAAAGCAGGAGCGAAGTTCGACTATATCAAGGCCGAATGGTTCAACCGCCAGTATCTGCTGCAGCGTCCTGACACCGACTGGTGTCCCGCTTTCGACAAGGTGTTGAAAGCCAACGGCATCACAGCCACCACCGAACAGGAGGCTGACGTGGTGAGAATGATGAAGACGAAAGTCGTAGAGGTTGAGGACAAACAAGGCAACAAGCGCAAGCGCAACGTGTCGTTCCCCAGTGACCTATGGCCTCTCTCCAAGTTCTTCTTCGTGGCTCCCACCGAGTTTGACCGTGAGGGCGACAAGTTCATCCGCAAGAACTGGAACGAGAACACAGCCGACCAGATGAACCAGATGGTTGCCGTGCTGGAAACCGTCAGCGACTGGACTGTGGACGGTCTGAAGGCTGTCGTTGACCCCTGGACGGAGCAGACAGGCATCAAACCCTGGAACGCCTGGCGCATCGCCCTCGTAGGCACTGGTCAGGGTCCCGACATGTACGACCTCGCCGCCTTCCTTGGCAAGGAAGAGACCATCCGTCGCACACGTCATGCCATTGAGGTGCTGGGCTAAGGCCTCAGCATCCTCACCTCATGAGAGAACAGAAAACCTAACTATATTATTAACTTTAAAATTTTAACATTATGGACAAATTAACAAAAGAACAAATTGCAATCTTTACTGGTGTAGCTGTTGTATTAATGCTGGTTGCCTTCTTCTTCCTGAAATTTGAGGGTAGTTATGCGCCTGTAGAAATGATTGGTGAGGTAGGATGGTTTGGCACCATTACCTTGATTTTGGCTTTGATTGCTCCTATCTACACGCTGCTCTATGCCCTGCGCGACCTGAAGGTGCTGGAGCCCGTGATGCAGCCCATCAAGCCCATCTTCGCCATCAAGCCCGCACTGGCATACTCTCTGCCTTTCATTGCCTTCGGTCTGGTATTCCTCGGCATGTGCTTCGGATATAATGGCTGGCCCATCTTCCTGTATCTCATAGGTGCCATCTGCGCTTATTTCATCGGCAAGAAGGAAGAGTAAGAACGAGATTCTACATATTAAATAAAGAGAAGGTGTTGCAAAAACGATGCAACACCTTCTTTCATTCTTAAATTCTATCAATTCTAGACAGGCCCTTCTGAATCACGGAGCTAGTCCCAGCATCACAATGTGACGTCTCTCACATCACAAACTGCGTCACCCTGTGTAAAATTCTCTAGAGAATTTCTTCCAAGATGACGCTCCTTCCTCAACAAAGTGACGCACTTTGCACAAAATTCTCTAGAGAATTTTACACAGAGTGCGTCACTTTGCGCTCCAATCCATGTCATCTTGTGCTTCAATCCCCGTCACCTTGTGCTTCAATCGGTGTCGGCGAGATATTCCTTCGAATAGGCGACGTAGTGGGCGGCATTGTCTGTCTGACCTGGTCGGGTGGGCTTGATATACTTTGCGGGCACCCCACCCCATATCTCGTGAGGGGGAATCTTCGTGTTCTGCAGTACCAAGGCACCTGCGGCAACGATGGCACCCTCGCCTACCTCACAGCCATCGAGCAACACGGCACCCATGCCTATGAGGGCGCCATCGTGAATGGTACAGGCATGAACGGTGACGTTATGGCCAATGGTGACGTCAGAACCGATATGGGTGGGGCCAGTATCATGGGTGACGTGCACCACGGAGTTGTCCTGCACATTGCTACGGTCGCCAATGGTGATGGGAGCCACGTCGCCACGCACCACAGCTCCAAACCAGATACTGCACTCGTCGCCCATCGTCACATCACCCACGATGGTGGCGTTCTCACTGAAATAACACTCCTTGCCCCATTTGGGCGAAAGACCTTTATAGGATTTGATCAATGCCATAGATACACATATTTTCTGCAAAGGT
Source organism: uncultured Prevotellaceae bacterium (assembly GCA_947166345.1). Lineage (GTDB taxonomy): Bacteria > Bacteroidota > Bacteroidia > Bacteroidales > Bacteroidaceae > Prevotella. The sequence continues at coordinate 25,349 of CAMVDU010000022.1, forward strand.
ACGAATATTTTTGATATTCATTCGTATTTTCGCCTGAAAAGTTGTATATTTGCATCCGAGAATAACGAAAACGATAACGATAACGAAAAACTATAATGACTATGAGATTACCAAGACTACTGAGTACTTTGTTGCTTCTGGTTGCCATGCTCTTTGTATCAGCATCAACGCAAGCTGCTAAGAAACCTGGCACCTTTACCACTGGCGACAAGACCTTCCTGCTGAACGGCAAACCCTTTGTGGTGAAGGCTGCCGAAGTGCACTACCCCCGCATTCCGCGTCCCTACTGGGAGCATCGCATCCAGATGTGTAAGGCACTGGGCATGAATGCCGTGTGTATCTACATCTTCTGGAATATCCATGAGCAGAAAGAGGGCGAGTTTGACTTTACAGGCAACAACGACGTGGCCGAGTTCTGTCGTCTGGCTCAGAAGAACGGCATGTATGTCATCGTGCGCCCCGGTCCCTATGTGTGTGCAGAATGGGAGATGGGCGGTCTGCCTTGGTGGCTGTTGAAGAAGAAGGACATCAAACTGCGTGAGCGTGACCCCTATTTCATGGAGCGCGTGAAGATCTTTGAGGAGAAGGTGGGCGAACAACTGGCGCCGCTGACCATCCAGAACGGTGGTCCTATCATCATGGTGCAGGTGGAGAACGAATACGGCTCGTATGGCGAGGATAAGCCCTACGTGAGCGAGATTCGCGACTGTCTGCGCAGTATCTATGGCAAGGAGCTGTCGCTCTTCCAGTGCGACTGGTCTTCGAACTTCGAGAAGAACGGACTGGACGACCTCACGTGGACGATGAACTTCGGCACAGGTGCGAACATCAACGACCAGTTCCGCCGTCTTGGCGAGCTGCGTCCCAATGCCCCGAAGATGTGCTCTGAGTTCTGGAGCGGCTGGTTCGACAAATGGGGCGCACGTCACGAGACGCGTCCCGCCAAAGATATGGTGGAAGGTATGGACGAAATGCTGTCGAAGGGTATCTCCTTCTCGCTCTACATGACTCACGGAGGAACAAGCTTTGGCCACTGGGCTGGTGCCAACAGTCCTGGCTTTGCACCCGATGTAACCTCCTACGACTACGACGCGCCCATCAACGAGTATGGCCAGGCCACGCCGAAGTTCTGGGAGCTGCGCAAGATGATGGAGAAGTACAACGATGGCAAGAAGCTCCCTGCCGTTCCCAAAGCCCCGATGCCAATCATCACCGTTCCTAAGTTCGAGCTGACAGAGTTTGCGCCACTTATAAGTGCGATAACCAAGCCTGTCAATGGTGCCATCAAAACCTTTGAGGAAATGAATATGGGTTGGGGCACAATGATGTACTCCACCCGTCTGCCCGAGATTACTTCACAGAGTGTGCTCAGCGGTGAGTTCCATGATTTTGCTCAGGTGTTTATTGACAAAAAGTATATTGGTAAGATTGACCGTGTAAAGAATGAGAAATCACTCACTCTGCCTGCTGTGAAGAAGGGCGCCGAGTTGATTATCATCGTTGAGGGCATGGGCCGCATCAACTTCGGACGTGCCATCAAGGACTTCAAAGGCATCGTTGGCAATGTCACGCTGACAACGGAGACCGACGAGGCAGAGATTATACTGACACCGAAAAACTGGATGAACGTTGCTATCCCTGATGATTATGAGACAGCAAAGAATGCACTTGATATGGTGAAGGGCGTCAACGACCAGGTGACTGCCGGCAAGGTAAAAGGGAGTGTTCCTGCACTTGCCTTAACACAAGGCTATGAGGGGTCGAAGAAACTTGGAGACATCATGAAAGCCGGCTACCATCGTGGCTACTTCAACCTGAAGAAGGTGGGCGACACGTTCCTGAACTTCGAGACATGGGGTAAGGGACAGGTCTGGGTGAACGGTCACGCCATGGGCCGCATCTGGAGCATTGGTCCGCAGCAGACGCTCTATGTACCTGGCTGCTGGCTGAAGAAGGGTAAGAACGAGATTATCGTGCTCGACGTGGTTGGTCCTCGCGAGGCTGTGGTCTGGGGACAGGCAGAACCTGAGCTGAACAAACTGCAGCTTGAACAGAGCAACAAGCACAACAACATTGGCGACAAGCCCGACCTGAATAGCGCGACTCCTGTGGCTACTGGAGACTTCAAGGCTGGCAACGGCTGGCAGACCATCCAGTTTGGCAAGACCGCCAAGGGTCGCTACCTCGCTATCGAGTGCCTCAGCACCCAGAAGACTGGCGACCTCGTGGCCATCGCTGAGATCTATGTTCAAGGTACTGACGGCAAGCGCCTCTCTCGCGAGCCTTGGAAGACGAAGTATGCCAACTCGGAGGACGAGGGTGGCAACCACTTAGGCGACAAGGTCTTCGACCTGCAGGAATCTACTTACTGGCAGACAGAGAAAGGTGCTTCGGCTCCACACCTGCTCGTCATTGACCTCGGCTCTGAGCAAAGCATCAAAGCGCTCGAATATCTGCCACGTGCCGAACAAGGTGCCCCTGGTAGTGTGAAGAACTTCAAGATCTTTGTTTACTAAGGAGTTTAGAAGTTTAGGAGTTTAGAAGCTATAGGACTAAACCAAAAATGCTCACCTTGAAAGGGGTGAGCATTTTATTTGATGAGCAGTTAACAACTATTTGTTCTTCTCGTAATAGTCAAGTGCCCGTTTCACATTCTCTTTGACAGCATCAGAAGAATAGGTGGCACCCGTGCGGCCATCGACCTTCATGGTCTTTGCCTCTTTCACGGTCTTTCCATCCCATTTGCCCTCCATGTGCTTCACCACGGCGTTCCAGTACTTGGGTGTCTCGTCGTTGGACAGGTACTCAATCTTCTCAATCTTTCCGTTCTTGATATAGACCTTCAGGGGCGTAGGACCATTATAGCCCTCCACATCCTTGGCTATCTCAGTGGTATTCACAACGTAGGTGCCCTTCTCCTTGGTCATCACCTTAGGATTCTTATCGGCGCTGGTGAGCACTACTGCGAGCATCAGACCAGCAATTATTGTCAATGTCTTCTTCATATTTACATATTGATTTGGCGGCAAAGGTACTATTTTTTTTCTTTTCACACAAAAACGTTATTGTTTTTTCACCGTCTTTCTTCTTTTTTCAAGAAATATGTCGTATCTTTGCAGAAGAATACGCTTAGCAAGAACTTATCAACTAACAACTTAGAATTATGAGTAATACTCCAACTCCCCACATCGGGGCACAATACGGCGACATAGCCGAGACAGTCATCATGGCAGGTGATCCGCTGCGTGTGAAGATGATGGCCGAAAAGTATCTGGACAACCCCGTCCTGTTCAACCAAGTGCGTGGCATGCTGGGCTATACTGGCACCTACAAAGGCAAGCGCGTCAGCGTGATGGGACACGGCATGGGAATGGCCTCTATCGGCATTTACACCTACGAGTTGTACAACTTCTATGGCGTGAAGACAATCATCCGCGTGGGCTCTGCCGGCTCTATCCACAATGACCTGCACATTGGTGACCTGGCCATCGCCATGGGCGCCTGTACCAACAGCAACTATGCATCGCAGTATGAGCTGGCAGGCACGTATGCACCTATTGCCGACTTCGGTCTGCTGAGGGCTGCTGTCGAGTCATGCGAACAACTTGGCTACAATTACAAGGTGGGCAATGTGCTCAGTTCTGACATCTTCTATAATGAGAATGGTCATACTGACCGTTGGATCAAGATGGGGGTACTGGCCGTAGAGATGGAGATTGCCGCCCTTTATATGAATGCAGCACGCTCGGGCAACCGTGCACTGGGCATCTGCACCATCTCTGACCATATCCTGACAGGCGAGGAGACCACTGCCGAGGAGCGACAGAACAACTTCACCCACATGATGGATGTAGCCTTCTCGCTCGTCTGACAAGTGTCTTTCTACCTCATCGGACAGTCAGAGATAGCCTTGGGCACGCAAGTCGTTGGCCACATCACATAGCTCTTGATACCAGGCTTCACCAAAACGACGGATGAGCGGGTCTTTCAAGAACTGATAGACGGGAAGGTGAAGAGCCTTCCCTTTTTCACGTCCACACTTACAGATATCCCATCGGTGGTAATTCAGAGCCACGCTACCATCGCTGAACGTCTTCTCACGAATGGGATAGAGGGCACAACTGATGGGCTTCACAAAAAGTGTAGAGTGTAGAGTGTAGAGTGTAGAGTTCTTGCGTCCCGCTGGTAGCAAGCCAGCAGAGCTGGAGCGTGCTGCCGCCTTTCTTCTGGCAACCTTTTCAAGGGCACAAAGGCAACAGTGTCCGATGGTTTTCCCATCGGAAAGCTTCAAGTCATCATAGCAGGTAAACGCACAGTCCTTGCCATTCACAATGCTTGTTACCAGGTCGCCTTCCTCATCGGTATAAGCGACACCCTGCTTATCGATGACCGCCTGTGCCGAGGCTGACAAATCGTTCCACACATCGTCAAGACGGTTCTCAATCTCCATCACCTCATCCAGGGTCACTGGTGCACCAGCATCACCTTCTATACAACAGACACCTTTACACACTTCCAAATCACAACAGAACTCCTCCGTCAATATGTCGGAGGAGATAAGGATATCACCAACTTGCAATATTGGTGAAAGCCTACCCAAGCCCTCCCCAAGGGAGGGATGTTTTGTTTGATGATTACTTTGATTCTCCATTATAGATATCTATTTTGACATCCCTCCCTTGGGGAGGGCTTGGGTGGGCCTACCACTTTATTGGCTCTATACCATTTTCTTGCAGATAGGCATTGCAGCGGGAGAACTGATGTTGACCGAACCAACCGCCACGATTGGCAGAGAGAGGCGAGGGATGCACGGACTCTAACACCAGGTTCGTTTGTTTGTTGATCATATACGCCTTACCGCGTGCGAAACCACCCCACAGCATATAGACCAGATGATCACGATGAGCAGCCAACGCACGGATGGCAGCATCAGTGAACGTCTGCCAGCCAATCATGGCATGACTATTGGCCTGATGGGCACGCACAGTAAGCGTAGCATTGAGCAACAGCACTCCTTGTTCAGCCCAACGGGTAAGGTTGCCCGTAGAGGGCACAGGCGTACCCAGATCCATCTCTATCTCCTTGAAGATGTTCTGCAACGACGGAGGGAATGGCACGCCGTCCTGCACGGAGAAGCTCAGGCCGTGAGCCTGTCCAGGCTCATGGTAAGGGTCTTGTCCGATGATCACCACTTTCACCTTGTCAAAAGGACACAGGTTGAAGGCATTGAAGACAAGACGGCCTGGCGGATAACAGTTTGCCGAGGTGTACTCTTGGCGTACACGCTCGGCAAGCTGTGCGAAGTAGGGTTTATCAAACTCCTCCTTCAGATATTGTTTCCACGATGGGTCAATCTGTACGTTCATGCTTTATTTGGAAAGCACATCAATGATGCGCTGAACACTTTCATCCTCAGGACGCAGCTCCAGCACCTTCTTGGCATACTCCAACGCTTTCTCTTTATCCTTGGTGATGGTCACCTCGTATGCCATCAGATAACGGTAAGAGTTCTCCAGACGGTTCTTGTCGGTGTTATCCAGTTCCTCACGGGCAGTAATCAGTTCCACCAACTTCTCAAAGTAAGGCTTTGCCAGACCTTCAGTCATTGTGGGATCGATATTGGCATTGATACGTGCACGCTGATAGTTACCAAACTCCTCGGTACCAGGATACTTCTCCATGAGTTCACCAAACATCTGGTCAGCCTTCTGGAAGGTAGCCTTCTGCTCGTCACCCTGCAGGATACGTGCCCAAGACATGTACAGACTGGGTTTACCAGCGAACGCTGTGGCATCAACCTCTTTAAGGGCGCCCAGGTAATTGTCGTACTGAGCAATGGCATTGGGGAAGTCCTTCATGCCCTTATAGGTATCTGAAAGACTCTCATAGAACTGAGCCTTCGTATCGTTGTCTTCTGCCAGCGTGAGTCCTTTCTGGAACTCATCAACAGCCTTGTCGAAAATGCTGTCGCCTTCAAGAGCACGACCGAAATAAAGATGGTCCTTGGCGTTAATCTTCACACTATCCTTGTCAATCTTATTAAAAAGGATATCGGCATACTGACGAGCAGTGGCAAAGTCCTCTTGTTCTGTGGCACTGTAAAGAGCCAAACGAGTCAGAGTCGTATTGTTTGGATAGGCCTTCAGACCCTTCTGGGTAATGGCGAGCGTCTTGTCATACTTCTTGCTGATATAACCGCTGAACGCATACTCTGCATAGTTCTGTGGGGTCATCTGACCATCGGGCACGTTGGCATAAGCTTCCATTGCTGCCGAGTACTTCATCGACAAGTAGTTGATGTGTGCAATCAGGGCGTCAACGGGATAGTCGGGACGCTGCACGCGTAGGTCTTCGAGCTTGGCTACTGCACCATCAATACTCACCTTACGATAGACCGTAGCATACTTACGGTAAGCATCAGGATCTTTCGGATCGAAATAGATTGCCTGCTCATAGTAGCTGGCAGCCTTACCGCCATCCTCCTCGCTGACCGAGGCGATGTCACCCAATAGGTTGAAAGCGGGCACAAAATTCTTCTTGGCTGAGAAGGCTGCATTGGCAAACGCCGTAGCGTTCGTGTAGTCAGAAGCCTCATAAAGGGCACGACCAATTGCCACGAGGTTATCAGCATTTTTCTTGTTGGCCTTGGTGTAGGCTTTCAACTGCTTGTCGTAATCGGCAGGCTTGTTCTTCACGAGTTGTTTAACTGCGTCAACATCGGCAGCTGTGCCGGTTTGAGCATTGGCAGCCATGCTGAATCCCATCAGCATGGCGCTCACAAATAGATATTTCATTGTTTTCATAATCTCACCTTATTAATTATATTATAATAGTTGACAATTAGTTTCTTACTAAAATGGACGTCTGTTCACGTCGTTGGTTTAATCATAAACCTATCTCACCTGAACGTCGCGCAGCTGATAGTCGCGAAGGGCAGGATAGAGACCAGCACGTGAGAAAATGAGTTGTCCTGTACCTTCCCGCTCATTGGCACTGAGACAGAAGTTGACCAAACGCTGTAGCGGTCCACTTCTACGTGGGTCAGTACAGATAGCATAAAGCGTACGGTAGAATGGATACTGACCTGTGGCAATATAAGCCTGAAAGGGCTTTACTGCAAACACAGGTGTAGGTCCTACTGCCATAACTTTGATATTGCGGTTGAAGGTCAAACTCGTCTCGTCGCGACGGTCATCAAGCCATAACGAACCAACAATACCTATCGCATCCTTATGATTTTCCACATAGTTGACGACCTCTGGTGGTGTCAGTACAGCAGTCATATTACCATCGGTTTTCATAGGCTCTCCCTTCAAAATAGAATCTGCACAGTACTGAACAGTGCTCGATGTAGGATGGTCGAAGGCCACACGGATGGTATCGTAGGGAGAATCTGGATATAGTTCTTTCCACGTAGTAATCTCGCCTGTAAGAATCTTCTTGAACTGTGCAATGGTGATAATACTATCGGGATTCTCCTTGTTGATGACAAGTGCAAGTGCATCGTATGCTAGTTCCTTCACACGCGGATTTAGAGTCATATCCTTAAGTTTTTTTTCCTCTTGCTTGGTAAGCCTGCGAGTAGTAAACGCAAGATAGACTTCTTTTTTGAGGAGTTTTTCGATAGCCTCCTCACCACTGCACTCGATGGGATAAAGCGGTCCCAACTTCCGCTGGTTATAGAACGCAGGCAGTATCTCGTCGATAACTGGTTGGATGCTCGCATCGACGGCAATACAGTCGCTATAGGTTTTAGGCTTGCCCCCACATGATGGGAGCAAGCCTATGATAAGAGTTAATCCAACTAACGTTAGTAGGTTGAATCTTTTCGTCATGATGATTACTGCAGCGTGAAGTTGATAGGACAGGTGTATCTTACACGAACTGACTTACCATTCTGCTTACCAGGAATCCACCTAGGCATGGACTTGATAACGCGAACAGCCTCACGGTCAAGATCGGGGTCAACACCACGTACCACCTTAACATCGGTAATAGAACCGTCGCGCTCTACCACGAACTGGCAGGTTACACGGCCCTTGATACCCATTTCCTCAGCACGGGGAGGATAGCGCAGGTTAGAGCTCAAATACTTCATCAAGGCAGCATCGCCACCAGGGAAGGTAGGCATCTGCTCTACGATGGTGTGGATGACCTTTTCTTCCTCCACCTCATGTTTTTCCTCGACGATAACTTTCTGATCGTCCATCACCTTCTTACCTTCGTCTGAACCTTCATGGAACTCGACGGTTGCGGTCATCTCGGTGCCTTCGTTTGCTTCCTCGGCAGTCTTGATCACTTCCTTCTCCTTCTCATCGTCCATTGCGAAGTCGGTGTACTTCTCTGAGTTCACGAGTTCTTCCAGAAGCACTTCTTCCTGATCGGGATAAATCTCTTCCTCGAACTCAACGATCTCTTCTTCTTCCTGTTCCTCTTCTTCAGATTCAGCTGTCAGTGCTACCTCCGTTGCTTTCTTTTCTTCTCCCTCCTCGTCAGCAGCAAACACATTGTCCTTGGCGAAGCTGTAAATGAAGAATGCTGCAACGATAGCGGCAATACCACAAATCAAGGCAATCATGGCCATCAGGTTACGACTGTTCGTATTCTGACGCATCTTATAAGCACCATACGCCTCGTTCTTGCCTTCAAAGACAAGATCAATCCATTGCTGGTCAAACAGATCTATTTTTGACATAGTTTGTTCTGATTTACGTTAGACATATTGATACTTACACTTATTGATCTGCGCCCTCAGCGGGCATTGCAGGAGCCTCCAGAAGCGGTTTACCATCCTTACCCTTCACCTTCGACAAGAGGATACGGTCCTTGTCGTTGATGTCACTGATACGATAGCTACCGATTGCACAAATAGACATCTCATCGAGGATAGCCACGAGGTTCTCATACGTACAGTCATCCAGCGGTTTGATGTTCACAGCCAGCGTGGTTGCCAGTTCGTTAGGATCCTCGGTCTTGGTCATCATCTTGTTCAAGATTTCCTCATAACGAGCCTTGTCGATATTGTTGTTCTTGACCACATTCAGATAACCCTTCTGAATCATATTGAGAGTCTTTGCATAGACAGAGTCTACTACTATCCTTGACTTCTCATCTTTAGGCTGTTTCTTCTCCCACTCTACCAGTTGTTTTTTGGCAGCCAGGATAGCCTGTACCGGGGGCTGAGCTTCTCCATCGGGTTTGTAAGTCATGAGCACGTCACGGATACTACGCACGCCGTTGCCACCCTTACCATAGCTCACCTCTTCCAGGAACTCCTCATTACCAAAGTCCTCAGCTTTCTTGATGATATAGCTATAGAGCTTGCCATCGGGAGCCAGATAGATAGTAACGGTCAGGTCGGTCTTAGCCTTATCCTTGTTCTCGTCAGCAATCTTGTCATTGTCCTTGGCAGGCATGGTCAGCTGCATGGCTTGGGGTTTTGCCAGCGTTGTACATAGCATGAAGAATGTGATCAGAAGCATCATCATATCCACCATCGGCGTAAAGTCGACGCGGACATTCATCTTTTTCTGCTTGCTTTCTTTTTTCTTAGCCATAGCTTATTCCTCCTTCTTATACTCTGTTAGCAATTTGTAGCGGCTCTCCATGATGTCCTGCAACTCGCTGATTACCTTCTTGAAGGTCACATAAGGCGTATTCTTGTCGGCCTTGATACAGATTTCGAGTTTCTTGGGAGTATTGTCGAGGTCAATGTCAACTTTCTCGTTTCGCTCCTTCTTGAGCTCGTATCCTTTAACCCACATAGAGTAGCCCTTCTTCAGAGCCTGCACCCACTTTTGGAATTCGCTGGGGCCACCATCGATACTGTCGAGGGGCACACCATTACTCTTCATGGCTATTACCTTCTCCTCGTGTGACAGCGTCAGATACTTGGGCAGGCCTTCCATGGGTACACCAATCTGTGTCTCAGAAAGGAAGAGTTTTCTCAGTTCGTCGTTCATGGCCGTGGCCGTCTTCTTGAACTGCTCGTCCTTCAGCATAATCTGATTGAGCGCGCTGTCCATCGTCGACACCTTGTCGGTGCCCAGATATACACGACCGACTACTCGCTCATTGGGCGTACCCTTGTCGAGCGTGTCAGGTGCAATCATGATGTCGAGCGTCGCCGTCGCCGGGACCTTATCTACGTTCGTCGATTTAGGTGTCTGCACTTTCACGATCTCGTTCTTCACAAAGTTAGCCGAGAGCATGAAGAAGGTCAGCAGAAGCACCATCACGTCGGACATAGGGGTCATGTCGATCCAGACGTCGTTCTTCTTAATTTTTAACTTAGCCATAGTCGTAAATTTAAATTTAAGGGACTAAGTTAATACTTAAGCTTCTTCGGCGTGAGTAGCAGCGTAGGTCTGTGCAATTGAATAACCAATCTCGTCCAGTGCAAACGCAATCTTATCGATGCGGTTGGTGAAGAAGTTGTAAGATACAACGGCACACCATGAAGTACCGATACCGAATGCGGTGTTGATCAGAGCCTCAGAGATACCAGCAGACAGCTCAACAGAGTCACCGCCACCACCTGCTGCCAGAGCAGAGAATGACTTGATCATACCAACCACAGTACCGAGCAGACCAGTCAGAGTACCCAGCGTAACGATGGTAGCGATAATGGGAAGGTTCATGGTCAGAGTAGGCATCTCAACGGCGATAGCCTCCTCGTGAGCCTGCTGGATGCGGGCAATCTTCACTTCCTTCTTCAGACCGGTAGCAGCGTCAGCCTCTTTGTAGGCCATCACGTTAGCGCGAACCACGTTAGCTACAGAACCACCCTGGAAGTCGCAGTCCTTCAGAGCCTTCTCGAAGTCGAGAGCCTTCAGGTCCTTCTTAATCTTAGCCACGAACTTGGCCAGCTTCTCCGTACCGATACACTTGCTCAGAGCGATGACACGCTCGATTGCCATGAAAATGACGGTGAGCAACAGAGTGTGGATCACAGGCACGATGATACCACCCTTATAGATAGTACCAAAGATGTTACCATCAAGAGGCATACCTGTATTATCACCATTTTCAAAGTGACTTCCATCACCAAGGAACAGGAAGAAATCTGCAAATGCAATGATTGCACAGATAACGATTACCCAAATTGCATCTTTAATACCGATGCTACTTGCTTTCTTCTGCTTAGCAGGAGCAGCAGCTTTTTGCGTTGTTGCCATAATTTTTTTTGTTTTAAGTTATTAAATAGATTAAAAAAAGTTCTTTCAACTGGCAAAGGTAGTAAAATTATGCAGACTACCGCATCGATTAACTACTTTTAACACGTTTATAGCGCAAAACACCTTTGCAACGTATGACTTTAGGCCATCTTACGCCATTTTTTATTTTAACTTTGCAAGTGCCTCCCCGATACGGCGCATAGCCTCACGAATATTCTCATCGCTGGTGGCGTAGCTCATGCGGAAGCAGTCGGGATCGCCGAAAGCATCACCACCGACAGTAGCCACATGGGCCTCCTGCAGCAAATAAAGAGCCAGGTCGGTACTATTCCCAATGGTTTGCCCATCGGGCGCTGTCTTTCCATAGAACGACGAGCACTTGGGGAACAGGTAGAAAGCACCCTCAGGCACGTTCACCTCCAGACCTGGAATCTGGCGGGCCAAATCTACAATCAGGTTGCGACGGCGTTCAAAGGCTTGACGCATTTCTTCCACGCAAGCCTGACTCTGAGTATAGGCAAACTCGGCAGCCTTCTGACTGACGGAGCAGGGACCACTGGTATATTGACCCTGCAGTTTGTTACAGCCTTTCACTATCCATTCGGGAGCAGCAATATAACCGATGCGCCAACCCGTCATAGCGTAGGCCTTGCTCACACCGTTGACAATGATGGAGCGTTCCTTCATGCCCTCAAACTGGGCAATCGACTCATGATGACCCACGTAGTTGATATGCTCGTAGATCTCGTCAGCCAAGACAAACACATCGTCATGCTTCAGTACGACGTTCGCGAGTGCGCGCAATTCCTCTTTATTATATACGGAACCGGTTGGGTTGCTGGGTGAACAGAGGATAATCAGGCGAGTACGTGGCGTGATAGCGGCCTCCAACTGCTCAGCAGTCATCTTGAAGTTCTGCTCAAACGTGGCCTCTACGATGACAGGTTTGCCTCCAGCCAACAGGACCATCTGCGGATAGCTCACCCAGTAGGGAGCTGGGATTATCACCTCATCACCAGGGTTCACCAGTGCCATCACCGTGTTACAAACACTCTGCTTGGCACCGTTTGACACCAGAATCTCAGCAGGCGTATACGACAGGTGATTCTCACGTTCCAGTTTACGGGCAATAGCCTGACGCAGGTCGGGATAGCCAGGCACAGGCGAATAGCGCGAGTAGTTCTCATCGATGGCCATCTTCGCGGCCTGTTTGATATGTTCAGGGGTATTGAAGTCGGGCTCACCGACACTCATGTTTATCACGTCGATACCTTGCGCCTTCATCTCAGCGCTTTTCTGCGACATCGCCAGCGTTGCTGATGGTGCTAGACGTTGCAAACGATCAGAAAGTTGTGCCATAAACTCTTTTATTTCTTTTTTTGCCGTGCAAAGTTACGCATTATTTTTGATACAGCAACGTTATTTTATGTTAAACGTGTGTATTATGTGGTATTATCCAACAAAAAAGCGTACCTTTGAGCCGGTTTATGATGGATTCCTAAAACGATTGTTTAACGAATAATGATAAGAAACGATGAAAGTATGTCCTAAATGTGGTGCAAACCTGAATGATGAGGTGATTGTCTGCACGGAGTGTGGTGCCTTGCTGTCCGGAGGAGGGCAGGAAGCTCAAGAGGTTCAAGAGACTCGAGAAGTTCAAGAGGTTCAAGAGGTTCAAGAGGTTCAAGAAACTCATGATGCCATGGAAAGTCCTGGCACCCAGGAGTTTTCTATCACTCCAGAAACTTCTGTAGCTTCAGAAGCTACCGAAGTCCTTGAGCCCACAGTTCCGGAAACTCCGGAAATCCTGGAAACTCCGGAAAGTCCGGAAATCCCTGTGGCTCCTGTCAAAGAAGAAAAGAAAAAGGAGAAGACCCCCAAGACACCTAAGGAGAAGAAGAAAGGCGGTAAGATATGGCGGTGGATTCTTATTATCCTGTTAGTATTGTTAGTCGCAGCAGCAGGCACCGGTTTCTACCTCCACAGCACTGGAAAATTGGGCGAGGTCTTAGAACAGACAGGTCTCAATACGCTTTTGGAGAAGGTGGGAATCAACTACTCCAATGAAAGCAGCAAAAGCGAGAAGACCGAAGACGACGAGGATGAGGATGACGGTGACGAAGAGGAAAACGACGGAGATGAGGAAGAAACTGACGGCGACAACTCTGAGCCAAAGGATGATGGCGACGATGATCTGATTGACGAGAACAACCTGAACGATGGGAACGATACGCCTGCTGACGACAAAGTAGAACCCACAAAGTTTACCAATGAGCAGAAACCGTCGGAGCCGTCGAAGGCATCGAAGGCATCGGAGCCATCGAAGCCATCGAAGCCATCGAAGCCGTCGAAGGCATCGGAGCCCTCGAAGACATCGAAGCCGTCGGAGGCATCGGAGCCATCGAGGCCATCGAGGTCTCAGATATCCCAGCCCACCTCGACCTATGTTACTGTGACTTCGAATATCCCCAAGGCGATGGTGACTGTCGATGGCGTGGATGTAGGATGGGCACCCTGGAGCGGTACGCTGAGTGCCGGCCGTCATATCTTCTCTTTGAAGGCCAAGAACAAGGCTAAATTGAAGACGCCCGACTTCAGTGTCAACGTCTCTGGCAACAATCAGACCATTCCTATCAACGTGCCAGACCCATCGGTTTTCAAGTAAAATTGAAACATGAAACCTTCAAACATGAAACAAAAAAAGGATGCCGCAGCATCCTTTTTTTGTTTGATTACAAGTGCAATGTATGTCCCATGCGTTCCTGTTTCGTCTGCAGGTAACGTAGGTTATATTTGTTGGGTGTCACCTCGATAGGCACATTCTCCACAATCTCCAGGCCGTAGGCCTCCAGACCTACACGTTTCACGGGATTGTTGGTCATCAGTCGCATCTTATGAACTCCCAGATGACGTAGCATCTGCGCCCCGCAGCCGTAGTCACGCTCATCGGCCTTAAAGCCCAGACACAGGTTGGCATCAACAGTATCGTAACCTTCTTCCTGTAACTTATAAGCCGCTAACTTGTTCATCAGTCCGATGCCACGGCCTTCCTGTTGCATATAGACAACGACGCCCTTGCCTTCCTCCTCAATCTTCTGCATGGCACGGTGCAGTTGTTCACCGCAGTCACAGCGCTTGCTACCCAGAATATCTCCCGTCATACATGATGAATGGACGCGCACAAGGATAGGTTCGTCTTCTTTCCACTCACCCTTGATGAGAGCAAAATGTTCCTGTCCGTTGCTTTTCTGACGGAAGGGTATAATACGGAAATGACCGTATTGCGTGGGCATGTCCACCTCCTCGCCCACCTCGATGAGCGACTCCTGTCGCAGACGGTAGGCAATGAGGTCCTTGATGGTAATAATCTTCAGACTGTGTTCTTGGGCAAAAGCCTGCAGTTCTGGCAGACGAGCCATGGTACCATCGTCGTTCATAATCTCCATCAGCGCACCGGCAGGATACAGTCCTGCCAACTTGCACAAGTCGACAGCTGCCTCAGTATGTCCGCTACGGCGCAGCACACCATTATCCTGGGCGTACAACGGATTGATATGTCCCGGTCGGCCAAAGGTCTGGGGTGTCGATGCGGGATCGGCCAGTGCACGAATAGTAGCGGCACGGTCGTGAGCCGACACGCCCGTGGTACAGCCTTCCAGCTTATCCACGGTAATGGTAAAGGGCGTACCCAGCACCGACGTATTGTCTTTCACCTGCCGCGGCAAGTCCAGCTCTTCACTGCGACTTATCGTGATGGGTGCGCACAATACGCCACGGGCATATTTCAGCATGAAGTTCACCATCTCTGGCGTGATCTTCTCTGCTGCACAGATCAGGTCACCTTCGTTTTCACGGTCTTCGTCGTCCACAACGATGACGAACTTCCCTTCGCGGAAGTCGTCGATGGCCGACTCAATGGTTGAAAGCATCTTATTGTCCATAATCATTCATTTTTTCAGTTTTCTTTTGGGGAGGCTATTCACATCGCCTCGATGGTTGCCACCATCTCACGATTGGTCTTCTCAATGACCTTTAAGTCCTTGTACAACCGCAACCTGAAACGGATCATACGGCAATAGAAGAAGATACCGACGGGCAGCACCAGTCCCGTAATAGCATTGAGCCAACGCTGTCGGAACGGTCGTGTATGGGCATGGGTAGCCAGCACCGGGTAGTTGTTCAACAGATGAAGCACTTTCTTATTGCGCGTATTTCCCAAATCCTCTATGACCGCCTCTAACAGGTCGCTAATCTCTTGGATGCGCTGGTCGTCGCCAGGTCGGAAGAAGACCTTGATGGGGTTGGGCCACTTCCATAGTTTATGCTCCTGATGATACAAGGTGATATCGTCGGATATCTTTTTCAAAAGTTCAGTATCATGTTGATAATCAGGATCGTAGATAACCACCTCTTTACGCATGACGTTACGTTTCTGTCGCAGTCCGAAGATGCGCATGAACAGCAGTCTATAGGCATCGGCATTAAAGACCGTCGAGTCGTTGTTGGCCTTATAGGTAAAGAACACCGCCAATGGCGTGAGCACCATCGTCGAGATGCTCTTGCCGAACCACACCGTCCAGTTGTCATCACGTGCCATACGCATGCCCGAGTTCTCAAAGATATAATAGACGATAAACACGATGACCGAAATAATGACCGGCACGCCCAGTCCACCTTTGCGGATGATGGCACCCAAAGGAGCACCAATGAAGAAGAAGATGATACACGACAAGGCCAGTGTAAACTTTCCGATGGCCTCTATCATGTGCTGTCGCTCGTTCTTACTCATCTGCTTAGCAACCTCGGCCCTGAAACTCAGATCGGCAGTAGCATTCTGTGCCTGTCGCGCCGCCATCTTCACCACCTCACGACGGTTGTCGCTGGTGAGCTTGGCAAACATGTTGTCAACATTTGGCAGTGTTTTCTTCATTGCCTCCTTCAGACGCGCAGAATCACTGGCAGTCAGCGGGTTTTCGTTGAAAACATAATGTCGGGCCTCGTTATAGAAAGCATGTCCCACACTGTCGTTATAGACACGTATGGAGTCCAGGTCGTGCAAGATGCGCTTCAACGACTTGGCCGCAGCTCTGTCGGCAATGGCACCATCGTCGGCCAGGTTGAACTCGTTGTCAAAGTCCAGCACAATCTGCTTGTGTGCAAACGACTCCCGACGGTAGGGCACCTGAGCCACACCGCCCATCTCCTGCTGTCGCATGTTCTCAAACCACTCACCACTCCACAACGTCAGTAGCAGGTGTTTCTTCTCTGCCGTCGACTGTATCATGGCCGAGTCAGCCAGGATGATAGCCTGATCTTCATAGGAGTTGGTCTGTCGATAGACCATCACCCCATAGAGCATGCCTGTCTCCTTGTCCTTTTTCTCAACAAAGATATTGGTGTTAGGCAGTCCGTCATAGAACTGTCCTTCAGGTATCTCCAGCTCGGGACTCTTCTGTTTCATCGAGTAGAGCAGGCGTGCAAACGACTGGTTGGCTTCGGGGCCTATCACATCCTGAAAATAGAACGACACGCCGGCAATCATGATAACGATGACGATGAGCGAGCGCATGCTCTGCATCAGCGAGATACCGGCCGCCTTGATGGCTGTCAGTTCGGAGCTCTCTCCCAGATTACCAAAGGTGATGAGCGATGACAGGAGGATGGCCAGTGGCAGGGCCTGCGGTATGAGCATCAGGCCCATATACCAGAAAAACTGACCCAGCACATCGAGGGTCAGTCCCTTTCCGATGAGCTGGTCCACATAGCGCCACAGGAACTGCATCATCAGCACAAACTGACAGATGAAGAATGTGCCCACAAAGAGCAGTCCAAACTGCTTCGCTACAAATATATCTATTTTTTTGACTATGCGCATCTGTTGTCAGCCATCAATAGCCGCTCGACTGGTGCAGCCGCTCGATATTGCCGTCCCACAGCTCGTGCAGGTCGTCAATATCTTCCTCTACGGCATAGTCAACCACCAAGAGACAAAGGTCTTGCGTCAGCTCACTCTGACCAATGCGCATCTCCCAGAAGGCATTCTGGTCTTCCTCGTCAACCCATTGAAAACGGATATGGCTGTTCTTTCTACGCTCCACGATGTTTGCTCGCAGCGTATGATGGGCGCCAAAGGGACTGCCCCATGTAAGACTCATCACACCATCGTCTTCTACAACCTGATCAGCCAGCCATCGCTCAAGCCCGTGATCAGTGCTCATCAGTTGCCAAAGGAGATCGGGCTGACGTCCTTTTAGCGGATATTCTAAATTCAAACGTTTTTTTGCCATATATGTCAGTCTAGGTTCTTAGTCCTATGAAACATCTCTATTACTTGTCGGCTACAAAATTACAAAATTTATGAGAAACAAGACTATAGTCAACCCGTTTTTTTTCGTCCGACCAATAAAAAATGTTAAACCTTACACAATTCTTTCCATCTGACGCTCCGTTTTTCAGTTTATTTCGTACCTTTGCACCCGCTTAACGCAAATCATGGCGGGATAGCTCAGCTGGTTAGAGCGCATGATTCATAATCATGAGGTCGCC
>CAMVDU010000023.1 GCA_947166345.1 uncultured Prevotellaceae bacterium
CGAAACTCTTAAAAGATATTAAAATTTTAGGTGGTGTCCTGACTTTTGGGACACCACTTCTTTTCCTTTGCACTCGAAAATGTTTCATTAAAAAAATTCGAGTGTTATGACAAACTTAGTATCTATCGCCCTTCTTTCGGCAGGCTTCCTTGGCATGTGGGTGTGCGCCCTCTACGCCGTTGATTTCATGTTCTCTTTCGTTGGCAAACGCTTAAAGTTGAGGGAGGATCTTTTTTCCAAATAAATTTTGGTGGTTCAGAGAAAAGTGACTATCTTTGCAAACCAAATAGGACATATCGACATGAATCAAGATATACACAAACTTGTAGAACGATACGAGGCTGACAGGAAGCACTACTTGACAGATCGCTACAATGAAACGCAGGTGAGGAGCGACTTCCTTGACCCGCTGTTTGAGTTGTTGGGATGGGATATCAAGAATCGTGCTGGTAAGCCGACGAATGAACGTGAGGTGATACTGGAGGAACCACTGAAAGCTGGTGCTGATGAAAACACTAAGAAACCAGATTATACGTTTCGTTTGTTTGCAGAACGCAAGTTCTTCCTTGAAGCAAAGAAACCCCATGTGAATATCCACGAGGTGGATGCACCAGCACGCCAGGCACGGCGATATGGTTATACAGCAAACCTGAAAATATCTGTGCTTTCCAACTTCGAATATCTGATGATATACGATGCCTCAGTGAAAGTGGAAGAAAATGACAATAATCAAAAGGCTCTTATTAAGAAGTACCACTATACAGAATACGAGGAGAACTTTGAAGAGATTAAGCGTCTCCTTGGCAAGGAATCTGTATATTCAGGTCAGTTCGATGAAGAATGGAAGGATATTGAAGTTCGTTTGAAGCAGTGGTCTGTTGATAAACAGTTCTTAAAGCAGATAAACGAGTGGCGTTTGTTACTTGGTAAGGAGATTCTTGCTGCCGATTCAACCATTGACATGGAACTGTTGGGTGATGAAGTGCAAAGTTACATCAACAAGATTCTCTTCCTTCGTGTCTGTGAGGACAGAAATATTGAGACTTACAAAGAATTATTAGTTATTGCTGACGGTGGACAGTTCAAATTACTGTTAGAGAAGTTCCGCAAAGCGGATAGCAAATATAACTCAGGATTGTTTGACCAAGCTCTTTCTGAGCAAGTGGTATGCAATGCCAGCTCTGCTTTCTGGACTATTATCCGTCAGTTATATTTTCCAGAAAGCCCTTACTCATTCAGCGTATTCTCATCTGACATCTTGGGCCATATCTACGAGATATTCATTGCCGAGAAGTTGGCAATTGTTGGCGGCGAATTGCAAATTGTGAAGAAACCAGAGAACGAGGATCGTGATGTAGTGACAACACCCACATACATTATTCGTGAGATTCTTCGTCAAACTATATCGCCACTTTGTAAAGACAAATCTGCAAAAGAAATATTGGGAATGAAGTTCGCAGACATTGCCTGTGGCTCAGGAGCTTTCTTGTTGGAGGCATATCAGTTGTTGAATGACATTTTAATTGACTATTATATTCAGCACGATACCTCCAAACTTGTACAAATTGGAGAAAACTCTTACAGGCTGAAATTCGCAGAGAAGAAGCAGTTGTTGAAGAATTGCATCTATGGTGTAGATAAGGATTTCAACGCTGCCGAAGCATGTAAGTTTGGCTTACTCCTGAAATTGCTGGAAAATGAAGACTCCGCGAGTCTGATGAATGAACATCCTATTCTGCCAGATATGGCAAATAACATTTTCTTTGGGAATAGCCTGCTATCAAGTAGTGACATCACTGCCGAAGATGCTACAGACATAAATCCATTTGACTTTGGTTCTTTGAAGTTCGATGCAATTATTGGCAATCCTCCTTATCTGACAACGGAAGGCATGAAGAATGTTACCCCGAAAGAATTGCCCTTGTACAAGCAGAAGTATGCTAGTGCATATAAGCAGTTTGACAAGTACATTGTTTTTGTAGAACGAGCATCATCATTACTCAAAGAAAACGGATTGTTGGGTTATATTGTTCCACTAAAGTTCATGAAGGTAGGGGCAGGTCAGGAATTACGTCGTCTCATAACGAATCAGAAGACACTTGAAGCTATCACGGCATTTGGAGCTTGTAAAGTCTTCCCTGGGAAATCCAACTACACTTGTCTGCTCATCTTGAAGAAGGCTGAACATGATACATTCAGGTACAATGAAGTAAGCAATCTGGAAAAATGGAAGTTGGCAGATAAGAATATATTACCGTCGGATACCAAAAACTTTTGCGAACTATCAGAAGGTACTTGGCTCCTGTTCCCTGAGCATCTGAGAGAAGCCTATAACACTATCGTTTCGAACAGCACAGCACTTTTAGAAATAACTGGTGAGGATAATATCTTTAACGGTATTCAAACAAGTGCAAACAAAGTTTATATCTTCCAATCTAAATCAGAGAAAGACGGCATATATACATTCTTAAAGGATAAGAAGGAATGGATGGTTGAGAAAGAGGTAACAAGACCTTATTTCCAAACATCAAGTGGCGATGACGGCCTAAACACTTACCGTACTTTTAAGCCTAATGCATGTGTGATATTCCCCTATCGGAAGAATGACGCCGGTAAATTGGAAATGATACCTCTTGACGACATTAAAAAAGAATATCCCAAACTCTATAAGTACCTTATTGCTCATAAGAGTATCCTGAATGCAGCATCCCGCGACATTAAGCCTATTCCAACTACAGATAACGAATGGCATAGATATGGAAGACATCAAAGTCTCGATGCTTGTAATCTGCCAGAAAAGATTATCGTCGGTGTGCTTTCCACTGGAGATAAATATGCCGTAGACACCTTCAGTACCTTTGTGTCATCAGGAGGTACAGCAGGTTATTGTATGATAGCTTTGCCAGAGGATTCTAAGTATTCAATCTATTATATACAAGCAATCCTGAATTGCAAGTATTTGGAGTGGATAAGTTCTCTTTATGGTGAGATATTCAGTGGTGGATTTATTGCAAGAGGAACAAAAGTATTGAAGCAACTGCCTGTTCACAAGATTGACTTCGAGAATTCCAAAGAGAAACTGGCCCATGATAGCATAGCAGGAAAGCAGAAACAACTTATCGAATTAGGTGATAAAATAGATGCTATGCATGGTAACAAACGCCAGCTCACTATTTTGCAACGCCAGTTTGATATTGCCAAGCAGGAATTAGCCTATATAATCATGAATTTATATGGCATGCAACAATACGATAGTATCATCCCAATAATCAAAGAACAATATGCAGCTGATTGAGGATGCATCTGAACAGAAATTGCGAGGGGCTTATTATACCCCACCAGCAATTGCTTCGTTTATACTCCACTGGGGCATAAGCGGCAGTACTGATGATGACATATTGGAACCAAGTTGTGGTGATGGTGTGTTCTTGGAGCAGATGGCAAGGGAGCAGATGGCTTTCCATCATGTTACAGCAGTGGAGTATGAAGCTGTAGAAGCAGAAAAGGCACGTGCCATAGGTTTGCATGATTCTGAGGTTATTAATTCAGACTTCCATCGTTTCTGCATAGAAACAGAGCAGAGGTTTAGCCTTGTTGTTGGCAATCCTCCGTTTATCCGCTATCAATATTATGATGAAGGGCAACAGGAATTAGCTGGAGAGATATTCAAGAAAGCAGGGCTGAAACGTTCCAAGCTAACAAATGCCTGGGTGACATTTGTTGTGGGATGCAGTCTTTTGCTGAAAGAACACGGCAAGATGGGATTCGTTATCCCATCAGAATTGCTACAGGTGACCTACGCCCAGCAGCTGCGTAAGTACCTAGCCCATTTCTTCAACAAGATAAATATCATCTCTTTCGAGAATCTTGTGTTTGAGGAAATCCAGCAAGAAGTGGTGCTGTTGCTTTGTGAGAAAAATGGTACGGACGAACACCTGATTGAACATATCGAGGTGAAAGATACAGAAGGGTTGCAATCCCTTGATCCCCACCGTCTGAATCTGCCAACTAAGCAGATAGATTTCCACGAAGACAAGTGGACATATTATTTCTTGGATAAAGAAGAACTGGAATTCTTAGGCAGGGTTCGTTGCGAAAACATGCCAAAGATTGGAAAGTATGCCAATGTGGAGGTGGGTATTACAACAGGTGCCAACGGTTACTTCACCGTTCCTCAGAGCATCGTTGACATATACCAGTTACAGGAATATGCTCGTCCAATGGTAGGTCGCAGCGTTCAGGTGAATAGCCTGTGCTTTACGACTGAGGACTGGAATCGTAATCTGAACATTGGGGCTAAAGCCAACCTTTTAGTGTTTCCTCCAAAGGTGAAAGAAGAAGGTGGTGACGGTGTGAAAGCCTACATCGAAAGTGGTGAACAACAAGAGATCAATAAAGGATATAAAACCCGTATCCGCGATGACTGGTATGTGATACCATCGATAAAACTATCTCAGGCCCTTTTTCTTCGCCGTAACAATCTCTATCCTAAGTTTGTGCTGAACGAGGCCCAAGCATACACCACAGACACGATGCATCGTGTGTTCATCAATGAAGGGGTAAACCACAAGGCTTTTGTGGTTAGTTACTACAATTCTCTGTCCTTTGCTTTTGCTGAGATTCTTGGGCGCAACTTTGGCGGTGGCGTATTGGAATTGATGCCAAGCGAGGTGGAAGGAATCTATTTGCCTTATCGCGAAGCTAATGCTGAACTATTCGATAAAGTTGATCAGATGGTTCGTGAGAAGAAAACGCCAGATGAAATTCTCGACTTCACGGATAAAGAGTTGCTGCAAAAAGGCATGGGATTCACAGAGAAGGAAACCAACATGGCACGCTCTATTTGGTACAAACTAATGGGACGCAGATTAAACCGCGAATCATTGGAGAAATCGACATCAGGAGAAAAACTTTACCAGATTGGTAGAGAATTGCAACCCAAAGCGAACACCGTTCACTATAAGCAACTGAACTTCCTTGAACTGTTTGACCAATATGCTTATGATGCCATAACAGAGAATACAATGGCTTGCGAAGGTATAGAAAAGTATGGAAAGTATGATCTTGATGAAAGCAAAAATGTGCTCATCAGTCTTGTCAAGAAAGACAATGAGGCATATTTCCTAAATGGTGAACTTTCCAAGATATACTATACTGGCAAGAGATTTCCTTCAACGGTGGCACTCAATAAACTGTACTACTTCATGCCGTATATCAAACGTAAGGGCATACGTGACCTATATCTGATAAAGATTGCTCGTGTGGGAACCCGTAAAGAAGGTCAGCCAGATAACGATCCCAACGATTTCCGTCTAGTATTCGAGATAGAGTTTGTGAAGAAAATTTTCAAGGATTACAAACCAGTCGAGTTGGAGATTTGGCATACGTTCACGGATACGACAATGAAAGAACTGCTTGAAGTACAGCATAAAGGAAACGCTGTTCATTGACGATTATAATGCAATGGATTGTGAATTATAAAGTGTAAGGAATATGACAAAGACACAAGCAATAAAGCTATTTGAAGAAAAGAAGGTCCGCACGGTGTGGGACGATGAGAAAGAACAATGGTATTTCTGCGTCGTAGATGTCGTTGAAGTACTGACGGAAAGTAAAGACCCTTCTGGCTATGTCAAGACCATGAAAAAGCGCGACCCGATGCTTGCCAAAGGGTGGGGACAAATTGTCACCCCCCTTTTCGTCCAGACCCCTGGTGGACGGCAAAAAATGAATTGTGCGACAATAAAAGGAATCTTCCGTATCATACAGGCAATACCCTCTCCCAAGGCAGAGCCTCTTAAACAATGGATGGCGCAGGTTGCCAGTCAGCGTATAGACCAGATGCAAGATCCTGAAAAGAGCATTGACCAAGCCATTGTTGACTATAAGCGTTTGGGCTATAGTGACGCTTGGATCAATCAGCGCATCAAGAGTATTGAGGTTCGCAAGGAACTGACAGACGAGTGGCAACGTACTGGTGTGCATGAAGGGCTGGAATATGCATCCCTGACGGACATCATCACTCGCGAGTGGAGCGGATTCACCACCAAGCAATACAAGCATTTCAAAGGGTTGAAGAAGGAAAACCTGCGCGATAATATGACCAATCTGGAGATTGCCTTCAACATACTGGCAGAGGCTTCGACAGCAGAACTTTCAAAACAGCGTAACCCGAAGGGATATAAACAACAGACAAAGATTGCCAAAGAAGGTGGAAGTGTAGCCAAAGCAGCCCGTAATCAACTGGAAAACAAGCTGGGACGCTCTGTCATATCTAATGCTAAGGCAAGTGACTACCTGTTGCCAAACAACGAGGAAGAGGAGAAATAACTACTTTTCCTTAAAAGATATTAAATGTTAGTAGGATGTCCTGACTTATGGGACATCCTATTTTTAATTTTGCGGCCGAAATTGCGAAGAAAAAAAAACTAACAAACTAAAACAAGGAAAGAAAAATGAGAAAAGCTGCGATTAAAAACATGAAGGCCGTTGAGGGGCTGCCCTTGATGACGGTGGAGGAGACGATGGGATGGCTCGACAGCAGAGGCATCAGGTATGAGGTGTGCGACACGCAGGTGCCCGCGACAGCCAACAAGGTGAGCTGCGGAAAGCCTACTGACATTGGCGACTACATGATTAAGGAGTATCACAACCTGCCCAGCTCGGCTGTAAGACTGCACCCTGTGATTGATGTGCCGGCCAAGGGGGACTCGATGATTGAGGCTGATATCCACGAAGACGACTGGCTGCAACTGGAGGTGGGCGTCCTTCCTTCGGATGGCGACGTGGTGATGGCAGGCATTGACGGCGATTTCTTGGCCAAGGTGTTTTTCACGGACAGCCAGAACAGGAAGTGGCTGTTGCCCAAGAACAAGAACTACAAGCCCACCCTGTTGACGCCTGAGAGCAATGTGAAGATATCGGGTGTGGTACACCATGTAAGGAAGGTGGTGCCTCGCCAGTCGTACAACGAGTGCATGTCAATCCTGGAACGTGCCAGTGAGAGCCATCGGCAGCAGGGCGATGCCATGCAACTGCTGGCAAAGGGCATCGGCGAGGGCTGCTACCTGTTCTGGGCTGCATCGGCATGGGCTGTGGCCTACTGTGTGGTGCGCGACTGTGGTGGCTACGAGGGCAGCATGAAGGAGTTTGAGCGCAAGGCGATGAACATGACGCTGCCCATGACGTTCAAGTACGAATGTACGATGGGCACCGTGCAGCGCACCATCAGCAACCACCCCTACATGCGTCTGCACGTGGACAGATGGCGTGAGAACGGGGCTTCTCCGCGCGAGATTGTATTGATGGAATTCCTGAAGAAGTTTCTGCTGTAGTTTCTGCCATGCAGAAAGTCGGGCCACCTGAGTTTCTGTTTTCTGCACCCACTTTCTGCTTTTGTTTCTGAATGCGTTTCAAGAGATTGGAACGCATTTTTTTTGTGCCTACCTTTGCAATGTCAACAAACGACAAGCGATCTTTGCGTTGCCGCGAAAATCGGCGGCGCCTCAACAAAGCCAAAGCGAGCTTTGCTCTGTATTCGGCTTGCGCGATCTTTGAAATTGTGATACATAGATTATTATCTTTTCTGTTTTAGGTGTTTTTCTTTTCATAGTGCTTTGCATTATCGTTATTTTGGTTCAGGCGGTCAGCGGACTGCCAAAGCCTGCCCTGCTGCGACAGCACGGCAGTTTTCAAAGAGAGAGTTCTTAAACATTATAAACTAAAAAATAAGCGTATGAGAAAATGAAGATTGAGAAGAATGTAAGGCTGGGCTTCGTCATGAACGAGCACGGCATCAAGGTGAAACGCTGCTGCGCCAGCTGTGCCTTCAAGGATTACAGGGACGATACACGCTACTGTACGCAGCATCATGAGGAGGTGGGCGCCCGCGCCCGATGCAGGAAGTGGCAGATGAGCGACGGTCTGAAGAATGCGGGAAACATTAATTAAAAGACGAGAGAACGAGTTTTTTTGACGAGAGAACGAGAGAACGAGTTTTTTTTGACGAGAAGACGAGAGAACGAGTTTTTTTGACGAGAAGACGAGAGAACGAGATTTTAAAAAACTATCGTCTAAACTCCTAAACTCCTAAACTCCAAAACAATTAAAACATTAACAATTAAACATTAAAATTTATGCAAGTAAGTATTTTTAAACTGGAAGCAAAGAGCGAGGTTCGCTCATTTGATTCAACATCGAGAAACGGTGGTACGCAGCAGCGCAAGGCCATCGACGTAGTATTAACCGATGGTGCCAACAAGTTCGTGGCAACAGCTTACGACGAGTTGGCAGAAGAGGCTGAGAAGGCCAGCGTGAACGAGTTCTACGAGGCTTCGCTGTCGTTCAGCGTCAAGGAGCGTAGTGCCCAGGATGGACACAAGTTTATGACACAAGAGGTGACGGTGCGTTCGTGGCTGCCATTGTTTGCTAGATTTTAAGAAAAGTAATAATCGAGTCGGAGGATGAGCGAGGAAATGTGTCCGGACGAATGAGCTCAACTAAAACCCCGCAATTCCGAAGCTCACAAATTCGATTAGATTATGAAGAAATTTGTAGAAATTCCATTTGAAATATTGGAGCGCCTTGATGAAGGCAAGTGTGTGGAAGGTTCACTTCGTCGTGACGAGTGTACGGGTAAAGTAACGTTTAGGGCTTATCAGCGTCATAGGCACCAGCGCCCTGATCGTGTGGTGTGTCAGCTGGAGAACGGCTGGCTGAAGGAGTCGGCCCAGCGTTACAAGTTCTATAACAGCGTGAAGAAAGACCTTGGCCGTCGCGTGGTCGATGTGGTGATGCATCGCGAGCTAAAAACGGCTATGCAGGCCTTGGAGATAGAAGAGATCCTTAATAATGTATAATTGAAAATTATGGATAAGGGATTCTGTTATCAGGAAAACACTCACTTCTCTCAGGCTGTCAGGTGCAGCCGAGAGAAGTTCTGGGACAGCGTGAGAAATAGCTCTACTGCCTGGAAAATTGACAGCCGAAGGGAGATTCTGGAGGCTGTGGAGCAACATAATTCTGAGGTCATCAATAAGTGGCTGAAGAATGAGGACTATCAGAGGTTTCTGGCTAAGAAGCGTGGCATGAAGAAGGAGTCTGCAAGGCAGAAGTTTTTTGCGAAGAGCGATGAAGAGCGTCTGCTGGCTTTTGCTCAGGAGTTGAAGGACAACCTGACGGCGTTCATTTTCTCTTGTTTGGGGTTTGACGCAACGCTTACGGCCAATGGCAATCCTTTTTGCCATCGCAGGTTGGCTGACTGTCACCTGAACGGGTTGGTGATGCTCGACATTGATCATGTGGATAACCCGCTGTTGGTGTTCGAGGCCCTGAAAGCCAATCAGGTGCTGATGGCTCGTACGGCACTGGCGCATATCACCAGTTCGAAGAAGGGCATACGCATCGTCTTCACCGCTGACATCAAGGATGGCAATCTGGCTGACAACCAGATAGTGTTTGCAGAGAAGCTTGGCTTCAAGGCCGACTCCAGCTGTATTGACGCCACCAGAAACTCATTCGCTCCCAAGGAGGAGGATATTCTTTACATGAATGAGGATTTACTGTTTGATTATTATGACGAAGATTTCGACAGGGAGTACACGCCACAGTATCGTGAGAAGAAGACGCAGCCGCTTTATCATGAGTTTGAAGCCCATCCAAGCCCTCCCAAAGGGAGGGATGTTCAGTCACCTGATGAAGCCGTTTCGTCTAACCAAACACCCCCTCCTTTGGAGGGGCTTGGGGAGGCTTTAACGTGGAAGGGCTATGATGTACAGCGTATTATTGACCTGCGCTATAGCGACAAACTGCCATGCGCTGAAGACAGTAACCGCCACAATGAGAGTCTTAAACTGGCCTCAGACCTGCTCGTTCTGTTCGATGGCGACAAGCAGAAGACACTGGCCATGCTCAAGGCGCAGAAGTGGGTGCAGGAGATTATCGACGAGCGCAACGAGAACGTGGAACAGACCGTTTCCTCAGCCGCTCAGCGTATGGCAGAGAGGGAGAAGAAATATGGTCCTGACCTCAAACTGTCGAAGGCGATGCAAGAGGCAATAGAAAGCCTCACCCCTAACCCCTCTCCAAAGGGCGAGGGGAATGGATGCACCCAAGACGAAGAATCATCAGCAGAAGTATTTACTCCCCTCTCTACTTGGAGAGGGGCTGGGGGTGAGGCTGAAATGGAACGTTGTTTATGGGACTGGGGTGAGCAGATAGAGAGCCTCTTTGACGATTTCCCCCTACTGCGTGATATCTGCAAGGGTCTGAAGAAGAACCAGTATCCTGCGGCTGTGTTCGTGGCTGGCGGTCTGATGATGACCTTGATGACAAGGTGTACTTATCGCTTTTACCATCGTCCTGAGGAACTACGCCGACTGAACAACTCGACGCTGATCATCGGCGACCCAGCTTCAGGAAAATCCTTCGCCACTCGCCTCTTTAAGTTGCTGGCGGCTCCTATGGTTGCGGCAGACCAGGCTGGTATTGCAGCCATCAACCGCTACAAGGAGGAAATGAAGACCAAAGGGGCGAACAAGGAGAAGCCCCAGAAGCCCAAGGTACTCTTTCGCGTACATCCTGCTCGAACCTCTAATGCGCAGTTCATTCAGGATATGGTGAATGCCGTAGAGGTGGTGGATGGTACTGAGATGCAGCTGCACATGCTGACCTTTGATACGGAGCTGGACAACACCATGACGGTGCAGAAGGGTGGTTCGTGGATAGACAAGATGAGCCTGGAACTGAAAGCCTTCCACAACGAGGAGGACGGTCAGGCTTATTCTAATCTGGACAGTGTGGTACAGAACTTCTTCGTCACATGGAACTACATCTACACAGGCACTCCTATGGCCTTGAAGAAGAAGGTGAATGCTCAGAACTTTGGTTCTGGACTGGCTACGCGCCTGACTTGTATTCCATTGCCCTCAACAAACTTCGAGATGATGGAGCGTGAGCAGGTGGCTGACTTCGAAAGTGACGACAGACTGAAGGAGTGGGCTTTCAAATTGGATCGCGTGAAGGGCGAACTCTCTGTCCAGAAGATTGTAGATGAGCTCTACGACTGGACGGCTCGCCGCATGATGGATGCCAAGGAGAACAACTCAAAGGCTGACGAAATGCTGCTGAAGCGTTGCGCCTATCATGGGCTGAACTTCTCAACACCCTTTATTGTGATGCGCCATTGGGCGAATATTCATCAGGAAGGCCAGTACTGGTGTGGCGAGTTCGAGACGGATGATAAGGACTGGAAGTTGGCTGAACTGATGGTGAACATTCAGTATGCCTGCCAGCGTCATTACTTTGGGGCTTTGGCCGAAAAGTATTTTGACGACAAGACACGCGATGCTGCTGCCTACACGCCGCGCAGGGCCAAGACCATTGAGGCCTTCAACCGTCTGCCTGAGGAATTCACCTACGACGATGTGATTCAGAGCTTCGGGTTGACACCAAACGCGGCACGCGCTAGGGTATTTCGACTG
The DNA here is from genome assembly GCA_947166345.1 of uncultured Prevotellaceae bacterium. Classification (GTDB taxonomy): domain Bacteria; phylum Bacteroidota; class Bacteroidia; order Bacteroidales; family Bacteroidaceae; genus Prevotella. The sequence goes on from CAMVDU010000023.1 coordinate 11,481, forward strand.
ATGAAAGACTGTTTGGTAGAGAAGTCGGGTGAGTATGTAGAGAACGGCACAACCAAGGCTAAGTACAAGAAGACTGGGGTAGTGATGATTTAACATGGACTGCGGGCAGGGCTTCGTCCCTGCCAACGCAGTTACACTGTTACACTGTTACGCCGTTACATAAGGAAAAATCAAATTAAACTTATTATTATGGAAAAAGAAATCAATTCACAATTAAAAAGAGCAACGCGGGGCGTGAGGAATTGCAACCCGCTGAACATCAAGTATTCAGAGAGGAACAAGTGGCAGGGAAAGGTGCCCGACAGGGAGAAGAAAGACCAGGTCTTCGAGGAGTTCAGGTCGATGGAATACGGACTGAGGGCGGCCTTGAAACTGATTACCAAGTACTGCTTGGAGGGTACGGACACGCCGAGGGCAATAGTCAAACGATGGGCACCAGCGGGCGTGGACGGCAACCCCACGAAGGCGTATGTGGCCTACGTGGAGAAGCGCATGGAGCTGCTGCTGGTGAACGAGTGGAAGTACGCCCTGGACTTTGACCCCAAGCGGCGCATCAGCTACACGAACAGGACTGTCATCAACGCGCTGCTCACGGCCATGAGTGAGTTCGAGAGTCGCTACACGCCCACGGACTTTGAGCTGAGCCAAGCGTGGAAGTTGGTTTAGAGTTCATAGTTCATAGTTCATAGTTGACTTCGTCGACTTTCTTCACGCTCGGCAGAGCTAATGCAAGCATTGTTCTGCTCTCGCTTAATCAGAAAGTTCACAGTTCACAGTTCTTTTAGTCGCTTCGCTTTGTAAAAGCCAGCAAAGCTGGAGCGCACAATTGACAATTCACAATGAACAATGGCTTCAGAACGTGGTGCGAATCATGAAGCGGATGCCCTGCTTGTTGGCGGTGGAGAGCTCGTTGTAGTTGAGACGGCGGACATATTCTATCTGGAGGAGCTTGAAGATGTTGTGGATGCCCAGGGCCACCTCCACGTAGGGTTTCTTCTTGTCCATGATGTTGCAGCCGTCGGGGAAGGCCATGACGATGGGGCTGTCCTGATTGCGCAGGAGATAGGGGTTGTTCTTGTCGGTGAGCGAACCCCACAGCACCTTGACGCCAAGCCACTCGCGCCACTTGAGTTTCTGGAGCAGGGGTATGCGGTTGAAGATCTTGCCGTTGAGGTCCCAGTCGATCATGAGCGAGGCATAGCGGTCGTTGAGGAACTCCATGTTGTTAATAAGATTAAACGTCTGGTCCTCAAGGATATAACCAAGGTTCGCTACAGGCATGATTAAAAGCGGATAAGGCACCTGGTTCCACTGGGCACCGAACTTGAGGCGGGTGTCAATCTTACCCCAGTTCATGGGCATCCAGAGGCGTTTGTAGATCTCGCCCTCGGTGAAGTTGTAGTTGTACTTGCCACCCAGCACGCCCTTGAAACCCATGGTGTGCTGCAGGCGGAAGACGGGTGCATCGAGGTTGAGTGGCCAGCGGTGCTGCTTGGTGTTGATGAAGGTCTCGCCAGGGGCATAACGCAGTCCCACGGTGGCCTCGGTGTAGCGTACTGACTTGAGGGGGTCAGCGGCATTCAGGGGCTTCAGCTCGATGTTGCCAATGGGTGCCACCTTCTCGGTCTTGGCCTCGGCATACACCTTGAAGCCCCACTCCTGCTCGAAGTCAAAGCTGAGGGCCTGACGGTTGTACATGAACATCTTGTCGATCTCGGTGACCTTGAACGAGGTGAACATGTTGTCCTTGTCGGTCTGTATGAACTTGTCGGAGGGCAGGGCCACGTCGCGCATGGACTGGAAGGTGATGGCCTGCTTGGGGAACTCGCGCGGCAGGTAGCCAGGCTTGTTGAAGGTGTAGGTGACCTCGCCGCTGTAGTAGTCCTGGTTGTGCCTGAAGCCGTGGGCGTAGTAGCCTTTCAGGAAGATGTGGGGATGGAGGTTGGCCGTGGTCTGGGCACTGGCACGCAGGCGCACCTTGTCGTAGAAGTTCTGCGAGATGATGGTGTTGACGGGCCCGATGTCAATCTTGCTGGGATGCTCCCTGGTGCCTGTCTCCACGAAGTTCTCGATGAGGGCCTTCAGTCCGAAGATGATGTACTTGAAGCCCTTCATCTGCTCCAGCTGGCGGATGAGCACATCGATGGAGCTCTCGCTCTTGGTCAGTTCCACCTGGCGGTATTTCTTCCAGAAGTCATCGTTCTGCATCTCGGCATAGGCATCCTTGAGCACGGGCTTCTTGCCACGCAGCAGGGCCTTGGGAATCTCGTCAAAGGCAAAGTCTGTGCGGCGCGTGGTCCTGACCACAATGAACTTCTGAAGGAAATTGGCAGCCTTCAGCTCAACAAACATATCATCGACGGAGAGCACCCACTCGCCGTTGTCCAGCTTGGTGAACTCCTGCAGGCACTCCATGTGCTCCACCCAGTTGACGTCGCTGGCCTTGGGGATGGTCAGTTCGCAGCGCTTCACCTGATAGCTGGAGTCGGCCAGGATATAGATCTGTCCGCGGAAGCCGAAGTCCTGCCAGTTGTTGGGTGTGAACTCCAGGTGGTAGCAGCGGTCGCTGCCCACATAGACGGTGTCCTGGATGAAGAAGCGGTAGAACTGGATGGCATCCTTGCCGATGGGCGAGGTGAAGGGATACTGGAAGAGGCGCACATTGTCGTCGTAGATGTCAATATCGGTGAACACATCCTTCAGGATGTTGTTGAGGATGTCACCCGTCTGGAACAGGTCGTTGATGCCCACGGTGTTCTGTCCCTTCACAATGCTTTTCTCGGAACGAGGGTCCTTGCGGTAGAGTTTCTGCGTGACAGTCTCGTCGATGGAGATGGGCAGCGTCAGCTTGTTGTTGTACTGGCACACCTCCACCTGGTCGAGCAACCACTGGCGCTTCTTGAAGATGCCCTGCTGCAGGGCCTCGGGCGTCAGGTCGTTGAGTGCCAGCATAATCTTCTGGTAGTTGTTGTACTGGTAGTAGTCGTGCTGCTTCAGGTCGGTGCGCTTCTTAGCGGCAATCACCTTCTTCATCAGCTCAACGGCAGGGTTGTTCTTGCGGCTGTACTTGGCATAGCGTCCTGACTTCACCGTGACTTCCTTCAGGGTCTTGGTGTCTGGTTTCAACTTGATGACCAGGTGCTGGGGCGTTGACGAGTTGATGTTGATGACCTGGGGCACATAGCCCACCGAGCTCACCGAGAGCTTCCACCCGTTGTGGCGCTCGATGGTGAACTTTCCCTCTGAGGTACAGGATACTGCCGACTTGTTGCCACGGTACATCACGCTGGCATAGGGCACCGGACCGTCATCGTTGGCATCGAGCACCTGACCGCTGATCTGGGCATGCACCAGCTGGACCGTCAACAAGAGCAGAAAAAAGATATATAAACGTCGTGTCACTATTGCAAAAATACTTGATTTTGTGTTGCAAAGGTAATCATTTGTCGGCAAAATGTCTCTTTTTGAGAAAAACATTCTTCTATTTTAGGTTTTTTTATGCTTCATATCATCGGCATTTGAAAAAAATAACGTACTTTTGCATCGAAATTATGAGACAACCACCATTACTGCCCGTTATCATTGGAACAGGATTCGGTGCCGGATTCTGGCCATGGGGCCCGGGAACAGCAGGTTCCATACTGGCAACAGCTATATGGTTCGGGATGTCTTTTACCTTTTCCCAAACACCTTTGACCATCATCACAGCCCTGCTCATCGTCGTGTTCACGGCGCTGGGAACATGGGCCACACATAGGCTGCAACCCTACTGGGGCGAAGACCCCAGCCGCGTGGTGGTCGATGAGATGGTGGGTGTGTGGACACCCCTGCTGCTGGCAGAGAACTGGTGGATGGCGCTGGTGGCCCTGGTGCTGTTCCGCTTCTTCGACATCCTGAAACCCTTGGGTATCCGAGCCCTGGACCGCAGGCAGGGCGCCTTCTGGGTGATGGCCGACGACCTCTTAGCGGGTGTCTATGCGGCCTTTGTCTTACTCATCATCCGACTGCTGGCTCATGGGTAGGATCAAGCGCGAGATAAGGACCTTTGCCAAGGCGCAGGTCACGGCACAGGTGGCAACACTCATCGACTTTGCCCTGTCGCTGGTGCTGGCCGAGGGTTTGGGCATGTGGTATGTGACGGCCTCCTTCCTGGGAGCCCTGTCGGGAGGCATCTCCAACTGTGCCATGAACTACCGCTGGGTGTTCAACGCAGAAGAACTGAAAAAAGGGTCGGTGGCCTGGAAATACATGATCGTGTGGACGGGCAGCATCGTGATCAACACGCTGGGCACCTATGCCCTCACGGAGCTGTCGAGCCAGTACTTCATGTTTGCCAAGGTGGTGGTGGCCGTCTTCGTGGCCATCTTCTGGAACTACCAGCTGCAACGCCTGTTTGTGTATAAAACAAAGAAAAAGATATGAATTACAGAGACTTTCTACAAAAGGTAATCTACGTCATCATCAACCCGCTTATCAAGGGGATGATACGCATAGGCATCACCCCCAACATCGTCACCGCCGTGGGCTTTGTGGGCAACCTGGTGGCCACCTGGTTCTTCATCGAGGCTGCCCTGCAGATGGGCACACCGTCGGCCTATGCCCTCATCGGCTGGGGCGGTGCCATCATCCTCTTTGCAGGACTCTTCGACATGATGGATGGCCGTCTGGCACGCATGGGTAACATGTCTTCCACCTTCGGGGCCCTGTGGGACTCCACCCTCGACCGCTACAGCGAGCTGGTGTCGCTCTTTGGCATCTGTCTGGTGTTCCTGAAGGCCGGCAACGACTGGTTCTGGATGGGTGTGGTGACCTTTGCCGCCATGGTGGGCTCGGTGATGGTCAGCTATGTGAGGGCCCGTGCCGAAGGTCTTGACATTGAGTGCAAGGTAGGACTGATGCAGCGTCCTGAGCGTGTGGTGGTAACGGCTGCCGTAGCCATCATCGCAGGTCTGACCAAGCAACTGTGGTGGCTGGCAAGCGGCATGATCCTGATTGCGGTACTGGCCAACATCACCGCCTTCTGGAGGATTGCCCATTGTTACAAGGTTCTCAGCAAACGTGATGGCAAGAATTAGGCTATTTGACCTGAGCACCCTGTCGCGCCAAGAGATTGTTGCCGACGTGGTGATAACCCTGCTGTTCCTGGTGTTCCAGATAACGGTGGTGGGGTTGTTGCCTGCGCATCTGGTCATGGTGGGGCTGTTCAACCTGCTCTTCTTCGCCCATCCCGTCACCCGTCAGCTGGCGGTGTTCATGATTCCGTTCATCCTCTTCGAGATCAGCTACGACTGGATGCGCCTCTATCCCAACTACAAGGTGAACCCCATAGACATTGAGGGTATCTTCAACGCGGAGAAAGACCTCTTTGGCGTCACCATGAACGGACAGACCGTCATTCCTGGGGAGTACTTCATGCAGCACAACAACGCCGTGGCCGACTTCCTGGCTGGCGTCTTCTATCTGTGTTGGGTGCCCATGCCCATCTTCATCGGCGTGTGGCTGTTCTTCAAGGGCGAGCGCCACTACTGCCTGCGCTTTGCCCTGGCCTTCCTGTTTGTCAACCTCATAGGCTTCGTGGGCTACTACGTGCACCCCGCTGCCCCACCCTGGTATGCGCTGGAACACGGTTTCACACCCGACTTCAACACACCAGGCGATGTGGCTGGCCTCATCCGCTTTGACGAGATGATTGGCATGCCCATCTTCCAAGGCATCTATGTGAACAACTCCAACATCTTCGCGGCAGTACCGTCGCTCCACTCAGCCTACATGCTGATAGCAACGGTCTATGCCGTGCTCTCCAAACGCTCGTGGCAACTTGTCACCCTGTGCACAGTGGTCACCGTAGGCATCTGGTGGACAGCCGTCTATTCCTGTCACCACTACATCATCGACGTGCTGCTGGGCATCCTGACAGCCTTCGTGGGCATTGCCATCTTCGAGAAACTGCTGATGCGCTGGAAGCCTTTCCTGCGTTTCTTCAACGCCTACTATCACTATATTTCGAAATAACAACAAACTATCATATCAATGAATCAAGAATTTGAAATCATCGTCAAGACGTTCATGGGTCTGGAACCCGTGCTGGCAAAGGAACTGACCGCCATAGGAGCCAACAATGTGCAGATAGGCCGACGCATGGTGTCGTTTACTGGCAACAAAGAGATGCTCTATCGTGCTAACTTCCAGCTGCATACAGCCATCAAGGTGCTGAAGCCCATTCATCGTTTCAAGGCCCAGTGTGCCGACGATGTCTATGAGGGCATCAAGGCCATTGACTGGACTGAGTATCTGGGCAACGACCGCACCTTCTCAGTCGATTCTGTGGTGTTCTCAGAGGAGTTCCGCCATTCCAAGTTCGTGAGCTACAAGGTGAAAGACGCCATCGTGGACCAGTTCAAGGAGAAGACAGGCAACAGACCCAACATCTCGGTGGCCAACCCCGACCTGCGTCTGCACATCCATATTGCCGACGTGGCACCAGGCAAAAGCGAGTGTACGCTGTGTCTGGATTCCAGCGGAGAGTCTCTGCACCGTCGCGGCTACCGTCAGGAGAGCGTAGAGGCCCCCTTGAACGAGGTGCTGGCAGCAGGCATGATTCTGATGACGGGCTGGCAAGGAGAGACCGACTTCATAGACCCTATGTGCGGTAGTGGTACGCTGCTGATAGAAGCTGCCCTCATTGCCCGCAACATGGCGCCTGGACTGTTCCGCAAGGAATATGCCTTTGAGAAATGGCCCGACTTTGATGCCGAGCTCTTTGACCAGATCTACAACGATGACTCCAAGGAGCGCGAGTTCAACCACCATATCTATGGCTATGACGTTGACATCAAGGCAGTTAACACCGCCCGCCTCAACGTGAAGGCAGCAGGACTGACCAACGACATCACCATAGCAGAGCAGGACTTCAAGGACTTCCAGCAGCCCAAGGAGAAGAGTATCATCGTGACCAACCCACCCTATGGTGAGCGCATCTCAACACCCGATCTGCTGGGCACCTATCGCATGATTGGTGAGCGTCTGAAGCATCAGTTCATTGGCGGCGACGCCTGGATTCTCTCCTATCGTGAGGAGTGCTTCGAGCAAATTGGTCTGAAGCCGAGCATCAAGATTCCTCTCTATAACGGTTCCCTGGAATGCGAGTTCCGCAAGTACCAGCTGTTTGACGGCAAGATGAAGGTGTTCCGTAGCGAGGGAGGCACCGTGAAGACTGAGGAAGAGAAGCGCCAGATGGCAGAGAAGCACCGTTTCAAGAAGAGTCGTGAGTTCAAGCAGCGTCTGGACGAGCAGGAAGAGAACGAAGAGGCCGACATCCGCTCGTTTACCTTCCACAAGCACGAGTTCAAGGAAGAGCCCAGGGAATACCGCAAGAAGCCCAGGGAGCCCCGCGAACCCAGAGAAAACGGATACTCCGGAAAATCCGGATATTCCGGAAAGTCCGGAAAGCCCGGCAAGTCTGGCAAACCCGGCTACTCCGACCGCTTTGACAAGCCTGTGAACCGTGGTGGACATGAGCGCTTTGATCGCAGCGGCAAAGATCGTAAACCAGGAAAAAGATTCAACCGCCATGAAGATTAAAGTCCTTGCGTTATCACTCTTTTGTCTTGTCGTCAGCCCTATGAGCGCACAACAGAAACAATTCACCCTCGAAGATCTCAACTTCGGAGGCGTCAACTTTAATCAGCTGAGACCCAAGAACACGTGGCTGACGTGGTGGGGCGACCAGTTGGTGGAGACGGATATAGAGGAGTGTCGTCTGATAGACCCAAAGACGGGCAAGAAGACCACGCTCTTCACACTTGACGACATCAACAAATGGATTGACAGCGACGAGCATCACTACGTGAGACACCTGGCTGCTGCCACCTTCCCCTACCCTGACAAAACAATCGTGGCCGTTGGCACCAAGCAGGCTTTTGCGCTGGTTGACTTCAAGGCCAAGCAGATAGTGTGGCAGGACAGTCTCTCAGGACAGCAAGCCAACAGCTGGAACCCCGTCAGCAAGGCTACGGCCTATGTGGAAGACCACCAGCTATACGTGCTGGATGCTGAGGGCAACAAAGAGCAGCTGACCGCCGACGGCTCACGCGAGATTGTCTATGGCGAGAGTGTCCACCGTAATGAGTGGGGCATCGATGGAGGGCTCTTCTGGAGTCCTGACGGTCAGCGCCTGGCATTCTACCGCATGGACCAAAGCATGGTGACGGACTATCCCCAGGTAGATATTGCCCCCCGTATTGCCGAGGTACAGCCCGACAAGTATCCTATGGCGGGAATGACCTCACATACTGTTACCATCGGTGTCTATGATATAAACACCAAAGAATTAACTTATCTCATGACACCCAATATCATCAAGGGAGGAAATTCCCTTGCTCCAGTATATTTCCCCCTGAAATCCGATTCCCCCACCGATTCTGTATGCTTTTTCACCAACATTGCATGGAGCCCGGACTCAAAGACAATTTATTTGTTTGAACTCAACCGCGACCAGAACGACTGCCGACTGGTAAGCTTCAATGCTGAAACAGGCTTACCGTCAGACGAGTTATACCGTGAGACCAGCCCGAAATATGTGGAGCCGATGCATCCCATCCAGTTCCTGCCGTGGGACAAGAGCAAGTTCATCATGCAGAGTCAGAAGGACGGCTACAACCACCTCTACCTTTTCAACGAGAAAGGTGAATGTATCAAACAGTTGACATCAGGGGAATGGGTAGTGATGGAGGTACTGGGCTTCAACGAGAAGGACAAGTCGGTCATCATCGCCTCTAACGAGTTGAAGCCCTTGCAGCGTAACCTCTTTGCCGTTGATATCAAGACGGGCAAGCGCACCCTATTGGACAATGGTGAGGGCGTGCATAGGGGTAAGCTCTCCAAGAGCGGACTGTATCTGTACGACCGGTTCAGCACACCAACGATCCCCAACGCGATTAACGTCACAAAAATCTCAAACCTCAAACCTCAAACCTTCAACCTACTCACAGCCGAAGACCCGTGGAAAGACTATGAGCAGCCCGAATTCATGAGCGGTACCATCAAGGCTGCTGACGGGGTGACCGACCTCTACTACCGCATGGTGAAGCCTCATGACTTTGACCCCAACAAGAAATATCCTACGGTGGTCTATGTCTATGGCGGTCCCCATGCCCACAACGTGGATGCTTCATGGCATTGGAGCAGCCGTTCGTGGGAGACGTATATGGCGCAGAAGGGTTACATTGTCTTCATCCTTGACAACCGAGGCAGTGAGAACCGCGGACGTGACTTCGAGCAGGCCACCTTCCGTCAGTTGGGACAGATAGAGATGCAAGACCAGATGAAGGGCGTGGAGTTCCTGAAGAGTCTGCCCTATGTTGATGCCAACCGTCTGGGTGTCCACGGATGGTCTTTCGGTGGTTTCATGACCATCTCGCTCATGACCAACTATCCTGATGTGTTCAAGGTGGGTGTGGCCGGTGGTCCTGTCATCGACTGGAAATGGTACGAGGTGATGTATGGCGAACGCTATATGGACACACCCGAGCAGAACCCCGAGGGCTATGCCAAGACCAGTCTGCTCAACCAGGCTAAGAACCTCAAGGGCAAGCTGCAGATCATCATTGGCAACAACGACCCCACGGTGGTGCCCCAGCATGCGCTGTCGTTTATCAAAGCCTGCATCGAGGCTGGCACCCAACCCGACTTCTTCGTCTATCCTGGAGAGGAGCACAACATGAGAGGACATGCCAGCGTTCATCTGCATGAGCGCATCACGCAGTACTTTGAGGACTATCTGAAACCCATCAAATAGATAGAAAAGTCCCTTATAGATAGATCAACCCCCCTATAGAGATATGATGCCAAACCTTGAATTAGCAGTCATCGACAACAACATTCTGGCAGCGCTGGGTATGCAGCAGTTGCTGAATGATCTCATTCCAACCGTTGAGGTAAGCATCTTCAATGGATTTGCTGAGCTGGAGGCTGCCGACGAGGGACAGTATGCACACTATTTCGTGTCATCGCGCATCTATTTCGAGCATGTAGCCTATTTCCGCAAACTGGGCAGACGGGCCATCGTCCTGGTCAATGGCGACATGCAGATAGCAGGAATGCCTACATTCAACGTCTGCCAGAGTGAGACTGCACTGGTGAAAGCCATCATGGGTCTGTACCACAGGGGACATCCGCAGGGGCATCCGCAAACCCATCCACAGGGGCATCCGCAGGGTGATGCCGACAACAAAGCGACCCTGTCACCTCGTGAGACAGAGGTAGCCATACTGTTGGCCAAGGGACTGATCAACAAGGAGATAGCCGATAGACTGAACATCAGTCTTGCTACCGCTATTACCCACCGTAAGAACATCATGGAGAAGCTCCATGCACGCTCTCTGGCCGACATCATCGTCTATGTCATCATGAACGGTCTGGCTGACGTGGGAGAACTATAGAACACCATACAAGAACGATTAAACAAAGAAAAGGACATATAATCATGAAAATTCTGTTATTAGGCAGCGGTGGTCGCGAACACGCCCTCGCATGGAAGATTGCTCAGAGCGAGCGAGTAGAAGAACTGTTTATTGCTCCTGGCAACGCAGGAACATGCCATGTTGGAACAAACGTCAACATGAAGGCCGACGACTTTGAGGCTATCAAGCAGTTTGTGGTAGAGAAAGGTATCGACATGGTGGTGGTAGGTCCCGAGGACCCGCTGGTGAAAGGTATCTACGACGACCTGAAGGCCGACAGCCGCACCAAGAACATCCCTGTGATTGGTCCCTCAAAGGCTGGCGCCGTGCTGGAAGGCTCCAAGGACTTTGCCAAAGGCTTCATGCAGCGTCACAACATCCCTACTGCACGCTACGAGACCTTTGACGGCACCAGAGTGCAAGAAGGTTTGGCCTTCTTGGAGACATTAGAGGCTCCCTATGTCCTGAAGGCCGACGGTCTGTGCGCAGGAAAGGGTGTGCTGATACTCCCCACCCTTGAGGAAGCCAAGAAGGAGCTGAAGGAGATGCTGGGCGGTATGTTTGGTAATGCCTCCAGTCGCGTGGTCATCGAGGAGTTCCTGAGTGGTATAGAGTGCTCTGTGTTCGTGCTGACCGATGGTGAGCATTATAAGATCCTGCCCGAGGCCAAGGACTACAAACGCATTGGTGAGGGTGACAAAGGACTGAACACGGGTGGTATGGGCAGCGTCTCGCCAGTACCCTTTGCCACCAAGGAATGGATGCAGAAAGTGGAAGACCGCATCATCAAGCCTACAATAGAAGGACTGAAGGCAGAAAACATTGATTATAAAGGTTTTATCTTCTTCGGCCTCATCAACGTGAAAGGCGAGCCGATGGTCATTGAATACAACTGTCGCATGGGTGACCCAGAGACAGAGAGCGTGATGCTGCGTCTGAAGAGTGACATCGTCGATCTGTTTGAGGGTGTTGCCAAGGGCGACCTTGACCAGCGTCAGATAGCATTTGACGAGCGTGCTGCTGTCTGCGTCATGTTGGTCAGCGGCGGTTATCCTGAAGCCTACAAGAAAGGCTACCCCATCACAGGTATCGACCAGGTGGAGGGTTCTGTAGTCTTTCATGCCGGCACAACTACGAAGGATGGTCAGGTTGTGACCAACGGTGGTCGCGTGATTGCTGTCTCCTCTTACGGCAAGGACAAGGAAGAGGCCCTGAAGAAATCGTTCACAGAAGCCCAGAAGATTGAGTTTACTGACAAGTATTTCCGTCGCGATATAGGTAAAGACCTGTAATACGCCTAAAAACAGTAGAGGTAAAGACCTGTGAAACGTCTACAAAACAGAATAGCAGAGAGCAAGAGCACCCTGACCGTAAGCTTTGCCTACGGACTGGGTGTATGGCTGTTGGGTGGCTTGGTGACCCAGAACCTGTGGTTACATTTTGGGGCATTCATCATCACAGCCTTCCTGATGTTTTACCTGAACAACAGCCTGGCCCTGTTGCGTGTACGCAGCCGCATGGTGTCGTGTGCCTATATCGTACTGACATGTTGCGCCAGCCAGCTGTTTTCCTCACAGGAAAGTGCCATAGCCTCGATGTGTCTTGCCATTGCGCTCATCTTCCTGTTCCATACCTATCAGGACCACCAGGCTGTAGGGAAGATCTATTATGCCTTCCTCTTCATCGGACTGGCTTCTGTATTCTTTGCCAAGATACTATGGCTTGTGCCCCTGATATGGATGCTGACAGCCACCAATATGCAGTCGCTCAACTTCCGCACTTTAGCCTGTTCACTGTTGGGACTTCTCACTCCCTACTGGTTCATCATGCCTTGGTTAGTGATGCAAGACAACTACTCTTGGCTGCTGTCCCATCTATCCCAACTCGTCACCTTTGCCCCTGCCTTCGACTATTCCGGAACGGCCATTGGACTCGTTGTAGTGTTACTTTTTATTACTATAGTTAACACATTAGGTATCATACACATACTAAGAGTTGGATATGAGGACAAAACGCGCATCAGACTGACCTTTGGCTTCCTCTCTATCCTATCTGTTGCAGGTATTCTGTTCCTGATTGTCCAACCCCAGTACTATGACCCCATGATGCGTCTCATCATCGTGCTGAGTAGTCCCGTTATCGCCCATTACATGACACTCACATCCAGCCGCATCACCAACATCCTGTTCTTCGTCATCACAGTGCTGGCTGTTGTCATCGCCATCTTCAACCTATGGATGCCTTCATTCAACTTCTGACAGAAAACGGCTATTGGGGCATGATGCTCGCCGCCTTCCTTGCCGGTAGCTTTATTCCCTTTTCCAGCGAGGCTGTGATGCTGGGGCTGTTGGCAGCAGGTCTCGACCCCTGGCTGCTGATGGTCTATGGCACCATAGGCAATGTGGCTGGCGGATTCGTGAACTACGGCATCGGCAGGATGGGAAAGACCGAATGGATTGAGAAATACCTGCACGTCAGTCAGGAGAACATGGCTAAGGCCGAACGGTTTATGGCTGGACGAGGAGCCATGATGGGCTTCTTTGCCTTCGTTCCCATCCTGGGCAGCGCCATCACCATCCTATTAGGACTGATGCGTGCCAACATCGTCATCTCGCTGGCCAGCATCACCCTGGGCAAGTTCCTCCGTTATTGGGTTCTTGTCTATGGTGTCAGCATGCTGATTTAGGGCGCATAATCGTTAATTATTGTAGAGCGGTAGCAAATTATTCACTATTCACTATTCACTTTTCACTTAAAATTACTACCTTTGCAAGCTGAAAAGTGATTTTTAACGTTAAAAGTACACATAAACAATGAAACAATTCCGTCTCGTGGACAATGTGATGGGTTGGCTTGCCTTCTTGATAGCCGCCTTCGTCTATTGTTCTACCGTAGAGCCGACAGCCTCGTTCTGGGACTGTCCTGAGTTTATTACTACCGGATACAAACTGGAGATTGGTCACCCACCCGGTGCTCCCTTCTTCATGCTGACAGCCAACCTGTTCTCACAGTTTACCAGCGACCCCTCTCAGGTGGCCTTCATGGTGAACATGATGAGTGCATTGCTATCGGCTGCCTGCATTCTCTTCCTGTTCTGGACCATCACGCATCTGGTGCGGCGGTTGCTTATCAACCGTTGGGACGAACTTGACCTGAACAAGATGATCATCATCGAGGGTTCTGGTCTGGTGGGAGCACTCATCTACACCTTCAGCGATACCTTCTGGTTCTCTGCTGTTGAGGGTGAGGTCTATGCCTACTCCTCGTTCTTCACCGCTGTGGTGTTCTGGCTGATACTGAAATGGGAAGACCACGCTGACGAGCCTCATAGTGACCGCTGGCTCATTCTGATCATGTACATGACGGGCCTCAGCATCGGTGTTCACCTGTTGAACCTGCTGTGTCTGCCTGCCATCGTGCTGGTCTATTACTACAAGCGTTTCCCCAATGCCAACCTGAAAGGTTCGCTGCTGGCGCTGCTCATCTCGTTCGTGCTGTTGGCAGCAATCCTCTATGGTGTCATCCCTGGTGTGGTCACCGTTGGCGGCTGGTTTGAGCTATTCTTCGTGAACTCCCTCAGCATGCCGTTCAACTCTGGTCTGATCATCTACCTCATCCTGCTTGTCGGCACCGTGCTGTGGGCCATCTATGAGACACAGACAGCCAATGACAAGAACTGGAAACGTCAGAACATTGCCTTCCTGTTGGGCTTCGGTCTGCTGGGTGTACCCTTCATCGGTCACGGCTGGTCAGCCTTCATTACAGGCATCATCATTCTTGGCATCGTAGGATGGCTGTTGTTCATACGCAAGCGCACTAAGGAGACCAAAGCACTCATACCACTGGTATCCCCACGCCTCAAGAACACCACCCTACTCTGTATGCTGATGCTGATGATCGGCTACTCTACGTATGCCGTCATCGTCATCCGCTCTTCGGCCAACCCACCGATGGACCAGAACTCACCCGAGGATATCTTCTCGCTGGGTGACTACATGAGCCGTGAACAGTATGGCTACACCCCCCTGCTCTACGGACAGACCTATGCCTCTGAGATTGTCTGGGACGAGCCCGACGAGAACGGCATTCGCAAGCCCAAGAAGGACTACAAGGGTGTAGAGTATAAGCGTGTGGAGAAAGCTTCTCCCGATGAGCCCGACCGCTACGAAGAAGTAGCTGAGGACAAGCGTCAGAAGGTACGTTATGTCTATCACCAGAACATGATATTCCCACGTATGCACTCCAGCGACCACAAGGAACAGTATGAGACTTGGCTTGAGGGCGTCGAGGGCAAGGAGGTGCCTTCTGAGAACGGCGAGGGTACTATCACCATCCCCACATTCATGGACAACCTGAAGTTCTTCTTCTCCTACCAGATGAACTTCATGTACTGGCGCTACTTCTTCTGGAACTTTGCTGGTCGTCAGAACGATATCCAGGGACACGGCGATCTCATTCACGGCAACTGGATCACAGGTATCTCAGCATGGGATAATGCCCGACTGGGGGACCAGTCGCTGCTGCCTGACGTCCTGAAGAACAACAAGGGCCACAACGTCTATTACTGTTTGCCGTTGCTTCTGGGACTCATTGGTCTGTTCTGGCAGATGCTACGTCGCGGTCAGAAGGGTGTCAAGCAGTTCTGGGTGGTCTTCTTCCTGTTCTTCATGACGGGTATGGCCATCGTGCTCTACCTGAACCAGACACCATCGCAGCCACGTGAACGTGACTATGCCTATGCCGGTTCGTTCTATGCCTACGCTATCTGGTGTGGTATGGGTGTAACCGCTATTGCCATGATGCTGCAGCGCTTCATCAAGAAGTACCAGTATGTAGTGTCAGCCATCGTGTCGGCAGCCTGTCTGTTGGTACCCATCCAGATGGCTTCGCAGAACTGGGACGACCACGATCGCTCTGGCCGTTATACCTGTCGCGACTTTGGTCAGAACTACCTGATGTCGCTGCAGGACGAGGGCAAGCCCATCATCTTCACCAATGGCGACAACGACACCTTCCCGCTCTGGTACAACCAGGATACTGAGGGAGTACGTCGCGATGTGCGTGTATGCAACCTCAGTTATCTGCAGACCGACTGGTACACTGACCAGATGTTGCGTCCAGCCTACGAGTCGCCCGCTGTGCCCATCGGCTTCACGCCCTATCAGTACAACAACATGCCCAACTATTTCGTTGTTGACCCGAATATAGGCTACGCTATCGAACTGCTGAGCGACAGATTTCCAAAAGATGCCAAAGAACTGTTTGGTGAAGATCCGTTTGAGCTGAAGAACGTGATGAAGAACTGGATTCGCAACGAACGTTCAGAAGAGCTCCAAAAGAAACAACGGAAAGCTCTCGAATATGCGTTTAACCTGATGGCACAGGAGTATAGCGACAGAGCAAAGATGGCAGAGGCCAACAAGGACAAAGAGAGTCAGCAATATTATGAGGAGTACGCCAAATACTTCAGCGATTACAAGATTGATCTCAACGTCTTCCCCAATGATGAGTTGTTCCTCGACATTGACAAAGAAGCCGTAAAGAAGAGCGGTATGACCATTCCTGGTGCAGAACGCCTCAATGGATATCCTGAGGAACAGCGCGACAGTATTCTTAACGAGCTAATCCCCGACCGCATTGCCATTAACATCACAACGCGCCTTAACGGCTCTACCAGCCGCATCTTGGGCCGCAGTCAGGTAATGATACTCGACATGCTGGCCAACGCCAACTGGAGCCGTCCGCTCTATGTGGCTATGACCGTAGGTTACGACCAGTATCCTGGCCTGCATGAATACATGACGCAGGAAGGTCTCACCTATCGCATCACACCGTTCAAGAACAGACGCAGCATGGATACCGACCGCACCTATGAACGTGTGATGAAGCACTTCAAGTTTGGCGGCGTAAAGACCAAGGGCGTCTATATCGACGAGACGGTGATGCGCATGTGTCTCACCCACCGCTTCCTGCTCACCGACCTGGCTCAAGACCTCGTCAGAGAGAATAAGAACGACAAGGCCGCCAAGGTCATGAAGCTCATCGAGACAGAGTTGCCCTTCTACAACGTGCCCTGCGACTACGACAACGACAAGATGCCTTATGGTGACAAGAACAACGGTTTGGGCGAACAATATCGTGCCTGGGTGAGAAGTAGTGCTCTCGATATGGCGAAGATCTACTTTACTCTTGGTGGTGATGCCAACGTCAAGAAGGGTATGGCCATCATCAACGATGTGTGGAAGACTGCATCCGATTTCAGCAACTACTACATGTCGATGAAACCTTCTATGTTCGCACGCAACGAGCAACCCTGCGTCTTCCAGTTTGTCACACAGCTGGAAATATTGCATATCCTGAAGGAAGCCAACCTGAAGGACGAGTTCGACAAGAAAGCAGCCCAGCTGCAGAAAAACATCCAGAGATTCGTTAGTGAAGGTGGCTCTTTCGAGAAACAGCATCAGGACAAGAAGACTGGCCTCTGGTACTTCGACACCTATGCCAACATCGTTCTTGAGACCCAGAATCTTAAGTGGAATGACGACTACTACGAGGATGAAGAGTATGATGAGTATGTCGATGAAGCCGAAGACGACGAGGCTTATTATGACGAAGTTGAAGGCAACGACTCACTATGATCATTGAGCAACCAGCAGTTTATCTGCGTTGGCTCTATCCTAAGGCCTACTGGCGAATGGACCGTCGCGAGCGCTCAGTTTATCTGACGTTCGATGACGGCCCCATCCCTGAAGCCACCCCCTTCATCCTTCAGACGTTGCGCAACTATGACGTCAAGGCTACCTTCTTCGTTGTGGGCGACAATGTGAGAAAGTACCCTGAACTGTACCAGCAGATTATTGATGAAGGTCACCAGGTGGGCAACCACACCTACAACCACATCAGCGGCTTTCGCCACACATTGCGTGGCTACAGCAAAAACGTAGAGAAGGCCAATACCTATATCCATAGCCACTATATGCGACCGCCTCATGGCTGGATGCGCCTGTCACAATATGCATGGCTCAGCCGCAAGTACAAGGTTGTGATGTGGGATCTCGTCACGCGCGACTACTCCAAGTGGATGACGGCAGAGGATATCGTCAACAATGTGAAACGCTACGCTCGAAACGGTTCCATCATCACCTTTCACGATTCGCTGAAGTCCATCGACAAACTGCGCACTGCTTTACCAGAAAGCATTCGCTGGCTCAAAGAGCAAGGATATGAATTCAAGATATTCAAGTGAACAGTTGAAAGCCGAGGCCCTCAGTCTCGGCTTTTCTGCTTGTGGTATAGCTAAGGCGGGACCTGTTGATGCGCAGGTGGCCGCCCACTATCGCCAATGGATAGAACAAGGCGGACATGCTGACATGCACTATCTGGCCAACAATCTCGACAAGCGTCTTGACCCCACCCTACTCCTTGAAGGTGCCCGTAGCATCATCGTCGTAGCCCTGAACTACGCCCCTGCACGTCGTATCCCTGCCGATGAATACCAGCTTGCCGTCTATGCCTATGGTCGCGACTATCACGACGTCCTGAAAGACCGCATTCGCCAGCTAATTCTCAATTATCAATTATCAATTCTCAATTCCAAAATCGCCACAGACACCGTCCCTATTCTTGAGCGCTATTGGGCGCAACAGGCAGGCTTGGGCTTTATAGGCCGCAACCACCAGCTCATCATCCCTCAGGCGGGATCGATGTTCTTTCTGGGCGAGATTATCACTACTGCAGAGTTCGACCACTACGACGAACCTATGCCTAACCGCTGTGGTACCTGTCGCCGTTGCATCGACACCTGTCCTACAGGAGCCTTGGGGGAAGTTTTCAATTCCAAAAAGTGCCTCTCGTACCAAACGATAGAGAACCGTGGTGAGATTGATGAAGCAGCAAAGGACAAGATAGGTAACACCATCTACGGCTGCGACCGTTGTCAGCAAGCGTGCCCCTGGAACCGTTTTGCCTCACCCACCGACATACCAGAGTTGCAACCCAGCGATGACCTCCTGAAAATGAAACGTGAGGACTGGCAGCACCTCTCCGTTGAGGACTACCAGAAACTCTTCAAAGGCTCTGCCGTGAAACGTGCCAAGTACGATGGTCTCATGCGCAACATCCGAGCGGCAGAAAAGGAATAACTTGAATCCCCGAATAACGAAAAGATAAAAACAATGACATCATCTTACGTAATAATCATAGTGGTAGCCCTATTGCTGGTACTGCTACTGACCGGCTACAACAGCCTGGTAATGCTACGCAACAAGGTCAACGAGGCATTTGCCACGATGGACGTCAGCCTGAAGAAGCGCTACGACCTGATACCTGCGCTTGTAGAAGTGGTGAAGGGCTATGCCGCTCACGAGTCGGATACGCTTATTGAGACGACAGCCATACGCAGTCGTGCCGTTGACCATGATGACCGCAAAGGTCAGCTGCAAGGTGAGAAGGGCATAGGCGATGCCTTGAAAAAACTGTTTGTCGTAGCCGAGGCCTATCCGGAACTGAAGGCAAACACCACGTTCCTCACCCTCCAGCAGCAACTGTCGGCTATGGAAGACGAGATTGCGCTGTCGCGTCGCTACTACAATGGCAGCGTCAGAGAGTACAATAACCGTTGCCAGACGGTACCGTTCAACCTGGTAGCCCGTCTCTTCGGCTTCAAGTCGATGCCTATGTTTGCTGTGGGCAACGATGAAGAGCGCCACGCTGTGAACGTCAGCAAGGCCTTCATGCTCTTCCTCCTGTTGCTGGGTAGCGTGCCAGCGATGGCCAACAAGGGTGGATTCTACTATGAAAGCATCAAGGTCGATGCAGAGGTTCATGAAAATAACGTGTGGGATATCACAGAGCGCATCAAAGTATATTTTACCCAAAGTCGGCACGGCATCTATCGTTACATTCCCTGTTCATTCAGTCTGAATCACAACGTTTCTGGTGATAAAGACTATCAGAAGGGTAGTCCCAGCGAGGTAACATTCCAGTATGAGTCCGATATCGACAACGTCAGCGTTGACGGATGGGACTTCAATACAGAATATGACAACGGCAACCTCGTGATACGCATCGGCGATGAAGACGAGCTGGTGAAAGGGACACAGACCTATATCATCCATTACACTTACACCTATCGTGATGACAGGCGCCCTGACTACGACTATCTGTTTCACACCATTTTGGGTACCGACTTCGAAGAGCCCATCAACCACTTCAGCTTCCGCATCAAGTTCGACAAACCCCTGCCCGACGATATTGCCGAACGTCTGAAAGTGTATAGCGGCAAGTATGGCAATAAGGATCATGTCATCGAGAACCTGAAGATCAACGTCACCCCCACCCTTATCGAAGGTGGGGCCGATAGCGTGAAACCCTATCACGGTGTGACACTCTACGCCCAACTGCCACAGGGCTACTATAAGGACGTTCTGGACGTGAACCCCATCGTACACCAACTGTTCCTGTGGCTCATGGTGGCAGTCATGCTGCTCCTTGCCTACTACCTATGGCGCACCCATCGCAAGCACGTCACTAAGGTCATCGAGTTCTATCCCCCTGAGGGCATCAGTAGCGCCGAGGTGGGCACCATCATCGACGACTCTGCCGACCTCAGCGACGTTGCATCACTCATTCCCTGGCTGGCAGGACAGGGGTATCTGCGCATCCGTGAGATTGAGGGCAACAAGAAAACTGCCGACCTGGAACTGACGAAGCTGAAAGACCTACCTAACAATGCTCCAGACTATCAGAAAAAGATGATGAATTTGTTCTTTAAAGAGGGCGATGTCGTCAAGCTGAAAGACCTGGGCGAGAAACCCGATGCTATTGGGAAGATACTATTGGCACTGGGCAACTATTTCAAGGGCAAACGCAAACTGATACACCACAAGTGGCAGCTGTGGCTCTACCTGCCGCTATGCATACTGGGTACAATGACGCTGACCACCAACTCGGTGGTGAAGACGTTCTACGGACATGCCTTCGTCTGGGCATTGCTGCTCTACACCCTACCCTTCGCCATTGCCTTCTTTGGAAGAATGATCATGAGTCGTTCCGAACTCATCAGAGGTAAAACCACACGCTACATCTTGCTCGTCCTAAAGGCTGCACTCATGCTTTTCGTCTGCTACATGTATCAACGCGAGTTTATTGACTATGGAGCACCCATGGGGACATGGGCAGTAGCTGCTGTCTTCATCGTCAGCTTCATCATGGTCGAGCTGTCAGACCGCTTCTGCGTTGACAGCGACTACCGCATCAGGATGATGGAACGACTGTTGGGCTTCAAGGAGTTTATCAAGACAGCTGAGAAAGACCGTCTTGAGGCTCTGCAGGCCGACGACCCCCAGTATTTCTATAAAGTATTGCCTTATGCGATGGTGTTCGGTCTGACAGACAAGTGGAACGACCTGTTCAAGGATATCCAGCTGGAGAAGCCCGACTGGTATGAAGCCTCGACGCCTCTCGTGGGCTATGCGCTCGCACGCAATATGACCAACAGCCTGTGCAGTACAGCTAATCATGCCATCAGCACCATCAGTCACGACAGCAGTAGCCACAGTAGCGGTGGCGGCGGCTTCTCAGGCGGAGGTGGAGGCGGCGGAGGCGGCGGCAGCTGGTAAAGCCAACCGCCAATAGCTAATAGTCAATAGCAAAACTAAAGTAAGATGCTGACAATACGCTCAGCAGTACGTCCGTCCCAGCGGTCGGGCAGTGAACCTGTCTTCCATTGTCCGCTGACCATACGACTGACGGCATCAGCCAACTTCTGTGGATCTTCGCCCACCAGTTCGTTGGTACCTACGGATACCGTCTCCCAGTGTTCTGTATAGCTGTTGAGCGTGATGCAGGGCACATGGTTGAAGGTTGCTTCCTCAGCCACGTTGCCGCTGTCTGTGATGATACCTTTCGCATGGGCCGTCAGCCATCCGAACTTCAGGTAGTCGAGTGGCGGAATCGTTCTGATGGGCAGATGGAATGATGTGACGACGTCCAGAGCCAGTCCTCGCAAGGGGGCGATGACGGGCACGTTACCTGCCGCCTTTGTCAACGTCTCAAGCAACTGATACAGATTATCCTTATCGGCCAGCAACGCCTTTCTGTTCAACGTCAGCACCAGATACTGTCCAGCCTCTACGTCAAGCTGTGGCTGACACAGACGCTGGTGGTTAAAGCGGAGGGTATCCATCAGGATGTTACCCACCATATAGGTATTCTTGCTGTCGCCCTGTTCGCGTGATGCTACGCTGTTGCTTTTCACACCAGCCGTGAAGAGATAGTCGCTAAGGGCATCGATGACTAGTCGATTCACCTCCTTGGGCATATTCATATCAAACGAACGGGTGCCTGCCACCAGATGTGCCAGCCGTATGCCGCGTTTCTTGGTGACGATAGCTGCTGCCATCGTTGAGGCGAGGTCATCGACCACGATAACCACATCAACAGGGTTGCTGTCAAGATAGGCATCGAACGCTGCCATTACGCGCGAGGTGATCTCATTAAGGCTGGTGCTGTCCACACCCAGATAGACATCGGGACGGGGCATCTGCAAGTCGTCGAAGAGCGTGCCCTCAAGGGTGGGATCGTCCTCTCGTCCGGCATAGATCAACTGATATTCTGCTCCTTCTGTCTGACTGATGACGCGCACCAGGGGAGCCACTTTAACGAAGTTTGGGCGTGCGCCTGCAACAATACATATTCTCTTCATAGCGGTAGCAAATTATTCACTTTTCACTATTCACTTTTCCTTTAGCAGCCGGTCAATCTCGTCGAATTGCTTACCCAGGTTCAGGTTCAGATAGATACGATAGAGGGCTGGTCCCCACTTCTGCAGCTCATCGGGTTTCAGGGCACGATAGCGCTCCATGTGAGCTTGCGCCTTCTGGTAGTTGGCTCTCATCTGCTTGCGTTCGCGCTTGCCTGCAAAGCGTTCTGCGATATAGGCATAGGCTGTGCCCGCATTATAATAGACCTCGGGCAACGAGTCGTTGATGCTGATGAGCTTTTCGCTGTAGTTGATGCACTCACCGTAGCGCTGCAGCTGCAGCAGGGCCGACGACTTCGCAAAGAGATAGAGCGTGCTGGAGTCGTTGATTGCCAGCGCGCTGTCGGCCACAGCCAGCGCACAGTTGTACTGTCCGCGTGCGTTGTAGTAGTCGACCAGTCGTGGGAAGAAATAGGAGAACTGCGGAAAGCGGCGGAAACCCTCCTGGAGCGTTGCCAGATAGAGCTCGTCATCGTTCAGCCAACGGCGTGCCTCAGCCACATACTGCAGGGTGAAGGCGGCACGGGCGCTATCACGGAGTGCCAGATGACGATAGCGCAGGGTGAGCACAGCATCCTGCTTCTTGTAGCCAGCATAGGTGGCCCAGTAGGCAGCCTCTGGCATCCGGCTGTCTGTAGAGTCGTAGGCATAGACAGAGAACAGAGGCTGACGGGCGCAGTCTATATAGGTCTCCATGTAGTCGAAGGCCTCCTGCCAGTTGGACTTTCTCAGATGGAAGTTGCCTGCACCAAAGAGATTGGCACGCAAGGGATGCAGTTGTGCGCTGTGCTTTGTACGCGACTCCATGACCACCCTGCCCTTCTGGTCAGGACGCATCTCTACGGAGTCGAGGGCCTCAGCAACGGTGAACAGGCGACGGGTGATATTGAAGAACTCGGCCGTATCCTGTTTCTGCTTCAGGTACATGCGCTCGTTGGCCTGATCATACTGACCACGCACGGCATCAAACCACGCCTGATAGATACGACGGTTCTCACGGTTGGCAGAGTCTTTCAACAAAGGCTTCAGCAACTTCTCCGCATCGGCATATTTTGCGCTCTTGATGAGAGACCGTGCCTGGCTCAGCTCCTGACGAACGGTTTTCTCTTTCGTCTTTTGAGCCAGCGTCAGGCACGGTGTCATCATAGTCAAGAAAACGCAAGTTGCAAACAACTTAGCAGTTCTCAATTCTGGTATTCTTTTTTATTGGTTACTGTGCGAGCGAGGAATCGATAGCCTCGAGTTCCTTCATCATTTCCTTGTTCTGCTTGAAGTAATAGATCTGGTAGAGGGGATAAGCCCAGTTGCAGGTAGCACGGTCTGGGTCGAGCTCGCGGGTACGTATATAGTATTTCTCGGCCTCGTCCAGCACCTCAACCACCTTTGCACGGTTGGCGTTGGTGATCATGCCGTTCTTGTCCGACAGCGAGTTCTGCAGTTCCATTGCCTTAGCATAGTAGCAACGGCCTACATTGAACGCACACTGTATAAAGTCAGGATCAATCTCAAGGGCCTTCTTGAAGCTCTCGATAGACTCGTTCCACTTCTCTGCGTTCATCTCGGCCTCACCCTTCAGGGCCCAGGTCATCTTGTTGTCAGGATTGACGTTCACCTCCTCGAGCACCCAGGCGTTGAGGGCTTCGGGGTTGTTGGCACGTGTGTAGTACTCCATCAGCAGGTTGAAGTAGCGGCCCTCCTGTGGATTGGCCTTGTGCAGCTCCTTCACCATGTTGACATAGTCCAGCGAGTCCTGAGCGTTGCTCATCTTATCTTTCTTCGAGAAGAGCAGAATCTCGTTGGCATCGCTCGTCTTGGTGGGATCCACCTCGATGGTCAGCTGAGCATACTTCTCGGCCTTAGCGAAATCCTTCTGCTGATAGGCCAGATAGGCTACATAGTAGCAGATATCAGCATAGAAAGGATCGCGTGGGAAGTCCTTTACCTCTGCGAAGATAGGCGTATTCTTCATGTTCACGTAGAGCTCCCATGCGTTCAGGGCCTCTTTGTCGTAATGTTTCTGGTAGACAAACTGACCTGCCTGTACCAGTGAAACACCGAAGTTCTTGAAACGTCCCTGAGACGCTGTGCGGTACTTCATCTTCACTTTTCCCTTGGCATTGGGCAACTGGTCAAACTCGTCGCACTTCAGAGCAGCCTCCCAAGCGGCTACGGCAGCACGGTGCATTGCAAGGGTGTCATAGGGGTCTTTTCTTGCGGACACCTGATTCTGTGCTTCAAGTGTCTGGAAGTGCATGTAGTTGTCGTAGTGGATTGACGACTGCACGTTCCATGCAGCAGCCTTATCAGTGGTCTCGCTCGATGTCAGGGCAGGGGCCAACAATTTCACGGCGCCGTCATAATCGCCTTTTGAAGACAGTTTCTTGGCTTCTTTAACCAGGAGGTCCTGACCAAATGCTGAGGTGGCAGCTACTGCCATCAGAGCCATCATCATTAACTTTTTCATTGTTTTGTTGGTTATTGGTTGATAATTATTGTTCGTTTGTTTCCGGATTTTCCGGTATCTCCGGATTTTCTGGTATCTCCGGATTTTCCGGTGTTTCCGGAGTTTCCGGCTGATCTTCTTCCTCACGAGAACGCTGCACCTTGCAGACGCTGGCGATGACATCGTTCTTCTTCGAGAGGTTAATCAGACGTACACCCTGTGTAGCACGTCCCATGACGCGCACCTCGTCCACGTTCAGACGGATCAGAATGCCGCTCTTGTTGATAATCATGAGGTCATTGTCGTCCGTCACCACCTTGATGGCCACCAGCTTACCCGTCTTCTCCGTGATGGCGAGGGTCTTCACGCCCTTGGTGCCACGTGCGGTCTTACGGTAGTCCTCAATGTCCGAACGTTTGCCGTAGCCGTTCTCGCTGACCACCATGATAGTCTCGGTCTGCGGGTCGTTGACGCACACCATACCTACCACCTCGTCGTCGCCGCCGTCCAGTCGCATGCCGATGACACCTGTAGAGACACGTCCCATAGTGCGTACCTGGTCCTCGTTGAAGCGTACAGCACGTCCGTTGCGGTTGGCCAGCAGAATCTCGTTCTTGCCGTTGGTCAGACGTACGCCTACCACCTCGTCGCCCTCATTGATATTAATGGCGCGCACACCTGCTGCACGCACGTTCCTATAGTCATAGAGACATGTCTTCTTGATGATACCCTGCTTGGTGGCAAACATCACGAAGTGGGTCTTCAGGAACTCTTCGTCGTTGAAGTTCTTGATGCGCAGCACGGCGTTGATGGCATCGTCAGGTTCGATGTTCAGCATGTTCTGAATAGCACGTCCCTTCGAGTTCTTGTCGCCCTCGGGTATCTCGTAGCACTTCTGCCAGTAGCAGCGTCCCTTCTGCGTGAAGAAGAGCAGCGTGTTGTGCATGGTAGCGGGGTAGATGTACTCCGTAAAGTCGTTGTCGCGATGACGTGCGCCCTTAGAGCCCAGTCCGCCACGACTCTGTGCATGGAACTCGCTCAGCGGGGTGCGCTTGATGTAGCCCATGTGACTGATGGTGATGACCACTGGATCGTCGGGATAGAAGTCCTCTGCGTTGAACTCGTGGTCGAAAGGTATGATCTCCGTCTTACGCTCGTCACCATACTTCTCCTTCACTTCCAGCAGGTCTTCCTTCATCACCTGCTTGCAGCGCTCGGGGTTGTTCAGGATCTCCTCCAGGTCGGCAATCAGCTTCATCAGGTCGTCGTACTCCTGATGCAACTGGTCCACACGCAGACCTGTCAGCTGACTCAGGCGCATATCAACGATGGCCTTCGACTGCAGCTCATCCAGGTCGAAACGCTTCTCCAGGTTACGCTGTGCGTCGGTAGGCGTAGCCGACTGGCGGATGATGTGCACCACCTCGTCGATATTGTTCACGGCGATGATCAAGCCCTCCAGGATGTGGGCACGCTCCTGTGCTTTCTTGAGGTCGTATTTCGTGCGACGGATGGTCACCTCGTGACGGTGGTCAACGAAATAGCGGATACAGTCACGCAGGCTCAGCAGACGGGGACGCAGACGTGTTCCATCGCCAGTCTTAATAGGAACCAGTGCAATGTTATTCACTGAGAATGAGCTCTGTAGAGCCGTCATCTTAAAGAGTTTGTTCAGGATAACATTTGCATTGGCATCGCGCTTGCAATCCACCACGATACGCATACCCTGACGGCCTGACTCGTCGTTCACATTAGAGATACCCTCCACCTTGTGCTGTGTGGCCAGGTCGGCAATATATGCCACCAGATCGGCCTTGTTCACGCCGTAGGGGATCTCTGTCACCACGATCTTGTCGTGCTGCTCGCCGCTCTCAATCTCGGCCTTGGCGCGCATCACGATACGACCGCGACCAGTCTCATAGGCGTCTTTTACACCCTGCAGACCGTAGATATAGGCACCTGTGGGGAAGTCGGGACCTGGGATATACTGCATCAGACCGTCAGTATCTATATCGGGATTGTCGATGAAGGCACAGCAGCCGTCAATCACCTCACCCAGATTGTGGGTGGGCATATTCGTGGCCATTCCTACAGCAATACCGTTACCACCGTTCACCAGCAGGTTAGGCACCTTCGTAGGCATCACGCTGGGCTCTACCAGTGTATTGTCGAAGTTGGGGTCCATATCGACGGTATCCTTCTCCAGGTCGTCCATGATGTGCTCGCCCATCTTCGACAAACGGCACTCCGTATAACGCATGGCAGCAGGAGAATCGCCGTCCACACTACCAAAGTTACCCTGTCCGTCCACCAGCGTGTAACGCATGTTCCACTCCTGTCCCATGCGCACCAGGGCGCCATAGACTGACGAGTCGCCGTGGGGGTGATACTTACCCAAAACCTCACCAACCACGCGCGCACACTTCTTGTGGGGCTTGTCGCTGGTGTTGCCGATGCCCAGCATACCGTACAGAATACGGCGGTGTACGGGCTTAAATCCATCACGAACATCGGGAAGGGCACGAGCCACAATCACGGACATCGAATAGTCGATGTACGAGGACTTCATCTCTTCCTCGATGTTGATTTTCAAAATTCTGTCGTTGTCAAACGTCTGATCCATCAAATAAATTTACTATTTTACAATTTACAATTTTACTTCGTCGAAAGGGGACATTTTTGCGTTTAAGGCCATTTTTAAGCCCGCTGACGCGTTTTTGGTCCTTTTTTCAGCCCACAAAGTTACAACATTTTTGACAAATACGAAAACATTTCGGCTAAAAAATTCCTAATTTTTGTTTCGCTTTGCTTAAGCACGACAAAAATCAGGAACCAACAGCGTCTAGGAACTCAGGAATAGCAGACTTTATGGTAAAATACAACAAATATACAACAATCTTATTACCAAAAGATTAGAGCATATTCGTTTATTCTTTACTTTACAACCCAATACCCATTCTTGTTGGCACCCACTCGTTCCAGCACGCCTTTTTTGCGTAGAGAAGCAAGAATTTTGTTGATTCCAGCCTCAGAAAGACGTGTTTTTTGACTCAAATCGACGATAGTTAGGTATGAGTCGTTGGCCAGAAGCGATAAAATGCGCTGCTCTGAGGCATTAAGATGTAGAAAATCTGATTTATCCTCTACTGCTTTAACACTTTTATCCTCTACTTTTTCTACCTTTTGCACTTCCTTTTTATCCTTTACTTTACTCTCTATTTTATTCTTTACCTCACTTTCTATTTTATTCTGTAGCTTCTGCTTCGTCTCCTGACGTACTGTTTCCTGCAAGGTGCGCAAGATATAGGTGATGAAAAACGTTCCATCGGCACTTTCTGGTACCGACGGCGCAGAATCGGGTGCGTTTTCGTCCCGTTTCATCGAAAAATCGTCCATTTCATCAAGTGTACGAAGCACAGCTGCCTGAGAAGCTATCTCAGAAAGCAGACTCAGAATCTCTGGTGTAAGGCGGAAAGGTGGCAAGTACATATCTTATTCTATAGGTTATTCTGCTGCAAAGATACGAACAAAGCTTGAAACCACCAAATAATTACAGAATAAATTTCAATTTATCTTTTTTTCATCATCGTCCCTACCCTCTCTTCCTATTTTGTGCCTTTCATCCTTCTTTGATCATCTCTGGCTGACAGTCGTACATCACTCGCGCATGATTGGTACGGATGAGCTGACTGTCGAGACACTGGCCAGACGTACGGTCAATGATGTCGCGATAGACCTCACCGTTGCAATACACTACCCCACCCTCTCGCGAGAAGTATTCGTTCTCGGCATGAATATGGAAGGTGTGGGGCTGCTGCTCTGTGGCCCGCAGTTCGCCGCACAGGTATTCATCATCCGTCCACAGTCGCAGTTGGTAGGTGTTCGAGGTGTCGTTGCGGAAGCGGTAGTCGATATAGTTGTACGAGATACTGGTGCCCGTGCCGAAGGGTATCTGTCGGCCGAAGTCGGGAAAGAGGTCCAGTCTGTCGTGATGATGATGCTCCGTGATGGTCAGTTCGCTGTGCAGCACGAGCCAGTGGATGAGGTTCGACAGTTGGCACATGCCGCCGCCAATGCCCTGCGAGGGCTTACCCTTGGCGATGGTCAGCCCTTCCTTGTATCCCCTACCCTTGGTGGTGCGCCCGATGAGCTTCCATACGGAGAACGTCTCACCAGGACGTATCAGCAGTCCGTCGATGTGCTTCACCGCCAGAACGAGGTTTGTCGCCTTGTTCTCTTGCAGTTGCATGTTCACATTGCCCAGTCGCCTGCGGATGTTCCATTTTCCTTTATTTCAGCATCTTCTTGACTTGTTTCAACAGGGCTTTTGACGGCTCGGCATTAGCATCACACGGCTGCAGATACCAGCGGACGGTCCAGTTCAGCTCTTCCTTAGGCTGTAGCGTTGTGTAGGTTCCCTGGCTCTCCAGTTCGATGTGCGCCTTACCCCTGTTGACATAGACTTGTATCTCGGCCTCGTCGGGTGCTGGTTGCGAGACATTGAGGTCTTCAAACTGCTTCACCAACAGCAGCCCCTTGCAACAATATGCCAGCCAACCCTTTCCATCGGCATTGACCTTACGGTTCTGGTTCGTTTCGTCTGTCTGATACCACGCGGCACCATAAGCCTCCTTGAAGTTCATCAGTCCTGCGGGTGTGATACCTTCCACAGGAGCCTCAAAGAAGATGAGTCCGCCCTCGTTCTCAACGCGGGTAATCTCCCAAGGTGCCACCTTTCTGGGCTCCTCATCCTCGTTGATGATGGTGTAGGTGACGACAAAAGCCTTTCCCTTCTATGTTGCAAACCAAATAATTGGTCTGTCTTTTAACATCGTTTAATCG
>CAMVDU010000024.1 GCA_947166345.1 uncultured Prevotellaceae bacterium
TACTCCGATACAACTATAGTGACACATCTTGCGATGCAAAGTGACGCTCGGCGCGTTGCTTCGAGACGCTCCCAGCAGCCAAAGTGAAAAAGTGGGTGTTGGTGTGTGTAGAGAATGTTGGTAATATTTATTTACAATGAGTCAAAATGACTAGGATACAGGAACGGGCTGTCTCTCTGGTATTCCACATTTTCCACATTCCACATTTTCCACATTTACTATTTTTGACTTTCAAACAAAGATATATTATAATATATCTTTGAACTATAAAATTTAATTTTGTGAATCCAGAAAGTGCTTTATGTGGAAAATGTGGAAATGTGGAATGTGGAAGAAAAATATTTACAAGCAGAGAAAAAGGAGGAGGACTTGATTGTATTTTGATTTGTTTTCTTCATTTAGCATGAAATCCTCCGCTTCCACTGTAAACACTCTGGAAGCGGGGATTATTTGAAAGTAGTAAATGTCAAAAATGGGTCGAATTATTTGGAGAAAAAAAGAAATAGGTGTATCTTTGCACTAAATATATTTAAGTGTGGAAGAACAAGTATTTCTCGATTTAATGAACAGGAGCATGCAGGCCTCTGTAAGGCAGTTTCAGCAGACGTTGGGGCGTCCGCCGTCGAGTGCTACTCGTGAAGAAGCATTAAAGCAAGTTGCAATGCTGAGGGCCGCGAAGGACAGTGCGAGTCGAGAGCAGAAGTAAGCTCGCTTAACTTATGCCGAGACGCCTGTTGCTGAAATTGTGTAGAAGTGGAGTAGATGTGATGCGAAAAACGAAGAAGAGGATGTGCCAGAAATGACACACCCTCTTCGGTTTGTATGGATGGTGGAGGCGATTACTCGCTCTTCTCCATCTGAGCCTTCAGGTTGGCCAGAACGTCGAGGTCGCCCAGCGTGGTGCTGGCAGCAACGTTCTCGATCTTCGGAGTGGCATCGGCCTTCTTGGGAGCGGCAGCCTTGCGGGCAGCACGCTTCTCCTCACGCTGTGCATCCTCGAAGGTGCGGCTGTGAGAGAGGATGATGCGCTTTGAGTCCTTGTTGAACTCAATCACCTTGAACTCGAGCTCTTCGCCCAGCTGTGCCTGTGTGCCGTCCTCCTTAGCGAGGTGCTTGGGAGTGGCAAAGCCTTCAACGTTCTCCTCGAGCTTGACCACAGCGCCCTTCTCGAGCATCTCGGTGATCTTGCCGGTGTGAACTGAACCCACGGTGTACTTCTCCTCGAAGGCATCCCAGGGGTTGTCCTCCAGCTGCTTGTGGCCGAGGGAGAGACGACGGTTCTCCTTGTCGATGTCGAGCACGACAACGTCGATCTGCTCGCCAACCTTGGTGAACTCTGAGGGGTGCTTCACCTTCTTGGTCCAGCTGAGGTCGCTGATGTGGATCAGACCGTCGACACCCTCTTCCAGCTCGACGAATACGCCGAAGTTGGTGAAGTTGCGCACCTTGGCATTGTGCTTCGAGCCAACGGGATACTTCACGTCGATAGCCTCCCATGGGTCTTCCTTCAGCTGCTTGATGCCGAGTGACATCTTGCGCTCCTCGCGGTCGAGGGTGAGGATGACTGCCTCTACCTCGTCGCCCACCTTCAGGAACTCCTGAGCTGAACGCAGGTGCTGGCTCCAAGACATCTCTGAAACGTGGATGAGGCCTTCAACGCCGGGCTGCACTTCAACGAATGCACCGTAGTCGGCGATGACAACAACCTTACCCTTGATGTGGTCACCAACCTTGAGGTTGGCATCCAGAGCATCCCAGGGATGAGGAGTGAGCTGCTTGAGACCGAGGGCGATGCGACGCTTCTCCTCGTCGAAGTCGAGGATGACGACGTTGATCTTCTGGTCGAGCTCAACCACCTTCTTAGGATCGTCTACGCGGCCCCAAGACAGGTCGGTGATGTGGATGAGTCCGTCAACACCACCCAGGTCGACGAAGACGCCGTAGCTGGTGATGTTCTTAACGGTACCCTCGAGGATCTGACCCTTCTCCAGACGAGAGATGATCTCCTGCTTCTGGGCCTCGAGCTCAGCCTCGATGAGAGCCTTATGAGAAACGACAACGTTGCGGAACTCCTGGTTGATCTTCACCACCTTGAACTCCATGGTCTTGCCCACGAACTGGTCGTAGTCGCGGATGGGGTGAACGTCGATCTGAGAACCGGGCAGGAAGGCCTCGATGCCGAAGACGTCGACAATCATACCACCCTTCGTGCGGCACTTGATGAAGCCCTGGATGATCTCCTGCTGCTCGAGAGCCTGGTTCACACGGTCCCAAGCATGCGACAGGCGAGCCTTCTTGTGAGACAGGATGAGCTTACCGCTGCGGTCTTCCACGCTCTCCACGTAAACCTCCACAACGTCGCCCTTCTTCAGGTCGGGGTTGTAGCGGAACTCGGTAGCGGGGATGATACCGTCGCTCTTGTAGCCGATGTTGACGATCACCTCTTTCTTGTCGACAGAGACAACCTTACCGTCTACCACCTGATGGTCAGCCACCTTGTTGAGGGTCTCATCGTAGGCCTTGTCGAGCTCTTCTTTGCTGACGTTGGCTACAGTACCATTCTCAAACTCGTCCCAGTTGAAGTCCTGCAACGGCTGAACGTTCTTTGTTAATTCTGACATGTTGTTTAAAATTGTGTCCTATCCAATAGGACTGTGACTTGAACAGACGTTTACCAAGTCGTGTTAAATGGTTAATATTAGGAGGAGTCCGCGCCTGTTCAGACTCCTTTGTCCCTTATGGGACATAGATGCGTTTCCGCAATTGGGTTGCAAAGGTACTAATAAAAGTTGAGAGTAGGGGGTTGAGGGCGGACGGCAGACTGATTTTTTATGAATCTTTAACTAACTGCTTGTTCCAGTTGCCCTTAACGAGTCTCAACAGGAAGATGATGCCTCGGCAGGTGAGGTCGATGGCCATCGCTATCCACACGCCCTTCAGACCATAGCGGGGAGCCAGCAGGGCGGCCAGCGACAATCGGATGCCCCACATGGACGAAAGGCTCATGAAGGCAGGCTTCAGCGTGTCGCCAGCACCAATGAACACGCCGTTGGCCACGATCGATGCAGCAAACATGGGTTCGGCAAAGGCCTCGATGCGCAGGGCCTGAGCGCCTTCCTGCACAATGGCATCGACGGGTGAGAGGAATGCCATCAGTTCGGGGGCAAAGACAAACATGAGCACGCCCATCACACTCATCACGGAGATGCCCAGACCCACGGAGATGAAGGCCAGCGAGCGCGTCAGCAGCCGCTGTCCGGCACCAATGGCCTGTCCCACCAGCGTGGTGGCTGCCTCGGCAATGCCGAAGCCAGGCATGTAGCAGAGACTCTCGACGGTGATAGCCATCGAGTTGGCCGCAATGGCAACGGTACCCAGGGGTGCTACAATGATGGTGCTGACCACCTGTGCCGAGCCCATCAGCAGATGCTGCAGGCCCATGGGGGCGCCTATCTTGAATGCCATCTTGACGACGTCGTAGGAAGGACGGAAGAGCTTTAGTTGAGAACTGAGAGTTGAGCGCTCGAGCTTTGCTCGCTTGCTACCGAAGGGACGCAAGAACTGAGAGTTATTGCTGCGCCGTGTCTTCATACTTCTGACTCCTCGGAAGATGCCCAGCATGTCACTGCGCCACAAGAGGAAATAGAGCATCATGGCGGCTGTGATCAGTTCGGCCATTGCCGTACCCATAGCGGCACCCTTGACGCCCATGTTGAGCTGGTAGATGAAGAAGTAGTTGAACGTGACATCGAGCACGCACATCATGATGTTGAGTGCCGACGGGATGCGCATATTGCCTGAGCATTTCAGCATGGAACCAGCCAGTCCCTCCATCTGGAAGAAGAAACCGCCCAGACAGATAATCATGAAGTACATGGAGGCATCGGGGGCAATGGCATCAGAACCGCCCAACCAGAAAGGCAACTGCTGATGAATGATGATGCCGATGAGGGAGAGCATCAGAGCCCACAGGAAGGCGCATACCAGCGACTGTCGCAACACGCGTTGGGCTGCTTCAAAGTCCTTGGCTCCAATGTAGTGGGCCACCTGTACGGAGAAACCCAGGTTGACGGCAGAGCCCAGTCCGCCCATCAACCAGGTGGTACTTTCTACCAAGCCTACCGATGCGGTGGCGTTCTCGCCAAGATGTCCTACCATCGCATAGTCGATGAAGAACATGACGGTGGCCGAAATCTGGGCCAAGATAGAGGGTATGGAGAGCTGCACAATGAGTTTGATTTTCTCATTGCGGGTCATGGGCCGTCCGTCGCGGATATAGGAAAGCAGGTCTTGTTTTTCCTTCATCGGAACGAGTCGGTCAGAAGCTTGATTTCAATCTTGGGAGTGATGCGTTCGTAGAGGATGTTATAGACAGCATCGAGGATGGGCATGTTCACGTGCCAGTGGCGGTTGATCTCCTTCATACACTTGGTGCCGAAGTAGCCCTCGGCAATCATCTCCATCTCCATCTGTGCCGACTTCACGCTATAGCCCTTGCCAATCATCGTTCCGAAAACACGGTTGCGCGAGAAGTTGGAGTAGCCCGTCACCAGAAGGTCGCCCAGATAACAGGAGTCATAGACATTGCGCTCCATAGGATAGACGGCTTGCAGGAATCGTGCCATCTCCTGAACGGCGTTTGCCATGAGGACAGCCTGGAAGTTGTCGCCGAACTTGAGTCCGTTGCAGATGCCCGCTGCGATGGCATACACGTTCTTCAACACGGAAGAGTACTCGATGCCCACCACGTCGGCCGAGGTCTTGGTCTTGATGTAGGGCGAGCTGAGCACGTCGGCAAAGGCCTGAGCCTTCTCCAGATCGAGACAGCCCACGGTGAGATAGCTGAGTCGTTCCAGAGCCACCTCCTCGGCATGCGACGGTCCTCCCAGACAAGCGAGGTTGTCGTAGGGCACGTCGAAGACCTGATGGAAATATTCCGAGCAGATGAGGTTCTCGTCGGGAACAATACCCTTGATGGCCGTGATGATGAACTTGTCCTTCAGTCGGGTCTTCACACGCTTGAGGTGGTTCTTGAGGTAGGGCGAGGGGACAACGAACACCAGGGTGTCGTATTGTGCGATGATGTGGTTCAGATCGTGGTCCATGTAGATCTCGTTCATATCGAAATGAACGCTGGTCAGATAACTGGGGTTGTGACCCATGCGGCGGAAGTCCTCAATCTGGTCTTCACGACGCATATACCAGCCTATGTGGTGCGTATGCTGTACCACAATCTTGGCAATGGCTGTTGCCCAACTTCCTCCGCCAATGATAGCTATTTTACCACAATCGTACATGAGCCTTTAGCTTTTGGCTATTAGCAATTGGCTTTATCAATCCAAGCCTGAACCTCGTCGAGTGACGGGCGCTCGTAGCCGAGTTTGAATTTCTTGTTGATCTCGCCGATCTTCTGTTGCAGTCCCTGTGCCTTCTCGCCGGCGATGTCCTGAACGAGGTAGAAACCTGCCTTGCGCAGCACGTAGGCCCAGTCCTCGGGCACACCGATGGCAGCCCATTCCTGGATACTGCTCTGAGGCGCCTTCTTCTCGGGCTTCATCTGTGGGAACAGCATCACCTCGCCGATGGCAAACTTACCGGTGAGCAGCATGACCAGACGGTCGATGCCGATACCGATACCGAAAGTGGGAGGCATACCATACTGCAAAGCGCGCAGGAAGTCGTGATCGATGATCATAGCTTCGTCGTCGCCCTTGGCAGCCAGTCGCATCTGCTCCTTGAAACGCTCCTCCTGGTCGATGGGGTCGTTCAGCTCAGAGTAGGCATTCGCCAGCTCCTTACCGTTGACCATCAGCTCGAAACGCTCGGTGAGACCGGGCTTGCTGCGGTGCATCTTGGTCAGAGGCGACATCTCCACGGGATAGTCGGTGATGAAGGTGGGCTGGATGAAGGTGCCCTCGCAGAACTCACCGAAGAGCTCGTCGATGAGCTTACCCTTGCCCATGGTCTCATCTACATCCATACCTTTCTCCTTGCAGAAAGCACGAATCTCGTCCTCGGTCTTGCCATCGCAGTCGAAACCTGTCTTCTCCTTGATGGCATCGAGGATGGGCAGGCGACGGAAGGGAGCCTTGAACGAGATGATGTTACCATCGATCTCTACCTCGGGCTTGCCATTGACGGCAGTACAAATCTGTTCGAGCATGTTCTCAGTAAACGTCATACCCCACAGCAGGTCCTTGTAGCTCACGTAGAGCTCCATGCAGGTGAACTCGGGGTTGTGGGTCTTGTCCATACCCTCGTTGCGGAAGTTCTTACCCATCTCATAGACACCCTCGAAGCCACCCACGATGAGTCGCTTCAGGTAGAGCTCGGTGGCGATACGCATATACATGTCCTGATTCAGGGCATTGAAATGAGTAATGAACGGACGTGCCGATGCACCACCTGCAATGTTCTGCAGGATAGGCGTGTCAACCTCTGTATAGCCAGACTCGTCGAGAATGCGACGCATGGTGCGGATGATGGTGGCACGCTTCAGGAATGTTTCCTTCACGCCTGCATTCACCACCAGATCGACGTAGCGCTGGCGGTAGCGCAGCTCAGGATCGTCAAACGAGTCATAGACCTTGCCATCTGCATCGGTCTTGACAACGGGCAGGGGCTTCAGGCTCTTGCTCAGAACCGTCAGCTCCATCACGTGAACGCTGATCTCGCCCGTCTTCGTACGGAACACATATCCCTTCACACCGATGAAGTCACCCAGGTCGAGCAGCTTCTTGAAAACAATATTGTAAAGGTCTTTGTTCTCATCGGGACAGATGGTGTCACGCTGCACGTAAACCTGTATGCGACCCTTGGAATCCTGCAGTTTGGCAAAGGCTGCCTTGCCCATGATGCTCTTGCTCATGATACGACCGGCAATGCTCACGATGGGACTGTTCTCCGCTGTGGCTGTCTCGCGCACGTCGTTTCCTTCTTCGTCCTTACCAATAACCGGAAGGTCAACAAAGTTGTTGATGATATCGGTGCTCCATGCTGTTACGGGATATTCGGCAGCGGGGTAGGGGTTGATGCCCATCTTTCTCAGCTCGTCAAGCGACTGTCTGCGAAGGATTTCTTGTTCACTCAATTCAAGAATATGCATAGTATTTGATGTATTTATTCTATTGTGTTTATTATCGGGCTGCAAAGATACATATTATTTTTCAATGGTGCAAGAAAAGTCCATGAAAATGCACGCAACGACTATGTCAAACGTTTAGTCAGGAATGATTCTGATGCCACCTTTGTCGGCACTAGAAACACTTTGGGCATACGCCTTTAATGCTTTGGATACCTGACGGTTACGCTTTAGTGGCTGTTGCGGACGAGCGTTGAGTTCTTCATCGCTCAGCTTCACGTTGATGCTGCGACTGGGAATGTCAATCACGATGATGTCGCCATCCTTGATCTTGCCGATATTTCCACCGTTGGCTGCCTCGGGCGAGATATGTCCGATACTCAAACCGCTGGTGCCGCCAGAGAAACGACCGTCGGTAATCAAGGCACATTCCTTACCCAGGTGCATACTCTTGATATAGGAGGTGGGATAGAGCATCTCCTGCATGCCAGGACCACCCTTCGGTCCCTCGTGGGTAATCACCACACAGTCGCCACTCTTCACCTTACCGCCAAGGATGCCTTCGCAAGCATCTTCCTGAGAATCGAAGACTACGGCAGGACCTTCGAAATGCCACAATGCTTCATCAACACCAGCAGTCTTCACCACACAACCGTCCTGAGCGATATTGCCAAAGAGCACAGCCAGACCACCATCCTTGGTGTAGGCATGCTCTAAGTCACGGATGCAGCCGTTGGCACGATCGGTATCCAGTGTATCCCACTCTTCCGACTGCGAACCCATCTTAGTAGAGAAGCGATTGCCGGGAGCAGAGAAATAAATGTGTCTGGGATCATTCGCATCCCCCCTCCCTTTGGAGGGGTCGGGGGAGGCTTCATACATCTTCATGGCCTCGGCAAGGGTCATACCATCCACGCGGACGGCAGAACCATCAATAAGTCCACCTTTATTCAGCTCGTTGAGGATACCAAGGATACCTCCTGCACGACCACACTCCTGAACAGAATATTTCTGCGTATTGGGAGCCAGCTTACACAGGCAAGGCACCTTGCGACTCAGGGCGTCGATATCCTTCATGGTGAAGTCGGCACCAGCCTCCTGAGCTACAGCCAGCAGATGGAGCACCGTATTGGTAGAGCCGCCCATAGCGATATCCAGCGCCATCGCATTCATAAAGGCCTTGCGGGTAGCGATATTGCGAGGCAGTACGCTCTCATCGCCATCCTCGTAATAGGCAAAGGCATTCTTCACCACCTGACGGGCAGCTGCCTTGAACAGTTCTACGCGGTTGGTATGGGTGGCAAGGATGGTTCCGTTGCCTGGCAGAGAAAGACCGATGGCCTCTGTCAGCGAGTTCATGCTGTTGGCGGTGAACATGCCTGAGCATGAGCCGCAACCAGGACAGGCGCAACTCTCAATCTCCTTCATCTCCTCGTCGGAAACAGAGGGGTCGGCACCTTTCACCATCGCCGTAATCAGGTCGGCATTCTCTCCACGCCATTTACCGGCCTCCATAGGGCCGCCAGAGCAGAACACCGTAGGGATATTCAGACGCATAGAAGCCATCAGCATGCCTGGCGTCACCTTGTCGCAATTAGAGATGCAGATCATAGCGTCGGCCTTGTGGGCATTCACCATATACTCTACGCTATCGGCAATGATATCGCGTGAGGGTAGGGAGTAGAGCATACCGTCGTGACCCATAGCGATGCCGTCGTCGATGGCAATCGTATTGAATTCTGCTGCATAGCAGCCCATCTTCTCTATCTCCTCGCGAACAATCTGTCCAATCTCGTGCAGATGCGTATGACCAGGCACAAACTGTGTGAACGAGTTAACGATGGCGATAATGGGTTTGCCAAACTGCTCGTGTTTCATACCTGTGGCCACCCACAAAGCACGGGCTCCGGCCATTCTGCGTCCTTCTGTGCAAACTGCACTTCTTAGTTTATTTTTCATTGTGTGATAATTATGGGTCTAATGGGACTTATGGGTCTTATAGGACTTATGGGTCTTATAGGACTTATGGGACTTATGAGTTTTATTTAAAAATGACTTTGCAGCGGACCACTTCAACGTCGCCCGTCTTCATGATGCGCACACAGTACTCGTTGTCGCCTGTCTGCTGAAGGTAGAACGACAGTTGGTCGCCAGCGTGACTCTCGGCCACATAGGCAATCTCCAGTCGGTGGATGGGATGCTGTCGATAGTAATCGAGGTCCCACAAGTCGAGCACGTGCTCAATGTATTTGACGGAGTTGATGTGTCCGTTGATGTCAACATCATTATAATAGGTGTCGATGGTGCGGACCAACGTTGCCTCGTCGTTCATCTTCACACGTCCTCCTTTGTCAATGGGACACGGCTTGTCGGTTACGATCCAGTCGTTGATGGCTCCGTTGTCAATGTCAAAGAGGTCCTGTGGCTGACGGGTTTCCGTATCAATCATAGCCCAGATGGAGCGTCCGTAGCCATAGACTTTATCATCTTCACCCACCACACGGAAATTGCGGTTGGTGAAGAAACGCATGGCACTCTCAACCCATGTCTCCACAAAAAACCTGGCGTTCTGCAAGGGCATCTCTTCCATCTCGATAGCCAGACGCGAGAGCACCCACGTCTTGTGTATCGTGTTCAGAAAGACCATACCGAAACCTCTGTCTGTAGAGTGGAAGTCGGCAGCGTTGAGCATGTGGTTGCCCAGATGGCCCATGAACAGTCTGTGCGAGAAGTCACAATGGAACGGTTCGGCTATGAACGGGTATTTTCCTACTTTGTCTTTAGTCATGATTATACCGATATAATTATTCTACAACTACAAAGTCGTCATCATTGGCTGGGCGACGGGGCATGAAATCATCATCGACCTCGATGGGATTACCGTCATCATCGATCTCAATCATCTCAAAGTCGTCACCCTCGTGAGCACATGGGTTAAAGCCTGCAGGCAGGTCAAACTTGTCGTCTTCTCTATAGGGCAGAGATTTGTCTGCGTACACACTCTTCATGAAGTATGCGAAGACGGGGAGTGCAGCGTTGGCACCCTGACCATTGGCTGTGGTGTTGAAATGGATATCTGTTTCTTCACCGCCTACCCAGCAACCTGCAACCAACTTGGGAGCAACACCCATGAACCAACCGTCTTTGTTCTCATTGGTGGTACCTGTCTTACCGCCCAGCTCTGCCTTGATGCCATAGCGGTTGCGCAGGCGACTACCTGTACCGCCGTCCACCACCGCACGCAGCATCGTAAGCATCTTGTGGGCACTCTCTTCGTTGATGACCTCTTCACGTTGGGCCTTGAAGGTGGCGATGACTCTGCCTTCGCTGTCTGTAATCTTCGTCACATAGACAGGAGCAGTTCGTTCACCGTGATTGACGAAGGTGGTATAGGCGCTGACCATCTCAGCAACCGTCACGTCGCAAGGACCGAGACAGAGTGACAATGTGGCCTGTATTTCCGGATTACGGATGCCGAACTTATAAAGCATTGTCTTCAGGTTCTTGGGTTTCAGAACACTGATCAAGTAGGCTGCCACCCAGTTGTTGGATTGCTGGAGTCCCCATCTCAGTTCTACCATCTCGCCTTCGCGGGCTCGGCTGCCATTATGCGGATGCCAAGGACGTCCTATCTCATCATGATAGGTGCTGTCCACATTAGGCACCAGCGTACAAGGTGTCATGTTTCCGCCACTTGGCGATACTGCCAAAGAATAGAGGAAGGGCTTCATGGTAGAACCGACCTGTCGGCGGCCTTTGTTGACCATGTCGTAGGCAAAATGCTCGAAGTCGAGTCCACCCACATAGGCTTTCACCAAACCACTGTCAGGGTCCATACACATAAAGCCTGTACGTAACAATGACTTCATGTATTTCAGTGAGTCGAGAGGCGTCATGATGGTGTCCTTCATACCTCTATAGGTGAAGAGCTTCATGGCAGTCTTGGTATTGAAAGCTTTTTCTATCTCCTGCTCACTGGCTCCGTTGGCTTTCATCACGTCATAGCGGTCTGTCTTCTTGATGGCCTTCTTCAGTTTGGCCTGTGCGTCGGCTTTGGAAATCCTACTGGAGTAGGGCATGTTGGCGCTTTGACGTACCTCTTTGTTGAATACAGGCTGAAGTTCCTCAACAACATGTTTGTAACAAGCATCTTCGGCGTAAGCCTGCATGCGTGAGTCGATGGTTGTATAGATCTTCAGACCATCCGTATAGATATTATAGGGACGCTTGTGACCGTTCTCAAGGGTTTTGTAGTTCTTGTTACACCAACCATACAGGGGATCATCGGCCCATGCTATTGAGTCGAGGTAGTATTGTTTTTTGTCGTATGGGTAATCCTCTATAACCGGTTTGGTTGCCATCATATATCGACGCAGGAAATCACGGAAATAGGTTGCCATACCGTCGTTATGGTCTGCCGTGTGGAAGTTCAGACCCAGAGGCTGTTCCGAACAGCTATCCACCTGTTCTTGTGTCAGGTAGTTGGCTTTTCTCATCTGTTCCAACACCACATTACGGCGGTCCTTACAACGGTCGGGATATCTGACGGGGTTGTAGTAAGCGGGGTTCTTACACATGCCGATGAGCATGGCCGACTCGTTGACTGTCAAGTCCTTAGGGTCTTTGGAGAAATAGACGTTTGCCGCAGTCTTGATACCAACAGCATTGTTGAGGAAGTCAAACTTGTTGAGATACATCGCGATGATTTCCTCTTTCGTGTAGTTACGCTCCAACTCGACGGCAATAGCCCATTCGATGGGCTTCTGCGTAAAACGCTCCAGCTTTGATCCTGCTGTTTCACTATAGAGCAGTTTAGCCAACTGTTGGGTGATGGTAGAACCGCCACCCGAACTCTTCTGTTGAAGAAGAATGGTCTTGAAAATGGCTCGTCCTACGGCTTTGAAGTCAACGCCCGAATGTTCATAGAAACGAGCATCCTCGGTAGCGATGAGGGCCTGAACGATGGAAGGTGAGATATCCGAGATATCAACCATTACACGATTTTCTCGACTGAGACTATAGGTTCCCATCAGCTTGCCATCGGCAGAATAGACCTGTGAGGCATAGCGGTTGATGGGGTTTTGTAAGTCTTTGATATCTGGCATATAGCCAATCTTTCCTTTTGAGATTGCCCAGAACATAACCACAAACGTGATAATACCAATTCCGATCAATCCCCACAGGATGCCTATAAACCATTTTCTCATAATCAGTTAGCTAAATAGTTCAATATGTTTTGATGTTCGTAAGAAAAGCCAAAATCACCTGAGAGGAGGATTAGTCCTCCTCAGGGGTGATAAGCTTATAGCCTTTGCCGTGGATGTTGATAATCTCAATCTGCGGGTCTTCCTTCAGGTGCTTGCGCAGCTTGGTGATGTACACATCCATTGAACGGGCATTAAAGTAATTGTCGTCTATCCAGATGGTCTTCAAGGCGAAGTCACGCTGGAGGATCTCATTTGCGTGAGAGCAGAGGAGTGCCAGCAGTTCGTTTTCCTTGGTGGTCAGCTTGGTCTGTTCGTTACCGATAGAGAGCAACTGCTTTTGCGTGTCGAAGGTGAACTTACCGATACGGTAGAGAGTTGACTCCTTATTCTTCTTGCCACGAACGCGACGCAGGATAGCTTCAATACGGAATACGAGCTCCTCCATAGAGAAAGGCTTGGTGATATAGTCGTCGGCACCCAGCTTGAATCCCTCCAGAATATCTTCCTTTAGGGTCTTGGCGGTTAAGAAGATAATGGGTATTTCCGCATTTGCACTACGAATCTCCTGGGCCAGTGTGAATCCGTCTTTCTTGGGCATCATCACGTCAAGCACGCAGATGTCGAATTTTGTCTTCATGAAGGCTCTGAAACCAGCCTCGCCATCAGCGCAGAGTTCTGCATCGAACCCTTTGGCTGCTAAATACTCACGAAGCAACATGCCGAGGTTCTCATCGTCCTCGCAAAGTAAGATCTTTAACTTGTCTTCCATAATTGTGATTGTTTTTGAAGTTATTATTATAGTTGATTATTCACTCTCTTTAATGGTGGGCAGGGTGATGATGAACTTTGTTCCTTTGCCAAGTTCACTCTCACAACGTATCTCGCCGTCGTGCAGGTTGATGATCTCCTTAACATAGGCCAGACCCAACCCGAAACCTTTCACGTCGTGAACGTTGCCGGTATGCACGCGGTAGAACTTGTCAAAAATCTTTTTGGCATTCTCGCGTTTCACGCCGCGTCCGTCATCACTGATGGAGAAGCACAGATGACTGCCTTCGTTCCAAGTGCGAATGTGGATGTTCACGGGCATGTCGGGCTTACGATACTTGACAGCGTTGTCAAGCAGGTTGGTGATGGCGTTCTGGAAATGGACCTCGTCGGCAAAAATGGCTGAGTCAACGGCTTCTATCTCTGTATAGATTTTGCCTCCTGTATGCTCGACACGTAAGGAGAACGTCGATGCAATCTGTTCCAGGAGCTCATTGAGATCCAGTTCTTTCTTTTTGAACGATGTTGTCTTACGGTCGAACATCGACATTTGCAGTACCTTCTCCACCAGGAAACGCAAACGACGTGACTCATCGGCGATGACACCCCCAAGATGTTTCATCATATGGGGACTCTTTGTCACAGCATCGTCACTCAGCATCTGTGCTGCCAGCGAGATACTACTGATAGGTGTCTTTAACTCGTGAGTCATATTGTTGATGAAGTCGTTCTTGATCTCCGTATAGCGCTTTTGTCTGAAGATAATATAAATAGTGAAGATAAAGGTGACCAACAGTACGATGGCAAAGATGATGGCAGGAATCATGAATCGTACGCTTGAATATATGTACGAACCTATCTCAGGAAAATGAATGCGCACATAGCCGGTGACCGTGTTGGGATCGTCATTCATGAATAGTTCCTGGGTATAGCAAGCCTCTTCACCTTCTGAAGTATAGTCATCACAGCGGCGCACTTCCTTGCCATCGGCCGTAGTAACGATATAATGGAAGGGGATGGTGATACCATTCTGACTTAGCTCGTTCTTGATACTTAGGTGGAGCAGATTGAAGTTAATACGCTCTTCCAAAGGTTTTTTGCTGGCAGTATAGAGGATATTATAGACCACTTCGTTCAGCAGCGCCTTCTGATAGACATATCGTGTTCGTACGATCTCTTGCAGCGTCTTGGTGCCTTCCAACAGCGATGGGTTCTCAGCGTTGATAATCATTGCCTTTGGAATGGAGGCCGGTTTTGTGGTGAAGGTCTTTACTTCGAACGATGAGTAGGTGGTACCGTCTTCTGACGATACCTTCGACTCGTGTGAGTGCTGGATGGTGCCATTCAGCCCGTCAACCACCAGCGAGTCTTGCGTCTGTGCATGACGTTCTACCTCGGCGACGTCCTTCTCCAGATAACGACGTGTCTCGTTGAGTTCCAGGTTGCGAGCCACCTCTTTCAGGCTTTGTTTGACACTTTCGTCAAACTGTGCTTTCTTCATGCGGGCCATCTGCTCAATATAGGATATCTGCA
Source organism: uncultured Prevotellaceae bacterium (assembly GCA_947166345.1). Lineage (GTDB taxonomy): Bacteria > Bacteroidota > Bacteroidia > Bacteroidales > Bacteroidaceae > Prevotella. The sequence continues at coordinate 14,590 of CAMVDU010000024.1, forward strand.
GATAAAGCAGTCCAAGGAACGAGAGTCCCATGACAACTGCAATGGTCCATATGGTCGATTTCTTCATTGTACTATTCTCTTACTTGGCTGCAAAGGTAAGGATAATACATGGATTATAATCTATTCTGTTAATTAATTCTGTTAAATTTAACTATATTAACACAAACATAAGAAATTAGTGTTATATACAAACATTATCATATTTTTATTTCTCGTTTTTCATTTCTCTTGTTCTATATCCTCACAAATACCTTTATTATAAATAATTCTTAATTCTATAGTTGAAAACCTTAAAAACTTTGTGTGCTTGCCATTTTTTTTGTACTTTTGGGCTGCAAAAACAGGAAACCATCATGAAATTTAGATACTATTTAATATTAACTTTACTTCTCACGCCCGCTATGATGATAGCCCAAGGCATTTCATTAGGCTCGTGCAAGACAAATGACGGAGGGGAGTATAATGGCGAGATGTCGCAAGGGAAGCCCCACGGTAAAGGCGTCACTATATGGTCCAATGGCAACCGCTACGACGGAGAGTATGCCAAAGGCAAACGTCAAGGCTATGGTGTATTCATCTTTCCAGACGGTGAGAAGTACGAAGGCCAGTGGTTCGACGACCACCAGCACGGTAACGGTACCTTTTATTTTCTGAACAATAATAAATATGTAGGTCTGTGGTTTAAGGACTACATGCAGGGTCACGGCATTATGTACTACTATAATGGCGATATCTACGACGGTATGTGGCACGAGGACAATCGCAATGGCCAAGGGAAGTACACATTCGCTTCTGGGGCTGTGTATGAGGGCACCTGGAAGGATGATCAGAAATGGGGTAAAGGACGCTTTGACTGGGGAGACGGCACTGTGTATGAAGGTGAATGGGCCCACAATCAACGTAATGGTGAGGGTACCTATAAATATGCCTCTGGTGATATCTACAAGGGTAAGTGGTTGAACGACAAGCAACAGGGCAAGGGTGTGTGCCGCTTTGCCAATGGTGATATCTATGAAGGCGACTATGCCAATGGTGAGCGAACGGGCAACGGTCTCATTCGCTATGCTAACGGGGATACCTACAACGGACATTTCTTGAACGGCTATAAGCAGGGTAAGGGCACTGTTGTCTGGGCTAATGGCGACAAGTATGAAGGTTTCTGGGCCGATGACCATCCTGATGGTAAGGGAAAGCTTACCACCAAGCAGGGTGATGTTATTGATGGTACCTTCAAAGGTGGTCAGCTTCATGGCGAGTGCATCGGTCATATGTCAGACGGCTCCAGGTTTAAGTCATACTACGAGAACGGCAAACGTAATGGCAGCTCTATTGAAGAAGATAAGAACGGCAAGCGCATAGAATGCACCTATGTGGATGGACGCAAGAATGGCCCGTTTGTTGAGAAAGACCGCAATGGAAATATCACTGCCCAAGGCACCTATGTCAACGGACAGAGACGTCAATAACTGATAATAATAACCTAAAATATAGTTACACAATGATTATCGACACACTCGACAACCTCGTTAAGTACGAGAAGATTAACCCACTCTTCTCAGAAGTTGTGGCATTTCTGAGAAAAAACGACTTGAACAAACTGCCTGAAGGCAAACACTCTATCGTTGGCAACGACCTCTTTGTAAACATCCAAGTAGCAAAGAGTAAAACCCCCGACGAGGCCGTCATTGAGACTCACCGTCGTATGATTGACATCCAGATACCCATCGACGCATCCGAGACCTATGGTTATACGCCTCTGTGCAATTTGCCCGATGAACCTTATAATGACGAGAAAGACATCACAAAGTACAAAGACCTCATGGCTGAGAGCTACATCGATTGTCAGCCGGGTATGTTTGCCATCTTCTTCCCCCAAGATGGTCATGCACCCTGCATCTCGTTTACCCCAGAAATCAAGAAAGCAATATTTAAAGTAAAAGTATAAGACTATGGCAACTAAAAAGAAAGACACAACACCGAAAGTCGAACATATCGGCTTGGTGAAGAACGACAGTTGGCTGGAGCCCTTCGAAGAGGCTATTCGTGGACGTCACGACCACGCCTTGTGGAAGTTGAATCAGCTGACCAAGAACGGTAAACAGAAACTCACCGACTTTGCTTCAGGTCACGATTATTTCGGCCTTCACAAACAGACACGCGGATGGGTATTCCGCGAGTGGGCCCCCAACGCCACTGAGATTTATCTCATAGGCGAGTTCAACAACTGGCAGGAGGACGAACACTACAAGCTGAAGCGTGTAGAGGGTACTGGTAACTGGGAGCTGAAGCTCCGTGAGAAGGACCTGAAACATGGTCAGCTGTACAAGATGAAAGTATACTGGAACGGTGGTGAGGGCGAGCGTATCCCCGCCTGGTGCCGCCGCGTGGTACAGGATGATCAGACTAAGATATTCTCTGCTCAGGTGTGGAATCCGGCAGTGCCTTATGTATGGAAGAAAGCCGGTTTCAAACCCAAGAAGAACCCACTGCTCATCTACGAGTGCCACGTAGGTATGTCGCAGGATGCCGAGAAGGTGGGCACGTACAACGAGTTCCGTGAGAACGTGCTGCCGCGTGTGGCCAAGGACGGTTACAACGCCATTCAGGTGATGGCCATTCAAGAGCATCCCTACTATGGTTCCTTTGGCTACCATGTGTCGTCGTTCTTTGCACCCAGCAGTCGCTTTGGTACCCCTGAGGAACTGAAAGCCCTCATCGATGAGGCTCATCGTCTGGGTATCGCCGTCATCATGGATATCGTACACTCCCATGCTGTAAAGAACGAGGTAGAGGGTCTGGGCAACCTTGCCGGCGACCCCAACCAGTTCTTCTATGCCGGCGACCGTCACGAGCATCCCGCATGGGACTCGCTCTGTTTCGACTATGGTAAGGATGAGGTAATCCATTTCTTGCTGTCCAATTGTAAGTACTGGCTCGAAGAATTCCATTTCGACGGCTTCCGTTTCGATGGTGTTACCTCGATGCTTTACTATAGTCATGGTCTGGGCGAAGCCTTCTGTGGCTACGGCGACTACTTCAACGGTCATCAGGACGATAATGCCATCTGCTACCTGACGCTGGCAAACCTGCTCATCCATGAGACCAACCCTAATGCCATCACTATCGCAGAAGAGGTTTCGGGTATGCCAGGTCTTGCAGCAAAGTTTGAAGATGGTGGTTATGGTTTCGACTACCGTATGGCTATGAACATCCCTGACTACTGGATCAAGACCATTAAGGAACAGAGCGACGAGAACTGGAAACCCTCCAGTATCTTCTGGGAGGTAAAGAACCGTCGTCCCGACGAGAAGACCATCTCTTACTGCGAGAGCCACGACCAGGCACTCGTGGGCGACAAGACTATTATTTTCCGTCTTATTGATGCCGACATGTACTGGCACTTTGCTAAGAAAGATATCAACGGTGTGGCAGAGCGTGGTATTGCCCTCCACAAGATGATTCGTCTGGTGACGGCAGCTGCCATCAACGGCGGCTATCTCAACTTCATGGGTAACGAGTTCGGACATCCCGAATGGATCGACTTCCCACGCGAGGGCAATGGCTGGAGCTACAAGTATGCACGCCGTCAGTGGAACCTCGTCGATAACAAGGACCTGTGCTACCACTGGCTGGGCGACTTTGACCGTGAGATGCTGAAGGTTATCAAGTCCGTGCGCAACTTCCAGGACAAGCCAGTCGTCGAAATATGGCATAACGACGGTGATCAGGTGTTGGCCTTCATGCGCGGTGACCTTATCTTCGTGTTCAACTTTTCACCCACACGCTCCTTCGCAGACTACGGCTTCCTGGTGCCGACGGGTAGTTATGACGTGGTGCTCAACACCGATGCGAAAGCCTTTGGCGGCAACGGTCTGGCTGACGACTCCATTACCCACTTCACTAACTTCGATCCGTTGTATGTGGCTGACCACAAGGAGTGGCTCAAGCTCTATATCCCAGCACGTACAGCTGTCGTGCTGAAAAAGAACTGATTTGTTTTGAACTACAATAATCCTCAACAAAAGACTGCTGCGCCGGCCATCATCATAGTCTGCGCAGTGGTCTTTTTGCTATTCTCGTTTTGCTGGCTTTATCGTTTCCAAGCCGATGTGCTGGCGGTAGCACAACACGTGCTGAGTGATGGACAGACGTCCTACAACCCCTTTGTTGGGGCTGTGCTCATCACCGTCATCCTCTTTATTGTCCAGCAGGGAGTCTATGCTGTCCTGCGCCTGAATAGTTGCAATCACGCCTTGACCTACTTCCCCTCGTTTCTATTGTTGGCAATGGTGTCAGGACTTGCTGCCGATAATTCGGGCCATATTTCTATGGGTAAGTGGTTATGGCTATTCCCGTTGCTCATGGTATTATGGGGAGGATTTGTGTGGTTTTCTAAACAAGTAGTTCAGGCTGAGTGCGACACTAGCCGTTCGGGTCCGTTCTCACGACATACATGGCGTAGTACGCTCCTCATGTGCGGCATGATGCTCATGGTGGCACTTTTTGGCAGTACTAATGCCGTCTACCACTATCGTGTTCATGCCGAAATGGCGTTGAATAATGGTAATCCCGACGAAGCCTTGCGTGCTGGTGCTCGCTCTGCTGAGACCGATGAAAGTCTCACGATGCTACGTCTCTATGCACTCTCGCAGAAAGGACTCATCGGTGACAGCCTCTTCTCCTATCCAGTGTGTGGAACCAGTAACGACATGCTCCCTTTGAAGGATAGCCGTAGCCGTCTGCTTCTATATCCTGTTGATAGTCTATGGTCTTACTTCGGTTCTGTGCGTCCATCGGAAGACATGACCGTCCACGAGTATCTCGATGCTCTCTCTGTCGACTCACTTTCTACGTCCGCTTTGCGAGACTATCGTCTTTCTGCCATGCTCATTGACCGTCAACTCGACTCTTTCGTTGTGGCTCTTCCAAGTTACTATCCAGTAGTGCCAGACTCCCTGCCGCGTCACTACCGTGAAGCTCTGGTCTTATATTATTATAATAATGTGTCGGATAGCACTCTTCGTGCCTCATGTTCTGACTCTCTCATGATTCAACGCTGGCTGGATTTCTCAGACCTTCGCGACCAGTATTCCAGGAACTCTGAGCAACAACTACGCATCCTTGAGCATTTCGGTCGCTCTTATTGGACCTACTATCTCTTCAAGTGAAATAATGACATAATACATCATATTAATGTGATGGATATGAAACGATTATTTGCGATAATCATTGTGACGTGTTTAGCAACTATGAGTGCTATGGCACAGAAGTCATTACCTTTGGTCTATGGTCAGGAATTTGCTGGTGCAAAGTATGCTGCACCTCTTTTCCCTTCCGTCGAAGAGGCCGTTGTCTCAGAAACGCTGACTAACCCGTTTGTGTTCTCTGATGGTAAGAAGAGGGTTAAGAAGTTTAAGGACTGGGAGAAACGACGTGCAGAGATTATCCGCGAACTGTACCACTATGAGGTTGGCGAGAAGCCTATAGTAGATAGAAAGGATATGGAGGCAAGCCTTGTGAACGACACATTGAAGGTGGTCGTTTATCGTAATGGCGAAACCCTTACTTTGACTTCGAGGATTACCTTTCCTGAAGGCGATGGTCCGTTTCCCTTGATGATAGGAATGGCTATGAACTGTCTGCCCCCGTCATTTTTCTCTGAACGTGGCATTGCCACCATGAACTTCAATATGAATCAGGTGATGGCGCATCAGCAGAAGCGTGGCAGCGAGCCAATCAACAAGATCTATCCCGAGTTGGTTGAGAATGGAGCCTATGCCATGTGGCCTTGGGGTGTCAGCCGTATCATAGACGGTCTGGAGATGGTTGGTGCAGCCAGTAAGATTGATATGAAACATATCGGTGTGACCGGTTGCTCGTTTGCAGGTAAGATGGCCCTATGGTCGGGTGCCTTTGACGAACGTATCGCTCTGACTATTGCCCAAGAGCCTGGTGGCGGTGGTGCTGCAGCATGGCGTGTCTCAGAGACGTTGGGACATGTAGAGACGCTGGGTAATACCGATCCTCATTGGTTCAAGGAATCCATGTGGGCATGGAAGGATGAGAATGTGAAGAAACTTCCCTATGACCATCACGAGTTGTGCGCGTTGGTCTGTCCTCGTGCTCTCTTGGTCCTTGGTAATACCGATTATGAGTGGTTAGCTGACGAGGCGGCCTATGTCAGTTGTGTTGCAGCACGCGAGGTGTGGAAGAAGTTTGGAATTGCCGACCGCATGGGTTTCTCCATTCAGGGAGGTCACGGCCACTGTCAGTTGCCCACAAGTCAGTATCCTGAGGTTGAGGCGTTTATAGACAAGTTCCTGTTAGGGAAGAATGATGCCAACACTACGATACTTCATGTTGACGAGAAATTAGCCGACAAAGAAGTTCAGAAGTGGATTCCGTGGGCAACCACAGGTTTCAAATAATTATCTTATTTCTTCCCGTTAAAAACGTGAAGTAGCTCGTTATTGAGGATGATGGCATACTGATAGAGGTTGCGGTCGCCCTTTTGAGCGTTGTCAACAGGTTGTCCCTCGGTGTTGGGATCATAGAGGCGGCCACATTTCTTACACTCTAGTTTCCGTCCGTTGTCCGCCCAGGTTAGGGGGTAGTTTATACCACCCAGGTTGCGCAGGCAATTGCTGCAATGTCCGTCGTAGGCTTTGGGACCGTTAAAGTTGCTGCAGCCGATGATGAGACGACGGTTGGCCCCCATACTACCGTAGCTAAGGCGCTTCTCCTTCTCAGTGGCAAGCAACAAGTCCTCCGTGGTTCCGCTCTGGTTGGTAAAGAGAAGGTGTACACCACCATTGACGGTCTGTCGTTCCACAATGACAAACTGCCCCGGGTTGCCCATCGCCAACGTTAGTGATGAGGCGGTGTGGTAGCTAGTATAGTAGATAAAGTTGCAAGCGTAGGGACTACCAAACTGCTGTTCAGCGTCGCACCCACAGAGCACGACGCAAAGCATCAATAGTAAGGACTTAAATGATTTCATTTATTAAGCCTCAAACCTCAATTTTTAATTCTAAATTCTCAATTCTAAATTCTCAAACCTCATAAGGTATCGCAGCTAGCGCGTCGGCCATCTTCTCCACGCCTTCCTGCAGGGGACCACTAACCATTGCACGAAGCATCAGAGGAATGTCAGCATCAATGGTCACCCTCATTTTTGAGGCGTTCTCTGCAGTAGGCAGTATCTGTATCCACAAATGGAAAGCCAGTGGCGATTGTACACTCTCGAATTTAATGCATTTTGGTTCCTCGCGTTCGCAGATGCGGAGTGTGATTTGTCCGACGGGAGCTACGCTGACTGACACGCTGTCATGATCGAAACTGAAGTTCTGAAGTTTGTCCTCAGGTATTCGGTTGCGAATACGTTCGAGGTTATTGAGGTCGCTCAGCACGTTGAATACCGACTGCTGGGCATAGGGTATCTGTTTGACGCTACTTTCAAACTTAGCCATGCCACTCAGAGGGGTTTTTACGCCATTCGGCCAAAACGGGCACGTCGTCTTGCTTGATATAGCCTGTCTCCAATGCTTTCTCAACTACTGCCTCGTAGTCGGTGAGGGTTACTAATTTGACATCAGCCTCACGGAAAGCTTCTTCTGCCACAGGGAAACCGTAGGTGTAGCTAGCTACCATACCGACCACCTCTACACCAGCCTGACGCAAAGCCTCAACAGCCTTCAACGATGAGCCGCCGGTAGAGATGAGGTCTTCAACGACCACCACCTTGGCGCCTGCTTCAACCTGACCCTCGATGAGGTTCTGCATGCCGTGATCCTTGGCCTTTGAACGCACATAGCAGAATGGCAAACCTAATTGGTCGGCAACAAGGGCACCCTGGGCGATGGCACCAGTAGCGACACCTGCCACAGCCTCAGCCTCGGGGAACTGCTCCTGGATAAGATGGCAGAGCTCAATTTTTACGAAGGAGCGTAGGGCAGGGTAGGAGAGTGTCTTACGATTGTCGCAGTAGAAAGGTGACTTCCAACCACTGGCCCATGTAAATGGGTTGTTGGGCTGCAGCTTGATGGCCTTGACCTCAAGCAGTTTCTGAGCAAAAATTTTCTTAATATCGTTCATGATGATTGAATTTTCGTGCAAAGGTACTACTTTTACTTGAGAGTAGAGAGTTGTGAGTCGAGAGTTTTGATGTGTCTTGGCATTTTTTAACGAAAAGGAGTTATTACTGTTTGCCAAGATTATCCTATGTCTTTGTGTACCCAAGCGTGAGTACGCTAACCTTGACATTCTCTGCCTTGCACAACTCAGAAGCACAGGCTATGATGGTAGCTCCTGTGGTGGTGATATCGTCTACTAAAAGTATGTGCTTGTGAGCCACGCGGTTGCCGTTGACGAGCTGGAATGCACCCTCTACGTTCTCACGTCGCTCTCGTTGGTTTTTGTCGGTCTGACTGCCGTGAAAGTGACGTCGCTTGACCACGTCGTTATATATTGGCAGGAGCGTTACACTCTGGATGCCCTTAGCTATCATCAAACTCTGGTTGTAACCGCGATGCCAACGGCGTTTGAGCGTGATAGGCATGGGGATGATGGCATCGATACCCTCGAAGAACTGATGCTTGTTGAAATAATTGGCGACGATACGTCCCATATCTTCGCACACATCGACCCTGCCATAATATTTTATGTTGTAAATCAGCTGACTGATTTCCGATTTTGGCTCATAGTAAAACAGCGATGCCGCACGTTCAACAGGGAATTGTCCCCAGAAGAGACGAACCATTTGATTGTCTGTTGGCGTTAGATGGAAGTCTGTATAGGACATGTGAAGCATGCACGTTGAGCAGATGGCCGACTCGTTAGCCGACAGTCTGCCTCCACAGATAGCACATTGGCGTGGCGAGAGTAGGTCAAACAGCTTAGTCCAGAAACTCGTCTTCATTCTCTACGTCCATGCATTGTTTGATAATGTCCATCGTAAAGCCACGCGATATGGCAAATTTGATGAGTTTCATATTGAGCTCGTAATCGCTGGAGGCCTTTGTGCTACGGCGTTTCTGACGCAGCAGAGGCTTCAGTACAGCGGTGTACTCCTCGTCATCTACTGCGTCGAGTTCTTGTCGGATGATAGTGGCGTCGATGTGTTTCATCCACAAGGCTTGTTCCACCTTGCGACGTCCCCATTTCGAGTAGCGTATCTTGTCATAGACAAAGGCGTGAGTATAGCGGGCGTCATCCACGTAGCGCTCGTCTATGAGACGGGCCATCACCTGAGCCTGCTCTTCGTCGCTCACTCCCCATCGTCGCATCTTCTCTGTCATCTCATGTTGACAATGCTCTCCTCGTGCACAGAGGTCTGTCAGTTTCTGATAGGCCTCCTTGCCACTCATTTCTTTATTTATCTGCATGCTCGTATGAATCTTTCTTTTCCAAACTGGTCTTGTCTTATCTCTACGTTTTTGAAGCCTGTTGTGTGAAGCATAGCCTTCGTTTCGTCGGCATAGATAGGGTTGATTTCGAAGAGTAGCCAACCGTCTGACGACAACGCTTTTAGTGCATATAATGCTATGCTCCTATAGAACAGTAAAGGGTCGTTATCGGGTACAAAGAGGGCAATATGTGGCTCGAAATCTATCACGTTTTGTTCCATCGTAACACTTTCTTTCTCACATATATACGGCGGATTACTAATGATGAGATTGAAGTTAGTCGGTAGGTGGTTGAAGGTAGCAGAGAGAAGAAGTGCGTCCTGCTTTTCTAACGTGATATTGACGTGAGATATCAGGGCATTTTCCTGTGCCACACTTAGGGCCTCTTCCGAGATGTCCCACGCTATTACCTCGGCATCAGGCCGTTCGGCTGCCAGCGTACATGCTATACATCCGCTACCGGTGCAAATGTCGAGTATGCGCTGGGCATTTTGGTGCTCGAGTGCCCATTGACACAGTTCGTAGGTCTCTGGCCGTGGTATCAGCACATCAGGAGTCACTTTGTACAGTCGCCCGCCAAATTCCGCCATGCCGATGACATATTGAGCGGGCTCTCCTGTCAGAAGCCGGCGTTGTATCGACAGCAGTTCGCCCTCGTCAAGTGTGTCCATCTTTCCGCAGAGCAGGTCGCTTAGTGTCAGACCAAACCTCAACTCCATCACCATCTGGGCAATAGCTTTTGCCTCGCCTGTAGGGTAAATGGTTGTCAAGGAGTGCCAGAAGGCTTCGTAGGTCATGCTATTTTTGGGGCTTTGACTGTTATTTTTGGATGCAAAGTTACCATTTTCTTTTAAAAGAAATGAAAAAAGTGATATATTATTTCGCTATCTCAAGAAAATGTTGTATTTTTGCCCTGCAAAAAATAACAAATATCTATTTTCTAACACTAATTTATGGCAAAGATTGTAACATTGGGCGAGATTATGCTTCGCCTCTCGCCTCAAGGCAACGACCGTTTTATTCAGAGTGAATCATTCCGCATCATCCCTGGCGGTGGTGAGGCAAATGTGGCTATCAGCGTGGCTAACTACGGTCACGAAGCTTATTTCGTGTCGAAGCTTCCCAAGCATGAGATCGGTCAGATTGCTGTTAACGCCTTGCGTCGCTATGGTGTGAACACGCAGTTTGTGGCCCGTGGTGGCGACCGTGTGGGTCTCTATTATGCTGAGACGGGTGCTTCTATGCGTCCTTCAAAGGTTATCTATGACCGTGCTCATAGCTCTATTGCTGAGGCCGATCCTAAGGACTTCGACTTCGATGCTATCATGGAGGGTGCTGCCTGGTTCCATTGGAGCGGTATCACTCCAGCTATCAGCGATAAGGCTGCTGAGTTGACCAAGCTTGCTTGTGAGGCTGCCAAGCGTCATGGTGTGACGGTATCTGTCGATCTGAATTTCCGCAAGAAGCTGTGGACCTCTGAGAAAGCTATCTCCATCATGCGTCCCTTGATGAAATATGTCGACGTTTGTATCGGCAACGAAGAAGATGCAGAGCTCTGCCTTGGCTTTAAGCCCGATGCTGATGTAGAAGGTGGTCAGACCGATGCAGCAGGCTATGAGGGTATCTTCAAGCAGATGATGCAGGAGTTTGGTTTCAAGTATGTCGTCTCTACGTTGCGTGAAAGCTACAGCGCTACTTTCAACGGTTGGAAGGCTCTTATCTACGATGGTAAGGAGTTCTATCAGTCAAAGCGCTACGAGATCAATCCTATCATCGACCGCGTAGGTGGTGGTGACTCGTTCTCTGGCGGTCTCATTCACGGTCTGCTGACGAAGGCTACTCAGGGCGAGGCTCTGGAGTTTGCTGTGGCTGCTTCTGCTTTGAAGCACACTATCAACGGTGACTTCAATCTGGTATCTGTTGACGAGGTTGAAGCCCTCGCAGGCGGTAATGCTAATGGTCGCGTTCAGCGCTAAATAATATCGTAATAACGTTATAACGTAATAACGAAAAAGAAAAATGGCAAAATTTGATAAGATAGCTGTCCTGAAGAAAATTGGCGATACCGGTATGGTGCCCGTTTTCTATCACAAGGACCTGGAGACCTGTAAGAACGTTGTGAAGGCCTGCTACGATGGTGGCGTTCGTGCCTTTGAGTTTACGAACCGTGGTGACTTCGCTCACGAGATCTTTGGTGAGCTGGTGAAGTGGGCCGACAAGGAGTGTCCCGAGTTGGCTCTGGGCGTTGGTAGCGTTGTTGACGCTCCTACCGCAGCCATTTACCTGCAGCTGGGTGCCTGCTTCGTGGTAGGCCCGCTGTTTAATCCCGACATTGCTCCTGTATGCAACCGTCGTCTTGTTCCTTACTGCCCTGGCTGTATGACCGTCAGCGAGATTGGCAAGGCTCAGGAGTTGGGTTGCGACCTCACGAAGGTGTTCCCTGGCGATGTTGTTGGACCTAACATGGTGAAAGGCTTGAAGGCCCCCATGCCTTGGTCTAAGATTATGGTGACCGGTGGTGTAGCTCCTGAGGAGGAGAACCTGAAGTCGTGGTTCAAGGCTGGTGTTTTCTGTGTGGGCATGGGTTCTAAGCTGTTCCCCTCGGACAAGGTGAAGGCCGGCGATTGGCAGTACGTTACCGACAAGTGCAAGGAGGCACTTGGTTATGTGGCTAAGGCACGCGCTTAAGCTACTGCTGTCCATATTTATTCTTTCAGCTTGTTCGCCGCGTGATAGGCAAGCGGTGGACAAGCTGAATTCTCTTTCTTATGCCTATCATTATCGAAATATAGACTCTACCGAGGTGTATGCCCAACGGGCCTACGACCTCTCTGAGGATTATCATGACGGTCGTGCCGAGGCCCTCAACAACTTGGCCTTTGTGCGTATCGTCAAGATGGACTACGAGGCTGCTAAGAAGTTGCTCGACAGGCTGCCTCAGACTACCGACAACCAGTTGGAACTGCTGGTGGGCTATATCCAGCAGATGCGTCTCTGCCAGCGCATGTCACACAACCGTGCTTTTTATGACTACCGCGAGCAGGCTATCCGTGCCCTTGGACGTATTGAGGAAGACTACGAGTCGTTGTCCGAACGAGACCGTCAGCGTTTGCTCTATGCCAAGAGTGAACTGGCCATTGTCACCTCCACCTATTTTTATTATATCGGTCTGGAACGCGAGTCGGCCCAGGCCCTCATGGTTATCGACAACGAGATAGACCGCGACACAGCCCAGTACCTGAACTACCAGTACAATATGGGTGCCGGTGGCATGATTACCGATGGCACACCCGAAGACATCAACCAGACGGAGTTTGACTACCTGATGCGTTGTTTCCTGCTTGCTGAGCGTGCCGACTATCCTTATTTTGCTGCCAACTCGCTGGAGGCGTTGGCCGAACATCTCATAGACACCATCAGCGCCCGGAAGTTGTTGGCCGACAACCTGCCGGCTATGAAATACCTGAACGCCCATGGTGTTGACGATAGAGAGCTTCCGGCACAGTTGGCCTATGAAGCCCTGCACATCTTCAGCGAGTATGGCGACGTCTATCAGATTGCCGGTGCCTACCGTACACTGGCATCGTGCTATCTGGCCCTGGAGGAATATCCACAGGCTATCGACTGTCTTCACAAGGCGCTGGCTGATACGACTATCAACAAGGCCCCTGACCTCGTGGCCAGTATCCGCGAGCAGATGAGTGTGGCCTATGCCGCCATCGACGATAAACAACAAAGCGACCTCAACCGCAATATCTATCTTGACCTGCAGGAGAACACCCGTCAGGACCGTTCGCTCGAAGCCCATGCTGCTCAGCTGGAGCAGTCTGTCCGTCAGCTGAACATCCTGCTGTGGGCCATTGGCGGAGCTGTCTTCCTGTTAATCATTCTGCTGGTTGTCTTCGTCTATCGCTATCATCGGCGTCCCTCCAAGAACAGCGATGCTGAGTGGCAGGAGCGCGAGGACGAACTCAAGGAACAACTGGCTCTGGCGCGTCTGCATGTGGAGAATGGTGAGCGTTTGTTCCTGGAACAGCGTGCCAAGATCTCGATGGTCAATACCATCACGCCCTTCATCGACCGCATCATCCACGAGGTAGGACGCCTGGATGACGGCAACCGTGAAGAACGTCTGGAGTATATCCGTGAACTGACCGATAAGATCAACGAGCAGAACGACGTGCTGACACATTGGATACAACTGCGACAGGGCGACCTGAACCTGCATGTAGAGACCTTCCCCCTGCAACAGCTCTTCGATATCGTGGACAAGGTTAAGCGCAGCTTTGCGCTGAAGGGTGTGACGCTCGACGTTCAACCCACCCAGGCCCAGGTGAAGGCCGACCGCGTGCTGACGCTGTTCATGCTCAACACCTTAGCTGACAACGCCCGAAAATTCACGCCTGAAGGCGGCAAGGTGAGCATCTCGGCCATCGATGCCGACAGCTATGTGGAGATTTCCGTCTCCGATACCGGCAAAGGTATGGATGAAGAGCAACTGGCCCACGTCTTCGAACATAAGATCAGCGGTGGTCACGGCTTCGGCCTGCTCAACTGTAAGGGTATCATCGAGAAATATCGCAAGGTGAGCAGCATCTTCAAGGTGTGCCTCCTCTCGGCAGAAAGCAAGGAAGGGCAGGGTAGCCGTTTCTTCTTCCGTCTGCCCAAGGGCGTGGTGAGGCTTCTGGCTATTGGCTTTTGGCTATTGGCTTTTGGTACCCAGAGTGGTGAGGCCCAGTCTCATCCTACTCATCTCAAGCCTCTGGAGAAGGCCAGCATCTATGCCGACTCAGCCTATTTCTGTAACGTCAACGGTCACTATGAGCGCACCCTGCAGTTTGCCGACTCTTGCCGCCACTATCTGAATGAGCACTATCGCACGTTGCGACCTGGGTCTGCAGACACCCTGCTCTCCATCGCTGACCTGTCGCTGGTGTCGCCCGATATCCGCTGGTATCACGACAGTCTGGCCACCAACTACCATACCATCCTCGACATTCGCAACGAGAGTGCTGTGGCAGCCCTCGCGCTCCATGAGTGGCCCCTCTACTACTATAACAACCGCATCTATACCCAGCTGTTCAAGGAGATGTCGGCCGACAAGACCCTCGACGACTATTGCCGTAAGATGCAGCAGTCAGAGACCAACAAGAGTATCGCCATCCTCATCCTGGTGCTCTTCCTTGTCTGCATCATCTTTGCAGTGCTGTGGCAGGTGGTGCTCTCGCTCAATAAACGCGCCAAGCGCCAGCAGGAATACCAGAACCGACTGGACCTGATGGATGACGATCTGGCTCGCATTCGTCTGGAAGAGGAGAAACTGCATGTGGCCAATGCCGTGCTCGACAACTGCCTGTCCACCCTCAAGCACGAGACCATGTACTATCCCAGTCGTATTCGTCAGCTGGTGGATACCAACAACATCGAACCGCTGCCCGAGGTGGTTGACTACTATCGCGAGCTCTATGGTATCCTCAGCAAGCAGGCCATGCGCCAGGTGGAACACTACAAGCTGCACCTGAAGCACTTGGATCACGAAATCATGGGCGATGAGAACCTCATTCGCTATCTCTTCGACATCCTGCGCAAGCAGTCGGGCGAGAAGACCCTGGCGGTCAGCTACAGCCACTCCGACGACAAATATGTCACCTGCGAGGTGTCGATGCCACAGCTTTGTCTCTCTGAGGAGCAGACCGCGTCGCTCTTTACCTCGGCAGGCATAGAGAATATCCCTTACCTGCTTTGCCGTCAGATTGTTCGCGATCATGGTGAAGCTACCAACCGCCGCGGTTGCGCCATTCGTGCCGAACTACGCGACGGCCTTACAATGATTATTATAACACTACCAAGAATATGGAACACTTCAAAGTCATTATCGTAGAAGACGTGCCCCTGGAGCTGAAGGGCACGCAGGGCATTATCCGTAACGACATTCCCGAGGCCGAGGTCATTGGCACAGCCGACTCGGAAACGGCCTACTGGCGTCTGCTGAAGCAGCAGTTGCCCGATCTCGTGTTGCTCGACCTGGGACTGGGCGGCTCCACCACCGTTGGCGTGGAAATATGCCGTCAGACCAAGGAGCTCCACCCCCAGATCAAGGTGCTCATCTTCACGGGCGAGATCTTGAACGAGAAACTGTGGGTTGATGTGCTCGACGCGGGTGCCGACGGCATCATCCTGAAGACTGGTGAGCTGTTGACGCGCAACGACGTGTCGGCTGTTATGGCCGGCAAGCAGCTGGTGTTCAACGAGCCCATCCTGAAGAAGATTGTGGAACGCTTCAAGATAAGTGTTGGTTCTCAGCTGGTCAAGCAAGAGGCTATGGTCAACTACGAGATTGACGAGTACGACGAGCGTTTCCTGCGCCATCTGGCCCTCGGCTATACCAAGGATCAGATCACCCAGCTTCGCGGTATGCCCTTTGGCGTGAAGAGTTTGGAGAAGCGCCAGAACGACCTCATCCAGAAGCTGTTCTCCGATACGCGTGGTGTCAACGCCACCCGTCTGGTGGTGCGCGCCCTCGAGCTCCGCATCATCGATATCGACAACCTGGAACCCGATGAAGAGTAGGATAGTGGCCCATGTGGCGCTGACGCTGCTCATTCTCGAGTTGCTGTTGGTGTTTGTGTCGTGGCTGTTGTCGGCTACGATGACAGCAGGCGTGCGTCCGCTGCTCTCCAACGAAGGCGTGCGTTGGCTGTTGGGCCGTTATGTCGATATTGTGCTATCGCCCGTTTTGGTGTGGATTCTGCTGCTGGGCATCGCCTATGGCGCCCTTGTTAAGAGCCGTTTGTTGCCTTCCCTGCTGCATCCTGCAAGCTCGCGCGAGCGACTGGCCCTGCGCGTCTCTTTCATCGTCTTGGTGCTGTTTGTGGGCGTCGTCGTGTGGATGGTCGCCATGCCTCAGGCCCTCCTTCTGTCGGCTACGGGCTCGTTGTGGCCCTCCCCGTTCAGTAGGGCGCTGGTGCCCCTGCTGTCCTTCGGTGTGTCGCTGGTGGCTGTCTGCTATGGCAGTCTGTCTCACACCTTCACCTCGCTCTCTTCGGTCAGCGACGCCCTCGTGTGGGGCATCGCCAAGACTGCGCCCCTGCTCCTCGTCTATGTTTTTGCCGTACAGCTCTACGAGTCCCTCCATTTCGTCTTTCTTTAATACATCAGAACATCATGCTCAAGAAGTTTTTCCTCCTCCTGCTGTTGACCTTCGTCACTCTCTGCCTGCATGCACAGACCACCGACCAGCGTTATCGGCAGTATATTCAGCAATACAAGGATCTGGCCATCGAACAGATGATGAAGTGGAAGATTCCGGCATCCATCACGTTGGCACAGGGACTCCTTGAGTCGGGAGCCGGACAAAGCACATTGGCCGTCAAGGGCAACAACCACTTCGGCATCAAGTGCCATAACGGTTGGACCGGTCCCACGATGCTGAAGGATGATGATAGGAAAGACGACTGCTTCCGCGTGTATGCGTCACCTTACGAGTCGTATGAAGACCACTCAAAGTTTCTGGCTTCAAGTCAGCGCTACCGTTCGCTGTTCTCCCTGAAGACCACCGACTATAAGGGTTGGGCCCGTGGCTTGAAGGCTGCCGGCTATGCTACGAACCCCGTCTATGCACAGAGCCTGATTGACATCATCGAGCGCTATGGCTTGTATCAGTACGACAATGCCAAGAGCTACGACAAGTTCATGTATGAGCATAGCAGGAACGAGGTGGCAGGCAGTCAGCCCATGCATCCTATCTATGCCTACAACAACAACTATTACCTCTATGCCAAAAGGGGCGACACCTTCCGTTCGCTGGCACCCGAGGTAGGCGTTTCCTACCGCAAGTTGGCGCGTTACAACGAGCTCGACAAGAATACCGTTCTGGAAGAGGGTCAGATTGTGTGGCTTGAGAAGAAAAAGACCAAGGCTCCGAAAGAGTTCCGCAAGCGTCCCCACATCGTACAGCCTGGCGAGTCCATGCACTCCATTGCCCAGAAATACGGCATCCGTCTGAAGTCGCTCTACAAGAAGAATAATCTTCTGCCCGACTACCAGATCCGTGTTGGCGACGTCCTTCGTGTCAGGTAGTTTACTTTTTAGTGTGCCTACATCTTAGAAATAGAACCTTGGTCCGATATGGATGGCACTATGTGAGATGCCATATAATTCAGAATCTTTCATCCTAAGCCCCACTTCATTTTTCAAAAACAAGAGGGCTCCGTTTAGGTCAACACCAATGCCAAACTTCTTCGTTATCTTATATTCAAGCCCTAAGCGACTGTTGAGCCCGAGTCCCACCTGATTATTTCCGCTATAGACGAAAATATTGTTGTCGGTATCGACCTTTTCCCTACAATAAGCCATACCTACACCTAATTCAATACTATAGCGCCAGTGGTCGTCGGCATACGCATAAATCACGCCTGGGCCGAGATGGATCAGATGGAAATAGGACTTTGCATAAGCATAATCATACGACGTGTGGTTATAGTTGAGGTCGAAGGTAAAGCCCCAGCCTTTTCTTCCAATATATTCATAACTGACCGCACATTCAAAGCCTGGTTGGTTTCTGATGTAGCTGTCTTCAGAGGTGTACATCTTCGACGTGATCCAGGCCGGACCTGCACTCACCTTCAGCGCTCCCATGTAGCTGGATTCGTTATCCGTCTCGTCATACTCCACAACCACGACCTTATTCTCTGGCTTCTCCCAGATATTTTCTTCCTGCGCCATCGCCGAACCTGTGATGACAAGCCCCGTCAACAGTAAGAATGCCTTTCTCATATTTATATCTTTATATTGTCTTCTATCAGATGTGATCATATAGTACCGTCCCCAACGATCATAGTGACACCAAATCGCCATCTTCATAGTCCCATGCTTCCCGTCCAGTGATATAGCGGACATGGTGAACGTCCAACGGCACATCCTTTGCGCCACATATTCGGCAAGTGTGATTATCCCTTATGCGAATATTGTCCGATTTGAATTTCCAACGTAAATCAGTACAATTTTGGTCGTATCGCTTTGAGGATACTGACGAAGAAGTTGGTGTATGTGGCATCACAGGTCCACTCATGGGATATATACCACCTCCAGTAGCCTTCATGTAATCGTGATAGTCCATATTCTATTAGTTTGGTATCCCCTTAACTATGAAATTATACAAGCCATCACCCAACTTTGTCCTTTTATATAGATATACGTTCTCTGGGTTTCTGACCATACGATTTCCGCCTCTCCGCTGAGTGTCATAATAATCTTTGGCACTTATCTTCTCTGCTAAACCTAATGACTCTAAATCCCATAACTGTGCCCTAATATCCTCATTGTCAGTAAAAGCCTTATCTTCACTCATTGTTTTTACGATAGAATCTTCTCTGGAGTGTTTTTCCAAGATTTTGAGAATTCCGATTCCCAAATAGTCGAGTTGCTCTATTTTCCGCAAATAGATTTGCTTTCGAGACCAATCTTTATTGTCTGGATGGCAACATGCAGTAACATACGATGCATATACATCCCTTTTCTCTGAAATCATTTCGTCTTTTGCAAGCTGAATTGTTTGCATTAGGTCTTTCTTTATCACAGGCTCCTCCACAAATAACTTTCCAAGCACAATTTCATTTAGCCATTCCAAATGCTCCAATAATTTCTGGAGAAAATCTACGACATTATTATATTGAAGAGCATTTTGATAATCAAAATAAAGATTTGCCCCAATACCCAAAATAGGATGCTGACCATTAGCGACAATCTTCACAATGCTTTCAAGCAAGACTTTCAGTTTTGAAGTTTTCTCTAATTCGTTCTCCATTTTCATCATTCTTCAAACGGATAAGTTTCGTCGTAAATGTCGCTCAATAGTTTCTCTTTGTAGAGCCAGTGAGCACCGGGGGCAATGTGTTTGACTTTATAGCCCTTCAACTTTGCAGAAAGCGCACTGATGGAAGCTTCTTCTCCCTCATAGCAGACTTTCCGCTCCGATACAATCGTAACGGAAACTGTTGGGTCGTCTTTCCATACAAGCACATCACCCTTTTGCATTCCCATTTCGTAGAAGTTGAGTGGTGGACGATGAATCCGTGCCTTTGCCGATGCAGCCTTATCGTCATCAGTCAAGTCGCTTTCTATTTCGTCGCTCACTTCTTCCGTTACGTCGGTATGGTGGAATAGTTCAAGAATGGCCTTGGCCTGTTCCACCTGTATGCGGAAGAACTCACGGTTAGCATTGATGCGCTGCGGAGCAAATGCCGTGTGCAGGGCTTTCTCAATCTTGGCGCAGTCGCCTTTCTTCACCTTGCAAGCAAACTGACATTCAAATGGAACGGGAACGCCAGTAGTATAGAGTTCCTTCATCCTTTTGTCTATATCTTCCTGCGTTGTCATGCCAATCTTCACAAGGCCAGGCATTACAGGGTTGGTTAAAAGATAAACTATTCCGTATTCCATAAACTATGATTATTTAGGCTCATTCTTCATCAGCGAATTTAAAAGAACGGTTGAACTCTCCACGCAATGTTACCTTTAGTTCTTTAATACCGGCCATTTCGCATGCCTTGAAGTAAGCACAAGCAAACTCGCCAAACTCATCGGTATCCATTTTACCGCGCATGTGGGTCAGCCAATCATCTTCCGTCAGTTGACTTTTTTCGATGATGTAGTAGGATTTGTTAGTTCCATTCTTAGTCTTTACCCATATCAGGTTCCCGTCCTTATCTACGCGCCACATTGTTAATGTCTGTCGATAGTCTTTAGATGGGTCTAATATATAGTCTTTCAACTCATCTGTAAGTTCTTTCTCTTTTTCCATAGTCGTAGTTTTTGTATAGTATTTATCTATTCCCTTTAGCCCTGTTATGTGTCTTGCATAACATTTGGCAGTTTTCTATATCTGTGCTGCCGCCCTTGCTCCATGCAGTTACATGGTCGGCATCCATTTCTTCCAGTTTCCAAATGCGCTGACGGTTGGCATCGTGGCCGATGGCGCAGTAGGGGCAGTTGCTTGTGCCTTTTGCTTTAGCCTTGTCGGTCTGTTGCTGATAGACCTTGCGCATCGTGGGTTTGTCGAACAGGCGAACATTCAACAGTTTTGTTTCCTGGCAGCCACCCAGCACATACTCAAAGATTCCTCGGCGATTAGTCACAAAATCATCGTGCATCAGTTCATAAACCTTTGCCGACAATTCAGAGTGATTCAAAGGTAAGTGATGGAAGCGCTCGTAAAGTTCGCCCCAATTCAAACCCTGCATTTCATCATATACATCATCGAACTTGCTATCCACCCAATCAATAACGGTGTTGAAGTAGGTCTTAATCTCGTTAATGTTCTCGTCGCGACGATGGACTGACATATAGCCATCCACATTCCCCTTGCTAACCCATTCCAAAGCTGTAGCCAAGAACATCTGGCGGTTAGCAGGGCCTTTCACATACGATTCCCATTTCTGAATATTTGCGTTTTGTGAATTGCTAAACTCAGCCTTGCAAAGCGTAACAAATGGTCCACTAAAGACAGCGTTCAATTCCTCTTGATGATTAAGCGGAATGCCTGCAATGTTAATTGTCTTAAACCATTCCTTGATTTCTTCTTCGGCATGTTCGCCCTCACCCTCGCAAATATAGACCAGCAACTTTGTTTGCAGAATCTTCTGCTGCTTGCCCTCATCGAGTCCGTCAAATATCTGCTCCAGTCCGTTAATCTTAACAGCAAACTTGTTTTTTAGGAAACGCCCCAGCGATGTAATACGCTGCTGACCGTCAAGAACTTCCAAACGTCCACCATCCACTTTATTGAAGTAGATGAGTCCAAGCGGATAACCTTTCAAAACAGATTCAATCACTGCCACATCACGCTTTCCATCAGCATAGATGTAGTTTCGCTGATACTCTGGCTGAATGGTTAACTGACCTGCCAAACCATAAAGACCTTTGCCTTCAAGTTCGTTGTACTCGAAGCCGTCGCAAATCTGCTCAACGGTATAGATTTTCAATTCTGTCTTCATTGTGTTTGCTTTTTGCGGATTAATATTCTTGCATACGTGGATTTCAATTGGCCGTCGACCAAGATTGCTGCTCTTCGATTTAAATCGCCATAAAGTGGAGTGTCTTGTGATGTGTATTCTTTGGTCTTAATACCATATTGATTACCTCTGTCTGTTATGCCAAGTATCTCAAATTGTTCAGGACAATACTTACTTATGAATGAAATAGGTACACCCATTATTCCTTCATAATCTCTTGGGATAGCATCTGCAAATGGTACTTCAATTGCATCATAATTCTCATAATGTATGTATTCTTTCCTTCCTCTTACTTCCTTATGTTTACTATGCTTGAAGTTTTCAGCCATAGTCATAAGTTTTAGCGGTGCATGACGACGACCATGCTCAAGGTTTGTGAACCACCCCGTCCCTGCTACGCTTATAAACTTGTTCCCGTTATCATCAATATAGAGTTCTGTGCCTGTCATTTCATAATAGTCAGGAACGAAGAAAGTCATATTCTTTCCATTGACTCTTTCATTAAAACGGTTTCCTGTCCATATTTTATTAGCCATTATTAGAGGGAAAATTTCTTTGTAAGAGACAGCATTAATATTGCCAATTATCAAAAACTTCTTGCTAGCTTCCATAATCCATGCCACGAACTCTCTAAATAACGAGAACGGCGGATTAGTCACAATAATATCCGATTCGTCACGCAGTTTTCGTATCTCCTTGCTGCGGAAATCACCGTCACCCTCCAGATACTGCCATTGCAAATCCTCAATATTGATACGATTATCGCCCGTCACATCACGTTCAAGGACGAATATCTTACCATGTGTTTTGCTTTTGTCTGCATCGAAGTGCGGCTGCTCTTTCTCAAAAAGTGTGGGCTGATACGGCAACTTATATTTCTTGCTTTCTGGTGCATAACTGGTGGAGATTAACTTTTTCAAGCCCAGCAGTTCAAAGTTCTGAGCGAAGAACTTGGTGAAGTTACTCCACTCTGGATCATCGCAAGGCAGTAGCACTGTCTTACCACGAAACACGTTGGGGTCATATTCCAGATAGGCGTTTATCTCCTTCTGAATATCGGGATATTGCGTATAGAACTCGTCGTTCTTTGCCGTCTTCGCATTTGCTAAGTTCGTATTTGCCATATTAATTGCTCAGTATCGTAAAAACTACGTAGTTACAACTATTTCCTAAGATCATAACGACTCATAGTGAAATCTGCCGCTATAACATTTTACCAATAGGTATTATTTCCCCTGCTTCAAAATAGAGAAGAGGCATACCTGTTTCATCAATAATTGCCTTACCTTTCAACAGGTTCAGTAAAAAATGATAAGGAGAAAACCCGTTGCCACGCTCATCATTTATCTGCCGACGAAGACGGGCTTTACGGTGGGCTTCATCAGAAATTGGCTGGGAAACAACTATTCCTTTTTCTGTATAAGAAGTCATATCAATTGCACTTTTTGATGCAATTGACCACAAATGATGCTGGCTGTCTATGATTTGAGCTCTTGCTTTTAGAACATTATTGGTAGAACAAGTTGACTTCAATTCAAAATAACCAACAAATTTGTTTTTCTCGTCAATGGCTATGATACCGTCACACACAAAAGCATGTGGATTATTGGCAATAGAATCACGTTCTAAAGCTAACAAGCTCTTATTGATTTTCAGAACATCCACACCTATGTGCTCAATGATGATCTCACGCGTAGCAGCCCCCTTTTCATCCTCTTCGATCACCGTTTGCGTGTTGCTTAGAGAGAAGTGCTCTGGCGTATAAATCTTTGTTAGTTTGTCATATAGTTCCATTGCTGCTTAGTCCTCCATGTATTGTTCTATTAAGTCATCCACTCGCTCTTGGCGATTGATGATTTCATGGAATGTTGTAAAGGGGATTCCGTTACTGATATCCTGTTCCTCAATGATAACATTGTTACCTTGTACTTTAAAATAATAAGCACCCATTTGCTCGTAGTCAAGATATAGGTTCTCACTTTCCTGATTATCATTACAATACTTCCTAAACTTTTCTGGATTCCTACGACGGAGATTCCCCAAACGTATCAGCTGGTTGAATCGACCAAGGATAAAATCACTATGGGTGGTTATTTGAAATTGTACACCACGATTGAAACAGCGGGCTATCAAATCTGACACCAAATCTTGACTTTTGGGATGAACATGCGCTTCTGGCTCTTCGAAAAGCAGAGAGTAAGCACTGATATTCAATTCTGATTGTAACAGCAACAACAATGGTGCTAATTCCTTTACGGACGAAGCAGCTGCACTGATAGGTATGGATGTGCCTGTTGGAAGACGCAAAAAAGTTTGACCGTCTCTTAATTCAATTTCTCCATTAGTTAGTCGCCTCATCATACTTTGGAAAAACTGGTCATTTGGGAGCTTCCTTGGACGGGCAGAGGATACCCAGTCATTAAAATCTACGAAACGCTCGTACATTCCAATCCCTTGAAATGCTGACTTAGCATTTTTTGCTCCCATGAATGCAGCCCTTGCTGGTGGCATCAAATAGGGTATCACGGTTTTGTTGAATATGATAGAGGAAAAGTAATGGTTCAATGCATGAGCATAGATACGCGTCCAATCAGAAAAGTCGTTAGGGAAAAAAGAAGATGCTCCATTGACATTGACCCGTCTGAGGTAACTTTCCAATGATGTATTCACTTTTATGACTAGATCATCAGGCAAATCAAAAGTATAGGTTACGTCACAAGAGAATTCTTTGTTACCTAAAAGATAGCCAAGATATTGTGATGCATCTCGATTCATCCACAACCTAAGGTCTTGGAATTTGAATGTAAAACCTTTATTTTTATTTTCTCCCAATGCTTGGATTTTATCCTCAACAAAATATTTTATCCTGTCATTTGCCAGGACACTATACACATGGTATATCAAGAATGCAGTATAGCTTTTACCTAATCCCGAATCACCCGTGAAAACCATCATTGGTTTCACATTTATTACCGCATCACGTATGCGACCTAATTCATTGATATATATTTTAAGCATTGATGTATGAGGTTTTGTTTGCAAAGATACTTCTTTTTTATGAGAATTAAACTATTTTCTTCTATAATTACACATTAATTTATTAATATGAACTATTTTCTATTTGTGAGCAAGTCAATCCAGAAGGGTTGCGACTCACCCCTCTCATATCCTCTGCCTTTCCACCGCTCTGCAAATTCAGCTGCAGCCATAGCCATTTGTTTCTCTGTCTTCATAATGCTTGCCTTGGGTTTTCAATTATGGGCACAAAGTTACTCAATTTTATTGAGTATTTGGCGTAAATAGTAAAAAAAATGCTGTTTTTAATAGTTTTTGCTGGAAATGTATCATATCTGGTACATCGTTTCAGAAGAATTAGCAGTAGTATTACAAAACAAGAGGAAAGGAGACCTTCAAAAACAGTATTTTAAGTATCCAATTGGAAAAAAATATTTTCTCAACTGGAAAAATAAAAAATGATCACTGGGGACTCTGAATGATCACTTTTTTCTCTCATCTGTCTTCCTTTTTTATTCATAGTTACAGGTTTTATCTGATTC
>CAMVDU010000025.1 GCA_947166345.1 uncultured Prevotellaceae bacterium
GAAGATACAGCCGAGTCCTATCTGCTTACAAGCGTACGAAACCGATGTCTGAACGTGATTCGTAGCCGACAGATACAGGAACGGGTGGAACACCTCTACTTGCTTGACCTCGACACGACCATCACACCGACGGAACGGTTAGAAGAAGAACTGGAAGCCCTATATAAAGGCATAGACCAATTAGAGCCACCCGTTTGTCGCGACATCATCATGCAGCATTTCCGCGATGGTATCACCTTCAAGGAGATTGCCAATCGTCTGGGCGTCAGCGAAACCACCGTCTATAAGCATCTGCGCCGTGCGCTTAATCAATTACGTACACAACTTAAAAAACAATGAGCGTATGAACAAGACAGATCTTTTGCTCCAAATGATGGAACAGCCCCATCAATACACGGCCGAAGAATGGCAGGAAATCCTTTTGGATGACGAGTGCCGTGAACTCTACACACTGATGTCTATGACGCAGAGTGCCGTTGATGCTGCACGTTCTGACAAGGAAGTCACCGACGAGATGATAGATGGAGAATGGCAGAGATTAAATGAAAAGGCAATAGTGCGCTCGGCCGAAGAACGCTTGCTACCGGAGGGACGCAAGAATAGTGAAAAATTTGCTACCGCATCACCAGTGGCAAAGTCCCATTCTTCACTTATGAAGATAGCAGCCTCTTTTATCGGAGTATTGCTTGTGTCAGGTATTGCCTTTGCTGCCATTCAGATTGTAAAACACACCAAGCAGGATACACCAAAGACTGAGGAGGTCATCAACACTCCAAAGCCCGCAAACGTTACTCCAACCAATACGCTGACCACTGATACCATCGCAACACCGCAGCCCGTCATCTATGACAACGTGTCATTGGAAAAGATGCTGCTAGAGATAGCTGCCCATTATGATGTCAATGTCACGTTTGTCAATGACGAAGCCCGACAGCTCCGTTTCCGTTTCGTGTGGCATCCGCAGAAGGGCATCAATCAAGTTGTCAACGACCTCAACCAGTTCGAGCGTCTGACCGTTACGCTGAACGATAACCAGATTACCGTAAAATAGTCAGCCGCCATGAACAGATATATTACTCTCATCCTTGTCCTGCTGCTGACTGTCAGTACACATGCGCAGAAGCGTATATCGCACGAATACAATGACGTATCCCTCTCTGATGCGCTGAGACAACTCAGTGAGCAACAGACTGACTATACTATCTACTTCCTCTACAACGAACTGGAAGACTTTCGTATCACTACTACTGTCAAGAACAAGCACCTGCCTGAAGCCATCCAGCAGATGATCGGTTTCTATCCCATCCGCGTCAGTACCAGCACCGATAAAGACGGGAAAAAGATTTTCGTTGAGTGCATACAGAAGACAGACCGTCACCTGATGGGAATCATTATTGACGAACAGGGGCAGCCTTTGGCCTACGCCAACGTTGCAATCCTCAATCCTGTCGACTCTACACAGCTTGGTGGCGGCGTGTCGAATGAGAGCGGCTACTTTGTGATTCCTACGGAGGCTAACCGCGTCATCGTAAAGTGCAGTTTTGTCGGCTATCGTACCTATTATCATAGCTGCGAAGTAGGTGATATAGGAACTATTCAGATGCGACCTGCTGAGTATACGATTAATGGTGTGACGATAGAAGGCACCCATATCATGAACTACGTTGATAAGTCTGTACATACTTTCACCATCGAACAAATAGAGCAGGCCCGCAATGTACGCGATCTGCTGGAACACGTTGAAGACCTGAAAGTCAATCCAGTGAGCAATAAGATTCAGCGCATGGACGGCGGCAGTGTGAAGATACTGATCAATGGCATTGCAGCCTCAGACATTGACCTGAAAGGCATTCCTGCTAATAAGATTTCTAAGGTGGAATACTACAACATTCCGCCTGCCCGTTATGCTGATGCTGGTGCACTCGTTAACGTGATTACTAAGCGGTTGGATACGGGCATCAATATTGGTATCGAAGCGAGAACAGCCTTTACGACGGGTTTTACAAACGATGAGGCTTACCTGAACCTGACCTCTGGCAACCATCAGCTTTCACTCTCCTATACATTCAGCCTACGAGACTATACGAAGCGCTTTGGCGAACAGACTTACAACTATACTCTGGAAAACAATATTCCAGACGGCACTGCAAAAGTCCCTACAGCTTATTGCAACTATCAAAAACAGACACACGACAAATTTGGCTACACATGGAACGATCCTGTTATCAAATATACCTATAACAAGCCTGATGACTTAGCAGTACAAATAGTAGCAACACCCCACTTCAATCACATTCATAGCGATGGACAGAGTAATATCCAAGACAATTCATCACATACTGCTTCCATAGAAGGAAAGGGCGATTTCGGCAGCCGTATGAGTACTTTTGGACCGAGCCTGAACGTATATGTCCAGAAAACGCTACCTAAGAATCAGGAGCTTTCGATAGACCTCGTTGGCACCTATTATCACAACAACAGCAAGAACTGGGATGAGGAGAGGGCTGTAACAGATGGCGAGATATGGCTGGCGGACAACCAAGAGCAGCAGAACAACAAGTACTCCTTCATCGGTGAATTGGCATATACGAAGAAATGGGGGAAGAGTAGCCTTAGCCTGGGCTATCGTGGCTCGTTTGGACGCTCGAACGCCACCATTAGCAACGTACTCTCAGACTATAAGGAATATGAATACTCATCTGCAAGCTATCAGCACTATATGTATGCCGAGTACAGCGGGATCATTGGCAAACTGATGTACCGTATAGGTGCTGGAGCTACTCAGGTTACTCAGGACAACACCGATGCCCACGACACACACTGGCTCTTCACGCCCAAGCTCATCCTGAGTACTAATCTCTCGAAGACTATGAACCTGCAGTGGGTCACTTCATCAAAGTCAAATACACCCCCCATATCAGGACTCAGCAATAATGCAAGCCTTGTCATTCCTCGTGTGCTAAGCATTGGCAACCCCTATCTGAAGAGCTATAACACCTATGAGTCAGAACTTATCCACAAATGGAACCTCGGTTGGCTACAGACCCAGATCTCATTGAGCTATAATTACACAGACGCTCCTATCAACCGTTATTACACACAGCAAGAGATTAATGGTCAGCAATATATCGTTGGTACGAACGAGAATGCTAACTATAGCAGCGAACTGGGCGGATCATACCAACTGGTATTCAGTCCCTTAAAGAGCCAGATATTGACGCTGACTTTGCGAGGCTATGTCACTCGACAGACCGTCAGTAGCCCTATTATCGGACACTACCATCACACGTGGACACCACTCTACTTTGTTGTGCAGTTCAGAAAGGGTAACTGGGGAGCTACCTATGTGGGAAATATTGTATCAAAACGTCTCAACGGCTCTACACTGGATGCTGGGGAGAACCAGTCATACCTGCAGGTTTACTGGCAGAAGAAGAATTGGCGCATCTTTGCTGCAGACTATTGGCTCTTCACCCGATCCCGTTATTCAGGCTACAGCATGCCGACAAGCATTCTGCAAAGTACGTACAAGACCTGGATTGATGATAACAAGTCGATGCTTGTCCTCGGCTTTAGTTACGATTTCTCCACAGGAAAGGAACTCAAGATTAATCGTAAACTCCAAAACAAGGATTCTGACACAGGAAGTTTCTGATCTGCACGAATTAAGAAAATACACAAAAGGGACTATTTGTGTAAATAATTCGACCCATTTTTGACATTTACTACTTTCAAAAAATCTCCGCTTCCAGAGTGTTTACAGTGGAAGCGGAAGATTTTGCTTAAAATGTCAAAAGTGGGGATTAGAATTGCATTATTAGAGGAACGATACGTTGACAGTCCAGATGAGGAGGACTAATAGCCCGCGCATGTTTAGAGCCCCTTGATAAGGGGCGGCTATAATGCAGGGATTCAACCCATACATGCAGATGTACTAATTGTAGTCAGTATTGCGGTGATGATAGTGACGGCCAGCTCCAGCACCCGCTTCCAAGGGAATGATTTCATAGTTGTTAAGTTTTTAAGTTGATAAGTTGTTGCGTTTTTGAGTTGATAAGTTGATGAGTTTTTGAGTTGATAAGTTGATGAGTTTTTGAGTTGATAAGTTGATAAGTTGATGAGTTTTTGAGTTGATAAGTTGATGAGTTTTTGAGTTGATAAGTTGATGAGTTTAAGGAGTTTAGGAGTTTCGGAGTTTAGGAGTTTAGACGATAGACTTGCAGGCCTCTGCAGCGGCAGCATTATTCTCGTCTTGGTCAAAAAACTCGTCTTCTCGTTCTCTCGTCAAAATCCTCGTTCTCTCGTCTCACAATGCAAAGGTACTCACGTTTTGCCTACCCTGCAAATCGACCTTGCGAAAACGGGGCTTTTCGCCATTTCTTTACAGATTTTAACACTCGCGCACACGCGCACCCATAAACGCCGAAAAACACTTTTCGGGCAACGAGACGCTCGGCCCGAGCCGCCGCGCGCCTGTCGGCACTGCACCGAGTTACTCCGATACAACTATAGTAACACATCTTGCGTTGCAAGGTGACGCACGGCGCAGTGGGCCGTGACGCTCTCAGTTGAAGAAACGCTATTTTGAGCGAATGGCGAAGCGCATCGAGATGGTAGTATTTTTTTTTACAAACAAAATGATGAGCTATGAAACAGTGTGCGACCGCCGTGTCTGTGTGTGTTGACATTTGACATTTGACATTTTGACATGAAACTATATTTCAGAGAAAGTCGTCTGAAAACAAATATAATATAATATATATATATTATATATATTTGAGGTAATAAGTATAAATAATGGTTATCTAAAAACTGCTTAATGTCAAAATGTCAAAATGTCAAAATGTCAAAATGTGAAGTAAAGACAAATATTTACAAAGTGATTAATTGGAGCAAAAATATTCCGCTTTTGCTTTGGTGTAAAAGTACACAGAAGTCCCTTTTGTGTATAGAATATGTGGAACGGCGCATGAAACAACTGCTGTGGACATTTAGCGTAAAATTCTCCGTTTCCACTGTAAACACTCTGGAAGCGGAGATTTTTTGAAAGTAGTAAATGTCAAAAATGATTCATATTGAAAACTACATCTTCAGCACCTGACTGCAGTAGGCAACGACGGCCGTGCGATGGGTGACGAAGATGACGGTGCGCTGCTGGTTCTCCAGAAGATTGCTCAGCAGCTGGCGCTCGGTGTCGGCATCGAGGGCGCTGGTAGCTTCGTCGAGCAGCAGGATGCTGCCAGGACGCAGCAGGGCGCGGGCAATGGCGATACGCTGGGCCTGTCCTTCCGACAGTCCGCCACCCTGTTCGGCAAACTCGGTGTCGAGACCGTGGGGCAGTTCGCTGACAAAGTCGGCACAGGCCATCGTCAGGGCAGCGTGCATCTCCTCGTCGGTAGCCTCGGGATTGCCCAAACGCAGGTTGTCGCGCAGGGTACCACTGAGCAACGTGTTACCTTGCGGCACATAAACGAAGTTGCAGCGGTGGAGGGGGGAGAGGGGGAAGCTAGAGTCACTAGAATAGATTTCCACGGCACCTTCCTGCGGACGAACGAGGGCCAGCAGCAGACGGATGAGAGTGGTCTTGCCGGCGCCTGTCTCACCAAGAATCGCCGTACACGAACCTGGACGGAAATTGAACGAGAAATCGTGGATGGTGGGCTGTTGTCCCTCGGCACCATAGTTGAAGGTGACGTGGTCGAAGCGTATGCCGCAGGGTGCCGCTAAGGCGATGGGGTCGCCCTGCTCCTCCTCGGGTACTTCCTCCAGTTCCATGAGTCGTTCGGTAGCTGTGAAGACGCTGACGAAGGCTGGTGCCAGACGGGTGATCTCGCGTGCCGGTCCCTGTATGCGATAGACCAGTTGCAGGAAGGCAGTCATAGCACCAAAGGTGATGGTGCCCTTGCTGAGGCGGATGGCTCCCCAGAGGAAGGCGATGAGATAGCCCAGCGAGAAGCCGAAGTTAAGGAAGAAGTTGCTGGCGACAGAGAATTTCGTGCGACTCTTCACCCAGGAGCGTAGCGTGCTCTGTGTGTCGCCCAGACGTCCCAGCATCTGGTCGTCGGCCTCCATCGTCTTTACCAGCATGCGGTGCTGCATGGTCTCGGTCAGGATGTTCTGCACCTCGCTGTCGCATTGGCGTACCTGACGACTGTAACGGCGCATGTGGGCCACATAGAAACGGCTGGAGATGATGAAGACGGGCAAAATGCCTACGGTGGTGACAGCCAGCCATAGGTCCATCTGCATCAAGTAGAAGAAGGCACCGATGAACATGGCCAGGGTGCTGAGCATGGATGGCAGCGTCTCGGTGAGGAAGGTCACCACATGGCGCACGTCGAGTTCCAGACGGTTGATGATGTCGCCGCTATGCATGGCCTCGCGTCCTCGCCACTCTGAGCGCAGGAGACGTGCCAGCATCTGCTGCTGCATGCGGTTCTGGGCCTTGATGCCAAGGATGTTCTTGATCCATACGCGTGAGATGCCCAGGGCAAACTCGCCCAGGATGAGCAGCGCCATCACCGCTACGGCCCAATAGAGCGAACCCTCACGGGCACCAGAAGCCGTGTCGATGGCCCGTTGCATGGCCCATACGCTGAGCAGACTGAATACTACTCCCAACAGTCCGATGGTGGCATTGAGCGTTGCCTGCAGCCTGTTGCCGCGCAGCACCTGCCACAGCCACTTCGCTATCTGCATTGTAGAATAGCGACTTTCGGGGATATGGAATAGCTCTTTGAGGGTCATTGAGGGGGCTTATAGGTCTTATGGGTCTTATGGGTCTTGTGGGTCTTATAGGTCTTATGGGTCTTATGGGTCTTATGGGGCTGGGCGATGGGCTATTTTCTGCCGTCGGCGCCCCACATCATCTTGTCACGCAGGGTGCTGAAGTAGTGGGCGTCCTTGCGCTTCACCACCTTCACCTGATAGGGGGCACGGGACAGGCGCAACGTGGTGCCCTCTGGCAGACTGCAGGAGTGACCGTCGATAGCCACCAGGAAGGTGTGGCTGCGACTGCTGACCGTCAGCTCGATCTCTGCCGAGTCGGGAATGACGATGGGTCGCACATTGAGCGAGTGGGGGGCTACCGCCGTCAAAGAAAGAACACCCGTCTGGGGTACGATGATAGGACCGCCGTTAGAGAGCGAGTAGGCCGTCGATCCTGTGGGTGTAGAAACGATGAGACCGTCAGCCTGATAGGTGGTCAGATAGTTGCCGCCCACCGTCGTGCGGATGGCAATCATCGATGCCGTGTCGCGTTTCAGAATGGCCACATCGTTCAGGGCGCAATTGTAGCCGCTGATGGGTTCGCCGTCGGTTTCTACCTTGATGAGCACGCGACTCTCCGTCTTGTAGTCGCCTTTGTGAAGGTCGTCCACGCAGGCATTGATCTCCTCGGCTGTCACATCGGCCAGGAATCCCAAGCGTCCCATGTTGACACCCAGGATGGGCACCTGCTTGTCGCGTACCATACTGGCTGTGCGCAACAGCGTACCGTCGCCACCCATCGACACGGCGAAGTCGGCTTCGAAGTCGTTGCCGTCGAACGTCGCCGTCACAGCCTCTCGTTCTATCAGGTTGTTTTTCAACAGGAAATCGAGATACTCTTTCTCGACAATCACCTCGGCATGATGCTTCTTCAGACAGTCAATGAACAGTCGGACGGCAGTGGCCTTCGATTTCTGATAGATATTTCCAAATAGTGCAAATCGCATAACTCTCAACTCTCAATTCTTTTAGTCGCTACGCTTTGTAAAAGCGCTAAAGCGATTACTCATCTTTCATCTTACATATAGCCCAGCCAACGGAGAATGTCGTTCAGGTTGGCAACGACCATCAGCAGGATCAGGATGCCGAAACCAACGTATTCGGCACGTATCATGAACTTCTCAGACGGTTTGCGGCGTGTGATCATCTCGTAGAGCAAGAACAGCACGTGTCCACCGTCCAATGCCGGAATGGGCAGGATGTTCATGAAGGCGAGAATGATGCTGAGGAAGGCCGTCATGAGCCAGAACTGATGCCAGTCCCATGTGGCAGGGAACAGACTGCCGATGGCTCCGAAACCACCCAGCGACTTGGCACCGTCGGCCGTAAACACATAGCGCATATCGCTGACATAACCCTTCAGCGTGTGAATGCCATAGCGGATGCCGGCAGGGAAACTCTCGAGGAAACCGTAGTGGATGGTGTCGGGTTGGTAGAGCAATGACACCGTGAAGCCCAGCTGCAGCTTGTCGTTGAGTGTGGCTGGGATGGTGTCGAGCAGGCTGTCGCGCTTATAGACAATGGTAATCTGACGGGCCTTGGCTTTCTCGGCTTCGCTCTTCGAGGCCTCAATGACATCGTTCACACGACTAATCTCATCCGTGAACTGTCCGAAGGAAGCTACGCTGTGACCGTTGACGCCCACGATGGTGTCGCCCTTCTGCAGACCAGCCTTGGCAGCAGCCTTGCCTGGCAGCACGCTATCGACGACTGCCGGATAGAAAGGACGCACAAAACGGGGCTCGGCCTTCAGCATGTTGAGCAGGTCGAGATTGCCTGGCAGAGGGATGGTCACCTTCTCGCTGTCGCGCAGCACCGTCACCTGCTTGGCATCGGCAATCTGACGGAACAGGTCGGCATCGTAGGTCTTGAACTTCCCTTCATCATACGACAACAGGATATCGTGGTCCTGGAAGCCCAGGTTCTTTGCCTGCTGGTTGAACTCCATACCCTCAGTCATCTTCTGAACGGGTACATAGCTCTCGCCCCAGGTGAAGAGTACCATCGCGTAGATGAACAGTGCCAGCACGAAGTTGACCAGCACGCCGCCCACCATGATGAGCAGTCGCTGCCATGTGGGTTTGGTGCGGAACTCCCAGGGATGTGTCTCTTCCGACAGTTGGGTATTGGTCTCGTCAATCATGCCGTCGATGGCGCAGTAGCCGCCCAGTGGCAGCCAGCCCAGACCATATTCGGTGCCCACATACTCTTTCGTCTTCACCGTCTTCGTCTTGTCTCCGTCTTTCACCTCCACCTCTTTCTCGGGCACCACCTCGGGCTTCAGCTTCAGCAGTCGGCGCACCCAGGTGTCGTAGGTGCTCATGATGTGGAACTTAGGATTGAAGAACAGGTAGAATTTGTTCACTCTGACCTTAAACAGCTTGGCAAAAAAGAAGTGCCCCATCTCGTGGAGCAATACCAACAGGCTGATGGCCAGAAGGAACTGTAATAGTTTGATAAAAAAAACTTCCATTGTTATTTATTTCGATATTTTCGTTGTTTCGAGATTTCGTTATGTCGTTATTTCGTTATTACGGTATTTTCGATATTATTGTAATGCCTCTGCTGCGATGCGACGTGCCTCGGCATCGGTGTGCAGATAGTCTTCGTAGGAGGGCGCCTTCACGAAGGGCGTGCGCTGCATGGTCTTCTCGATAATATCTGCCATCTGCAGGAATCCGCAACGGTCTTCCAGAAACGCTCTGTTCACGACCTCGTTGGCAGCATTGACGATGCAGGGCATGTTGCCTCCCTGACGGATGGCTTCGAAGGCCAGTGCCAGACAGCGGAACTTCTGCAGGTCGGGCTCGAAGAACTCCAGGTCGTGAGCCTTGAACAGGTCCAGACGTTCGCCGCTGAGTGGCAGTCGTCGGGGGAATGAGAAGGCATATTGGATAGGCAGACGCATGTCGGGCACACCCAACTGGGCCTTCACGCTGCCGTCCATGAACTGAACAGCTGAGTGGACGATGCTCTGGGGGTGTACCAGTACCTGTATCTGAGAGGCTTCGACGCCAAATAGCCATTTGGCCTCAATCACCTCGAAGCCTTTGTTCATCATTGTAGCGCTGTCGATGGTGATCTTAGCACCCATATCCCACGTAGGATGGCGCAGGGCATCGGCCTTGGTCACGGTGGCCAGCTGTTCGATAGGCATCTGACGGAACGGTCCGCCCGAGGCTGTCAGCAGGATCTTGTCGATGGGGTTGTCGTCTTCGCCCACCAACGACTGGAAGATAGCCGAGTGTTCGCTATCTACGGGCAGTATCGATGCACGGTTCTCAAGTGCCAGACGGCATATCAGCTCGCCTGCCACCACCAGTGTCTCCTTGTTGGCCAGACAGATGGTCTTGTGGGCCTTGATGGCATGAATGGTGGGCGACAGACCTGCGAAGCCCACCATGGCAGTGAGTACCATGTCGATGGGGCCGGCCTCGACAATCTCGTCGAGGGCACGGGCTCCGGCATAGACCTTCACGTCGGGCATGTCCTGCATCAGCGCTTTCAGTGCATCGTAGCGTGCCTCGTTGGCAACGACGATAGCTGCCGGCTTGAATTTGTGGGCCTGCTCAGCTAAGAGTTCAATCTTGTTGTTGGCCGTCAGACAATAGACCTCGTACAGGTCGCTATGTTCCTCTATGACCTGTAGCGCCTGGGTGCCGATGCTACCCGTTGATCCTAATATGGCGATTTGTCGTTTGCTCATAATCCTATCAAACCCTCAGGCAGGGCTATGGTTATCTGTTTTTTCTTTTGATCTACTTTCTCTATCAGCTCTTCGGCTGCAGGCACCAAGGTTCCGTCTTCCAGTTCGAAGAGGATGTTCATCGTTGTGTCATCGACAGCAGCAATCTTGCCGACGGACTGCCCTGTGGTGGCATCAATCATGGTGAAACCTACAAAGAACGACCATGACAGCTGCTCGTCGTCGCTTTCAGCCAATGAACGGGGGAAATAGACATCGGTATTGGTCAGCTCGCGAGCCCGTTCCTGGGTGTCAACGCCCTCAAACTTGACCAGTGCTGTTGAATCGGAACGGAAACGGTATTCCTCGATGAAGAAAGGCACAAGGATACCATCTACGTCGAGCACCAGATAGTCGGCATCGACGCGGTCGAAGACATCATCATCGAACATGAACGACAATTCGCCTTTCACGCCGTGAGCCTTGCCCAACCGTCCAATCTTGAATACTTCCTCTTTCTTAATCATTTGTTTTTCTTTTTCTAGGCGATTCTAGGCTATCCTAGGTGGTCCTAGTGATCTTTGCTCCCAAAGCGTTGAGGCGTCCCTCAATGTTCTCGTAGCCGCGGTCTATCTGCTCGATGTTGTCGATGCGGCTGGTGCCTTTGGCGCTGAGGGCTGCAATCAGTAGGGCAATGCCGGCACGGATATCGGGA
The DNA here is from genome assembly GCA_947166345.1 of uncultured Prevotellaceae bacterium. GTDB lineage: Bacteria > Bacteroidota > Bacteroidia > Bacteroidales > Bacteroidaceae > Prevotella. The sequence continues at coordinate 11,169 of CAMVDU010000025.1, forward strand.
CTTGACATGCGACCGGCCTTCAGTTGCAGTTTGCGGTCGTGTCCTACGACCACAGCACGGTGCGGGTCGCAGAGGATGATCTGGGCACCCATGTCAATCAGTTTGTCGACAAAGAACAGGCGACTCTCGAACATCTTTTGATGGAACAGCACAGAGCCACGAGCCTGTGTGGCTACGGTGATGAGCACGCTGATGAGGTCAGGCGTCAGTCCAGGCCAAGGAGCATCGGCCAGCGTCATGATGGTACCGTCGATAAACGACTGTATCTCGTAGTGGCGCATGCAGGGGATGAAGAGGTCGTCGCCTTCCACTTTGATCTTGATGCCCATGCGTCGGAAGGTGTTGGGGATGATGCCCAGGTCCTTCAGTGACACGTCCTTGATACGGATGCCGTTGCCCACCATAGCAGCCATACCGATGAACGATCCAATCTCGATCATGTCGGGCAGAATGCGGTGGCGCGTGCCGTGCAGACGGTTGACACCCTCGATGGTGAGCAGGTTGGAGCTGATGCCTTTGATACGGGCTCCCATGTGGACCAACATCTTGCACAGCTGTTGCAGATAGGGCTCACAGGCAGCGTTATAGATGGTGGTGGTGCCTTTTGCCAGTACTGCCGCCATAACGATGTTGGCAGTACCTGTGACAGAGGCCTCGTCGAGTAGCATGTAACTGCCTCTCAGCCGTTGGGCAGAGATCTCATAGACACTTCTTTCTGCTACGTGATTGAACTGTGCTCCCAGTCGTTCGAAGCCCAGGAAGTGGGTGTCCAGACGACGGCGGCCTATCTTGTCGCCACCGGGTTTGGCAACAACAGCCTTACCCATACGTGCCAACAGCGGTCCAATCATCATGATAGAACCACGCAGTTCGGCGCACTTCTTCACGAACTCATCGCTTGCCAGATAGTCCAGGTTCAGGTCGTCGGCCTGAAAGGTATAAGTGTTTTGCTGTTGGCTATTGGTTATTGGCTGTCGGTCAACCTTTACCCCTATATCCTTGAGTAGTTGGATGAGGTTGTTGACATCGCGAATATTGGGAATGTTCTCGATGGTGACCGGCTCGTTAGTGAGCAGTGTAGCACAAATCACCTGCAGGGCCTCGTTCTTGGCGCCCTGCGGGGTGATGGTTCCACTTAACTGATGTCCGCCTTCTATGATAAATGCAGCCATGGAAACTTATTTCTTTTTCTTTTTCTTTCCTGATGATTTCTCTTCTGCAATGGCTACAGGCGCGAAGCTGAATGCGTCGAGGTCCAGTTGGATGATGCCGTCGGTAAGACGTGCCAGATCGCTGGCCACACGCTCGTCGTCCATAGAACCGTGTCCCCACAACACCAGGTCGCGCTTCATCTGGTTGGCCGTCAGTTGGGCCAGTTCATCACGCTCTTGACCTTCGGGCATCTCTTTGAGCTTTTCAATCATCTCGGCAACCAGACGTCCGTAGTGGCGCAGACGTATTTCTGCCTGCGGGAGGGCCATAGGCTGTGGCTTCGTGTGAATCTTCTCAGCCTCGCTCACGTCGTAGGGCCAGTCGATGTCCAGTTGTCCGTGACTCATCAGGAAGAGATGATCCCACAGTGTCTGCTCGTGGTTGGTATTCTCACGTATCTGGGGGACCTTGGTCTCCATCAGCCTGACGATGGTCATAGCGCAACGCAGGCGTTCCTCGCGGTCGGGCAGCGTAGCGGCGTGGTCAATCATTTTCTGTATCTCGCGCCCATATTCAGGCAGTTGCAGCTTTTCGCGCTGTGTGTTGTAATCGAGTCCTTGTATTTTCATTTTGTCGTTGTTATTCAGTCTTACAATAACGGTTTTGCAACCTTTGCCACGTAGTCTTTCAGATAGAAAGGCTCGAAGTAGGCTACATCCTCAGTCTTGTTGTTCATCAGCCGACGCTCGGCCAGCGGTTGCATCCATCGTGCTTCTGGTTCGATGCCTTCGATGAGGTGGGCGTTGGGATGGTTGATGGTTTCCATGCACTTGGCCGCACCGTTGCCAAAGAAATAGACGGGTCGCTGGTCCAGCCACTCCCGATAGGTGTCGGCTGTCACTACGTCGGCCTGTATGGGGCGCACCTCTCTCAGTGCCCTGTCGTAGATGCCGGCATACACCTCCATGCGACGCGCATCAAGCATGGGGCAGAGTAGGGCATCCTCTTCTACCATCTCCCTGAGCAGTACGGGTACGCACAGCAGTTCCAAGGTGGGCACGCTGATGAGTTGCAGGTTACGACCATAGCAGATACCCTTGGCCATCGATACACCGATACGCAGACCTGTGTAACTGCCTGGGCCGCAGCTGACGGCTACAGCATCAAAGGGAATGGCGTGGTTGTCGGTGAACGACAGGGCCTCGTCGACCATCGATCCCAGACGCTCTGCATGATTGGGTCCGGAGTGGTCTTCCTGATGGAAAATCACCTGTGAGTCTTGGCTCACTGCTACCGAGCAAACGCTCGTACTTGTCTCTATATGTAATATCGTTGCCATAAATCGCTGCAAAGGTACATATTTTTCTCCAAAAAGCAACTCCTTTTGTGCGTTTTCTTTTGTCAGTTCAATAATTGTTTGTATTTTTGCACCCACATCAACGAAACGAGCTATGAAAGTAAGTATGATTGCCGCCGTGGACCGAAAGCGTGCCATCGGCTTCGAAAACAAACTGATATACTGGTTACCCAACGACCTGAAGCGGTTCAAACAGTTGACCACTGGTCATACCATCGTGATGGGACGACATACGTTTGAGAGCCTGCCGAAAGGTGCTCTGCCCAATCGTCGCAACTGTGTGCTCACCCGTTCTACCAAGGAGTTGCCGGGTTGTGAGTGTTTCGCATCGTGGGATGATTTTGTGAAGACCTGCGGAGACGATGAGGAGGTCTTCATCATCGGTGGCGCCAGCCTTTATCGGGGACTGCTCGACAAGGCCGACTGCTTGCTGTTGACTGAGGTTGATGATGAGGCAGCGCAGGCTGACACTTTCTTTCCCGACTATAGTCAGGGATGGCGCGAGGTGGCAAGAGAAAAGCATACCGTTGACGAACGTCACCAGTATGCTTATGATTTTGTAGACTACGTTAAAGAGAAGTGAAGTCTATTGTTCTTCGCTGATAAGGCTATTGGTTAAGACCTTATTCTTCACCAATGAGAACATCGGTGATAGGCAGCTGACGGTTGATAGGCGAGTGGAACGAGATGATGCTCTCGCTGCGTGCGATGCCTAAGGGTTGCAGCTTGTCGTGAACGAAATTCAGCAGGTGATGGTTGTTGATGGCATAGACCTTGATGAACAGGTCGTAATTGCCTGTGGTATAGTGACATTCCACCACTTCGGGTATATCGCGTAGTTTCTCTACGACCACATCGAAATCTGCTGGGTTCTTCAGGTTGATACCGATATAGGCACAGGTCTCGTAGCCCACCTTTTCAGGGTCGATGAGGAACTGTGATCCTTTCAGGATACCCATGTTGGTGAGTTTCTGTATGCGCTGGTGGATGGCAGCACCACTGACGTTGCAGGCACGTGCCACTTCGAGGAACGGTACGCGTGCATCGTCGGAAATGAGTTTGAGTATTTGTTTGTCCAGTCGGTCAAGCTTCTGATTTGCCATAATACTGTTTGATAATTATCGTTATTGTTCTTTTTGTCGTGCAAAGGTAGTGCTTTTCTTTGAGAACGGCAATAATTTGCCAACAAAAAACGCAAAAAAGTTTCAGTTTCGCGGTTTTTCGGTGGTAGAATAGTTGATTTTTAAGGCATAAGCACCCTGTAGAGCCTGCTTGATGTCAGAGATGATACCCATGGGTACATCGCGGTCGGCCTTGATGGAGACAGTCATACGTGCCTGGTCCTCACTCGACATATTGGCACGCTCTTCTTCCACAAAGTTGCGAATGTCGTCGATAGTTGCCAGTTTGTCGTTCAGCTGGATGTAGAACGCACTGTCGGCAGGTACGCCCTGACGGTGACCTACATAGATGTAGCTGACGGCCGACTTGTGGGTCAGCTTCTGTACCTCGGTGGCCTGCGGCACCTGGTAGCGCACTTTCAGCACCACTTCGCGCATGTGGGTGACAATCATGAAAAAGAACAGAACGGTGAAAATCAGGTCGGGCAGCGACGAGAGATTCAGTCCTGGCATGTGCCGTTCTTGACGATGGAAAGCACCCTTTTTCATTCGATGTTCAATTTTTCGCTAATACGCTGGGGATAGACCATCAGGATGGCATCGTGTTCCTCTTGGCTACACTCTGCCAGACTGTGGCGGAACTTTTTTATTGCCAGACGGTTACGTATGTTGTTGTAGCCGGCAACGATGGCGTTGCGCATCTCTATGTAAGTGTTGTAGGTGCTGTTGCGGTCGGCACGGATGGTGATCACATGACGGTCGCTCACCTCACAGCGTCCCATCAAGTGTACTTCGCGTACGCTCTTCTCAGGCAACTTGGGATCGTTGGCTGTGTTGGCCACAAACTCCTCCACGCGCCGTGTCAGCTCCTGTGGCGTTATCTCTTCCTTGTTGCACGTCAGCCTGTCGCTGGCGTCGATCTCGAGGGCCAGAACGTTGCGTTCTTTTACCATCTGTTCCTGCACCTCTTCCATATTTTCTGGAGGAGGCATCTGCGAGGGCAGTCCCTTGTCGGTGTCCATCGACGATGTTACCAAAAAGAACACCAGCAGCATGAACGAGATGTCAGCTGTCGATGTGGTGTTGATGCCTGGCACTTGACGCCTTTTGCGACGGAACATATGCGATGGATGATGTAAGATGTGAGATGGAAGATGGATGATGTGAGATGCAGGAGTCTGCGCTATCGTTTCAGTTTGCGGACGATGCCTGAGTAGCCGATAAGGATGGCGACGGCAGCAACGACGATGAGGATGGCCGACGTGTTGATGAGCATGTCGCTGACACGCAGCCAGAAACGGTCGTCAAAGGGTTTGCCGTTGATGATCAGCGTACGGGTGTCTGACAGCAGGTAGGTGAGCCCCAGCGATGCTGCCAACAGCGCCAGAATGAGCACCCCTATACGACGCGCTGGAATACGGTTGCTACGGCTGTTGTCAGGTCCTTGCCGACGCATGCTGCGCACCATGGACCACGCCGTGAACCCTATTGCCAGTAGCACCAGGGCATACATGGCATAGAGCAACAGGTCGATATAGAGTGGCGTTGCCGTTTCAATCATGTTGCAGACGCTGTTTACGTTTCATGATGATGTCGAGTAGCGTGATGGCCGACTCCTCCATCTGTGACGTCAGATGCTCAATCTTCGATAGGATGTAATTGTAGAACACCTGCAGCACCAGTGCCACGATGATACCGAAGATGGTGGTGATGAGCGCCACCTTCATGCCCGAGGCCACGATGGTGGGACTGATGTCGCCAGCCTCCTGTATCTGGTCGAAGGCCATCACCATACCGATGACGGTGCCCAGGAATCCCAACGACGGAGCCATAGCGATGAACAGCGTGATCCACGAACAGCCTTTCTCCAGTTTGGCCGACTGTACGCTGCCATAGCTGACGATGTTGCGTTCGATGGTGTCCATATCTTCATCCACATGCATCAGCCCTTGATAGCAGACGGAGGCCACAGGTCCACGCGTCTCACGACAGAGGGTCTTGGCACCTTCCACATCGTCGGCCTCCATGCGCGCCTCAATGTCTTTCATCAGACGTTTGGCGTTGATCTCCGAGAGGGTTAGGTAGATGATGCGTTCAATGCAGAATGCCAGTCCCAGCACCAGTGCCAGTGCCACCAGCGACATAAATGCCGGCGAACCCTGCACGAACTTGGTCTTCAGCTGGTCGTGGAACCCCATCCCGTCATCCATCATTGGCAGCTGGGGCAACTCGTCCATGTCTGCTGCGGCAGTGCCCATGGCATCGCGCATCAGCGAGTCGTTCATCATACTGTCAACCATGGCCGTCTCAGGCTGGCTGGCCGAGGGCGTTTCTTGGGCCGAAGCAGCAGTGGCGAGGCTAAGGAGCCCCGCCAGTACTGCTATCGCAAAAAGTTTTCTCATATAATATAATATGGTGTAAGGTAGCAGCAGTTGATTACTTCTGCTTCAGCAGGTCGCGAATCTCTGCCAACAGTTCCTCCTGAGTGGGACCTGCGGGAGCGGCAGGAGCAGCAGCCTCCTCTTCCTTCTTCTTCAGGTTGCTCAGCTTGTTGATGCCCTTCAGTACCATGAAGATACAGAAAGCCACGATGAGGAAGTCAACTACGTTCTGGATAAAACGACCGTAGAACAGCTCAGCCTCACCAACCTTTACGCTGAGGGTAGAGAAGTCCACCTTGCCAACAATCATACCTACCAGAGGCATCAGTACGTCGTCAACCAATGAGCTGACAATCTTACCGAAGGCAGCACCGATGATTACACCAATTGCCATGTCCATCACGTTACCACGCATGGCAAATTCCTTGAATTCCTTAATTAATCCCATAGTCTTAATATTTTAAAGGTTGATATAAATGGTTCTTTCTTCCTGACTTTTGCTATCTGAATTTTGCAATATCCCCATAAAAATCTTGATATTTGTTATTTTTCAATTGCATTTTCTTGTTTTCAAATCATTTTTTGTCAGATTTCGGGTGCAAATATAGGAATTTTTTTGTAACTTTGCATCCGAAAGAAGGAAAAAGTTGTCAAAACGCAAAAAAATTCTTGATATTTAAGTCATAAACCTTTTAAATAACAAAACAAACAATGACAAAAGTTGCAATTAACGGTTTCGGCCGTATCGGTCGCCTCGCATTCCGTCAGATGTTCGAGGCTGAAGGTTATGAAGTAGTAGCTATCAACGACTTGACCAGCCCCAAGATGCTGGCTCACCTGTTGAAGTACGACACCGCTCAGGGTGGTTTCTGTGGCAAGTTCGGTGAGAACAAGCACACCGTTGAGGCTGGTGAGGACTTCATTGTTGTTGATGGCAAGAAGATCACCATCTATGCTATTCCTAACGCTGCTGAGCTGCCTTGGGGCAAGCTGGATGTAGACGTTGTTCTGGAGTGCACAGGTTTCTACACCTCTAAGGAGAAGGCTTCTGCTCACCTGACCGCTGGTGCTAAGAAGGTTGTTATCTCTGCTCCTGCTGGCAACGACCTGCCCACCATCGTTTACAACGTGAACCACAAGACTCTGACTCCTGCTGACACTGTGATCAGCGCAGCTTCTTGCACCACCAACTGCTTGGCTCCTATGACCAAGGCTCTGAACGATTTCGCTCCCATCCAGAGCGGTATCATGACCACCGTTCACGCTTACACTGGCGACCAGATGATTCTCGACGGTCCTCAGCGCAAGGGTGATGTTCAGCGCGCTCGTGCCGGTGCTCAGAACATCGTTCCTAACTCTACTGGTGCTGCTAAGGCTATCGGTCTCGTTATTCCTGAGCTCAACGGCAAACTGATCGGTGCTGCTCAGCGCGTTCCCACTCCTACAGGTTCTACCACCATCCTGCACGCTGTTGTGAAGGGCGAGGTTACTGTTGAGGGTATCAACGCTGCCATGAAGGCTGCTACCAACGAGAGCTTCGGCTACACTGAGGAGAAGCTGGTTTCTAGCGACATCATCGGTATGAAGTTCGGTTCACTCTTCGACGCTAACCAGACCATGGTCAGCAAGATCGGTGACGGCAACTCTCTCGTACAGGTTGTTGCTTGGTACGACAATGAGAACTCTTACACTTCTCAGATGGTTCGCACCATTAAGTACCTCGCCGAGCTGAAATAATATCAGTCTGAGATGTTAAAAAAGGCCATTCAGCACTGCTGAGTGGCTTTTTTATATACGATATGGAATATATGTCGCAAGAGGGCTACGACAAACTCGTGGCCGAACTGAAACAGTTGGAGCTGGTTGAACTGCCGCAGGTGAGGGATGCCATCGCTGAGGCTCGCGACAAGGGCGACCTCAGTGAAAACTTCGAGTATCATGCTGCCAAGCGCGAACAGGGACGTCTCCTGGGGCGCATCCGTTTCATGCAGCGTGTGCTGGAGCACGCCCGTGTCATCGACAAGTCGCTGTTGGGCAGTGAGACTGTTGGTCTGCTGAGCAAGGTGGAGATGACCAACCTGACAACCAACGCCAGGATGACCTATACCATCGCCAGTCCCCACGAGGCTAACCTCCGTGAGGGTAAGATCTCCATCAAGTCGCCCATCGCTGAGGCGCTTCTGGGTAAGAAGGCAGGCGATGTGGTAGAGGTGCGCGTGCCTGCCGGCCTTGTGAAGCTCCGCATCGAAAGCGTACAGCTTAGTTAAGAAGTTAAAGAAGTTCTTTTAGTCGCTTCGCTTTGTAAAAGCCAGCAAAGCTGGAGCGAACGCTTCGCTTAGAAGTTAAAGAAGTTATCGCTGTGAATAATAATACCAGTAGCCGACAGCCGCTCTATGCCCATCTGTCGATGTTTGCCGCCTGTGCCATCTGGGGTCTGATGGCCCCTCTGGGCAAGGATGCTATGACCCACGGTCTCGATGGCCCCTCGATGGTGTTCATCCGTGTGGCTGGTGGAGCCCTGCTGTTCTGGACGGCCTCGCTGTTTGTCAAGCGCGAGCATGTGCCCCTGAAGCATGTGCTCACCTTCGCCGGCGCAGCCGTCTTCGGCATCGTGTGCAACCAGTGTGGCTACACCATCGGTCTGTCGCTCACGTCGCCCATCAATGCCAGCATCGTCACCACGTCAATGCCTATCTTCGCCATGCTCTTGGCGGCACTCATCCTGAAGGAGCCAATCACGAGTAAGAAGGTGCTGGGCGTCATGCTGGGCTGTAGTGGTGCCCTCATGCTCATCCTCACCTCTGTGTCGCATGCCAGCGACAAGGTGGGTGATATTCGTGGCGACCTGTGTTGTCTTGGGGCGCAGTTCTCCTACGCCCTCTACCTGTCGCTGTTCAACAAGTTCATCCGCAAGTACAGCATCTTCACCGTCAACAAGTGGATGTTCCTCTGGGCCACCATCATCCTCCTGCCCTTGGCTGGTCCCCACACGCTGTCGGTTGTCAGCAACCCATTGTCCACGAAGACCCTCTTGGAGACGGCCTATGTGGTTCTCTTTGGCACCTTCATCGGCTATATTCTGGTTATCAAGGCCCAGAAGATTCTGCGTCCCACGGTGGTTGCCTCTTATAACTATGTGCAACCTCTGGTGGCTGTCGTCGTCAGCGTCCTCACGGGTCTGGGTGTCCTCAAGTGGACCCACGGTCTCGCTGTCATCCTGGTCTTCGCTGGCGTCACGCTGGTGACCAAGTCCAGAAGTCGCAGAGATGATGAAAAGAAATTATTAAGTCAAGAATTAGAGAATTAGAGAATGGAATTGATAAGAATTAAAGGAATTCTCTACATTCTCATTCAAAAATTCTCAAATTTTCTAATTCTTGATAAAAATAGAACTTCTTATTGTTCTAACAGGAATCGTTCTGCTTCAATCGCCGCCTGACAGCCTGTGCCTGCCGCACTGATGGCCTGTCGGTAGGTGGGGTCGGCGCAGTCGCCTGCCACGAACACGCCAGGCAGCTTCGTGCGTGGTGTACCCTCCAGCTTCTTCAGGTAGCCCACCTCGTCGGTCTCCAGCCACTCCTTGAAGATGTCCGTATTGGGCTTGTGACCTATGGCCAGGAAGAATCCGTCAATCTGAATGTCCACCAGCTGCTCGTCGGCCTCACCCTTGCGCTTCACCAGATGGGCGCCCTCCACAGCCTCCTCGCCGAAGAGTCCCAGGGTGTTGTGTTCAAACAGAATCTCAATGTTCTCCTTCTCGAAGACACGCTGCTGCATCACCTTGGAGGCACGCAGGAAGGGCTTGCGCACGATGAGGTACACCTTCTTGGCCAGTCCGCTCAGGTAGAGCGCATCCTCGCAGGCTGTGTCGCCACCACCCACTACGGCTACGGTCTTCTTACGGTAGAAGAACCCGTCGCAGGTGGCACAGGCCGAGACACCCAGTCCTGCATATTTCTTCTCGTCGTCCAGTCCCAGGTACTTAGCCGAGGCGCCTGTGGCGATGATCACCGTCTGGGCCTCTATCTCACGGCCGCTGTCGTCCCATGCATGGTATGGCCGACTTGAAAAATCGACCCGCACTATCTCGCCGTCGCGAATGTCGGTGCCAAAGCGTTCGGCCTGTCGGCGCAGGTCCATCATCATCATGTTACCGTCCACACCGTCAGGATAGCCGGGGAAGTTCTCCACCTCGGTGGTCTGTGTCAACTGTCCTCCGGGCTGCAGTCCGCAGTACTCTACAGGACTCAGGTTTGCCCTCGAGGCATAGATAGCAGCGGTGTAGCCCGCAGGTCCGCTACCTATAATCAAGCATTTCGTCTGTTCCATATCGTTTTTATTATTATTCGTCTTCTCGTTCTCTCGTCAAAAAAACTTCGTCCTTTCGTTCTTGACCTTCGGTCGAGCCTGCTCACGCTCGGCATAACTGATGCAAGCATCGTTCTGCACTCGCTTAATCGCAGCCTTCGTCAAAAAAACTCGTCCTTTCGTTCTCTCGTCAAAAAAAACTTCGTCTTCTCGTCTCAGATTGCAAAGGTACGACTTTTTTCTCACATTATTCTATAAATAGCAGAGAATTTCGAAAAGAATGATTACTTTTGCACTTCAAAAGACCATCTGCACATGAACATCCTGCTGCCCATCCTGGGCTATTTCCTGTTGCTGGCCGTCGTCTCACGTCTGACGGCACGCCGTCGCGACAATGCCACCTTCTACTCCGGCGGACGCCGTTCGCCCTGGTGGGCCGTCGCCTTTGGCATGTTGGGCGCCTCGCTCAGCGGCGTCACCTTCGTCAGCGTGCCAGGTATGGTTCAGGCCTCCGATATGACCTATCTGCAGATGTGTCTCGGCTTCATCCCAGGCTATGTGCTGGTGGCCTTCGTGCTGCTGCCCGTCTATTACCGGCTGGGCCTCACGTCCATCTACACCTATCTGGACCGTCGTTTCGGACTGTCGGCCTATCGCACGGGTGCCGCCTTCTTCCTCCTGTCCAAACTGCTGGGTGCTGCCGCTCGCCTCTATCTGGTCTGTCTGGTGCTCCAGCGGCTCGTCTTCGATGCTGTCGGCATTCCCTTCTGGCTCTCTGCCGTCGTCATCCTGCTGCTCATCTGGCTCTATACGCGTCAGGGCGGCATAGGCACCATCGTGTGGACCGACTGTCTGCAGACCCTCGTCCTGCTCACGGCCCTCGTACTCATCATCGCGGCTTTCCTCAGCGCAGAAGGGTGGGGCATAGGCGCTGCCATCCGGCATATCGGCGACAGCCCCATGAGTCGTGTCTTCGAGTTCTCCGACGTCTCCAGCCGTCAGTATTTCTGGAAGCAGTTCCTCAGCGGTGCCTTCATCGTTGTCGTGATGACGGGCCTCGATCAGGACATGATGCAGAAGAACATCAGCTGTCGCACCCTGCGCGACTCACAGAAGAACATGATCGTCAACGGACTGCTCTACCTGCCCCTCAACCTGCTGTTCCTCAGCCTCGGCGTACTCATGTACCTCTTCATGAGTCATCACGGCATCGCCCAGCCGCAGTCCTCCGACGAGGTGCTGCCCATGCTCTGCGCAGGCGGCTATCTGGGTCAGGGCGCCCTCATCTTCTTCACCCTCGGCATCGTGGCAGCAGCCCTGTCCAGTGCCGACAGCGCCCTCACAGCCCTCACCACCAGCGTCTGCGTCGATCTCTTCCGACGTCCTGACGACGAACGCCTCCGTCGCACAGCCCACATCCTCATGGGCATCCTCATGCTGCTTGTCATCCTCGCCTTCCGTGCACTCAACAGCACCAGCGTCATCGATGCCGTCTATACCATCGCCTCCTACACCTACGGACCCCTCCTCGGACTCTTCGCCTTCGGACTGTTCAACAGCCGTCGTCAGCCGCGAGGTCGCCTCGTGCCCTTCATCTGTATCCTCGCGCCCGTCCTCTGCTATGTCCTCTCCACCGTCGCAGCCGCCTGCTGGAACTATCATTTCAGCTACGAGCTCCTCCTGCTCAACGGTCTCCTCACCATCCTCGGTCTCTACCTCTCCTCCCTCAAATCGTAAAGAGAATCATGGGGACTGGAACAATGATACTACGCTTCAGCGTGGATCAGGGTTCCTGTCCCTGTGATTCACTTATCTTACATAACAGAAGGCGACTGACTTATTTCAATCGTCTTCTGAATGATAAAATAGTACGATTAGTATATGGTAAAGGATTTTTCTCCTATCTTCGAGCCATTATACCAAAATTCCCATCGGTATTGACCAGCTGAATAATGACCAGATGTACTTCCTCCCCAACCCATAAGGTTTTTGTAGGTTGTACTTGAATTCAATGTAATATCTTGACTAAAGGAGTAACCAGACGGAGAACTATTGCCAGTAACCATCATGCCGCTTGGATTAATCAATTTTGCATAAACAGTATAAGTTCCTGGTGTATACACAGTTACATATATTCTGGGCGTCAAAAATTGTGTTTGATAAGAATAAATTTTCGTTCCGTAATCATTTATATAATTCCAGTTGTAATCAACGTTAGCTACTTCTACATTAGTTATCACAAATGGAGTGTTGCTCGACTTACCATCCTGGGTGATAGTAACAGTTTTGGTCTTTGTTCCACATTTTACCGTTAACGTGCTACTGCGTGAGTAAGAATATGGATTTTCATCAACGTATATTTTTACATCTTCATATCCCATACCACTATATGTATATGAAGAACTGTAACTACTTCCCAAATGAACCCAATAGTCAGATTTTGTAATAGTCCAACTTCTGGAGGATGCAGCATTTATTTTCAAATACCACCAATCTCCATATACAGAATAATTTGTTATAGGCATTGAAACCTCAAATTGAAGAGTTGGTGGCTGTACTACTTCGATTTCAGTTTCTTTCGTAAAATTTCCATCAGTGTGTATCTTAATAGTACCATATCTGTATGAACTTCCATTATTCTCGTTAACAGTAAATGACACATTATCGTAACCATAACCATAACTACTTGAAAGATTTATCCAAGAAGGACTATCATAAACAGACCAATATTCTGAACTGTTGACAGTAAATTCACCGCTAAACTCATCTTCACCCAAGGATATGTACGACGGAGATACTTCAATCCAAGTATTATTGTAGGCATCTTCTGAATATGGCCATGAGTCACTACAAGATACTAAAAAGGAAGCCAGACAGCCCACTAATAATTGAATAAAATATTTTGCTTTCATTTTGCTTAGGATTAAATCGTTAAAAATTGTAACCAAGGCTAATAGCTATGTTGCGATTCGCATAGTCAGATAATCCCATCTCATAGTTACCTCCTAAATAGAAATGCTTACCTATCAGCAAACCAGCACCAGCAGTTATACCATAGTTCAGAGGCTCGTAATAGTTGAATGTACCATGATGCATGTCATTACGCCCATATTCTATATCTCCACCAACTCCATATTCAATATAGGGGCCTGCATTTATCTGAAAAATGCCAAGTCTTAGTGAGAGTTGAACAGGCAGCATAACAAATTGAGCCATGGCTGTTTCCTGACGTTCTCTGTCATAAAAATGTTTATATTTATATCCTTTTTGGGAAAGGAGAAGAGCCGTGTTCAGGTAAAGATTATCATTGAATCTTATATCAAGATTTACGCCTGCATGAAATGACGTAATCATACTGCATTCTCCATCAGCATCGCTATCAAGTCCTAATGATGCTAAATTGGCTCCAGCTCGAATACCAAACACCACAGTTTTCTGTTCATTTGAGTCTCCTTCCGATTTGTTTTTTGAAGGCGTTTTCTTTTGTTTCTGCGGCATAGTCAGCCAATTCTTCTCGCGAGAATACCACTCCATTTCTTTAGCAGTTACTTGTTCTGCTTCCCAAATTTCCCTCTGCTGCTCGTTTTCTTGAATTTTTTTCTTTTCATTGTCGGGCAGAGTATCTGTAACTATCTCGTAGGCACAACTACTTGACGTTGTGAGACGAGCATAAGAATTACTGCATATTAGACACAAAGTCAATACTACAAGAATCGACTTAAAACTCACAATCATTTTTCTCATACAAGTATTTATTTGAAACTTTTCATCATTCATTGTAAAACAATCACCTTAGCTGTTGCGTTATCCATATCTGGCATAGTGTGCCCAACAGATGCCCCTATGTACGTGGGGTCACAGACAACATATCGGCTACCATTCACATTGATGTAATCACCAGTCACTCTGTCTGTGAAGCATACGGCAGAAGCAAGGTGGCCGGGATAGTAAATTAGAATGCACTTCAATCCCAACAAGTCGCGAACGAGCCTTGTGAATAAAATGGAACGGTCTTCGCAGTCACAATACGGATAATATAACGTCTCATCAGGAAAGAATGCGCGATCACCTCCCCAAACTTTATTATCATATTCATAGACAAAGGCTGTTTGCACCCAATTCAGCAATCGCTCTACAGCATCCAATTGCGATCGTCCGCTTATGTATTGACGTAGCTGTGGGTACAATTCATTTTGCGTCTCTTTACAGATTGGGGTGTTGGCATACATGGCCCAGCGGGTCATAAAGTTACCACCCACCTCTGATGTAGGATAGGAATTAAAGAAAGAAAGCAGGTTCTTGTTAACACTGACATTTACCGACATCTCTGGATAACGTTTGGATGTTAGCCTACGTGTAGGTGAACTTGAGTAAGACACTTGTGGATCATTGGAAACCCATAACGACAAGGATTGCTCTTTAGGATATTTGGCGGCATTGATTTTAATCGAAGACGCAGTCTTGGACATGGCAAAGAACTTATCACCATCGCAATTGAAGTAGGGAGTGTTATAAACATTGTGTTGGCTGGCATAGAGCATTTCAAGTCTACCACCAGCCTGACCAAGGCGCATCTTATAGCCCGACTGGCTGAAAATATAAGCCATCAACAATGTGGCCTCATTAGATCCATTGCCACAAAAACTATTTCCAAGCGATTGAAGCATCATGAGGTAGGCCCAGTCGCAAAGATTCAAACTAGAGCGCAACTTGACACAATCAATAATCATATTGTTGAAGCGGGGGTCACATAACGTGTTCCAGGCATCAGCAACAGAATTTTCATCCGTTCCTGAAAGCGACACCCTGCCACCTTGCGGTTTCCTTACTTGTAACGAAGTGCCAAGATACGAGAAAGTCAGATACTGCGGGTTGTCATCCGGAACCTCTTGAACTGGTGCTATCGGCTGAGCTCTTCTGTTGTCTTTGATGGGACTTACCACGCCATCGAATCCGATGCACCTGTCTTGCTTATCTCGTCTGGCGTCTTCGTCGGACATATTGATCGGACTAACAGGCTTTGCATCCCTGTCCGGTAAAGTTAGGCCGCGGAACGAATTGAAATCCTTCCATTTCTCCCTCGTTTTGCTGACATACTCTGCATTCAATTTTTGCCTATAATCATTAAAATTGTTCACACGGTTCTGGTTGAAGGCAGATGCATTTCCACCTCCAACATTTTGTCGCGAACCATTGAATGCGTCATTCTGACAAAGTGCAGTTTGGTAAGCAACAATGCCTATAAAAAAAGCACAGAATCTACACAACCTTAATCCCATCAGATTTATCAATTAGGTAATATTTCCTTCAGTTTCCTCTTTAGGCTATTTATTGCATTTCTATTTGCCGCTGCTGTTTGACTATTTGAAGTCTTGTCACTTAATGTGAAGCGAAGCAATTCCAAATTTTCATCTGAGAACATTGCACCGATATAGACATCTACTCGACACTCTTCATTGAATATTTCAATTGTTGCCAAGGGGTCAACGTTGTCTGGGTCTGCTTTTGCTTGTGCCGCATCAAAAAATTCAATCTGAAAATACGGGCCATCAAAATCTGAAGTGTCACAGGCAAACATCTGACTATTACCCTTTCCAAAGGAAAAAAGTAACTCACCGTTTTTCTTCCTGCCTTCAAGCCTAAGTTTTTTCTTTTCGTCTATTTGGACTTCTATATGACAATCTAATGTCTCTTTTGGCCCTAACGCTTCTTTAGAACGGTCGAATAAAGCCTCAACAGATATTTTCCCTGCTTGAAAACTATCAAACTCTAACCTCTGTGCATTTACAGATAATGAAATCACTGCTAAGAGTGAACATAAAAGGATTCTTCTCATAATCTTTAATACTATTTACACAACATCCATCTATCTCCATCGTTGTCTTTTGGAAAAATAGACAATAACTTTTTCCTTAATGATGAAACAGATGCTCCGTTTTTCTCATCTATTGCATTTTGATTATCGCTTGTATCAAGCGTGATGAATTCAATATACTGATCATGTCTGACATTACCTATAAATACTGTAGCATCGTATTTCCATTGCTGAATAACTCCGACAATGTCACCACCTCCATGATTAAAAACGCCAATGTTAAAATCTTCATCATCGTCTTCTGTATACAGAACAAGCTCTTGGTTATGTCCTTTACCAAATTCGAACAAGACATTCCCGTCTACAGTCCTACCAACAATTTTCAATTTCCCCTTTTCATCTATCAAATACTCAAGATAACTGCCTAAAGGTTCTTCTTTACCAATTCTGTGTTTCTTTGAGATTTCTTCCCACTTCTGAATGTCTTTACGTAGCTTATCAACTTTTTCCTGGTCTGGCTGACTTTTATGGAGTTCTTCTGCCAATTTTTTAGAATCTATTTCAAAATCCTTTAGCGTTTCAATAGCAACCCATTTAATAACAGTAAGGCCATCAATCGTTCTGTCATCGTCATCCTCTATCATTATAGACCCAGTCTGCATTTTGGTATAATTAAGCTTTTGTGCAGACATTGAACAAATAATGATAGTTGCAAACAAAAATGCGAATAATCTTTTCATACTAGACAAAATCATCTAACAAACCAATTTTCTCTAACCGTAAGTGCCTTCTGGTTCTGACCAAAGGCAACACCGATTGCACGAATTGCTTCTATTTTTGCTTTTTCCAGCATGACAGAATCACGCATCAATTCCTTAGAAAATTCCCAATCATCTCCAATGCGTGTACGTATGGTCTCAGCCAGTGAAAGTGCGTCATCCCAACAGGAAGATGCAGGATCAATGGATGCAAGGTAAGCTCCCGCAAGAACCGCCCCTTCCTTATCTTGACTTGCATTCCAGATGGAGCGAGCCTTATTCACTTTAACAGCGCAATCATAGTCAACATACTGCTGATAAATTTCCAACATACACTGCTCCACCTCAGCATATCGACTGCAGCAGGTAGGCACAGAAGTCAAAAGACACAAAGCTTCCTCATATTCACGACGAATAGAAAAGCTCCTGGCCTGACGGATAATACTGGGGACCTGCGTCTCATAATACTCGTTCACCTTGCGTTTGGCGTCTTTAAGGAATTTTTGTATCTGAGCATTGCTTGTGCTGATGCTTCCAAATGCAGCAGTATAGGCTTTAGACTCATTACGTCCTGCACCATTGAGCACAATGGACGTGGAGGCAAATTTGTCTCCAGTATAGTTGTTGCCAACATATAATTCCAGTTCGCTGGTAAGCGTCACTAAAGGACGTAATCCACTTATCACTTCTTTTGAACCTTCTGTTAGGTTTGCAACAATGCTAAAAGTCGCAAACTGTGCGCCACCGTCCATGCCATTCTGGGTAATTATCTGGCGCAGCCTTGTTTCCAACTTAGACTGTGCCATAGGTGCCAACGAGTCAATCTGTTGCGGTACCAATACCATCATCGGAATAATGCAGTCGTTCTGTGCATTCATCGGAATGGCGCAGAGTACAGCCATACCTAATGCCAATATAGTCTTCTTCATATCCTATTTCCTCATTATTTAATATAAATGTTCACTTTACCGAGTCCTCTTATTTTATAATCAGCTGTTACGCCATTACTTTCAAGAAAGTTGACAAGTTTCTGAGCAATGTCTTTTGCTCCTTGCTTGCGCTGACGTCCACGTATTGTAGAGATAAGTGGAACATAGACACCTTGATAGCGTAGGAATGAACTTCCACTCTGAACTCTTTCAAGCCCATTGCCATCTACAGAGTTGTCGTAAAGAAAATCCTCAATCTGTTCACGTAGAGTGTATTGTCCTACCTTACTGTTCATATTTACAGAAGCGGTAGATGTTGTCTTTATTTCAAACGCAACCATACGTCCTTTGGAAACCATAGATGTATAGTAAGAGAGAAGTTTTCCTGTAAATGCCTCCATATTCTCAAATACAGCCTCACGTAGCAGTGCTACAGGATTTGCCGATGTTGAAGGCTTGCCCAATCCAGAGACAGGCGCAAAATTCCTACTAGTGTATGCATCTGTTCCATTTAGAACGTATGATACACGGTATTCCGGGCCATTCTTTACCAAGTCAAATTGAACTTTAACCAGAATGTCTGCCTCAGAATTTCTAATGATAGCTTCATCCACGCTTTCTGATTCATCGCCAGCGTTGGCTGCCGCCATAGCCCTATCAGCCTTGGCATTGTTAATGGCTTCAATAATATCGACAATGACAATATCACTATTGCGATCCGTTATCAACTGTGCAACCTGTGTGAGAGCAGCATGAAGTGAAGGGTCTTCCGAAAGAGCCCGCTCATAGTCAGGAATGACTTCTGTGATGCCGTTGTTGTTGAACTGCTGCGTAAAGCCGTGGCTCTTGCAATAAATTAGGTCAGGGACGACCATTACATGCGGTGGTGTCATCACTTTCTGTGCGAAAGCGCTTCCTGCGATCATCAGCAGGAGTGCGAAAGTCATTATTATTTTTTTCATTTCTATGTGGTTACTTTATTTGACTATAATATTATCATTAATAAACCGCTGCCGCAAGGCAGAACGGTTAACGGTCACAATGATACCAAAGGTCTGTGCCCCATCACCATAGTACCGCTGCATTGCCGATTTCTTCTGATTAACAGACGACACATATTCTTTATATGCACCGCCGTCGGCAAAAAACAGGTCGAAATAGTCCTCATACTTCTTGCGGGCGTTAGCCTCATCAACTATTGGATATGCATTACAATCACCACTACCGGCCTGTATGCCTGTGAACACCATATCATAGACAGCCTTTTTCTGGGCCTGTTCTATGGCATCTGCCCTGTTACGCCCAGAAGCCCATACTCGTAGAGTTTGACTACCGTCCATGCTTTTCCCTAAACACTCGGTGGTGTAGCTATGGAAAGCAGCTGTTGACACTTCCTTGCTTTTGCAGCCAGTCAAAGTCACAATTGCAATGACTGCTAAAAATATTAATTGTTTATTCATTGTGCTTAAATGTTTTAGAATTCATAACCAAGTTTCAACAATGCACCACTATAATATTTTGTGTGTTCAGGATATGATTTCATGTGGCGAAGCGTGTAGCCTACGCTCACCAAGAAAGCATTACGTTTCTCGCCAATGCGTACTCCCACTGAGGGAGTCAGAAAGAAACCATCAGGGATAGTTGTACCAATATTTATAGACCAGTATGGAACTATATAGCGAATATCATCAGTAAGGATATTTCCACGAGCATTTACAAACAGCGGCGTGGCCAGATGTTTCTTTGTATCACGAACATTGCTGCTGTTAGGATAGTAAAGGACACCAAGTCCCGCACCTACCTTCAGATATTGATTGAAACGATAACCTCCTACAAATGATGCTCCTACCATAGCAACATTCTTCATATTCTCCATTGCTGTAGAACCTCCACCAGCCTCAAAAGCACACCAATACTTCACTACATCCTCGTCGGCAATGTTCTGATTTTTGGATGGCGGTTCTGGCATCCTTATCACACGGTCTTGTGCAATTACATTTGTTATAAATGAAATCATTGCAACTAATAATAGCCCTTTCTTCATAGCTTACCACAGATTTGAGAATCCCTGAATAATTCCATTATCCTCCAATTCTTTTTGGAGCAATTCTTTTGATACAGTCACCAAGGCAGACGTTTCAGTCATCTTTGTCTGCTTATTCTTCATGACAGTCATTGAGGAAGGAACTATAGAAGCATAACGAGAATATCCATTCTCACGCCAAAAAGCCTCAAAGAACTCCTTTTTTGTCTGTTCAATGCTCGGGTCATTAATGAGTGGCGGCTGTGCACTATAACCTTTCGCAGCCGTTATTCCACGAAACATCACACCATGTACGGCATATTGCTTTACCAAGTCCTCTGCTGCTTTCGAGGGCTTACTCTTCGTTGAGACTACGATTCTTACCACGTAGTTCCCACTATTGTCTACTCCTTCGCTCTGTATGGAATAATCTTGTGCATTAGCAAAGATGCAGCCCAAAGTGAGCATGATAGTTAATAATACCTTCTTCATAATGTTATAATTTAATTCAATTACATTAAATTGATTCTTTGAACTAGTTCTTTCTTAATAAATTTATGGATTTATGGCTGCGTTTATCTTTTATTGCCAATTTACTTTCATCTATTAGTTCTATACGGAACACTCGCTGTTGGCCATCCTCATAACAAAGGAGCAATTCACCACTCTGTGGTTGATTGAGCGTATATATGAACGGCAGTTCCTGCCACTCGCCGCTGCCGTCATCGTTGAAAGTCACGCTTAGTGGCTTACCTTCGGTTTCGCCCTGCCAAACTCCCACAATCCACAGCGACTGCTCGCTGGAGATATAAGTGCCTGGAGTAAAAGGACGCTCTTCACGCTTGTCATAGATGTTTTTTTTCAGCGGCACTGGTAGATAGGCCCCCATTCTGTAGTTGATGCTGTCAACAGTAGTTTCACCAATGAACGGTCCACTGCTGATAAAGGTCATTGCCCCATTGCTCTGTGTTGAGGTGTAGAGCTGCAAAAGTACATCCTTCCTGATACCCACTGGAGCAGCACTGATAGTATAGTTGGCATAATGAAACACCGGACGCATGGTGTATCCTTCCAAGTCATCTCGTTTGATGGTTGGCGGCAAAACAATCTTCGAGTCGAATATCTGTGCCTTGGTCATGTCTTCCGGTTTAGCCAGAATTGTGCCCACATAGATGCTGTCTACGACCTCACCCTGAGAATCTACAATCTCGAAACCCGTCTCGATGTCGGTAGGCGTAGGCGCTGTGACAGCAGTCGCTACGTCAGTGTTCACGGTCTGTTCACTTGTGGTTGAAGCTGTGGCTGTTGTCTGCTGGTAGTTTGGGAACAGATTCCATGTATATCCTACCAAGGAAGCCACTATGCTAAACACTTGGTGCTCGTCAACGTCGCCCCAGGCCAGATAGTGTCGGTTAGTGACATAGCCTTCCACAGCCGCTTTGCCGTAAAAGTTCAATTCTGCATTGCCGTATGCCTCCGATTCGTAGTTGCGCATGTTCTGCAACATGCCCAAACTGACCTCACCCGTAATCTCTGTTCCAAGCTTAACCTTTGCCCGAGCACCTATCAGGTCGCCAATGGTTACGAAATCGATGCGTACCATAGGTCCGAAGAATACAGAACCATTGAGCGTCAGGTCAAACTTAGCCTCATCGTCGTGAGGACCGTCCTGACCAGTATCCTTAAATTCGAATGAGCTGTCGCCACCACGGCGTGTCCATAGCAACTTACGGTGGTAGGTGCGTTTTAAGTCCAAGCCAAGCAACAGTTCAGCGTTTAGGTCTGCAAAGGCCCCTATGGCAGCCTGAAGATTCAACAATTTATAGAATGTGCCTATATTGACCTCCGAGCTTAATTCCTCGTAATTGTGGGTCGTGCTTTCCCTGGCTTTCAACGTCAGGTCCACCCCATATGCATAAGCTAGGTCCAGATCGGCATGTTGATAACCAATGCGAAATACAACATTGCCAGTAACTTTCAAGGAACCATTCACCTCAACTCTGCCGACCTCGTCAATATCGAAGCCTGTGCCAAGATCAATAGTGGCGTTCACTGGAGCATGTCTCTGTGAGGCTGTCGCTGGCACATTGTATGTGATTGGGCCTGCAAAGAACAAACGGCTGAAGATGTCTTCCAGACCAACCGGTTCTACGTCGATACGTATCTCACCTTCAATTTCTTCAACTGCGCTTACCTTGACACAAAGGCCGTAGGGAAACACTGATGCTTCCGAAGGATTGTTCTCTATGCCGTAAAACAGTTTCATGCCCACTTGAGGGAGAATCGTTACAGGAGTGTCGTTGCGATAATAGACCGATCGCCCATCGAAACGGATAATCCAAGGTAGGTCTTTTTCGCTGGTCATCTCCTTTACGTCTGAATGGAATTTCATCTCATTCCTGCTGCCCACTGCCACGCTATCCAGTTCAGCAAAAGGCACCACAAGTACGGTATCTTTTGCATAGAAAATCTGCGATGTGGCATTGGTCACGATGCTGTCCACTTCACTAGTGTAGAGCAGGTCCACCACGCCCGTGTTGCGGAACACTAGCAATTGCTCGCCGACATCCTCCTGTGCCTGCAAACCTTGCACGAGGCTGAGCATGCCTAATATAATAATGTTTAGTCTTTTCATCGTTTCCTCAGTTTTAGGGTTTCCTGTCCTGCCTTCACCAAATAGACATCCTGCGGCCATGCTGTCATGTCCACCTGTCCGTTCTTCAGACGCACGGGCATCTCTATACCTGCCGAGTTCCACACATGGACGTCTTCCCCGCTGCCAAGTGTTAGGATACCGTCCTTATAAGAAATGGACTTTTCGAGCCTAACATCTTCCACACTCTGCGCTATCTCGTCGGGGTCGCCAACCATCCACTTCCTCACGTTTTCTATCTGATAGTCGCCGTCGCCCACGCGCATCACCGTACCGTCAAAGGTTATCTTCGGCTGCTCGCTGACGGGCAGGTTAATCTGCATGCCCGACTTCAGCAACACTACCAGGCATTGCTCACCCTCGGCAAACATATTCGTTGCCATGAGCAAACAGATTATCTGAACTAAGTATTTTTTCATAAAGCAAAATCAATCATCAAACTGATACAGTTTTCCATTATAATACACTAATGCTTGTATTGCTCCTTTTCCATCTCTAAACAAATATATTCTATTGCCGTCAATACCATATGTGAAAGATCTTATATCTCCTTTGTATATATCGTTATCTTCTTTATATTGCCATTGGATAGTTCCCGTATTATCATTATTAAAAGTTATGACATTTCTGCTCCATTCTTCTTCTTCAGTATCGTAGTAAACATAGTGTGTCCCCACAATCAATTTCTTATCAATCGGTGCCATTCTCTTTGCAACTTCAGACACAGGCACACTGAGCATTTGGCTTTTGCCTATCATGACACCATTTGCTGATACTTCGATAAAAAATGGCATTTTGGTAAGGTCAACATCCTTGAACGTATCGGCATTGCCGACGGAAAGGGAGAGAATTCCGAAGTCATTGGTAGTTGCCGACTTCGTCTCGCTGTAGAACACTTCACCTGCATTGTTGCTCAATGAAACTGATACGGTCACCGTCTCGTTAATACGTGGCTCACCTGTGGCTGTGTTTAGCAGTGCAATTTGATAACCAATCTGAGCCTTTGCTCCTATTGCGCTCATTCCTACTATGAGTATGAGCAAAATAATTTTTAATTTTTTCATAAATCTAATAATTTTTTCGGGTCACTACTGTCCCGTTAAAGTGGACTAATTGTTCTTTGAAATCGCTGAAATAAAGTCTTTTACGAGTAGTTTTAAGGGTGCACTGATTTGAATTTGTACTTTTGCAGTCAAATTGAAAGGCTGCAAGATGAACAAAGACAAATACGTATTCGCC